>NZ_VFTB01000019.1:0-107689 GCF_007003945.1 Mesorhizobium sp. WSM4307
AAAAACAGGCCGCATGAGGCCAGAAATGAAGCCCCGGACTCTCCATTGAGCTGGAGGGAACAAGGGTCTCAGGTCAACAAGTCAGAAATTTGCCAAGGGTGTCCATTTGCAGGATTTGGCAGACTACCTTGATAAGCGCAGACAGGCGGCCCAGAGGGAGATGAGCGGTTGGAACTGAGTGCACTCGTTACCCATCAGGCACTCATGCAGGGCGGAAGCCTGGCAGTTCATGGATGGCGACAAGATCGTTGCGATTCAGCCGCAGGGCAGGTTCAAGGCCGATAACGCTACGGCGCTTGCCGCTGCCGCGGCGGCAGGACTCGGCATCGCTTGACTCGCCGATTGCATCACGTATGGCTATGTGACCTCCGGAGCGCTCTCGTTCCGATTGTAGCGGAGCCAGACTAACTCTGCGTCGCGAGCAGACGTGCAGCTGACTTCAGATCAGCAGTATCCAAACCCTCAACGAAGCGCTCGAACCGCGGCTGGAGATGCGCCCGGGCGGTTTCGTGTTGTCTGCGATCGATCAGAAGGGTAGCCAGGTCGATCGCGGCGCGCAGCTCCCATCCCCATGCGCCCCAACCCTGGCTCATTTCGAGTGACCGCGTGAAGCAGGTTTCAGCCTCGTCGGTGCCAGACTGCACTGACGCCAAAACAAGGCAGCCCTTCACGCGCAGTAACTCCGGCATATAGCAGAGATCTCCGTTTGCCTCGACCGACAGAATCGTGTCGTTGAGCAGTGGGAGGGCCTCCGCTAGCCGGCCCGTGGCGGCAAGGCCTTGAACGAGCGCGACGTTGAGCGGAGTGGTGAGCAGTTCGTAGGGCGCTGCGTGGAGCTCCGCGAGACTGCGTTGCAGGCTCTCGATTCCCTTCTCCGCATCGCCTCGACGAATGGCCAGTTCTCCCTTGAAGCCTCGTCCTAGCGCCAGATACGGTCCGAGCGAGTGGGGTTCCGCACGCAAGAAGAGACGGTCTATATGCTCGTCCGCGCGATCGAGATCGCCGACCCAAATGAACACGGAAACGGCCCAAACAAGAGCGATCGAAAGCGTCAGCGGATGGTTCAGGATCTCGGCGTCCTTGATCGTCAGCAGCGCACGTTCCACCGCCCGATCCGGATGGCCTTGCAGCCAAAGCGTCCTTGCCAGGATCGCGCCGGCGAGGATTCTTCCGTCGAAACCGAGATAGTTGGTCGTGGTCCGGCCGGAATTCGGCCCGTATCGCAATGCTGCCGCAAGCGAGGTCTGTGCGCGGCCTAGTTCTCCTTTGAGGTGAAGCGATATTCCCATCAACGAATGCGCCAATGTCGTGGAGACGGAGTCTTCCAGCGCGCCGGCAATAACGGCGCAACGCTCCGCGTAGCGGAGCGCGGTCTTGAAATCTCCCGTACGCAAATGGAACATCTGCAGTGGCCCGAGAACCTGAATCTGATCCAGCGCATCGCCGCGCTGCTCGGCAATGGAGAAGCTTCTGTTCAGCGCCACGCGTGCTGCATCCCTTCCCCCGTGCGTGAACATCAGGGAGATCCCGAGGGCCGCCTGAAGGTGCATCTCCTCGCGTCCGCTGCGCATGGAGTCGTGGAGAGCGAAAATTGCGAGGGAGGTCCAGCGATGGCACTCGGTGAGCAAGGACATCGATAGGAAAAGCGGAGCAGCGGCGGCGGCAAGACGAATGCCGAGCCTGGCATCCCCGTTGGATCCGAAACACCGATCCAGAGCACCACGCACATTGGCAAGGCCGGCGAGGTGCTGTGATCGTTGCGACGCGCTCGACAACGTAGGCCATTCATTCCCCGTATCCTCCAGCCATCGCAGACAGTAGGTCGCGTGCCGGGCGACCAGTTCCGTGAGTTCCGCATCCTGGACCTCGAACTGAAGGGCATAAGCCCGCGTCGTATCGAGCAGCCGGTAGCGCATCGTTGCACCGGCTGGCCTCGCCGCGACCATCGACTTCGCCACGAGGCTGTCGATGGCGCTGAATACGAGCGCATCGTCCACGGTCGGGCTTGTTACTATTGTCAGCGCGGCATCGATCGAAAAATGACCAACGAAAACGGCAAGCCGGCGAAGCACCAGGCGCTCGAATTCGGACAGAAGCCCGAAGCTCCAGTCCAAAGTGGCCTGAAGTGTCTTCTGGCGCGGCGGTGCGCTGCGCTGCCCCGGCCACACGAGGGCCAGGCGTTCGTCGAGAAGCATTGCGGTCTTCTGCAGGCCGTAGCTCGCAACCCGTCCTGCTGCCAGTTCGATGGCAAGCGGTACGCCATCAAGCTTCCGGCAGATGTGCGCCACGACCCCTGCTTCCGAATCGTCGAGGTCAAGACGAGCACCGCTCGCTGCTGCGCGCTCCAAGAACAGCTCGGTCGCAGGGAACGCTTGCGCGACTGCCGCGGTGGGTTCCAGATCGTCTGGCGGGTAAGCAAGCGGCGCGAGCTTATAGACATGCTCGCCTTCGACCTGGAGAGCCTCCCGGCTCGTCGCCAGGATGTGGGCCTGCGGCGCGGAAGCGAAGATACGGGCGGCCAGGTCCGCCGCCGCGACTATGACATGCTCGCAGGTGTCCAGGACCAGGAGGATTCTCTTGTCAGCCAGGTATGTGATGAGAGCGGACGCGGCGTCGTCAGACTGAAGCGACAGCCCCAGCATCGAGGCTACAGTCGGCGCAACCAGGTTGGGATCATTCAGCGCCCCAAGATCGACGAAATGCACGGCGCCCGCGAACGCATCGACCACGTGATGCCCGGTCGCCACCGCAACGGTGGTCTTGCCGACCCCACCCGTGCCGACGATCGTGACGAAGCGCGCGGCCGCCAGCTCCGCGGAAAGCGCGGCCGTGTCTTCGGTTCGCCCAACCATGCGGGCCAGTCGGCTCGGGAGGTTGGCCTGCGGGTAGCTGGCGGCGGCCTCGCTTCGCGCATCGTCGCGACCACCCGATCGCGAGATCGGTGCCACGAAGCAATAGCCCCGGCCCTTCAAGGTAGCGATGTAGCGCGCGCCGTCCTTGCCATCGCCCAACGCCTTTCTGAGATTAGCCATGTGAAACCGCAGACTACCCTCCTCGACGGTCACGTCGGGCCAGACGTTCGCCAATAAATCCTTCTTGCTGATCACCTCGTTGGAGCGGGCAGCCAAAGTAGCCAGGATATCGAACGCGCGCCCGCCCAGATCGACGGTGGTGCCTTGCCGCAAGAGCAGCCGTTCGCGGACGGCAAGCGTAAAGGGACCAAATGATATCGTGTCGCTTGCAGGTCCTATCATGACACTCCCTTGGCGGCCTGCTCATGCAGGCGACCACCTATGAGAAGAACAAAAGTGGGGGCTTCGCTGCAAGCCTGCATTCGCCGACGAGCGCTAACGTTGCATCATAATGCATAACGGGCGCTTCGGGCGATCTCCTTCTATGTGTCGAAAACAGCAAGAACCTCTCTGCCGACGGACCCAAGGAGAACGACCATGCCCGCATCATCGTCATCGCTCACGCGGCGAAGCCTGCTTGCCGCATCAGCGGTGGCAGGCGCCTTGAGCCTGCTTCCCGCGAGGGCGCGCGCGAGTGCCGACATCGAAGCCGTCCATCCCTTTCGCGCCGACATTCCGGAAGAGGCAATCGTCGATCTTCGTCGACGTCTGGCAACGACGCGCTGGCCCCTGCGGGAAACCGTCACGGATCAGTCGCAGGGCGTGCAACTCGCAAAGCTCCAGAATCTCCTTCGCTATTGGATGACCGATTACAACTGGCGGAAGGTCGAAGCGAAGCTCAACGCTCTGCCTATGTTCGTCACCGAAATCGATGGCGTTGCCATCCACTTCATCCACGTCCGGTCCCGCCATGAGAATGCTATGCCGATGATCATGACGCATGGTTGGCCCGGTTCGATCCTGGAATTCATGAAGGTCATCGGTCCCCTGACAGATCCCACCGCTCATGGCGGTGCTGCCGGAGACGCCTTCCATCTCGTGGTACCGTCAATCCCCGGCTTCGGCTTTTCCGGGAAGCCGACGGAGACCGGCTGGGGCTCAGACCATATCGGCCGTGCCTGGGGCGTGCTGATGGGGCGGCTGGGTTACGACCGCTATGTCTCACAGGGCGGCGACTGCGGTTCGGTCATCTCTCATCGCATGGCGCTGCAGAAGGTGCCTGGGCTCATTGGCATACACGTCAACATGCCAGGTACCGTTCCGAAAGAGATCGCGGCGATCCTCACTGCCGGCGGACCAGCGCCAAGTGATCTGACCGAGAAGGAAAGCGCGGCGTTCGATGCGCTCGACACCTTCTACAAGGACAGTTCCGGCTATGCCGCCATGATGGTCACACGGCCGCAGACCATCGGCTACTCCCTAGTGGATTCGCCGGTCGGCCTAGCCGCATGGATCTACGAGAAGCTCGCGCAGTGGACCTACAGCGGCGGGGAGCCCGAGCGGGTTCTGAGCAAGGACGAGATGCTCGATGACATCTCGCTCTACTGGCTCACTGAATCCGGAGCGTCGGCGGCGCAGATCTACTGGGAAGACCACTCCAACAATTTCAATGCCGTGGACATTGCCGATCTCCCCGTCGCCGTGACGGTGTTTCCAGGCGAAATCTACTGCGCGCCGCGAAGCTGGGCCGAGCGCTGCTACCACAACCTTATCTACTTCCAGGAAGCCGACAATGGAGGCCACTTTGCGGCATGGGAGCAGCCCCGGCTCTTCACGGAGGAAGTCCGCGCGGCCTTCAGATCATTGCGCTGATCGAACATCCGATTTCATAACGGGAATGCATACCATGACGACTCAAGCGAAACGACTCTACACGGGGAAAGTGCGTACCACAGGAGGTCGGGACGGTGCTTCACGCAGCTCCGACGGCCGCTTGGACATCAGGCTCTCGACGCCTGGCGGTGCGGGCAGCGGCACCAATCCCGAGCAGCTTTTTGCTGCAGGTTGGTCGGCATGCTTCGAAGGCGCGATGGCGATCGCCGCGCGCAAGATGAACATCGTGTTGCCTGCGGATCTTGCGATCGATGCGGAGGTCGATCTCAACAGCAACGACGGCGCCTTCTTTCTCAGCGCCCGGCTCAATGTGAGCCTGCCAGGGATGGATCCCAATGACGCCAGGGCGGTCGTCGATGCAGCGCATCAGTCATGTCCCTATTCAAAGGCCACGCGTGGCAACATCGAAGTCGAAATCAACCTGATCTAGTCCCTCGGTCTTGGCAATCGCGCTGCCGCGACTGCCCCGTAAGCAAAGGCAATACTCCCATGAACGCAATCAAGATTCCGGAAGTCATAGACCATCACCGCCGGCGCCTGTTCGGCATCGCTGCGGCTACCGTCGCCCTAGCTCAGCTAGGGGCGGTCCGAAGCTCGAATGCTCAGGACGGAGAGCAGACCGCTGTGGTCAGCGCAACAGGATCGCGCACCGCGTTCGCGGCGCTAAAGCAGATCGATGCTGGTCTGCTGAACGTCGGATATGCCGAGGATGGCCCAGCGGATGGGCCTCCCGTCATACTGCTGCATGGCTGGCCATACGACATCCACAGTTATGTCGATGTCGCGCCACTGCTTGCGGGAGCCGGCTATCGGGTAATCATCCCTTATCTGCGCGGCCACGGCACGACGCGGTTCCTGTCGGATGCCACGCTTCGCAACGGGCAGCAGGCCGCGCTGGCGGTCGATATCATCGACCTGATGGATGCCCTGGGCGTCGAAAAGGCGATCGTCGCCGGCTACGACTGGGGCGCACGGACGGCAAATATCCTTGCCGCGCTCTGGCCCGAGCGCTGCAAGGCCATGGTGTCAGTCAGCGGCTATCTGATCGGCAGCCAGGCGGCCAACAAGGCGCCGTTGCCGCCGCAGGCCGAACTGCAATGGTGGTATCAATTCTACTTCTCGACAGACCGCGGCCGCGCCGGCTATGCGAAATACACGGATGACTTCGCCAGGCTGATCTGGAAACTCGCCTCGCCGCACTGGAACTTCGACGACGCGACTTTCGCCAGAAGCGCCGCCGCGTTCCGGAATCCCGACCACGTCGATATCGTTATCCACAACTACCGTTGGCGGCTCGGCCTTGCAGAAGGCGAGCGCCGCTATGACGAGCTAGAGGAAAAGCTCGCCAAGGGCCCGGTGATCAATGTGCCAACGGTCACGCTCGAGGGCGACGCGAACGGCGCCCCACATCCCGTTCCCACGGCCTATGCGAAGAAATTCTCTGGCAAATACGAGCATCGGCTGATCACTGGCGGCATCGGGCACGACCTGCCGCAGGAAGCGCCCGAGGCGTTCGCAAAGGCCGTCATCGACGTCGACAAGTTCTGAGTGCGGACGGAGCGAGCGCATGAGACGCAATCTTGTAATTGCAGCCGTCATCACCGTGTCGATCGCTCTCGCTATCGGCTGCGTGGAGATCGACATCGTTCGAGCTCAGAACAACACGGAAGCCTCGCCGATCTATGGCGTGACGATCCCGGACGGTTACCGCAGGTGGGAGCTCATCGCGCCAGCCCTGGAAGGCGACCCGCTGAACGAGCTTCGCGCTGTCGTGGGAAATACAGTCGCAATGGATGCCTATCGAAATAGCACGCTGCCGTTCCCGGACGGTACCGTGCTGGTCAAGCTCGCTTGGAAGCGCATGCAGTCGGCCGAGTTCGAACCCGCTTCGGTTCCTGGCGCCGCCACAACGGTGCAGGTCATGGTCAAGGATTCGAAGAAATACGCGTCGAGCGGCGGCTGGGGTTTTGGGCGGTTCATTAATGGCAAGCCCGTCGACGAAGCGCAGCACGAAACATGCTTCGCCTGCCACGAGGCGCGCGTCCAGGGACACGACTACGTCTTTACCCGCGACGCGCCGTAACTCGGTTCCCACGCAGAGAAACGCAGAGCGAACACGAGGGCGAGTTTGCGGCATCCCCGCCCCTCACCTGCGCTCGACGCGGTGAAGACCGCACCCCACAACGAAAGGATGTTCCAATGAAAATCTTGCTCGCAGGCCTCGTAATTATCGCGGCCACGTTCGGTAACGCACAAGCGCAGCCCGACAAACCCACCATCGTCCTGGTTCACGGCGCCTTCGCCGACTCTTCGAGTTGGAACGGTGTCGTTGAGATTCTTGAAAAGGACGGCTTTTCCGTCGTGGCGGCAGCCAATCCGCTACGGGGCGTCAGAAGCGACGGAAACTATGTCGCCAGCGTGCTTTCCTCGATAAAAAGCCCGGTCGTTCTCGTCGGCCATTCCTATGGAGGGTCGGTGATCAGCGACGCTGCCGATGGTCATGCCAATGTGAAGGCGCTGGTCTATGTCGCCGCATTTGCGCCGGAGGCGGGTGAAACCGCTGCGCAACTTGCAGGAAAGTTTCCAGGCAGCACGCTGGGTCCGACACTCGCTCCTCCTGTCGCGCTGTCAGGCGGTGGAAAGGATCTCTACATTCAGCAGGACAAGTTCCACGATCAGTTTGCCGCCGACGCTCCCGAAGCGCAAGCCAGACTGATGGCCGCAACGCAGCGGCCGATCGCGGAAGCCGCCCTCAACGAAGCTCAGGCCAAGGCTGCTTGGAAGAGCATTCCAAGCTGGTTCATCTACGGCGACGCGGACAAGAACATCCCGCCGCGAGCATCTGCCTACATGGCTGAACGGGCTCACGCCCGCGAAACGATCGCGATTAAGGGTGCTTCGCATGTGGTGATGGTGTCGAATCCTGGGCCTGTAGCGCGGCTGATCGAGAATGCCGCCAGGGAGATATCGCGATGAAAGCCGTCGTCATGAACCGCACCGGGGGACCTGATGCGCTCGAAATCGTCGAGCGCCCCGAAACTGCTCCCGCGAGCGCACAAGTTCTGGTCGAGGTCGCCGCGGCGGGCGTGAACTTCATGGACATCGGCGTCCGCCAGGGCATGGCCTGGACGGAAACGCCCAATCCCAAGGTTCTGGGCGTAGAGGGTGCCGGGCGGGTACTCGCCGTGGGCGATGGAGTCGAACATTTCCGGCCCGGACAACGGGTTGCCTGGGTGTACGCGCCTGGAAGCTACACAGATCGAGCGATGGTACCGGCGGACGCGCTCGTGCCGATTCCGGACGGGATCGATGATCGTACGGCGGCGTCCGTGATGATGCAGGGGCTGACTGCCAGCCACTTCGCCACCGACTTCTATCCCGTTCAACCCGGCGACGTGGCGCTGGTCCATGCGGCGGCGGGCGGCGTCGGATTGCTGCTCACCCAGATCATAAAGCTGAGGGGCGGGCACGTGATCGGCCGCGTCTCGTCCGCAAACAAAACCGCCGTGGCAAGAGAGGCCGGAGCAGACCATGTGATCGTGGACACCGAGGGGCGATTCGCCGAGGAAGTCGTTCGCCTGTCCGGTGAAGGCGTGCACGTCGTCTACGACGGTTCCGGTCCGAAGACCTTTCAGGCTTCGCTCGACTCCTTGCGCCGCTCCGGCACCTTCTGCTGGTACGGCCCGGTGCTGGGCGGTCCCGGACCGCTCGACATCATGAGCCTGCCGAAAAGCATCAAGATCGGCTACGCAAGGTTCTTCGATCATATCCACACGCCGGCACTGCTTCGCGCCCGCACCGGACAACTATTCGACTGGATCGCCAGCGGCGACCTGAAGATCCGGATCGGCGGCGTTTACCCGCTCGCCGAAGCAGCATGCGCACATGCCGATTTGGAAAGCCGTGGCACGACGGGAAAGCTTCTGCTCATCCCCTGAGCCATCCGGTCTTCCTCACGATACGATATTCGCGAGGCGTCAATAGGCAAAGTTTCCGGGATCACTCCGCCGGTTGGCGCGCCGACATTCACAAGCAAACGTCTCGTCGTGGCTGACCAGCGATCAGCGCGTCATAGGCCGCGCCATGAACGATCCGAGCGCGGGAGAGCCCGCCTACGACCCGCAGCAGCTGGAGCCCATGCTGGTAGCGAGACAGCATGCGGGCGACATCGATGGCATGGTCGCGCTTTTCGAGGCGGATGCCGTGATCGACTGCGGCGGCGGACGTTCTCTGAGCGGTCATGAAGCCATTCGTGACTACTATGCGGAGATCGTTGCGTCTGGACGAAAGTTTGCGGTCGGAGGACAGCGGCCGGCGCTTATTTGCGGCGACCTTGCCCTCACCTCGACCCGACTTGCCGACGGCGACGTCACCAGCGAGGTTGCCCGGCGGCAGGCCGACGGCTCCTGGCTTTGGGTGATCGATCGCTATTCGGTCGCTTGGGATTAGGCCTTCCGGGAAACCGGCCGGCCACGTCGCCCCGGGCACGTCAACACACTGCGGCCGTCATGGCCGCAGTCCTTGCGTTCGGCAATCCGGGTGCGGCTAGCGCCGCAGCGCGTACACGCCCGCCATGGGTTCGCCGGGGACGGGCAGCGCCGTGTCGTCGTCCAGGAGTCGCGTGATCCGGGCAAAGCCGGTGAATGCCTTCCTGGCCTCCTCCGCCGACATCTGCCCCGCCAAAGCTGCCGCGCAGCAATTCAGCGCGCACTGATACACTGGCCCACGTCGTCCCGTCGGCCATTTACGCAAGAAAACCATCGCCTCGGCGACACTATCCACTTCTTCTACAGGGTACCCCTGCCCGCGCGATATCCGCACGGGCGCAAAGAAATGCAGGTAGTCCATCGTTTCCTCCCGGTCGATCGCGATGCCGCCCGATCGAACCTTATGAAACGCACAGTCTTGCGGTTGGTTCCATACAGAAAGCGGAACCTTTAAAAAATCTTTTGGTCGATGGTCGCCAGCTAAACCGTGGGGAAGTGGCAGGCCACTTTGCGGCCGGGTCGATACTCCCTCAGCTCCGGCCGCTCGGTGCGGCATCGCTCGACCGCGATCGGGCATCTTGGGTGGAAACGGCAGCCTGATGGCGGCTTGAGCGGGCTCGGCACGTCGCCGGTGAGGATGATGCGCTTGCGCGTCCCGCTGGGCATGGTCTCGACGACTGGAACCGCCGAGATCAGCGCCTGGCTGTAGGGATGGGCGGGCGTCGCGAACACGTCCTCCGCCGGCCCTTCCTCGATGATCGAGCCGAGATACATGACGGCGATGCGGGTCGACACCTGGCGTACCACGGACAGGTCATGCGCGATGAAGATGTAGGTGAGGTTCAGCTTCTCCTGCAGGTCGGCCAGCAGGTTGACGATCTGCGCCTGCACCGAGACGTCGAGCGCGGAGACCGGTTCATCCAGCACGACCAGATCGGGATTGAGCGCGATGGCCCGCGCGATGCCGACCCGCTGGCGCTGGCCGCCGGAGAATTCGTGTGGATAGCGGATGGCATGGTCCGGCAGCAGGCCGACGAGCTCGAACAATTCCGCGACGCGTGCGGTGATCTCGCGCGACGAAAGCTTGCCATGGATGCGCAGCGGCTCGGCCACCAGATCACCGACGCGCCGGCGCGGATTGAGCGAGGCCGACGGGTCCTGGAAGACCATTTGCAGGCGGCGGCGCAGCGGCCTCAACTCGGACAGCGATTTCGAGGTGATGTCCTCGCCTTCGAACAGCAGCTCTCCGTCGGATATGTCGTAGAGCCTCACCAGGCAGCGCGCCAGCGTCGACTTGCCGCAGCCGGATTCGCCGACCAGGCCGATCGTCTCGCCGCGCCGCACGGTCAGCGAAACATTGTCGACCGCATGGACGGTTCGCTTGCCGTCGGCGGAGAAACGGGTGCCGATCGAGAAGCGCTTGCCGAGTGAACGCGTTTCGAGGATAGGGCTGTCGATCATAGGTCCGCTCATGCCCGCGCCACCCGGAAGCACGCCGTGGCGTGGGTGCCGATGCCAAGCTCTGGCTTGCCGGCCACGCAGGGCTCGTAGTGCACCGGGCATCGCGGGCCGAAGGCGCAACCCTGCGGCAATCGCAGCAGCGATGGCGGCGAACCGGGAATGGCCGGCAGGCGGCGCGGCTTTTCGCCGGTCAGCGGCGGGATCGAACCCAGCAGCGCCCGCGTATAGGGATGCCGCGGGTCGGAAAACAGATCCGTGCGGCTGCCACGTTCCACCACGCGGCCGGCATACATGACCATCACCCGGTCAGCGAGTTCGGAGACCACGCCCATATCGTGCGTGATGAACACGACCGCCGACTTGTGCGTCGCGCGCAGTTTTCTCACGAGGTCGAGTATGCCGGCCTGCACCGTGACGTCGAGCGCGGTGGTCGGCTCGTCCGCCACCAGCAGCGCCGGATTGCAGGACAATGCCATCGCGATCACCGCGCGCTGCCGCATGCCGCCCGAAAGCTGATGCGGGTAGCGCGACATCGCCTCGTGCGGATTGGGAAAATTCACCTCGGCCAGCAGTTCTTCAACGCGCACCATCGCCTTGGCCTTGCTGATATTCTGGTGCGCGCGGATCTGTTCGGCGATCTGCCAGCCGATCGTGTAGACCGGCGTCAGCGCCGTCATCGGATCCTGGAAGATCATCGAGATCTCGTTGCCGCGTAAACGACGAAGCTCCCGCGCGGGCAGCCCGACCAATTCGCGGCCCTTGTAGCGGATCGAGCCTTCGATGCTGGCGTTCGGATCGGTGATGAGGCCCATCACCGCCAGCAGCGACACCGTCTTGCCGGACCCGGATTCGCCGACGACGCCGAGAATCTCGCTTTCATCGAGGTCGAACGAAACACCATCGATGGCCCGGACCAGACCGTCATTGGTGCGGAAGGATACTTTGAGGTCGCGCACCGACAGTATCATGATGTCCTCAGGCGCGGATCGAGAAGGATGTAGACGAAATCGACGACCGCATTGGCGATGACCACGAACATGGACGCATACATCACCGTTGCCATGATCATCGGCAGGTCGAGATTCTGCAGCGCGTCATAGGTGAGCTTGCCGATGCCGTGCAGCCCGAACACCACCTCGGTCAAAAGGGCCGAGCCGCCCACCAGCGCGCCGAAGTCCAGGCCGAACAAGGTGACGAACGCGATGAGCGATGTGCGCAAGGCGTGGCGCAGCAGGATGCGCGTCTCCGACAGGCCCTTGGCCCTGGCCGTGCGGATAAAGTCCTCCTGCAAGGATTCTATGATGGCGGCGCGCAGCACGCGCCCATAAATGCCGATGTAGAGAATGGCCAACGTGATCCACGGTATGATCAGCGTCAGGAACCAGCCTTTGGGATCGTCGGAGAAATTCTTGTAGCCAAGCGGCGGGACCCATGAGAATGCCCAGCTGTCGTGGTAGCGGCTCTGGGTGATCAGGTTCATCACCTCGCCCAGCCAGTAGACCGGCATGGAGATGCCGAGCAGGCCCAAAGCCATCAGCAGCTTGTCCAGCCAGCTGTCGCGAGTGGCGGCGGCAACGATGCCGATGATGATGGAGACAACCACCCAAAGGATCGCCGCCCCGAACACCAGTGAGAGCGTGACCGGGATCGAATCCATGACCGCCGGCACCACCTTCCAGCCGCGATTGACGAAGGAGGTCAGGTCGCCGGTGACGAAGATCTTCTCCATCATCTTCACATATTGCACGTAGAGTGGCCGGTCGAAGCCGAAATTGTGGCGCACCGCGTCCAGCACTTCGGGCGTTGCATTGCGCCCGGCGATGCGCGCCGCCGGGTCGGCGCCCGGCGTCGCGAAGAAGATCAGGAAGACGATGACCGAGATACCGAACATCACGAACAGCATCTGACCGAAACGGCGCAGGATGGCGTAGATCATCAGTCGCGCCCCAACCGAACCTTGGAGCGCGGGTCGAGCGCGTCGCGCAGGCCGTCGCCGAAGACATTGAGCGCCATGACGGACACCGCGATGGCCAGGCCCGGCACCAGCGCCACCAGCGGCCTGGTGTAGAGCAGCGCCTGCCCGTCCTGGATGATGGTGCCCCAGCTGGCGGCGGGCGGCTGCACGCCGATCGACAGGAAGGAAAGTGCGGATTCCGTCAGCATGTTCAGCGCCATCATCAACGGTACGAAGACGATGAGCGTGGTGGTGATGTTGGGCAGGATATCGCGCCACAGGATGCGCCATCCCGGCACGCCGAGATTGATCGCGGCCAGCACGAATTCGCTGTGGCGCAGCGACAGCACCTGCCCGCGTATCGGGCGCGCCACATAAGGCACATAGACGATTCCGATGATGATGACCGGCAACCATAGGCTGCCGGACTCGATATCGATCGGCCCGATCCTGATGCCTTGCGCGATGGTGACGATGGAAAGCGAAATCGCCAGCAGATAGATCGGGAACGCCCACAGGACATCCAGCAGGCGCGACAGCACCGTATCGGTGATGCCGCCGAAATAGCCTGCGATCAATCCCGCCGCCGTGCCGATAATCAGGGTGAAGATGGTGGCCGCCCCGGAGATCAGCAGGGAGCTCAGCCCGCCATAGAGCATTCGGGCCATGACGTCGCGCCCCTGGCTGTCGGCGCCGAGGAAATAATTGCCGAGCCGCCAGGTCGGACCGAGCGGCGTGTAGCCGAGCCCCAGCCCCTCGGTCGATTGTTCCATCACCGGAACGTCGGCGCCGTCGATCTGGATGACGGCGTCGAGCGTCGAGGCGAAGGGGTCCACGCCGGCCCACTTCGCATAGAGAGGCGCGCTGAGGCAGGCCAGCACGATGAGGAGGAACACGGTCAGGGATGCCATGGCAGCCCTGTCCCTTGCCAGCTTCGCAAACGCGACGGCCCAGGGCCCTCGCGTCTTGCGTGGCATGGCGACGGCTTGGTTCGACACGGACGTGCCCCTCCGCAGTTCGTTACTGCACCCAGGACTGGGTGATCATCCAGTTGAACTGCCGGTTGAACTTGAAATTGCCAACCCGTTTGCTGACGAAGTCAAGCCGCTTCGGCGTGAAGAGGCCGACTGCCGGTGCCTTGTCGGTGACCTGCTTGTCGATTTCGGCCCACATTTTGTCCGCGGCCTTCTGGTCGGTCACGCCGAGGTCCAGCGCCCTTTGCATCTTGGCGTCGATGTCCTTGTCGCAGAAGCCGGCGATGTTGATCGAGGCATCCGAACCCTCACGGAAGGAGGCGCAGCTGAACAGGATGTTCAGGAAGTCGGAAGCCGCAGGATAGTCCTTGTACCATTGGGTGACCGACATCTGCACCTTGTTGTTGGTGTTCTGGATGTAGGTGAACTGGATGTTGGACGAGATCGGCTTGACGTCGGCGACATAGCCGATGGTGGTCAGCACGCTCTGCAGGTAGACGCCGATCGACCGCGAAATGGCGGTGTCCTCGACGATAATGGTCACCTTCTGGCCCTTGGTGCCCGATTCCTCGACGAGTTGCTTTGCCTTGTCGATATCTGGCGCCGACCATTTGGCACCGGGGTTCTTGGTGAAGGGGCAATAGTCCTCATGGCCGGGGAAGTCCGGCGGCAGGACCTGACAGACCGGCGAGGCCAGCACCTTGCCGCCGAACAGCTTGACCAGCGTGTTGCGGTCGATCGCATAGGCAACGGCCTGGCGCGCCTTTTCGTTGTCGAATGGCGCGAGACGGTTGTTGAGGGGTGCATACCACCACGCCGAAAGCGGCGAGATGTGCAGCTGGTCCATGGACTTGCTGCCAAGTTCGCCCAGGCGGTCGCTCGGCAGCGCGTCGAACATCCAGTCCGCTTCGCCGTTCTGGATCGCCGTCACGGCCGCTTCCTCGGAGAGGCCGAAATCATACTGGACGACATCCGGGTAGCCGTCCGGTTGCGCTTCCTCGCTCCACTGCTTGAAGTTCGGGTTGCGCGACACCGTCATGCCCTTGTTGGGGTCGAAGGCGGAGATCATGTAGGCGCCGGTGCTGGGAATCGGCTTGGAGCCCATGTCTTCGGCGGGCGTATCCGCCGGCAGCACCACGGCATGCGGCAAGGCAAGCTTGTAGAGGATCTCTGCGTCCGGCTTGGTGAGATTGAGGGTGATGGTACCGGCCGCTTCATCACCGACGACGCCGCCTTCCAGCGTGCAGTTCTTGGTATCGGCCAGGCATTTGTCGGCGCCGACAATGCCGGCATAGAAGGTGCCGGAAGTCGGCCCGGAAACCTTGAAGATGCGCTGGAAGGAGGCGACGACGTCCTTGACGCCCATATCCTGGCCGTTGGAGAACTTGATGCCCTTGCGCAGCTTGAAGGTGAAGGTCTTGCCGTCATCGCTGACCTGCGGCAGCGCCTCGGCCAGATCGGGGACGATGGTGAAGCCGTCCATGCCCTCGGCCTTGCGGAAGGCCACCAGGCCGTCATAGATCGGCTGGTACATCTGCCAGCCCTGGTCGGTATAGTTGATGTGCGGATCGAGCGTTCCCGCCGCGGAGCGGGCCAGAAGGCGGATGGTGCCACCTCGGTGCTCCTTGAGATATTCAGCCTGTGCCGGAGCGAGCCACGTGCCGGCCAGCAGTGCCGCGGCTGATGCGGCCAAAAGCAGTTCCTTCATGTCTTGGTTCCCCTTTTCTCAGTTGTCGTTGTCGTCCAGGAAGTCGCCCACCACCCGCATGCACGCGTCCTGCTCTTCGACATGCGGCATGTGGCTGGAATGCTCGAATATCTCCCAGCGCGATCCCTTGATGCCGTCCTTGAAGGGCTGCACGGTCGCGGGCGTGGCCTCGTCGTAGCGTCCGGAGATGATCAGCGTGGGAACATCGACAGCCTGCAGGCGATCGACGATGCTCCAGTTCTTCAGCGTTCCGATGACATGGAACTCGTTCGGCCCGTTCATCAGATGATAGACAGTCGGGTTGCGCACGACCTGGTCGAAGGTCTCCGTCACCTCCGGTGGGAAAGGCACGACCCGGCAGACATGCCGCTCGTAGAACACCATCGTCGCAGCCTGGTAGGCCGGATCTTCCGTCGTGCCGGCCTGCTCGTGCCGGGTCAGTGTCTCCTGCACGTCCCCAGGCAGGTCGGCGCGCAACCGGTTGGCCTCTTCGACCCAAAGCCTCATGGAAGCCGGCGAGTTGGCGATGGTCAGCGACTTCAGGCCTTTCGGCCGCGTCACCCCATACTCGGCGCCCAGCATGCCGCCCCAGCTCTGACCCAGCACATGGAAACCCGCGCGGATGCCGAGATGATCGATCAGGTTTTCAAGCTCGTCGATGAAAAGCCGTGGCGTCCAGAAATCGGCGCCTTTCTCCGGCAGCAAGGTGGAATTGCCGCAGCCCAACTGGTCGTAGTGGATGACGGCGCGGTCCCGTCGGGCGAGATGCTTGTAGGCATCGACGTAGTTGTGGGCGGCGCCCGGCCCGCCATGCAGGATCACCACCGGGGCCTTGTCGGCATCGAGATCGCCAGAAATACGATACCAGGTCTCGTAACTGCCGAACGCGGCTCGTCCCTCTTTGCTGGCGACTTCTGACGACATCCCGGTTCCCACCACGTTTGAACGCATTTCGTTTCCGTCCCCGACAGCAGGCGCCTAGTTCAGCCTGGTCTGCACCCACTCTTCCAGCATCTGCACGCCGAACGCCGTCGCGCCTTCGCGGCCGAGCGGACGATCCGCGTCGGCCATTTCCTTGCCGGCGATGTCGAGATGCACCCAGGGACGATCCTCGGTGAAATGGCGCAGGAACGCCGCCGCGTAAGGCGCGTCACCGTCTTCCATGTCCTTGGCGTGGTGCCGGATGTCAGCGAAGGGCGATTGCAGGCCCTCGTCATAGGCCTTGTCGAGCGGCAGTTGCCAGAACCGCTCGCCAACCGTTTCTCCGGCAGCGATCATCTGCGACGCCATGGCATCGTCGGTGCTGAAAAGACCGGCAAAGACCGATCCCAGGCCGCGCATCACCGAATAGGTCAGCGTCGCCAGATCGACGATCACCGACGGGTTGAAGCGCGAGGCGGCATAATAGAGGCAATCGGCCAGGATTAGGCGCCCTTCCGCGTCCGTGTCGAACACCTCGACCGTTTGTCCTGACGCCGTGGTGATGATGTCGCGCGGCTTGAGCGCGGTGCCGGACGGCATGTTCTCGGCAATGCCCAGAACACCGACGGCATGCACAGGGCTGCCTTGCCGGGCAAGCGCGATCAGCAGGCCGACCACGGCAGCCGCGCCGCCCATATCGGCCTTCATGTCGAACATCTGCTCGCCGCGCTTGATGCAGATGCCGCCGGAGTCAAAGCACACGCCCTTGCCGACGAAAGCCATCGGTTGGGAAGGAGCCCCCTTGCCGCGATAGCGCAGCACCGCGACGCGCGGCGGCCGCACCGACCCTGAGCCTACGGCCAGGATCGCGTTCATGCCGAGTTCCTTCAGCCGCGCCGGATCGAGTATCTCAACATCGATGCCGGCTTCGCGCAGCGGCTCCAGATGATCGTGGAAATTGTCGGGATGGAGATGGTTCGGTGGCAGGTTGACCAGCGTGCGCGCATATTCGACACCGTCCGCTATGGCATTGATCCGCGCCAGTGCCGGGGTCAGCTCCGCGCTGCTTGGTCCGACCAGCTGTACCCGCAAGGTCCGGTCCGCTCCCGCCCCCTGGCGCCGGTTGCGCATGTCGAAACGATAGCGCCGCAGCCGCATGCCCAGCGCGACGCGCGCCATGATCTCGGCTGCGGGCAGGTCGATGCCATCAATGGGGTCGAGGACAAGCGTCGCGGCGCACTCGCACTTGCCTTCCAGATGCGCGGCAAGCAAACCGCCGGCGCGCGCCAGTGACAGGGCGGTTACGGCCTCGGCCTTGCCAAGAGCCAGGACGATCACCCGCCGGGCCGATAGGCCCTGGGGGGCGATGAGATCGATACAGGCGCCGGATTCGGCCAGGGTGGCCGGATCGGAGCAGGCACGCGACAGGATCCCGCTCATCTCGGCGTCCAGTGCCGCTGCCCGCGGGCCAAAGCCTGCCTGGGCAGTTCGCAAGATCACGACGACTGCGGTTTCCGCGGAAATCCCGTCCGCCGTTTCAAAGACCGGCACTGGCGATTGAGGCATAGACTGGCATTCTCCCATTCGCTGACGACTCCGGCCTCGGCTCAGCGTGCATCGCTTCGCCCGCCAATGGCGAAAACCTGTTGCCAGTCTCTGCCGTTGGTGAATGGTGCCGGAGGCCCCAAAAAATCGTTTTCCGATGGCGACTTAGCCGCTCTTGCCTTTTGGGTAGCGCCGAACAGGCCAGGCGATCAAACGCCAATTTTGCCCAAGTCGATTGACAAAAACTCAACTGACAATTCATGATCGGCCAATGGCCCTACCTTCACTCAATGGCATGCGCGCTTTCGAAGCCGCCGCACGTCTCGGCAGCATCAAGGATGCAGCGGAAGAGTTGCACCTGACACCCTCGGCCATCAGCCGCCATATCCGTGCGCTCGAAAGAAATCTCGGCCAGGATCTGTTCGAACGCGGCTTCCGCCAGATAACGCCGACCATCAGGGGCTCCTACTATGCACGCGGCCTCTCCGAAGCGTTCGAGGCCATCTGGCGCGCCACCGACGACGTCAGCCTCGCCGATGGCCCAAGCCACGGCAGGACCCAGCGCGTCCGGGTCTTGTGCGTCCCGGCGGTCCTGAACCTTTGGCTGGCGGACCGTTTGCCGAATTTTCGCCGGCTGCATCCGGCCGTGGAGCTGGAGATCTCGACATCAGGCAAGCGCGCCAACTTCGATTTGGCCATTGTCGACGAGTTCGTCTACAAGGCCGGCCCGGCCTTGACGCTCTTGATCCCGCTGGTTCTGACGCCGGTCTGTGCACCCTCATTGCTCGATGGGCCTGTGCCGCTGCGATCGCCCGCCGATCTGGTCAACCATCATCTTATCCACGAATGCGAGAGCATGAGATGGAAGCGTTGGCTGGAGCAGGAAGGCGTCCTGGACACGACGCCGAAATCCAGCACGACGCTGGATGACTGCACGCTGATCATGCGCGAGGCGATCAATGGCGCCGGAATTGCGCTCGCCGATACGATGATGGCGCAGGATCTTCTGCAGCAAGGCAAACTTGTCGCGCCGTTTCAGGCCCGCCATACCTATCCGGCCGGCATCTACCTGCATCAGCGCCGCAGCATCGGCAACAAGCCCGGCACCGGCCTGTTTCAGGACTGGTTGTTGTCCGAAGTCGAGGACCACAAGCGGGTCATGGCCATCGCCTAGGCGGAGAAGCGGCACCCGAATTCGAATCACCAGAACTGTTGGTATTCAACTGCGGCCCACCATTGCGCCCCCTCGATAATCGCGGTTCGCATTGAATATCTTTAAGGCCAAAGCCGGCAAATGGATCGGTTGCCGGTTCCCCAACGTCAGGCTTAACCTGCACGGCTATCGCGTGGAGGCGCGTGGCCAATCAAGGGGAGGACATTGCAGTGACCATACAAGGCGCATCGCCTGACCTGTACAACGAGGATCTCGCTCCGGCCAAAGTTCGAAACTGGGGACCATTCTCGATCTTCAACGTCTGGACATCGGACGTCCACAGCCTGTGGGGCTACTATCTCGCCGCCAGCCTGTTCCTGTTCTGCGGCGGCTTCGTCAATTTCATCATCGCCATCGGCATCGGCTCGCTGATCATCTACGCGCTGATGAACATGGTCGGTTATGCCGGCGTCAAGACCGGCGTGCCCTACCCCGTGCTTGCTCGCGCGTCCTTCGGCATCTGGGGCGCCAACATCCCGGCATTGGTGCGCGCCATCGTCGCCTGCTTCTGGTACGGCGCGCAAACGGCCGCCGCCTCCGGCGCCATCGTGGCATTGTTGACCCGCCTGCAATGGTTCGACGAATTCAACAAGACCTCGCATCTTCTCGGCCATTCCACCCTGGAGGTGATCTGCTTCGTCATCATCTGGGCGCTGCAGCTGCTGATCATCCAGAAAGGCATGGAGACAGTGCGCCGCTTCCAGGATTGGGCGGGGCCTGCCGTCTGGGTGATGATGCTGCTCCTGGCCATCTATCTCTGCGTCAAATCGGGGAGCTTCGCCTTTACCAGCGATATTCCGATGGACGTGCTGCGCGAAAAGACCGCCGATGCCGGCATTCCGGGCGATCCCGGATCGTGGACGGCGCTCTTCGGGGTCGCGGCGATCTGGGTGACCTATTTCTCGGCGCTCTATCTCAATTTCTGCGACTTCGCCCGCTACGCGCCGGACAAGGCCGCACTGCGCAAAGGCAACATCTGGGGGCTGCCGGTCAATCTGATCCTGTTCTCACTGGTCGCCGGCGTCACCACCATTGCCGCCTACGACGTCTACCACGAAGTGCTGCTGCATCCCGACCAGATCTCGGCCAAATTCGACAGCTGGTTCCTGGCGGCGCTCGCCGCCCTGACCTTCGCGGTTGCCACGCTCGGCATCAACGTCGTCGCCAATTTCGTCTCGCCAGCCTTCGACTTCTCCAACGTCTTCCCGCGTCAGATCGACTTCAAGAAGGGCGGCTACATTGCGGCACTTATCGCACTTGTGCTCTATCCCTTCGCGCCGTGGGAAGGCAGTGCCGCGCATTTCGTCGGCATCATCGGAGCGACGATGGGGCCGATCTTCGGCGTCATGATGGTCGACTATTACCTGATCCGCAAAGGCGAGGTCGAGGTCGAGGCGCTGTATCGCGAGGACGGCGAGTTCCGCTTCCAGGGCGGCTGGCACGTCAATGCCTTCATCGCCGCCGGCATCGGTGCTGTCTTCTCGTCGATATTGCCGAACTTCACCAACTGGCTGCCGTCCTGGTGGGGCGTCTATGGCTGGTTCTTCGGCGTCGCGATTGCCGGCATCATCTACTACGTGCTGCGCACCGCCGCCGTGGGTGCGGGCGCCAAGATAGCGAAGGCCTAAACAAGGGAATAAGGCAATAGGGCAGTAGGTGAGTAGGGAAATACTGCCCTACTGCCCTACCATCTCAGCCAATTTGCGCACCGTGTTCCAGTTGCGCGACGTGCCTTTGCCAAGGCGCTTGTGATTGGCGGCCGCAAGCAGCCGCGAGCTTGGCCGTTCGCGCGAAAACACAAGCCATATGTCGCCGCCGATCAGGAGCACCTTCTCGTCCTCGGCGGCATAGGCCTGAAGCCCCGACAGGACATCTTCGGCCACAGGCTTGCGCATCACACGCACCGCGACCTGATCGCCGGCTTCCTCCGATTCGGTTGGGAACGGATTGCGCGAAGCGAGTTTTCGCCAATCTCCAGCGCCACGGACAATGATGTCGACGTGGCGGCCAAAGGCCGTTTCGAAGGCGGCCTCCAGCCGCTTCTCAAGCGCAGCAGTCGCGGTCCTCTCAGCCTCGAAGACCAGGTTGCCCGTCGCCACCAGCGTGCGAACATTCCTCAAGCCGAGGCCTTCCGCCATCGCCTTGAGGTCTGCCATGACGACCCGGCGCCCCTCGCCCAGGATGATGCTGTAGAGGAGCGCGACATAGGTCTGCATGACAGGCTCCGCCCTGGCGGGCGCCTACACCAGGCGAGACTGTTCCACAGCCGCCTCGATGAAGCTGGCGAACAGCGGATGCGGATCGAGCGGCCGGCTCTTAAGCTCGGGGTGATACTGCACGCCGATGAACCAGGGATGGTCGGGATATTCGACCGTCTCCGGCAGCACGCCGTCCGGTGACATGCCGGCAAACACCAGGCCGCAATCCTCCAGCCGCTCCTTGTAGTCGATATTGACCTCGTAGCGGTGGCGGTGGCGTTCGGAAATCTGCGTGTCGCCATAGATCTCTGCGATCTTGGAGCCCTTGGCGAGGTCGGCCTGATAGGCGCCCAGACGCATTGTGCCACCGAGATCGCCGGTTTCCCGCCGCTTCTCCAGCATGTTGCCCTTCAGCCATTCGGTCATCAGGCCGACGACGGGCTCGTTGGTCGGACCGAACTCGGTCGAGGAGGCATGCTCGACACCCGCCAGCGACCGCGCCGCCTCGATGCAAGCCATCTGCATACCGAAGCAGATGCCGAAATACGGCACCTTGCGCTCACGCGCGAATTTCGCCGCAAGGATCTTGCCTTCGGAGCCGCGTTCGCCAAAGCCGCCGGGAACCAATATGCCATGCACCTTTTCCAGCCACGGCGCTGGATCCTCCTTTTCGAAGATCTCCGATTCGATCCAGTCGAATTTGACCTTGACGTGGTTGGCCAGGCCGCCATGCGAAAGCGCTTCGATCAGCGATTTGTAGGCATCCTTGAGGCCGGTGTATTTGCCGACGATGGCGATGGTCACCTCGCCTTCGGGGCTGTGGATGCGGTCCGACACCTTCTGCCAGGGCTCCATGCGCGGCTTAGGCGCCGGGTCGATGCCAAAGGCGGCCAGGACTTCCGAATCGAGCCCTTCCTTGTGGTAGGCCATCGGCACGTCGTAGATGTGCGGCACGTCGAGCGCCTGGATGACGGCACTTTCCCGGACATTGCAGAACAGCGACAGCTTTCTGCGCTCTTCCTTGGGAATGGCGCGGTCGGCGCGGACCAGCAGGATGTCGGGCGCTATGCCGATGCCGCGCAGTTCCTTGACCGAATGCTGGGTCGGCTTGGTCTTCAGCTCACCCGCCGTCGGGATGTAGGGCATCAAGGTCAGATGCACGTAGACGGCATTGTTGCGCGGCAGGTCGTTGCCGAGTTGCCGGATCGCCTCGAGGAACGGCATCGCCTCGATGTCGCCGACCGTGCCGCCGATCTCGCACAGCACGAAATCATAGTCGTCATTGCCGTTGAGGACGAAATTCTTGATCTCGTCGGTGACGTGCGGAATGACCTGCACAGTGGCACCGAGATAGTCGCCGCGCCGCTCGCGCTCGATGATGTTCTTGTAGATGCGGCCGGTGGTGATGTTGTCCTGCTGATTGGCCGAGCGGCCGGTGAAGCGCTCGTAGTGGCCAAGGTCAAGATCGGTCTCCGCACCGTCATCGGTGACGAACACCTCGCCATGCTGGTACGGCGACATCGTGCCGGGATCGACATTGAGGTAGGGGTCAAGTTTTTTGATGCGTGCGCGATAGCCTCGCGCCTGCAGGAGAGCCCCAAGGGCCGCTGCGGCTATGCCTTTTCCAAGTGAGGAAACCACGCCGCCTGTGATGAATACATATCGCGCCATGGGAGTCATCGCTTAACGCGGCTGGATTGATTCCGCCAGAGAAAAAACCACCGCGAAGGTTTTTTCCCAAGAAGGCGTCGGACCATGATCCCGAAGAGTGGAACCCGGTTTCTCGGACAAACGGTTTCCGTTTGTCCAGGGATCACGACCGGACAGGCTTGGTCGTGAACGAGGCAAAACAAAAGGGCCGGCTGAGCCGGCCCTTTCGGCAGGATGATGGAACCGTCAGATGATGACGACTTTGGTGCCGACCCGGACGCGGCTGTAGAGATCCATGACGTGCTCGTTGATCATGCGGAAGCAGCCATTGGAAGCGCTGGTTCCGATCGACTGCGGCGCGATGGTGCCGTGGATGCGCAGATGCGTGTCCTTCTTACCGTCATAGAGGTAGATGGCGCGGGCGCCGAGCGGGTTCTGGCCGCCGCCGGGCATGCCGTCCTTGTACTGCCCGTAATGCTTGGGTTCGCGCTTCTGCATGTCGAGCGTCGGGATCCAGCGCGGCCATTCCTGCTTGTCGCCGACCGCGACCGTGCCCTTGAACTGCAGGCCTTCACGGCCGACCGCGATCGCGTAGCGACGCGCGGTCGAAAACGATTCGACGAGATAGAGCCGGCGCGCGCTGGTGTCGATGACGATGGTGCCCGGCTCATAGCCGGTGAATTCCACATCCTGCGGCACGAATTCCGGCTTCACCTTGAACGGCTTCTTGGCGTCCTTCTGGGCGAGAGCCTGGTCGAGAGCCCGCGTCTCGGGCAGATAGCTGATCGACGAGCCGGACGAGGTGCCGCCGAACAGGCCGGCGAACAGGCCGCGGCTCGGCTGCTTTTGGCCGATGACCTCGCTTCGAAGCTCACCATTGTTGCCGCTCAGAGCGACATTCATCGCCTCTGCCGGAAGCGGCTCGGCTGACTGGATTGGTGTGATCGGTTCGATCGGCTCGATGACCTTTGTGGTCTTCTTGGCCGGCTTGGCGTCAGTCACTTCGGCGGTTGCAGAAGCGCTCTTCCCCCTCTTAGCAAGGAAGGCCTGCCGTTCGGCGTCGGCCTTGGCCTTGGCAGCCTCGCGCATCGCCAGCTTCCTGGCTTCGAGCGCCTTGGCCTTGGCGTCTTCCTTGTCGGCGGCGATCTTGGCCTCGATTTTCTTGATCTGGGCGAGATCGTCCGGTGTCGGGCTTTTCTTCTTCTTGAGAGCCTTCAACTGCGCCGCATCGCTCTTGACTGCGACGTTGATTGCGTCGGTTTTGTCGACCGACTGATTGGCGGCCAAATTGGCCGGTACGCCGGCGAAAGCCGGGGAACTCAAGCCGAGTACGGCGCAAAGTCCCAGGAAAATGAAGCTGCGAAGCTGCATGGCGAAGATCCGATCGTTCAATGCTTGTTGCCCACGGCGTCGCCCGGCGTCCCCCAAGGACACCGAAAATGCCGCGCGCAATCTATAGTCGAATAAGCGCGGATGCCTCAAGCACGAGACCACGCTGCTGCCCGTTGAATCTTCGTGATCGCGCAGCATTTGCCGCGACTGTGTTCAAACGATCACAGGTCGCGGTTTGGACCAGATGGAGGTTACTGGTTCGGGACCTGCGGTGCCGCGGGCGCCGTGTTGTTGGTGCCGTTGTTTGCCGGCGGCGTCGCACCAGAGGCGGGCGCGGTGGCCGGAGCTGCCGGCGCAGGCGTCGTCGCCGCGCCATTGCCCGGCGGCGGCGTCGGGGTCGTGCTGCCGGCCGGTGCCGGGGTCGTCGTGCCAGGCAACTGGTTGAGCACGCCCTTGCCGGCGGGGACGCGATCGAGAATGTCGGTCGGCTTTTCGCCGTAGCGGGCAATGATCGACAAGGTCAGCGACGTGACGAAGAAAGCCGCCGCCAGGATCGCCGTTGCCCGGGTCAACGCGTTGGCGGCGCCGCGCGCCGTCATGAAGCCCGATCCGCCACCAATGCCAAGGCCGCCGCCTTCGGAGCGTTGCAGCAGCACCACGCCGACCAGGGCGAGCACGACCATGAGATGGATGACGATCAGTACGGTTTGCATAGTTTATCCTGGCAAGGCCTTGCCCGGCCGCGGACACGACCGGTGAATTGGAGGCGGCTCAATACAATGCTTTCACGGCATTTCCAAGCCCGTGGCCGGAATATGGGAAGCAACGCGCCCTTTGCAACGAATTTGGACGGGATCAGCCCCGTCCTTCGTCGTGAATCTTAGCCTGAAATGCTGCGATAGGCCTCGGCGATACCGAGGAAATCGGCTGCTTTCAGGCTGGCGCCGCCGACCAGGGCGCCATCGACATTCCTGACGCCCAGCAGTTCAACCGCGTTGGACGGCTTGACCGAGCCGCCGTAGAGTATGCGCATCTTGGCGGCAGCGGCACCAAGTTTCTCCGAGAGCTTTTCGCGGATATGCGCATGCGCTTCGGTCACATCGGCCGCGGTCGGCGTCAGGCCGGTGCCGATCGCCCATACCGGCTCATAGGCAATGACGGTGTTGGATGGCGTGGCACTCGGCGGCACCGAGCCGGCGACCTGGCGCGACAGCACGTCGAGCGTGGCGCCCGCTTCACGCTGTTGCTGCGTCTCGCCGATGCAAATGATGGCCACGAGCCCGGCGCGCCATGCGGCGGCGGCCTTGGCCTGGACCGTCGCATCGTCCTCGGCGCGTTGTTCGCGGCATTCGGAATGGCCGACAATGACATGGCTCGCGCCGGCATCCTTCAGCATCTCCGCCGAGATGCAGCCGGTGTAGGCGCCGCTTTCCTTGGCGTGGCAATCCTCGCCGCCGGCATGGACCGGCGTGCGCGACA
Source organism: Mesorhizobium sp. WSM4307 (assembly GCF_007003945.1). NCBI lineage: Bacteria > Pseudomonadati > Pseudomonadota > Alphaproteobacteria > Hyphomicrobiales > Phyllobacteriaceae > Mesorhizobium > Mesorhizobium sp. WSM4307. The sequence continues at coordinate 25,668 of NZ_VFTB01000019.1, forward strand.
GAATCTCCGCTGCATGAGAGAGCAGCGTCGCGGGAACGCAGACCAGGGCCTCGGTCTCCGCGTCGAGCCCGCTCATGAACCCGTTGCCGATAATCCTGAGTTCGTTCAGCGAAGCGCTGGTGCCGTTCATTTTCCAGTTGCCGGCGACAAGCGGGCGAATTCCTGGCGTCATGGTCTGCTTCTCCGGGCAATATCAGGCTCTGGCCCTCACTACCAAAATCAGGCCACAAAGCAATCGACAGTGGGCCGGAAGGGCGCTATTGCGCTTGTTTCAGACTCGGCGCATGCGAAAATGCGCATAAATCGGAAGTAACGATGCTTGGTATATTGAGAAGCGCGGCGGGTACATGGGTCGCGAAGACATTGCTTTCGCTGCTGGTGGTCAGTTTCGCCGCCTGGGGCATCTCCGGGCGGCTGATGGGCGGCTTTGCCGGCCACGATTCGGTGATAACAGCGGGTGGCACCAAGGTATCGATCAACGAATACCGCCTCGCCTATGATCGCCAGCTCGCCGTCATGTCGCAGCAGTTCGGTCAGCGCCTCACCCACGAACAGGCAAAGGCGCTCGGCATCGATAACCAGGTCCTGGCTCAGCTTGTCTCCGGCGCCGTTCTCGACGAACAGGCCCGCAAGCTTGGCCTCGGCCTGTCCAAGGACCGGTTGGCCGAACTGACGCGCGAGGACCCGGCGTTCAAGGGCCCAAGCGGCGAGTTCGACAGGAGAACATTCGAGTACATGCTGCGCCAGGTCGGCATGCGGCCCGAGGATTACCTGAAGAACCGCGCCCAAGTGGCGGTGCGCCAGCAGATCGTCGAGGCGGTCTCGGACGGCCTCAAGGCGCCGGACGCTTTCTTCAAGGCGGTCGCGCTCTATCGCGGCGAGGACCGCACCGTTGACTATCTGGTGTTGCCGAAGAAGCTCGTCGAGCCGATCGAGGCACCGAGCGACAGCGTGCTTAAGGCCTATTTCGAGGCCAACAAGAAGAGCTACGCCGCACCCGAGTACCGCAAATTCTCCTATGTCCGCCTCGAGCCGGTGGACATCATGGATCCGAATGCCGTCACCGATCAACAGGTCAATGACGATTACAACAAGAACAAGGCGCGCTACACGACGCCCGAAATGCGCACGATCGAGCAGCTTGTGTTCAAGACACCGGATGCGGCCAAGGCCGCGCTCGATTCGCTCAAGGCCGGCGCCACTTTCGAAAAGCTGGTGACAGCCGAAGGCAAGACCCCGGCCGACACGCTGCTTGGCACGCTGGCCAAGGACAAGATCGCCGACAAGGCGGTTGCCGATGCCGCCTTTGCGCTCAACGCCAATGAAGTCAGCCAGGTCGTTCAGGGGGCCTTCGGTCCGGTGCTGCTGCGCGTTACCGAGATCAAGCCCGAGGTGGTGAAGCCGCTCGCCGAAGTGTCCGACCAGATCCGCAAGGACCTGGCGCTGGGCGAGGCAAGCCGTATCCTTTTGGATGTGCACGACAATTACGAAGACACCCGCGCCTCCGGCAGTTCGCTGGCCGAGGCGGCCGCCAAGCTGAAGCTGAAGGACGTCACCATCGACGCCATCGATCGCAGCGGCCTCAGGCCGGACGGCTCCATCGTCAAGGACCTGCCGGAATCGCCGGCGCTGATCAAGGCGGTCTTTGACGCCGAACCCAAAACCGAAAACGAAGCGCTGACCACGGCCGACAACGGCTTTATCTTCTATGAGGTCGCTTCGATCACGCCGGCTCGCGACCGCACACTTGACGAGGTCCGCCAGAAAGTCATTGCCGACTGGACGGCGGCTGAGACCACCAAGCGGCTTGCCGCCAAGGCGAGCGAGCTCGACAAGCGGCTCAAGGCGGGCGCCACGCTCGACGTCATCGCCGGCGATCTCAAGCTGGAGAAGCAGACCAAGCGCGGCCTGAAGCGCGAAGCCGACGATGCCGATTTCGGCAAGGAAGGCGCTGCCGTGATGTTCGGCGTCGGCGAAGGCGGCACCGGCTTGATCCCCTCGCCCACCGGCGACGGGCAGATCCTGTTCAAGGTCGCCGAAGTGTTCGAGCCCGCCGGAGCCGATGCCAGCTCGGTGCCGGAGGATGCGCAAAAATCCTTCACTTCCGGCATGTCGGACGATCTGCTCGACCAATTGGTGGCGCAGTTGCAGACGCAGTATGACGTCCGCATCGACCAGGCCGCCGTTGCCCAAGCCTCGACAAGATGAGCGCGCTGAAAACCCATATCGCCAAGGTGGCGGCCGGCACCGCGCTTTCCTTCGAGGAAGCGCGCGAGGCCTTCGACATCATCATGTCGGGCGACGCGACCCCCGGGCAGATCGGCGGCTTCCTGATGGCGCTGCGCGTACGCGGTGAGACGGTCAGCGAGATTTCGGGCGCTGTCGCCACGATGCGGGCCAAGATGCTGCGCGTCGAGGCGCCCGCGGGCGCCATTGATATCGTCGGCACGGGCGGCGACAATTCCCATAGCGTCAATATTTCGACGGGCTCGGCCTTCGTCATCGCCGCCGCCGGCGTGCCGGTCGCCAAGCACGGCAATCGCGGCCTGTCCTCGCTGACCGGCGCTGCCGATGTCCTGATCGCGCTTGGGGTCAAGATAGACATTCCGCCGGAGACGATCGGCCGTTGCATCCATGAAGCCGGCGTCGGCTTCATGTTCGCGCCGGCGCACCATCCGGCCATGAAACATGTCGGCCCGACCCGCGTTGAGCTCGGAACCCGCACCATCTTCAATCTGCTCGGGCCTCTCTCCAATCCGGCTGGCGTCGTCAGGCAGATGGTCGGTGTGTTTCTGCCGGAATGGATCATGCCGGTGGCCGAGACATTGAAGGCGCTGGGCACCGAGCATGCCTGGGTCGTTCATGGCGACGGCTATGACGAAATCACCACCACCGGCGAGACGCAGGTGGCGGAACTGATCGGCGGTGAGATCCGCAGCTTCACACTGACCCCGGAAGAGGTTGGATTGAAGCGCCACACCAAGGACGAGCTGCGCGGCGGTGACGCCGCCTACAATGCCAAGGCCTTGCGCGACATGCTGGGTGGTGCTGCCGGCGCCTATCGCGACACCGTGCTGATGAATGCCGGCGCCGGGCTGGTGATCGCGGGCAAGGCGACGACGCTCGGCGATGGCATCGCGCTCGCAGCGCAAGCCATAGACAGCGGCCGGGCGCTGCAGGTGCTCGACCGGCTGGTCGAAATTTCGAACGGGTGAACCGTGTCTGACATTTTGCGCAAGATCGAGGCCTACAAGCGCGACGAGATCGCCGCCGCCAAGGCACGCGTGCCGCTGGCCGAGATCAAGGCGCGGGCGAAGGACGCCGACGCACCACGCGGCTTTCTTGCAGCCCTCGTGGCGAAGCGCAGATCGGGTCGCTTCGCCCTCATCGCGGAAATCAAGAAGGCAAGTCCTTCCAAGGGGCTGATCCGTGCCGATTTCGATCCGCCGGCACTGGCGCAGGCCTATGAGAAGGGCGGCGCCGCCTGTCTTTCGGTGTTGACCGATGCACCGTCCTTCCAGGGCGCGCCGGAATTCCTCACCAGGGCCCGCGCAGCCGTCGCCTTGCCCGCGCTGCGCAAGGATTTCCTGTTCGACCCCTACCAGGTCTACGAGGCGCGCGCCTGGGGCGCGGATGCCATCCTGATCATCATGGCCAGCGTCGACGATGCCTTGGCGAGCGAATTGGAAGCGACCGCATTCGAACTCGGCATGGATGCGCTGATCGAGGTGCATGATGAGGCCGAGACGATGCGCGCGCTAAAACTGTCGTCGCGGCTGATCGGCATCAACAACCGCAATCTGAGAACGTTCGAGACCAGCCTCGAAACCTCCGAGCGGCTGGCAACGATGGTGCCGGCCGACCGCTTGCTGGTCAGTGAGAGCGGCATCTTCACACATGACGATTGCCTCAGGCTGCAGAAGAAGGATATCGGCACCTTCCTTGTCGGCGAGAGCCTGATGCGGCAACACGATGTCACCGCGGCGACCCGCATTCTGCTGACCGGCAAGGCGTTGGCCGAGGCCGTCTGACGATGAAGGCCGCCCTCACCCATCTCGGCGCGCAGGGCGAGGCCAATATGGTCGATGTCGGCGACAAGCAAGAGACGACCCGCACCGCGATCGCCGAAGGGTTCGTCTCTATGCAGCCCGAGACGCTGAAGACCATCCTCGCCGGAAACGCCAAGAAGGGCGATGTGCTCGGCACTGCCCGCATCGCCGGCATCATGGCGGCGAAGAAGACGCATGAGCTGATCCCGCTCTGCCATCCCCTGCTCTTGACCAAGGTTTCCGTCGACATCGAGCCCGACCATGCGCTGCCGGGCCTGAAAGTCACCGCGCTGGCGCGCGTCACCGGCAAGACGGGCGTCGAGATGGAAGCGCTGACCGCTGCCTCCGTTGCCTGCCTGACCATTTACGACATGGCAAAGGCGGTCGACCGCGCCATGGTCATTTCCGGTGTCCGCCTGGTGGAAAAGACCGGCGGCAAGTCCGGCGACTACAAGGCTGGCGCCTGATGGCGCTGGTTCCGGTGGCCGAGGCGCTTGAGCGCCTGCTGGATGGCGCAGCCCCCCTGGCCGGCGAAAGCGTGCCTCTGTTCGAGGCAGTCGATCGGGTGCTGGCGGAACCGCTCGTCGCACTTCGCACACAACCGCCCTTCAACGCTTCGGCCATGGATGGTTACGCGGTCCGCGCTGCCGATGTGGCGTCCGTGCCGTCGAAACTCTCGGTGATCGGCATGGCGCCGGCCGGACGTGGCTTTGACGGCCCCGTCGGCGAGCGCCAGGCGGTGCGCATCTTCACCGGCGCGCCGCTGCCCGAGGGCGCCGACACCATCGTCATCCAGGAAAACGTCCGCGACCTCGGCGGCGGGCGCATCGAAGTGATCGAACCAACGGCGGAGTGGCGCAACATCCGCCGCATCGGCCTCGATTTTTCGAAAGGCGATGTCCTGCTTGAAAGAGGTCGGCTACTCGATGCGGCGGCGCTCTCGCTGACGGCATCGGCCAACCATCCCAGAGTGAACGTGGTCAAACGGCCGCTGGTCGCCATCATCGCTACGGGCGACGAGCTGCTGCCGCCCGGCAGCGAACTCGGACCGGACCAGATCATCTCGTCCAACGCCTATGGCGTCGTCGCTGCCGCGCAATCGGTCGGCGCCCGCGCGCTCGATCTTGGCATTGCCGCCGACCGTAAGGAAGCCATCGCAGCGCTGGTCAAAAAGGCGGTCGCGGCCGGTGCGGATGTCATCGTCACGCTTGGAGGCGCCTCGGTCGGCGACCATGACCTGATCCATGACGTGCTGACCGGCGAAGGCATGACGCTCGGCTTCTGGAAGATCGCGATGCGCCCCGGCAAGCCGCTGATGTTCGGACGCCTCGGCGCTATCAGATGTATCGGCCTGCCCGGCAACCCGGTGGCCAGCCTGGTCTGCTCGCAATTGTTCCTGAAGCCACTTCTGGCGAGGCTCGGCGGCCGCAATCATCGCCAGGACATCCGTCCGGCGCGGCTGGGCGCCGCAATGCTGGCCAATGATCTGCGCCAGGACTATGTGCGCGCGGTGGTCAGGGAAGACGAAGGCGAACTGGTGGCGACGCCGTTCAGCATCCAGGACTCGTCCATGCTGAGGATGCTGGCCGACGCCAATGGGCTGATCGTACGGGCGCCATTTGCCCCCGCATCCGCCGCCGGGGATTCGTGCAGTGTTCTAATGCTGCGCTGAAGAATTATCCCATAACTGACTGATAACAGGAAAAAAACGATCTCACCTATTCCGAGATCAAGGTTCGCGTCAGCGCATGCGCCGGATCGGCAAGGCCATCGACAATGTCGTAATGATGCCGGTCGGGCTCGACCACGCAGCTGGTGGCGGCGCCAAGGCCGGTCCAGATATTGGCCAGCAGCGCATTCTGCCGCCGGAACTCCGAGCGCTCGCCGCCGCCGGCCCAGCAGGTGATGCGAGCACCATCGAGGGGCCGCAGCAGCGCGGGGCTCTCGGCCTGGGCTTCGGCCTCGTCGATTGCCAAAGCGGTGTTCATAGCGGTGCGCATGAGCGGCCGCAGGTCGTGCAGGCCCGAGATCGAAACGACATGACGTATTCGCTTTGCCACATCCGCCGCTAGCGGCGTTAATGTGGTCACCATGCGGCTGGCGAGATGTCCGCCGGCCGAATGTCCGGTCAAAATCAGCGGTCCGTCGACCAGCGCCGCCACTTTCTCGATCGCTGCGCCGATTTCGCGGACGATGCCGGCGATACGTATGTCCGGGCACTGCGTGTAGGACGGCATCGCCACGGCAAAGCCACTGCCGACAGCGCCCTTGGCCAGATGCGACCAGTCGCTCTTGTCGGACTCCAGCCAGTAACCGCCATGGACGAACACGACGAGCCCCTTGGGCGCGGCCTCGGGAAGGAAAAGATCGAAGCGATTGCGCGGTCGCTGGCCATAGGCGATGTCCAGCCGTGCCCGTCCCGCCGCCGAAAGCGCGTCGCGAAACGCTTGCGCCGGCTCCGCCCAGGCGGCCGGCCAGCGGTCGCTGCCGGCGATATTCGCGCCATTGGCGTAGGCGTTGTTCCAATCGGCAATGCGATGTTCGAGCATCCGTACCCTCCCCCAAAAGCGCATCCGTTTGGCGCTAGCAATGGCCGCCACCGTGCCATGCGTCAATGCTCCAGGGCAAAAACATTTTAGGCTTGAAACAAATTTCGACTGGTGCGATCCTGCCCGAAGAACAGCCGACAATGGGAGGTCTGCTGTGCTGTCCAAACCTGCGGATCCCACCCTTCCGGTGGCGTCGACAAACAGGTGTAGTTGGCTGCACGAAGCCTCTCGCGAACGATGGGAACTTCATATCCACCACCTCGGCCAGATGCCTCGCGCGCTGGCCAGGCAGCAAATGGGATGGCGGCGACATGCTTGGGCCTTCAGCGCATATCGACACGTTCACGCGCGATCATCTGCCGCCGCCGGATCAATGGCCGGATTTCCTGCTCGACGGCTTCGATTACCCTGAGCATCTCAACGCCGGCGTCGAATTGACCGACAGGTTGGTCGAGAAGGGCCTCGGCGACCACACCGCCTTGATCGGCAATGGCCGCCGCCGCACCTACAAGGAACTGTCGGACTGGACCAACAGGCTGGCGCACGCGCTGGTCGAGAATTACGGCGTGAAGCCGGGCAACCGGGTCCTGATCCGCTCCGCCAACAATCCCGCAATGGTCGCCTGCTGGCTGGCCGCCACCAAGGTCGGCGCCGTCATCGTCAACACCATGCCGATGCTGCGCGCCGGCGAACTCACCAAGATCGTCGACAAGGCGGAGATCACGACCGCGCTCTGCGACACCAGGCTGATGGACGAGATGACCGCCTGCGCCAAGGACAGCGCCTTCCTGAAGCAGGTGATCGGCTTCGACGGCACCGCCAACCATGATGCCGAACTCGACCGCGCCGCCCTCGACAAGCCGGTCACCTTCACCGCCGTCAACACCGGCCGCGACGATGTCGCGCTGCTCGGCTTCACCTCGGGCACGACGGGCGTGCCGAAGGCGACGATGCATTTCCACCGCGATCTCCTGATCATCGCCGATGCCTATGCCCGCGAGATTCTCCAGGTGACGCCGGACGACATCTTCGTCGGCTCGCCGCCGCTCGCCTTCACCTTCGGCCTTGGTGGCCTCGCGATTTTCCCCTTGCGCTTCGGTGCCGCGGCGACGTTGCTGGAACAGGCGACGCCACCCAACATGGTCCACATCATCGAGACCTACAAAGCGACCATTTCCTTCACGGCGCCGACCGCGTACCGCGCCATGCTGAAAGCCATGGATGAAGGCGCCGATTTGTCGTCGCTGCGCGTCGCCGTATCGGCCGGCGAGACCTTGCCGGCTCCGGTCTTCGAAGAATGGACCGAGAAGACCGGCAAGCCGATCCTCGACGGCATCGGCGCCACCGAAATGCTGCACATCTTCATCTCCAACCGTTTTGGCGACATGAAGCCTGCATCGACCGGCAAGCCGGTGGGCGGCTATGAGGCGCGCATCGTCGACGACACGATGCGCGAGGTGCCGCGCGGCGAGACCGGGCGGCTGGCGGTGCGCGGCCCGACCGGCTGCCGCTACATGGCCGACGACAGGCAGAAGGATTATGTGCGCGACGGCTGGAACCTCACCGGCGACACTTTTACCCAGGACGAGGACGGTTTCTTCCATTTCGCCGCGCGTTCCGACGACATGATCGTCAGCGCCGGCTACAACATTGCCGGGCCCGAGGTCGAGGCGGCACTTCTGTCGCATCCCGATGTCGCCGAATGCGCCGTGATAGGCGCCGAGGATGGCGAACGCGGCCAGATCGTCGAGGCGCATGTCGTGCTGGTGCAAGGCGTGGCGGCGGACGCGCTAACCGTCAAGCGCCTGCAGGACCACGTCAAGGCAACGATCGCGCCCTACAAATACCCGCGCTCGGTCAAATTCATCGCCGCCCTGCCCAAGACCCAGACCGGCAAGATCCAGCGCTTCCGGCTGCGCACGGAGAAAATCAATTGAGCGAGCCCTACGATCCGGCGTCCGAAGGCGCACAGATGTCGTTCAAGGAGCGCATGTCCTACAGCGACTATCTGCATCTGGAAAAAGTGCTGGACGCACAGACGCCGCTGTCGTCGGCGCATGACGAGATGCTGTTCATCATCCAGCACCAGACCTCGGAACTCTGGATGAAGCTCGCTCTGCATGAGATCGGCGCCGCCATCCGCTCCATTCGCGCCGACCGGCTCGAGCCGAGCTTCAAGATGCTGTCGCGCGTCGCCCGGATTTTCGAGCAGTTGAACAATGCCTGGGACGTGCTGCGCACGATGACGCCCAGCGAATACACCGAATTCCGCGATGCGCTCGGCCAGTCCTCGGGCTTCCAGTCCTGGCAGTACCGCGCCATCGAATTCATGGCGGGCAACCGCAACCTCGCAATGCTCGGACCCCACAAGCACCGGCCGGACCTCGCCGGCAAGCTGGAGGCAATCCTGGCCGAGCCGTCGCTCTATGATGAAGCATTGCTGCTTCTGGCGCGCAATGGGTTCGACATCGGCGCCGACGCCAGACGCACGGACTGGCGCGAGACGCGCAGCGAAAACGAAGAAGTCCTGGTCGCCTGGCAGACCGTTTACCGCGATCCGCAGCGCTACTGGATGTTCTATGAGCTGGCCGAGAAACTGGTCGACTTCGAGGACTATTTCCGCCGCTGGCGCTTCAACCATGTCACCACGGTCGAGCGCATCATCGGCCTGAAGCGCGGCACCGGCGGCACCTCAGGCGCTTCCTACCTGAAGAAGATGCTCGAGGTTGTGCTGTTTCCCGAACTGTGGACGGTTCGCACCCGACTTTGACTTTTTGCTTTGGCGCATTTCCTGTGGGAAAACCGCCAACACTTTTCCTGGAATGCGCTGACCTCTCAGGTCACCGCTGTCTTGACCGCGAAACGCGCTTCCTGCCATGCGCCGGTGCGCAGGATGTCCTCCAGCACCTCGACCGCCCGCCAGACGTCCTTGTAGCTGACATAGAGCGGCGTGAAGCCGAAGCGGATGGTCGACGGCGCACGGAAATCGCCGATCACGCCGCGCTCGATCAAGGCCCGCATCACCTGGTAGCCGTGCGGGTGGAGGAACGACACCTGGCTGCCGCGCGCATTGCCGTTGCGCGGGCCTTCGAGTTCGAGGCCGTAGGCGCCGCATCTGGCTTCGACGAGCTGGATGAACAGGTCGGTGAGCGCGATGCTCTTCTTGCGCACCGCCGCCATGTCGACATCATCCCAGATATCGAGTGCCCCTTTCAGCGCCCGCATCGACAGCACCGGCTGCGTGCCGCACAGGAACCGGCGGATACCGCTGCCGGCCGTGTAGCCTTGTTCAAAAGCGAAGGGCCGCGCATGGCCCCACCAGCCGCTCAGCGGCTGGTGGACATCATCATGATGGCGTTTCGCGGCATAGATGAAGGCGGGCGCACCCGGACCGCCATTGAGATATTTGTAGGTGCAGCCGATGGCGAAATCGGCGTTCGCGGCATCGAGCTCGACCGGCAAGGCGCCGGCCGTGTGGCAGAGATCCCAGACGATCAGCGCGCCGACCTGATGGGCCTTGCATGTCAGGGCGGCCATGTCGCGCAATTGTCCGGTTTTGTAGTTGACGTGGTTGACCAGGATGACGGCGACGCGCTCGTCGATCAGTTCCTCGATGGTGGGCGCATCGACGCCTTCGAGCCGCAGCACCGTGCCCGGCCGCGTCGAGGCCACGCCTTCGGCCATGTAGAGGTCGGTTGGAAAACTGTCGCCCTCGGCGACGATGACCGAGCGATTCGGCCGCATGCCGAGTGCCGCATGCAGCACCTTGTAGATGTTGATCGAGGTCGTGTCGCAGACCACCGTCTGGCCGGAAGCGGCGCCGATCAGCCGTCCGAGCTGGTCGCCGAGCGCGACCGGCATGTCGAACCAGCCGGCGGTGTTCCAGGCGCGGATGAGGTCTTGCGCCCATTCCTGCGTCGCCGCCTTCTGCAGCTCGTTGAAGACGGCGGGCGCCGCCGCACCCAGCGAGTTGCCGTCGAGGTAGATCACGCCTTCCGGCAAAATGAAGCGGTCGCGCATGGCGCGCAGCGGATCGGCCGCATCCATGGCTTCGACTGCTGCGAGATCGAGCGGTGCGCGCATGATTTGTGACATTCCCTGGTTGTTTAGGTCCTGATTATTCACGGATGGCTTCGCGGGCCGGCGCGGATCCCCGGCCGCGCTTGAGGCTCGGCAGGGCAAGCATGGCGAGCACGAACAGGCCCGTGGCAAGCTTCAGGTCGGGAGGCGGCATGCCGGCGGCGAGGCAGAACGACACCAGCTGGTAATAGATGATCGCGCCGGCAAAGGGCGCCAGCAGCTGGCGCCAGACCGTCTGCTTGCCGACGACCGCCTCGCCGATCATCAGCGCGGCCAGGCCGTTGATGAGGATACCCAGCCCCATATTGACGTCGGCAAATCCCTGCGACTGCACCATCAGTGCGCCGCTCGACGCCGAAAACGCGCTCGCCAGCCCGACACCGCCGATGGTCGCCGCCCAGACATTGATGCCTTGCGCCTCGGCCATGTCGGGATTGGCGCCGACGGCGCGCACGGCAGTCCCCTTCTCGGTCCTGAAGAACATGTAGAGCGCCGCGAAGACGATGAGCGCGAGAAGGCCGGCGACAACGATCTTGCTGGCCGGAAAACCCGGCCGTGCGAACGGGACCCAGTCGAACACGGTCGGCGAGCCGAAAACCGAGAGGTTGGACTTGCCCATGATGCGCAGGTTGATGCTGTAAAGCATCGTCATCATCAGGATGCCCGCCAGCAGCGTGTGGATGCGGAAGCGCAGATGGATGAAGGCGGTGCAGCAGCCCGCCGCGAAGCCCGCCGCGAATGCGACGACGATGCAGGTCAGCGGCGATACGCCGGCGGCAAGAAGCACGCCGCAGACGCAGCCGCCCAGCGGAAAGGCGCCTTCGCTGGTCAGATCGGGAAAATTCAGCATGCGGAACGGGATCATGATGCCGAGCACGACAAAGGCCAGGATCAGGCTCTGCGCCAGGGTCACCGGCATGATCGCGACAAAGCTGGTGAGAACGTCCTGAATAAAGCCCATGGTGATCAGCTCGCCAGCAACATGCGGTCGGTCTTGATGGAAAAATGGCCGATCAGATCGATAACCGTGACCCTGGCCTTCTCCTCGCCAGTGACCTCCAGCAGGACCCGGCCCGCATCGAGCATGATCACCCGGCTGCCATAGTCGACGGCGTGCTGCATGTTGTGGGTCACCATCAGCGTGGTCAGTTTCAGCGCGTTGACGGCGCGCACCGTCGCCTGCATGACGATCTCGGCCGTGCGCGGGTCGAGTGCCGCGGTATGCTCGTCGAGCAGCAGCAGGTCCGGCGATCCGCCGACAGCCATGATCAGCGACAGCGACTGACGCTGCCCGCCCGAGAGTAGGTCGACACGGGTGTCGAGACGATTTTCAAGGCCGAGGCCCAATATCGACAGGCGCTCCTTGTAGGACGCGAGCCTCGCGGCGTTCAGCCCTTGTCGCAGCGTGCGTTTTCGGCTGCGCAGATCGGCCAGCAGCATGTTCTCCGCCACGGTCATGCTGGCGGCGGTGCCGCGCATCGGATCCTGGAAGACGCGCGCCAATCGCGTGGCGCGCTTGTGCACCGGCATGGCCGTCACGTCCGCGCCGTTGATCAGGATCTTGCCGGAATCCAGGACAAGAGCTCCGGAAATGGCGTTGAGCATGCTGCTCTTGCCGGCCCCGTTGGAGCCGATGACGATGCCGAAATCGCCGGTGGCCAATGACAGGCTGAGGCCGTCCAGCGCGACCTTCTCGTCGGCCTGCCCCTTGTAGAATACTTTGCGCGCGGATCGGATATCGAGCATCGTTCCTCCCTGGCCTGATGGGCGACGGCGACGGCGCCGTCGCCCGTCCAGCCCGATATCAGTCGACGATGCAGCCGCAATCGGCCATCGAAGCCGGTATCTCGATGCCGAACGCGGCCATCGCCTTGCGGGAAATCGTTGCCATATGGTCCTTATAGGCCGGGCGCGACGGCGCGATCGTCTTGGGATCCTTGCCCTTGAGGATCTCGGCCGCGATGTTGCCGGCGTTCATGCCGACCTGCGTGTAATTGACCGCGAAGCTTGCCGGCACGGTACCGTTGCGGACCGCGCTGTCATCGGAGTTGACGACCGGGATTCCCGCCTGGCGCGCGGCTGCAGAGACGGCGGCGATCGCCGGCTGGATCAGGTTCGAGGCCGGACCGTAGATCACGTCGGCCTTGCCTGCGAGCGAAGCGATGCGTTGCTGGATGTCATTGACGTTGTCGATGCCGACTTCGACGACTTCAAAGCCGGCGGCGGGTGCCGCCGCCTTGATCTTTTCGATCAGGGCAACGTCATTGGCCTCGCCCGGATTGTAGGGCACGCCGAAGCGCTTGGCGTTCGGCAGCAGCTTCTTGGTGAAGGCCATTACCGCGGCGACATCCTGCAGATCGCTGGCGCCGGTCATGCCTTCGTCTCCGGCGTCCCACGACGGCACCAGCTTGGCCGCCACCGGATCGGTGACCGCGGCAAAGACGATCGGAATCCCGGAACCGGCGAGCGCCTTCTTGGCGATCTGCGAGACCGGCGTGGTGATGGTATAGATCAGCTTGGGCTGCTCCGCCTGCAGCTTGGCGATCATCTGCGGCACCAGAGATGCATCGAAATTGGTGTGGCTTTCGGTGTAGACGACGTCCTTGCCCTCGACAAAGCCTTTGTCCGTCAGTGCCTTCTTGAAGCCCGCTATGGCGGCATTGAGCTGCGGATGCTCACCGAAATTGGCGATGCCGATGCGTATCTGATCGGCCGCGGCGCTGCCGGCGCTGACCATCAATGCGGCTGCCAGGGCCAATCCCGACAGCCAAGCGGATTTCGACTTCAACATCATTTCCTCCCAGATTTGATCAGCGCCGCTCTCAAGGACGGCAACTGCGGCGATCATGGTCAGTCCCTCGCCGCGTGTCAAACATTATATATAATTCTTGCCATACTCCCCCTTCATATATAATTTTCATAAGCCGATGATGGACGGATCGCGATGCAGGATCAGAACAATTCCACGAAGACCGAGGCGGCCTATCAGCTGCTGCGGCGCGATATCCTGACCACTCGCCTCATGCCGGGGGCGCCGCTCAAGCTGAGCGCGCTGCGCGGCACATACGGCGTCGGCTGGACGCCGCTGCGTGAAGCCTTGTCTCGACTTGAAGCCGAACGCCTGGTCACCGCCATCAGCAATCGCGGCTTTGCCGTCGCTCCCGTGTCACGCGCCGAGCTCGAGGACCTGGCGCGCGCCAGGATGGTTGTCGAAATGCCGCTGTTCCTGGAATCGATCGCGAACGGCGGCAGGGAATGGGAGGACGCGGTCGTTACCGCTCATTACCGGCTCTCCCGCTGCAAGACCGCGGTCGATGACCCTTCCGATGCCGCCGTCGACAAATGGGACGAGAGCCACGAGGCCTTCCATGCGGCGCTGCTGAGCGCGGCGACGTCAAACTGGCTGTTGCGCTTCCGCTCGACGATCGCCGATCAGCTGCGCCGGCATCATCGGTTTCTCGGCCTGGCGCCGACTTTGCGAGCGGCGGCCGGCCTGAAGGACGGCTATGGCGAGGCAATGGACGCGCTGCGCGAGGCGATCGCCATCGAGCATCACACCGCGATCATGGAAGCGGCGCTCGATCGGGATGTAGAGCGGGCAAAGGCGCTGATGACGGCGCATATCGGCTACACGCTGCATGTCTATGTCCACAGCGAAGACAACGGCGCCAACACTTACACCGCGCGCGCCGGCAGCCTGAAAGCGGTTTCCGGATGATGCTTCCGCGGCGTCCGGATCCACGTGGCCGTGCCGGCCTGAACTCACGATCGTTGGCGTTTTGGTTTCGTTTCGTTCTGCCGGAATGGATCGATACGCCGCTCAAATCCGCCCCGCAGACGCCTCCCAAACACCTGATGCCAAACCGCGTTCAGGGCTAGGCCACAGACCATTAACCGAAACGATTTCAATGCGCGTACCGGCAGGGAAATCATTGATCGCGACCCTCTGCCCCGGTCAAAAAATTTCAGACGCGTTAACAAATTCATTAAACTTTAAACAGTTGCGGAACACAACTGGAACAGATAGTGTTTGTTCTGGGTTTGTTTTTCGATTCTGATTCAAATCCGTCGTTCAACGCCTCGGGGGCCGCCATGCTGACACGCAAGCAACATGAACTGCTGATGTTCATTCATGAACGGCTCAAGGAAAGCGGCATTCCGCCGTCCTTCGACGAAATGAAGGAAGCGCTCGATCTCGCCTCCAAGTCGGGCATCCATCGCCTGATCACGGCACTGGAGGAACGCGGCTTCATCCGCCGGCTGCCCAACCGGGCGCGGGCACTGGAAGTGCTGCGGCTGCCGGATTCGATCGCGCCCGGCCTTAACGCGGCAAAGAAATTCTCGCCAAGCGTCATCCAGGGCAGCCTCGGCCAGGGCGGTCTTGGCCGCCAGATCAAACCGGCGCAGTCGCGTTTGCCTGCGGCCGGCAATGATGACGATGCGGTTTCCGCCGTGTCGATCCCAGTGATGGGCCGCATCGCCGCCGGTGTGCCGATCGATGCCATCCAGCACCAGACGCATTCGATCTCGGTGCCGCCGGACATGATCATGGGTGGCGAGCACTATGCGCTGGAGGTCAAGGGCGACTCGATGATCGACGCCGGCATCTTCGACGGCGACACGGTCATCATCCGCAACGCCGACACGGCGAGCCCGGGCGAGATCGTCGTGGCGCTGGTCGACGAGGAGGAAGCAACCCTGAAACGGTTCCGCCGCAAGGGCGCCTCGATCGCCCTTGAAGCCGCCAACCCGGCCTACGAGACGCGCATTTTCGGGCCAGACAGGGTCAAGGTGCAGGGCAAGCTTGTCGGGCTGATCCGGCGTTACTGAGCAGGAGCGGCCGTCTTTTCGGGTTTTTGATAGGGCGCCAGCCCCCTCGCCTCACGCGAAAATTTTCGCTGCTCGTGCCAAGGCCGATACGGCCCGTCCACCGCGAAGCTGACGGTTGGCGGGCCAGTTGCCGATTGGCGGTCGAAGAACACGGCGGCACTGCCTTTGCGGGCAAGTTGCCGTTTGGTGACGACAAGAACCAGCGGATTGTGGCAGGCATCATAGCCCGTCGCGTCATTGACGACGATCAGGTCGGCGAAACCGCAGGCTTTCCAGGTATCCTTGCGGTCTTCGACATGCGCGATGATCGCACCCGACGGGTGCCGTGCAAGACAGACGCCATCCGTGCAGTAGAACGGTGCTCCCGGCGGCAGATTGACGGCATCGGCAATGTCGAATTGCCCGTCCGCCCTGTCGAACATCTCCGGCACGACGATGGTTTCGGACACCAGCGCGCGTTTCCAATTGTCGACGGTGAACTCGTTCGGGCGAGCCCGGCTGACCGCGAGTTCTCCACCGCCGATCGGCAGCGCCACCAACCGCGCATCTTCGGAAATCAGCACATCCGGGGTGCGCGTATCCGATACTGTCAGCAGGCCGGCAAGCGCGAATGGCACTGCCGCGAGCCGCAGCCAGGTCGTCGCCATCGTCGCGATGACCAGGGCGATGGTCACCAGCAGCACGGATCGCTGCGAAATCAGCCCGACCGCATCGACCGGGGAGCGTTCCGATATCCACGCCGATATGGCGATCATTGCGGTCAGGCCCTTGCCCATCACGTAAAGGAAGGGGCCGTCGGCACCAAAGGGCATCGCAAGAGAACTGAGAACAGCGAAAGGCATGACTATCAGTGACACGATCGGCATGACGGCCAGATTGGCGAACAGGCTGAGCGGCGACACACGCTGGAAATGCCAGATGGCAAACAGCGCCGTGGCGCAGCCGGCGATGATGGAGGTCATCGCCAGCCCGCCCGTCGCCAGCAGGAATTTTCGCGTGAGAAAACCCGGCAGAGTTCGCTTTGGCGGTGGCGGTCTTGCTTTTCCCGCATGGTGATCCGCCCAGCCGGCATAGGCGCCGACCAGCGCGGCGGTCGCAGCGAACGACATCTGGAAGCTTGGGCCGACGACCTCATGCGGCGACACCACAATGACGGCGATCGCCGAGATGGCGAGGTTGCGCATGGTCAGTGCCGCGCGATCGAACAGGACGGCAACAAGCATCACCGCCAGCATGATGAAGCTGCGTTCGGCGGCAACGACGACACCGGAAATGACGAGATAGGCGGCGATCGAGAACAGTGCGGCGGCGGCCGCATATTTCTTCACCGGCCGACGCGCGGAAAAGTCCGGAAACAGCGCAAAGGCACCGCGCAGCAGCCCCATAATGGTGCCGGCGACCAGCGCCATATGCAGCCCGGAAATGGAGATGATGTGATAGATGCCGGTGCGCCGCATCGCCTCGTTGATTTCATCGGGAATGCCGGCCCGCACACCGACGATCAGCGCCGCCGCGATCTCACCCTCGGCACCGCCAACCCTGGCCCTGATGTGGTCGGCAATGGCTTCACGAGCATTTTCTATCCCGGAGAAAAGGCGGGCCGTGAGCGGCACCTCGTCGTCCGTGGCTGAGACAAGCTTTGGATTGCCGAGAAAGAAGCCGCTGCCGCCAATACCGGCGAAATAGCTGTCGAAGGAGAAATCGTAGCTGTCCGGCCGCACCGGGCCGGTCGGCGGCAACAGTTTAGCGTAGCCGGTGACCATGGAGCCGGCGGTCATTTCCGCCGGGATATCTCGCGCCGAAAGCCTGACCCTTTCCGGCGCATAACGCAGTTTCGGCCGTGCGGTCGACGTCACGTCGATGGTCAGCCGGATGCGGCCGGTCTCCATCCGGTCGAGCGAAACGACGCGGCCGGTCACTTGCGTCGAGATTTCCGAACCCAGCATCTGGGTGCCCGCCCGCCATGTCTCGACCTTGGCGACAAGCAGGCCAAGCGCGCACAACAATGCCGCCATGAAGCCCAGATGGGTTTTCGGCCAGGAGCGCGAAACAAGCGCACAGACCGCCATCAGCACGACGACCGCGACAGGCTTTGCAAAATCAGGCTCCGCCGCGAGCGAATAATAGCCGATCGCTCCAGCGGCCAGACAAACCGGCACCAGCAGGAAGGCGATGCCCCGGTCAAGCTCGAGCTCCGCTGCCGTCGCCGCACCATGGCGCAGGCGAGGCCAGGAAACCCGGGCGAGTCGCCGCCGGACACGCACAATCCGGCCTGAAGCAGGCGGCGGAAGTGTCGCCGGCATATCCGCCTGCGGCGGTTGACGATCGGAGCCCGGCACCAGAGGCGATAGCGGCTGCGAGACTGGCGGCGGAATCGCAAACAGGGACCGTTCGCTGACGCCAACACCAGCGTCCTCGCCCTGTTCCGAGCCCCGGCCTCGTCCAGCCATCGGGTCTGCCCCTTGCACCGCTGACGCCCTATGCTACATGAACGCGCGACGCGCGAAAGTCCGCGCAGCCGCACCCCGCTTCAGATGGTTTCCGAGAGTTTCATGTCCGACAAGGTCGTCACCCGTTTTGCCCCCTCGCCCACCGGCTATCTGCACATCGGCGGCGCGCGCACGGCGCTGTTCAACTGGCTCTATGCCAAACACACCGGCGGCACGATGCTGCTGCGCATCGAGGACACCGATCGCGAGCGTTCGACCGCCGCCGCGACGGCCGCCATCCTCGACGGCCTCACCTGGCTCGGCTTGACCTGGGACGGCGACGCGGTCTCGCAATTCGAGCGCGCGCCGCGCCACCGCGAGGTCGCCGAAGAACTCGTTCGCATGGGCAAGGCCTATTACAGCTACGAAACGCCGGCCGAGCTCGAAGCCATGCGCGAGGCAGCACGGGCCAAGGGCCTGCCGCCGCGCTACAACGGCCAGTGGCGCGACCGCAGCCCCTCGGAGGCGCCTGCGGGCGTCAAGGGCGCCATCCGCATCAAGGCGCCGACCGAAGGCGAGACGATCGTCCATGACCGCGTCCAGGGCGAGGTGCGCTTCCCCAACAAGGATCTCGACGACTTCATCATCCTGCGTTCGGACGGCAACCCGACCTATATGCATGCCGTCGTCGTCGACGATCATGACATGGGTGTCACGCACATCATCCGCGGCGACGACCACCTGACCAATGCCGCCCGCCAGACCGTGATCTACAACGCCATGGGCTGGGACGTGCCGTCTATGTCGCACATCCCGCTGATCCATGGCGCCGATGGCGCCAAGCTGTCGAAGCGCCATGGCGCGCTCGGCGTCGAAGCCTATCGGGCCATGGGCTACCTGCCGGAGGCACTGCTCAACTATCTGGCGCGACTGGGCTGGAGTCATGGCGATGACGAGATCATGTCGATCAAGGACATGATCTCCTGGTTCGATATCGGCGACGTCAACAAGGGCGCTGCCCGCTTCGATTTCGCCAAGCTGGAAGCCATCAACGGCGCGCATATGCGGCGCATGGCCGACGCGGAGCTGTTGGACATCTTCATCGCCACCCTGCCCTATCTCGAGGGCGGCCCGGCGATGGCCGCGCGCCTCAACGAACACAACAAGGCGCAGTTGCTGGCGGCGCTTCCGGGCCTGAAGGAGCGCGCCAAGACGCTGGTCGAACTCGTCGATGGCGCGGCCTATCTGTTCGCTACGCGCCCGCTGCCGGTCGACGAGAAGGCGGCCCTCCTGCTCAATGACGGTGCCCGCAAAATCCTGCGCGGCGCTCACGAAGCTTTGAATGGGCTGTCGAGCGACTGGACGGCGGCCGCGGCGGAAGCCGCGATCCGCGACTATGCGCTGGCCGGTGGCCACAAGCTTGGCGCCGTGGCCCAACCGTTGCGGGCCGCGCTGACCGGCAAAAGCACCTCGCCCGGCGTGTTCGACGTGCTTGCCGTGCTTGGGCGCGAGGAAAGCCTGGCGCGCATAGCGGATCAAATCGATTAGGAGCGAACTGGCCCAAGAAGATTGGCATTGAAAGGGGCGTTTCGCAGTGCAACATTAGGCCTTGGCCCAATCTGGCACGCACCTCCTAAAATGCGGTGGCGAATACGCGCATTGCGGTGATTTCGACGTGTCGCTCTGCAGAATTTGCCTTTGCCGGCATGAGGAAACAACAAGGAGTTTGCAATGACCGAAGCTGCGAAAAAACTGGATGTGGGCGGCGCGAACCAAGAGGCTATCGCAACGCTTCAATTCGCCGGCAAGACCCATGAATTCAAGGTGCGAAGCGGCTCCGTCGGACCCGACGTCATCGACATCGCCTCGCTCTACAGCACGACCGGCGCCTTCACCTACGACCCCGGCTTCACTTCGACGGCAAGTTGTGAGTCCGAGATCACCTTCATCGACGGCGATGCCGGTATTCTCCTGCACCGCGGCTATCCGATCGACCAGCTGGCCGAACACGGTGACTTCCTCGAAGTCTGCTACCTCCTGCTCTACGGTGAACTGCCGACAAAGGCGCAGAAGGACGATTTCGACTACCGCGTGACGCGCCACACCATGGTGCACGAGCAGATGTCGCGCTTCTTCACCGGCTTCCGCCGCGACGCTCACCCGATGGCCGTCATGTGCGGCGTGGTCGGCGCGCTGTCGGCCTTCTATCACGACTCCACCGACATCTCGGACCCATACCAGCGCATGGTGGCGTCGATGCGTCTGATCGCCAAGATGCCGACGATCGCGGCCATGGCCTACAAGTATCACATCGGCCAGCCCTTCATTTACCCGAAGAACGATCTCGGTTTCGCGGCAAACTTCCTGCATATGTGCTTTGCCGTGCCGTGCGAGGAGTACAAGATCAACCCGGTGCTGGCGCGCGCCATGGAGCGCATATTCATCCTGCACGCCGATCACGAGCAGAATGCCTCGACCTCGACGGTTCGCCTCGCCGGCTCTTCGGGCGCCAACCCGTTCGCCTGCATCGCCGCCGGCATTGCATGCCTGTGGGGCCCGGCCCATGGTGGCGCCAATGAAGCGGCGCTGAACATGCTGGGCGAGATCGGCCATGTTGATCACATCCCGGAGTTCATCGCCCGCGCCAAGGACAAGGACGACCCGTTCCGGCTGATGGGCTTTGGCCACCGCGTCTACAAGAACTACGATCCTCGAGCGAAAATCATGCAGAAGACGGCGCACGAGGTGCTGGGCGAACTCGGCATCAAGGACGATCCGCTGCTCGACATCGCCATGGAACTGGAAAAGATCGCGCTGACCGATCCCTATTTCATCGAGAAGAAGCTCTATCCGAATGTCGACTTCTATTCCGGCATCACGCTGAAGGCCCTGGGCTTCCCCACCACGATGTTCACCGTGCTGTTCGCGGTCGCCCGCACCGTCGGCTGGATCGCGCAGTGGAAGGAGATGATCGAGGATCCGCGCCAGAAGATCGGCCGCCCGCGCCAGCTCTACACCGGTGCGCCGGAGCGCGACTACGTGCCGATCGCCAAGCGCTGACCGAATCTGTCTAGATCATAAAAAAGGCGCCTCTCAGGGCGCCTTTTTTAGATGGCGCAGCACCACGCCCGCCGCGATCTCACCCGATGGCTTGTCCGTCGCCATGCGCCGCGCGATCTCGGCAAAGCCGTCCTTCTGCCAGGCGCGCATGCCGCTGTCGGCGAACAACGCTTCCAGTTGGCGAGCCAGATTGTTCGGCTTGACGTACTCGTTGTAGAACTCCGGGATAAGGGCGCGATCCGAGATGAGATTGGGCAGCAGCGCCGACCAGACCGAAACAAGATACGGCGCAACGGCACGGGCGACCGGATCGAGCCTGTAGGACGACACCATCGGCACACCAGCCAAAGCCAATTCCAGCGATACGGTTCCCGATGCGATCAGCGCGGCGTCGGCCTTGCCGAAAGCCTGCCATTTGCGTTGCGGATCAACGATGATTTCGGGTTTTTCGTCCCAACGGTTGACCGAGGATTTGACGAGATCGGCGACATGCGGAACCGTCGGTAGCAGCAGTCGCAGCCGATGCCCGCGCGCGCGCAGCATCGACACGGTCTCGCCGAATGGTTCGATCAGCCGCAGTACCTCGCCGCGCCGCGAGCCCGGCAGGACGAGCAATGTCTTGATTCGGTCCTGGGCAAGATCGCGCGGCAAGGCCTGCGCCTTCTGGGCGGCAAGAACGCCCGCATCATGCGTCAGGCGATGCCCGACATAGGTGCCCGGCGGGCCGCCCAGCCGGTCGAGTTCCTTCACCTCGAAAGGCAGGATGCAGAGGATGTGGTCGACATAGGGCTTCATCGCCACCGCCCTGCCCGGCCGCCACGCCCAGACGCTCGGGCAGACATAGTGGATGATCGGTATCGACGGATTGGCCGCCCGCACCTTCCTGGCGACGCGCAAGGAAAAGTCCGGACTGTCGATGGTGACCAGGCAGTCCGGCTTTTCCTCGGCGATGGTTTTGGCCAGTTGACCGATCCGCCTGATGAGACGCGGCAGATCGCGCAGGACGGCACTGAAACCCATCAGCGCGATCTCACCGGCATCAAAGGGGGACACCAGGCCCAATTCGCCGAGATGCCGGCCGCCGAGGCCAACAAGCTGCACCTCGCGACCTGTTATCTGGCGGAGCGAGCGCACGATGTCGGCGCCAAGCAGGTCACCCGATTCCTCGCCGGCGACGATCGCGATCTTCAGCCCCTTGTCAGCCATGCGTGGGCTCCGCTGCGGCCAGGCCGACGATGAACAGGCCAAGTTCATTGGCGCACGACAGAGTCGCGGGGCCTTCGAGGATCAGCGAGCGCCCCGCTTCGACGGCAATGCCGGCAAGCCCCGCCGCATGGGCGGCTTCGACCGTCTGCGGCCCGATGGACGGAAGGTCCGCGCGCAGTTCCTGGCCAGGCTTGGCGCATTTGACCAGGACGCCGCGGGTCTTGCCGGCGATGCGGCCGTGGCCACGCAGCAGTTTGGCGCGGTCGAGCA
The DNA here is from genome assembly GCF_007003945.1 of Mesorhizobium sp. WSM4307. Lineage (NCBI taxonomy): Bacteria > Pseudomonadati > Pseudomonadota > Alphaproteobacteria > Hyphomicrobiales > Phyllobacteriaceae > Mesorhizobium > Mesorhizobium sp. WSM4307. Next base: position 48,141 of record NZ_VFTB01000019.1, read on the forward strand.
ATCCGGCCGTACCCTCGATACCCTCGAGCGCGATGGCCCGGCCGCCGACCGCGATCGCCGCCTGGCCGATATCCAGCGCCCCGATGGCCTTCGCCGCCGCAAAGCCTGCCTCGATGTCGCGCCAATCCGATTTCTGCGGCGCCGCTTTGGTCAAGACGCCTTCGGCGGCGACCAGGCTCGGCACGATCTCGTGGGCGCCCATGACCTTAATCCCTCGCGCCTCAAGACCGCGCGCCACCACCTTCAGCAAGCCATCATCGCCACGCGCCAGCGCCATGACAACAATTGGTATCACCGCCAGCAGGCTAAGGCTTGGGCGCAGATGCGTCAGCCTTGGCCGGCGCTTGATCTCGCCGGCAAGCACCAGATGGGTAATCCGGTGGCGTTTGAGCAAAGGAATAAGCGAGCCTATCGCCTCCAGGGCAAGGGTCTCATGCTCGTACCGGCACAATTCCGGCAGACGGTCGGCTTCGCCCTCCATGAGGACGATGAAGGGCGGATAACCTTGCCCGGCCGAGCCGGCCGCGACTTCGACCGGAAGACTGCCGCCGCCTGCGATGATGCCGACCCTGGCATCTGGCGGGAGATCAAGACCGGCGGAAGCGGCCTCAGTCTTCATCGTCGGTATCGTCGCCATCGCTGCCTTTTAGCGATGGCACTGCATAGTGCCGCTTGCCGCGACTGCTGATGAAGTCGACGATCTTCATGGCGGTCGGCGAAGAGGCGAACTCGGCCTTGGCGAATTCGATGTTCTCGCCGACGGTGCGGGCGCGGTCGAAAATTGTCTTGTAGGCTTTGCGCAACAGATGGATTTCGGAACGCGGTAGACCGGCGCGCTTGAGGCCGATGATGTTCAAACCGCGCAAGCTGGCGCGGTTGCCGACGGCAATGGCATAGGGAATGACGTCACCAACGAAGGCCGAGCACCCGCCAAGAAAGGCATTGTCGCCGACGCGCACGAATTGATGAACGGCACTGAGGCCGCCTATGTAGACGTTGTCGCCAATCTCGCAGTGGCCGCCCAGCGTCGCGCCATTGGCGAAGGTAGCGTTCTTGCCGACAACGCAATCATGGGCGATGTGGGCGTAGGCAAGGAAATTGCCGTTGTCGCCCACTGTCGTTTCGCCGCGGCTGGTGTCGGTGCCGACATGCATCGTGACGCCTTCGCGGATGGTGCAGTTGGCGCCGATGACCAGCGTCGTGCGGCCGCCCTTGTGTTTGGTGTTCTGCGGCGGTGCGCCCAATGTCGCCATCGGATAGACCTTGGTCGAGGCGCCGATGGTGGTCGCGCCTATGACGGAGACATGGCTGACCAGTTCGACACCATCGCCGATCACGGCCTCGGCGCTGATATGGCAGAACGGCCCTATGCGCACGCCCTGACCGATTTGAGCGCCCTCTTCCACGACGGAGGAAGGATGGATTGAAGTCTTGATTTTCATAAGCACTCGATCGTCAGTCGCCGGTGACCATCATGGCTGAAATCTCGGCCTCGGCCGCCTTGGTGCCATCGACCAGGGCTTCGCAGGCGAATTTGAGCAGGTTGCCGCGCTTCTTGATTTTCTTGACGTGAATCTTCAACTGGTCGCCGGGAACGACCGGTTTGCGGAATTTGGCGTTGTCGATGGTCAGGAAATAGACCAGCGACGGCTTCGACGCCCCAAGGCTGCGGATGCAGATGGCGCCTGCCGTCTGCGCCATGGCCTCGACGATCAGCACGCCCGGCATCACCGGCTGCTCCGGGAAATGCCCCTGAAAATGCGGCTCGTTGATGGTGACGTTCTTGATGCCGACGGCGGAATCGTCGCCATCGATGTCGACGATGCGGTCGATCATCAGGAAAGGATAGCGGTGCGGCAGGAGCTTCATCAGCCCCAGTATGTCGACCGCTTCCAGCGTCGTCGCCGCCACCATATCAGCCATTGTCCTTGCCCTGCTTGCGTGCCCTGGCCATCGTGCGCAACATGGCTATCTCCCGCATGGCTTCCGCCATCGGCTGTGCCGGATAACCGCCCCAGATCTCGCCGGCGGGAACATTGCTCATAAATCCACTTCTGGCGGCAAGCTTGGCCCCCGAGCCGATGGTCAAGTGATCCGCGAGCCCGACGCCACCGCCCATCGTAACGTTGTCACCCACGACCACGGAACCGGAAATACCTGAAAGCCCCGCCACTATGCAATTGCGGCCGATGCGGACGTTATGGGCGATCTGCACGAGATTGTCGATCTTGGTGCCCTGACCGATGATCGTATCGGACATGGCGCCGCGGTCGACGGTGGAATTGGAGCCGATCTCGACATCATCCTGGATGACGACCCGTCCGATCTGGGGAACGCGTTCCGGGCCCTTGGCACCGCCGACAAAGCCGAAGCCGTCCTGGCCGATCCTGGCGCCACCATGGATGATGACCCGGTTGCCGATCAGCGCATACTGGATGCTGGCGCCCGGGCCGACATAGCCGTCACGGCCGATCTGGCAGGATTGTCCAATGACCGCGTTTGGCGCGATGACGGTGCCCTTGCCGATCGAGACGCCTGGCCCGATGACCACACCGGCCTCGACTATGGCGCCGGCTTCGACATGCGCGGTCGGATCGATATGGGCATGCGCTGAAACACCGGTTTCACCGGTCATTGGGCCTGGCGTGGCGGCTGTCGGAAACAGCAGCCGACCGACCAGCGCGAATGCCTGTTGCGGACGCGGATGGATCAATACGGCGACGCCGGACGGCGCCTTGTTGGCGAATTCCGCCGGACACAGCACCGCGGCCGCCCGCAATGATGGCATCAGCGCGGAATTGCGCCTGCCGTCGACGAAGACGAGCGCATTTGCGCCGCCTTCGTGGGCCGGCGCCAGCGCCTCGATCGAAACGTCGGATTGGCCGGAATCGACAAGCACCGAGCCAGTCAGATTCGCGACTTCGGCCGCCGTATACCGGCGTGATGGCGCGAAGAACACCGGTTCGGTCATTCCAGAAGCAATATCCAGCTAGGTCGGAACATTTCTCCCGGATCCAAAAATCCGGGAGCATCGTTGGCCGCCGATCAGAAGCGGGTCGATATGCCGAAGTTGAATTCCTGCACGTCGTCGCTCGCTTCCTTCTTGACCGGGATCGCATAGTCGATACGGATCGGACCGAACGGCGAGGCCCACATTAGGCCGACGCCGACCGAAGCGCGCAATTTCATGCCGGTCGAGTCCTGATCGACCAGTGTCTGATCAGCAATCTTGTTGCCGTAGAGCGTTGCAGCGTCGGCGAAGACCGCGCCACGCAGGCCGAAGCTCTCGGGAACGACCGGCAGCGGGAACTGGGCCTCGGCAGAGGCGTTGAAATAGGTCGTGCCGCCCAGATGGTCGCCAACACCGGAGGAGTCGACCGGACCGATGCCGCCATAGGCAAAGCCGCGGATCATGCGGTCGGTACTCTGGAACTGATCGAAGATGCGCAGACCACCTTCGTTGCCGTAACCCTCGACGTGGCCAGCGCCACCTGAAATGAGGCCGACAAGGTCGAGCTGTTCGGACAGAGTCTGATAGACGCTGCCGCGACCGGTGATCTTCACGAACTTGGCATCGCCGCCGAGACCCGCGACCTCCACCGTCGTGTTGGCATAGATACCCTCATGCGGGTTCTTCATGTCGTCGATGGTGTTGTAGACCAATCCCAGGCTGACCGAAGACTTGATCCAGGGGCTTTCTGCGATGCCATCCAGGATGGCTGGCGAAATCGTACAGGCGCCGTCTGGGTCTCCGACACTGGTAGGACCGCAACTGTCGTCGACCTTATACTTCTCCTGAGAGATATTATACGCCAGCTGGGTCGTGATGCTGTTGGTGATCGGCAGCCCGAAGCGAACCGTCGCACCTACGGTATCGCTGTCATAGTTGTCGTTGTATTGCCTCGTCGACTTGTAGATGTCGAAGCCGGCGGCGATGCGCCGTCCGAGGAAATACGGCTCGGTAAATGACACGCTGTAGTCGCGCGAATTCTTGCCGCCGCCCGCCGACAGCTTGATGAACTGGCCGCGGCCGAGGAAGTTGCGCTCGGTGATCGATCCTTCGACGGACGGGCCTGCCGAGTCACCGCCGGTCGAATAGCCGGCGCCAACGGAGAATTCACCCGTCGACTTTTCGACCACGTCGACCACAAGCACGACCTGATCGGGCTGCGAGCCGGGCACCGTCGAGATTTCGACTTTGTCAAAATAATTCAGGTCTTCCAGGCGTTTCTTCGCGCGCTGGATGAGCACCTGGTTAAACGCATCGCCTTCGCTGACATCGAATTCGCGGCGGATGACATAGTCACGCGTGCGGTCATTGCCGCGGATCTCGATGCGCTCGATATAGGCCTTGGTGCCCTGGTCGACCGTATAGACCACCGAAATCGTATGGTTCTCGAAATTGCGATCGCCGCGCGGCGTTACCTGCGCGAAGGCATAGCCTGAACCGGCCACCTTCTCGGTGAGAGCGATGATGGAGTCCTCGACATCCTTGGCGTTGTAGACATCGCCCTTGTGGGTCTCGACCACCGATTCTAGCGACTTGGAGTCGACTTCCGGGATCGTGCTTTCGACGCTGATATCGCCGAAATTGTAGCGCTCGCCTTCCTGGACGGTGATGGTGACCGTGTATTTGTTCGTCGCATTGTCGAGTTCGCCGACGGCCGACACGACCTGGAAATCGGCGTAGCCGTGGTTGTAATAGAAGCGGCGCAGCAGCTCCTGGTCGGCGCGCAGCTTGTCCTCGTCATAGACGTCGTCGCGCAGGATGAACGACACCCAGGACGAACGCTTGGTGTTGATCACGTCCGACAGACGGCGGCTCGAATAGGCGCTGTTGCCGACGAAATTGATCGCCGCGATCTGCGTACGGTCGCCTTCGGTGATGTGGAACACCACGTTCACGCGGTTGTCGCCGAGTTCCATGATCTGCGTGGTCACGCCTGCATCATCGCGGCCAATGCGCCTATAAGCGGCTTTCACGGCCTCGACGTCGGAATCGAGCGTCGCCTGGGAGAATGTGCCACGCGGCTTCAGCTGGACCGCCGCCTGGAGCGCGTTGTCCTTGAGCTTCTTGTTGCCCTGGAACAGCACCTGGTTGACGACCTTGTATTCGGCAACCTTGACCACCAGCGTCGAGCCGACCTGATTGATCTGCACGTCCGAGAACAGGCCAGTGCCAAACAGCGCCTTGACGGCCGCGTCCACATCGGAACTGGAGAAGGCCTTGCCGGGCTTGATGGTGATGTAGTTGCGGATGGTATCGGCGTCGACACGCTGGTTGCCGCTCACCTCGACCCTGCTGACGACAGCGGCTTCAGCCGCCGATGTGGCAACGAATTGTACTGCGAGCGCACCTGGCACGACCAGAGCGGCGGACAGTGCCGCCGCTGACGCGGCGCTCAGAAACTTGGATGCTGCCTTCATCGGGCTTAATAACCTTTTCTCGTAGTCCCCACGGCGAGAAAACCGGACGTGCGGTAATTTCCCCTACCGTATTAACCGGATTTTCCCTACACGCAAGGCTTCTGGTTAATTTGTATTTACTTAACCCTGGTGCGTGGCTTTCGCGTCACTCATATCCCCGTGCATGGTAAACGGCGTCTCAACATCGACCATGCCAAAGCCAAATTTCTTCATGATTTCAGCACCCAAACAGATCGTTCCAGAATACGAAACCCATGAAGCACAAGACCAGGAGCAGACCGGCCCGATAGGCCATTTCCATCATCCGTTCCGACACCGGCCGGCGAATGACGGCCTCCACCCCGTAGAACAACAGATGGCCGCCGTCGAGGGGGGGAATCGGCAAAAGGTTTAGAATACCTATGCCAACGGAGAGCAGCGCGACGAGCTGCACGAGCCATTCGAAACCGAGTTTCGCCGCCTTGCCGGCCATGTCCGCGATCTTGACGGGACCGCCCAATTGGCACTTGTCCTCGCGCCCGACGGCGAAACGCTGCAAGAACTGGCCGGTGCGTTCGATGACGTGGCCCGTTTCCTCAACTGCCGCCGCAACCGCCCCGACCGGTGTGTAGGTGATGAGACGCGGCTGACCGAGTTCCTTGTTGTTGACAACGCCGATCACTGCGACCTTGACCTTGTTGCCGAGCGCGTCTTGCTGCTCCATCAATTGCGGCGTCGCGGTCACCGTGATTTCCTTGCCGCCGCGCAGCATGACAAAGGTGATGGTATCGCCGGCGCGGCCCGAGACCAGCCGCTGCACATCGCCAAAGGTTTCGACCTTGCTGCCGTCGACACTGACGAATCGATCGCCAGGCTGGATGCCGGCCTTTGCCGCCGGACTGTCCGCTGTGACTTCCGCCACCATGGGCTCTGCGACATAACGCCCATAGGACGCAAACAGCACGGAGAAGACGACGATCGCCAGCAGGAAATTGAACAGGGGTCCAGCCACCACGGTCGCCGCACGCTTCCAGATGGCCTGGGTGTGGAAGGCAACCTTGCGCTCCTCGTCGGTCAGCGTTTCGAGCTCTTGCGAGGTGGGCTGGCTGGAGGTGGCGTTCATGTCGCCGACAAATTTGACATAGCCGCCAAGCGGTATGGCGCAAAGCTTCCAGCGCGTGCCATGCCGGTCGTTGAAGCCGATGAGTTCGGGACCGAAGCCGATCGAGAAGGCCCTGACTCCGATGCCGCACCAGCGACCGACGAGGTAGTGGCCCATCTCGTGGACGAACACGACCACGGTCAGCACGAAGAGAAACGGCACGAGCGTGCCGAGAAAAAAGCCTTCGGTGCTGAAAATCGCGTGAAGAATCCCGTTCAACTCATGCCCTCAAATTCTTCCGCTGTCGCGGTGACTGTGACATCAATCCAGGCGAATCCAAGGCACGCCCGCACCAGATCGTGAAACGACACCGTTCAAATCGGAAATAGCCCCTGCGCCGGATGATCGGCGCCCGCCGAAATCCAGCCAATGACGTATAGGGCAAGAGCCGCCGCGACAAGCCCGTCGACACGGTCCATGACACCGCCATGGCCTGGAATGAGCACGCCCGAATCCTTGCGGCCATGCCGCCGCTTGACCCAGGATTCGAACAGGTCTCCAGCCTGAGCGATAATCGAAAGCACAAGCGCCACGAGGCCAAGCAAGGCCAGATTGCCGGCACCGGCGGCGGCTGCCAGCACGACCCCGGCGACAACGCCGCCAACCGCGCCGCCGACCGCGCCGCTGCGCGTCTTGCCGGGCGAAATCGACGGCGCCAGCTTGGGACCACCGACGGCGCGCCCGACGAAATAGGCAAAAATGTCGGTCGCCCAGACGACCGCGAACAGGAACAGGATGGCGACGAGGCCCGGAAGGTCGCCATCACGCAACAACGCAAGCGACAGGCCGGACACGCTGGCATAGGCAAGACCGCTTGCCTCCCACTGCCCGGCCTTGCGAACCAGGGCGGCAGTCGCCGTAACGGCGATCAGAATCGCGACGAGCAGCAGCAGCCACCATGCGGCAAGCCCGGCAATCAAGGCACCGATGAAAACGACGGCCAGCGCCTCGGGCAGGAAGCCCAGCCCATGGGCCGCGGCTGGCCGCGACATGCGTGTCCACTCGTAGAAGATCATCGCCGACATGGCCGCGCACAGCAGTCGGAATGGCAGGCCACCAAGCCAGGTCAGGCCGAGGGCGATGACGGCAAGCACGACCGCTGAAATGACGCGGAGCTGAAGGTTGCTCATCCCGCGGCCGGTCGCGAAGCGACGTCTTGCGGGCCCACTCCGCCGAAACGGCGCTCGCGGCCGGCAAATTCGCGCAACGCCTCGGCAAGGTGTTCGCGGCTGAAGTCAGGCCAATAGCAAGGCAGGAAGACGAGCTCGCTGTAAGCGGCCTGCCACAAGAGGAAGTTGGACAGGCGAAGCTCGCCGCTGGTGCGTATGACCAGTTCCGGATCGGGAATGCCTTGCGTGTCGAGACAGCCGGCAAAGCTTTCTGCTGTGATCGATTCGGCGTCGATTTCGCCGCGCGCCGCGGCCAAGGCAAGCTTGCGCGCCGTGCGGACGATCTCGTCGCGCCCGCCATAGTTGAAGGCGATCACCAGCGTCAGGGACTCGTTACGCGCGGTCAGCGATTCGGCCTCTTCGAGCAACCCTCGGATGTCGGCCTGCAGCCCTGCCCTGTCGCCGATGATCCTGACCCGCACGCCGCTCTGGTGCAGTTCGGCGAGATCACGGCGGATGAACAGCTTCAACAGTCCCATCAGGTCGCTGACCTCGGCCTTCGGCCGCGACCAGTTTTCCGACGAGAACGCATAGACGGTCAGGTAGGAGATGCCGAGATCGGGCGCCGCGCGCACCGTTTTGCGCAATGCCTCGACGCCGGCGCGATGACCGGCAAGCCTCGGCATGCCGCGCGCCTTGGCCCAGCGTCCATTTCCATCCATGATGATCGCGACATGCGCGGGCGTTGTCATGATCTCGCTTTCGGGTCAGCCGGCCGCCAACCCTAAACCTGCATGATTTCAGCTTCCTTGTCGGAAAGCAGATGATCGATGGTGCTGATCGTTTCGTCTGTAAGCTTCTGGACCTGATCCGAACGCTTGCGCTGATCATCCTCGCTGATAACGCCGTCCTTCTCGGCCTTCTTCAGGAAGTCCATGCCGTCGCGGCGCACATGGCGCGCGGCGACACGCGCATTCTCGGCATAGCCGTGCGAGATCTTGACCAGTTCCTTGCGGCGCTGCTCGTTGAGCTCCGGCAGCGGAATCCTCAGATTGGTGCCGTCGACGATGGGATTGAAGCCCAGGTTGGATTCGCGGATGGCGCGGTCGACGGCGCCGACCATCGACTTGTCCCAGATCGACACCGAGATCATGCGCGGCTCCGGCACCGTGACGTTGGCCACCTGGTTGATCGGCATGGTGGTGCCATAGGCCTGCACCTGGATGGCATCGAGCAGATTGCTGGAGGCGCGGCCGGTCCGCAGCGAAGCCAAATCATGCTTGAACGCGGCGATTGCCCCATCCATGCGCCGCTTGAGATCGTCGTACTCACCACTCATCTTAGTCTCCTCGACCCGTCTGCCGCGGGTTCACTGCCTCGGGGCAAGGCCCCGTTCGAGCCTGATTTTCGAAAAGCCGGTCTCCCTTTCCAGGGATCAGGCTCCGGATCAACCGTCCGCGACGACCGTGCAGCGGCCGCCGCCCCTCAGAATATCGCCGAAACCACCTTTTTCGTGGATCGAATAGACGATTATCGGAATGTTGTTTTCGCGCGCAAGTGCAATCGCAGCCGTATCCATGATGGAAAGGCCTCGATTTATGACTTCGGCATGGCTGATGCGCTCGAAACGCGTCGCATTCGGATCCTTTTTTGGGTCGGCCGAATAGACGCCATCGACCTGCGTGCCCTTGAACAGCGCATCGGCGCCGATTTCGGCCGCGCGCAGCGCCGCCGCCGAATCAGTGGTGAAGAACGGATTGCCGGTGCCGCCGGCAAAGATCACCACCTTGCCCTGGTTCATGTAGGCGGTGGCCTGGCGCTGCGAAAAGCTTTCGCACAACTCCGGCATGGCGATCGCGGACAGCACCACGGCGTCGACGCCGATCTTGTTCAGCGAGGTGCGCAGCGCCAGCGAGTTGATGACCGTGGCAAGCATGCCCATGTGGTCGCCGGTAACGCGGTCTCCGCCCTTGGAGGCGACAGCCACACCACGGAAGATATTGCCGCCGCCGATGACGACGCCGACCTCGATGCCAAGCGCTCGGGCCTCGGCGATGTCAGCGGCGATGCGATCCACGACGGAGACATCGATGCCGAAATGCTGTTCGCCCATCAACGCTTCGCCCGACGCTTTCAGCAAGACACGTCGGTAGAGGGGCTTCACCGTCATCTGGTCCTCGTCATTTTTCATGTGGTCGCGCCTGGGCTGGCCGCCCTCGCGCAGGCGCCGCGCCCGAACATTGGCACGATGCCGAGTTCCGATACACGAAGGGCGCCGCGCGGAGACACCGCGCCCGCCCCCCCCCCCGCCCGCCCCCCCCCCCCCCCCCCCCCCCCCCCCCCCCCCCCCCGACCGGCAAATTGGTGGCAAGCTGCGGGATCGATCAGTCGGTCGACACGCTGGCCGGCTCGCCCTCGACAAGCACCGGCGTTGCGTAGCCGGAGGGCTTGTCGCCGGTTGCCGCACCACCGGTGACGCGCGCCTGTATCAGCGATCCGAAATAGGAATAGGGGAACGGCGCCGGCGTTCTGCTGACCGCATCCAGGCGGTCGCGAAGCCCTAGCGGAATCTCGAAATCCAGCGCGCCAAGATTGTCCTTGATCTGGGCAAGCGTCGTCGCACCGAGGATGACCGTGGCGATCCCCGGCTGCGTCGCCACCCAGTTGAGCGCGACCTGCGGCATGCTGCGGCCGAGTTCGGACGCGACCTTTTCGAGTTCGGCCACGATGGACCAGTTGCGCTCCGTGAATTTCTGGAATCCCGGATGAGCCGAATTGCGGAAACCGTCGAGCCGGCCGGCATTTCCGGCCTGGGCCGGCCGATACTTGCCGCTGAGCAGCCCACTGGCGAGCGGGCTCCAGACCATGATGCCGGCGCCATGGCGCGTGCCGAAAGGCACGAACTCGTTCTCGATCGAGCGCTCGGCCAGGGAGTATTCGAGCTGCAGGGCAGAAACCGGCTCATACCCGCGCAGCTCGGCGATCGCCTGTGCCCGTCCCGCATACCAGGCCGGCACATCGGACAGGCCGACATGGCGAATTTTCCCCGCGCGCACGAGATCGTCCAGCGAGCGCATGACCTCCTCGGCCGGCGTCAGCCTGTCCCACACATGCATGAGATAGAGATCTATATAGTCGGTGCCCAGCCGCTTCAGCGAGGCATCGACCGCCCGCATGATGTTCTTGCGGCCGTTGCCGCCGGCATTCGGATTGCCCGGCTGCATGTTCATGGTGAACTTGCTGGCGATTACCGCGGTGTCGCGCAAGCCCCGGTCGGCGATGAATTCGCCAAGCCAGGCTTCGGCCGTGCCACCGGTGTAGAGGTCCGCCGTGTCGAAGAAATTGCCGCCCGTCTCGACATAGGCGTCGAACATCGCGCGGGCTGTCTCCCTGTCAGCTCCCCAGCCCCATTCCTTGCCGAAAGTCATCGTGCCGAGCGCCAGCCGGCTGACCCTGAGGCCGCTATTGCCGAGGGTGTAATAGGTCATGGTCATGATCGTTTTCCAATACTTGCTGGTGAAAGCTGTGGCCTCACAGGCCTGGGGTCGCCTTGACCCAAGGATTGCCGCGCTCATGCGTCATGCGGAACGTGAAGCCGTCGACTTTCCAGCCGGAGGAGGAGCGCGTCAGGTGATGCTCATAGGTGCCCCAGACTTCCCAAAGCGGGTCGCCATTGCCTTCCATCCGGTTCCAGGCATAGCCATTCGAACAGACGGTCGCCGTGTCCGCCTTGAGAACGACCTGGTGATTGGTGCGCAAATGCAGGCTCCTCTTCGAGCCCTTGAGATTGCCGGCCCAGGTGCCGATCAGCTCGTCGGAGGCGATGTTGGCCGCAGGCTGCCCGGACAGGCTGCTGAAATCAGCGGTAATCCGATCCGCGAAGTAGCTGCGCGCCAGTTTCCAGTCCTGCGCGTCGACGGCGCGGTCGATGGCGTCCGCAATGCGGATGACCGCGCGTTCGTCCGCGAGCGCCTGCCAGCCGGAAGGTTCGGCCCCGCCGGCATCGATCGGCGCCAGCGCCATGCCTGCCGCGAACGTTACGTGCTTCAATGCATTCATGTCTCTTCTCCTTGATGCCATCGGCCGATTGCCGATGTGTGGGGGCGCCGACGTGTTGGCGACAATGTGGATCACCGCGTCGGCATCGATAAGATTGCATTGTCTGCAAACACCATGCGATATCGTGCATGAATGGATCGGGATCTCCTCACGCATCTGCCTGTCATCGTGGCCGTTGCCCGGCGTGGCGGCTTCGCGCTTGCCGCGGCCGAACTCGGCATGAGCCCGTCAGCGGTCAGCCATGCGGTGCGCCTCGTTGAGGAGCGCGTCGGGCAGCCCTTGTTCGCGCGCACGACGCGCAGCGTTTCGCTGACCGAGGCCGGCAAGGCGCTGGTGGAGACCGCGGCCCCTGCCCTTCAGGATATTGGCGAGCGGATCGATCGGATCCGCAGCGTCAAGGGCAGGCCCTCCGGCCTGCTCAGGATCAACGCCTCCACCATCGCGATTCCATTGGCGGTGACGCCTGTCGTCGCGGCGATGGCCGAGCGCTATCCGGACGTTACGGTGGAGATTTTCGCCGATCAGGGGCTGGTCGACATCGTCGGCGAAGGCTTTGACGCCGGCATTCGGCTGGGCGAGATGATCGCGCAGGACATGGTGGCCGTGCGGCTCACGCCTCCGTTCAAAACCGTCATCGTCGCTTCTCCCGCCTATATCGGGCGCCGCGGCCGTCCGCGCAGCGTCGCCGATCTCGCCAACCACAATTGCATCGGCTACCGGCTTGTCCGCTCCGGTGCCCTCTATCGCTGGGATTTGACCGAAGACGGCAAGGATGTCGTGATGCAGACCGGCGGTACGGTCGTCGTCACGGATTCGCTCGCGGCGATTGACCTGGCGCTAGCCGGAGTGGGCCTTGCCTATATGTTCGAACCGCTGGCGCGCGCCGATCTTGCGGCCGGCCGCCTGGTGCAGGTCCTGCCGCAATCGGCAATCGAGGAACCCGGCCTTTTCCTCTATTTCCCGCGCCGTGCGGCGATGGCGCCGAAACTACGGGCCTTTATCGACACCGCACAAGAAATCGGCCGGACATCCCTGCGGACATCCGGCCGAAAAACGCTTTCGGCATAAAGCGGTAGGAAGTTTACTTCTTGACCGCCGCCGCGACTTCCGCCGCGAAGTCGGTCTCTTCCTTCTCGATGCCCTCGCCGAGCGCGAAGCGCAAATAGGCCGTGATCTTGGCCGGCGCGCCGATTTCCTTCTCGGCATCCTTCAGCGCCTTCTCGACGGTGATGTCGGGATTGAGCACGAAGGCCTGCTTCAAGAGCACGACTTCCTCGTAGAACTTGCGCATGCGGCCCTCGACCATCTTTTCGATGATCGCTTCCGGCTTGCCGGACTGGCGCGCCTGATCGGAGAAGATCGCCTTCTCACGCTCGACCGCTGCCGGATCGATCTGCTCCGCCGTCAACGCCATCGGGTTGGTGGCGGCGACATGCATGGCGACCTGACGGCCGAAAGCATTGGCGGCATGCTCGTTGCCGGTGGTTTCGATCGCAACCAGCACGCCGAGCTTGCCGAGGCCGTCGGCGACCGCGTTGTGGACATAGGTCGCAACCGCGCCGTGCGGAACCGTCAGCTTGGCCGAGCGGCGGAAGCCCAGATTCTCGCCAATGGTGCCGACCGCATCCTTGATGGTGTCGGTGACCGACTTGTCCGAACCCGGATACTTCGCGGCAGCCACGGCTTCCGTCGTGCCGTAGGCGAGAGCAACCTTGGCAACGTTGGCGACGATCTCCTGGAACGCGGCGTTGCGGGCGACGAAGTCGGTCTCGGAATTGACCTCGACGACGGCAGCTTCGCGCACGCCGGCATCGACGCCGATCAGCCCCTCGGCCGCGGTGCGGCCGGCCTTCTTGTCAGCCTTGGAAATGCCCTTCTTGCGCAGCCAGTCGACGGCTTCTTCCATGTTGCCGTTGGTCTCGTTCAACGCCGCCTTGCAGTCCATCATGCCCGCGCCGGTCAAGTCGCGGAGTTCTTTGACCTGTGCAGCCGAAATGCTCATTGTCGCCTCTTTGTTTTAAATGCACCGACGCACCACCGCTACTCGATGATGCGTCCGTTTAGCGTGCCAAAATATTAGAAAGATGAAGGCCGGAACCGGCCCTCGCCGTTTTACGCCTGAGGGGTCTCGGTCGACGGAGCCGGATCGAGCGCCGGCTCGACCGGGGCTTCGACCGAAGCGCCGATATCGACGCCGAGCGCGCCCTGCTGACGGGCGATGCCGTCGATCGCAGCCTTGGCGATCAGGTCGCAATAGAGCTGGATGGCGCGGGCCGCGTCGTCATTGCCAGGGATCGGGAAGTCGATCTTGTCCGGATCGCAGTTCGAATCGATGATGGCGACGACCGGGATGCCGAGACGCTTGGCCTCGAGGATGGCGATCGCTTCCTTGTTGGTGTCGATCACGAACATCAGGTCAGGCGTCGAGCCCATGTCCTTGATGCCGCCCAGAGCCTTGTCGAGCTTCTCGCGCTCGCGGTCGAGGTTCAGGCGCTCCTTCTTGGTGAGGCCCTGGGCCTCGCCGGCCAGCATCTCGTCGAGCTTGCGCAGGCGCTGGATCGAATTCGAGATCGTCTTCCAGTTGGTCAGCATGCCGCCGAGCCAACGCGAATTGACATAGTACTGGGCCGAACGCTGCGCCGCATCGGCGACGATGTCGGACGCCTGGCGCTTGGTGCCGACGAACAGCACGCGGCCGCCCTTGGCAACGGTGTCGGAAACCTGCTTCAGCGCCTGGTGCAGCAAAGGCACCGTCTGCGAGAGGTCGATGATGTGGATGTTGTTGCGGGCGCCGTAGATGTACGGCGCCATTTTCGGGTTCCAGCGGTGGGTCTGGTGGCCGAAGTGAATGCCAGCTTCCAAAAGCTGGCGCATGCTGAAATCAGGCAGAGCCATTCTCATTTTCCTTTCCGGTTAGCCTCCACGGACACAGGCATTTTTGGACGATGTCCTCTAACGCCACCGGAGGTTTCAGCCGGATTTCTCCCGGGCAGACACCAAAGTCCGTGTGTGGAATGAGCGCGCATATAGAGGGGAAGCGCGACAAACGCAAGCGGGGCGGCGGTTTACCGCTCAACGTGCGGCAATCAGCGCTCCGGTGCCGATCATCGCGCTGCCGGCAAACCGGTTCATCAGCCGCATGCGCTTCGGTGTCCTGAACCAGCTAGACGCCCGGCCGGCAAGCGCCGCATAGACCCCCATGGTCAGGATATTGACGCTGATGACGGTGGCCACCACCAGCAGGCCGTCGACAAATGTCAGCGTGTCGAGGTTGAGGATCAGCGGCATGATCGAGGCGTGGAACAGGATCGCCTTGGGGTTGCCCAGCGCAATGGACGCGCCAAGGAAAAAAGACCGGGACAATCTCGCCTCGGCCGTCCGCGGCCCATTCGATTGCGCGGTCGAGGCGCGCCACATCCTGATGCCGAGAAAGATCAGGTAGGCGGCGCCGGCATATTTCAGCAGGAGAAAGATCCATTCGAAGGTTTGCGCCAGCGCCACCAGGCCGAGCAGCGCCAGGGTGACCAGCACGGCATCGCCGGCGGCGACCCCGACGCCGGCCATGAAGGCACGCAGGAAACCGCGCGACACACCATTGGTGATGACCGTGAACATAGCAGGCCCAGGCGTGGCGGCAGCGAGTGTGACGGCGGCGCAATAGGCGAGAAATGCCGTTGGTGTCATCGTTTGGCCTTTCCATTGGGCACCCGCACCCGCCGGAAGATCGCGACGATCTCCTCGCGGCTGCATTCGATGGCGCCGAGCCGCACCGCGCGGTCGCGCTCCAAGCCGGTTATGTCATAATGCGGAGCCGATGTCTTGGGCGGCCCCTGGTAGGATGAACGCTTGACGCCAAGCGCGGCGGCGAAACGATGCAGTTCGTCAGTGTCGTCGGCCATCAGGTGGCACCAGCGATGGCCGGCCCATTTCCAGATCGCCGCATCGACGTAGACCGCCATCAAGCCCGCCGCGGCCAGTTCAATTGCGCAACCCTGCTATTTCGAGACCGGGCAAGGCTTGGTCTGGTCGAACAGCGACAGGTTGACCAGCTTGCCGGTCATCGAGAAGTCGCCATAGTCCATGGTGAGATCGCGGGTGATGCCGTTGTCGTGCAGCTTGAAGCTGATCCGGTATTCCGGCACTTCTTCGCCGTTCTGGGCGCTGTCGTCGAAATAGGCGATGTCGACCGGCCAGTATTTGTCGGTGGCGAGCTTGGCCAGCGCCGGAGCCTCCGGATCGGCCTTGTCGGCTTCGGTCTTCTTGCCGACGACGACGGTGGTCGCCATTACCTTGTTGGCGTCCTCCGACCCGTCGAACAGGTTCGTCTGGTAGAAATTCTCGCCTTTTTCGGCCTTGCCGATCAGTTCGACCAAATGCTGGGTCGGAAACTGGGTCGCGGCGAGTTCCAGACTGCTCTTCTCGGGCTTGTCGATATCGACCTTGAGCCCCTTCTGATCTTTCGTGGCGATACCCTTGACCTCCTTGTCGAGGTTCTGGTCGACAAAGGATTTGGTCACAAATGAGAAGGTCTTGCCTTCGGCATCCTCGAAAGTCGTCGTCTGCTGGTCGGTCAATCGCGTATTGTCGTTGGTGACGATCTGGGTGACGAACCGGAATTTCACCGTATAGCCTTCGCAGGCCGAACCGTTGAATTCGTAGACCATGCGACCGGATATGCCTGTTATGCCGGAGCGGTCTGAGGCCTTTTTGAGGGTAAGGTCATACACGGCGCGATGCGCCTGCAGCGCCGGTACGGCGAAGGCGGGAACTATCGGGAACACCGCCGACAACAGAACGGCATGGAATGCAAGGCGCGCTGCGCGCATGGGGTACTCCGATCGTCGCGGCTGATGGCAGGCCGCAGGGAAAGATGGTCCAGCTTAAAAAAAGTCGTGGCGGAAGCGAGGCAAAAATAGCAATTTCGGCCCCGCCAGCGCGGCGCCTTCCAGCAATAGGGAAAAGCAATGAGTGAAACAATCGAAAAGCGGCTAAGCGATCTCGGCGTGACGCTTCCTGTCGCCGCCGCACCTGCCGCCAACTACGTCCCCTATTGCAGGTCGGGCACTCTGCTGTTCACCGCCGGGCAATTGCCGCTCAAGGACGGCAAGCTGCAGGCGAGCGGCCTGCTCGGCCGCGACGTCGACACGGCAGGCGGCAAGGACGCGGCGAAATACTGCGCGATCAACATTCTGGCGCAGGCCAAGGCCGCGCTCGGCGACCTGGAGAAGATCCGCCGGCTGGTGAAGATCACCGTCTTCGTTGCCTCTGCCCCCGACTTTGTCGAGCAGCATCTGGTTGCCAACGGCGCTTCCGATTTCCTGGTCGCCGCCCTTGGCGAGCGCGGCAAGCATGCCCGCTCCGCCGTCGGCACTGCCTCCCTGCCGCTTAATGCCGCAGTGGAAATCGAAGCCATCTTCGAAGTCGAATGAACGAAGGCCTGACATGACCGACCTATCCTGGCTGACTGCCCGGCCCGTTGCCCATCGCGGCTTCCACGACATGAACAAGACGCGCTGGGAAAACACGCTGTCCGCCTTCACCGCCGCGGCCGAACGGGGCTACGCCATCGAATGCGACGTGCATCTGTCGTCTGATGGCGTTCCCGTCATCATCCATGATGGCGACCTGAAAAGGCTGACCGGCGAGGACGGTTTCGTCTGGCAGCGCAGCGCGGCCGAACTGACCGCGCTCAGGGTTGGCGGCACATCTGACCGTGTGCCGACGCTGCAGGAAGCGCTCGACCTCGTCGACGGCCGCGTGCCCATGGTCGTCGAGCTGAAAGGGGTTCCAGGCCGCGACGAAGGCCTGGTGGCGCGCGTCGGCAAAATGCTCAAGCGCTACAAGGGCAAGGCGGCGATCATGTCGTTCGATCACTGGCTGATCCGCGATTTCCCGAAACATGCAGCCGGCATTCCCGCTGGCCTGACCGCCTACGGCAAGGACCTCAAGCTGATCGAGGCGCATTTTTCGATGCTGGCGCATGAGTTATCCTTCACCTCCTACGCCGCCGGCGACCTGCCGAATCCGTTCGTCAGCTTCGTGCGTGAAAAGCTCAAAATGCCTGTCATCACCTGGACGGTGCATGATCAGCCCGCGATCGACTTGACCTTCAAATATGCTGATCAGATGACATTCGAAGGGTTCGAACCCGAGCTGGTCAAAGTCGCGTGAGTGGGGTGTCTGAAATGTGACTTGTAGCGGCCCGGATGGAGCTTAAATAAGCCTCATGGATCAGGGCGACGATGGCGACGGGCAAACTGCAAATGCGGACTATTCGATCCGTATCGCCGCAGGCATCGGCGCGTTCACCTGCGACGAGTGGAACGGCTTTGCGGGCACCACGCGCGGCGATGCGGAAAATGGTTATAACCCGCTCGTTTCATTCGCTTTTTTAAGCGCGCTGGAAGATTCCGGCTGCGCCGTGCGACGCACCGGCTGGCAGGGGCATCATTTGCGGCTGGAGACCGCGCAAGGCAGGCTGCTGGGCGCGGTCCCCTGCTATCTCAAATCGCACAGCCAGGGCGAATATGTGTTCGACCACGGCTGGTCTGACGCCTTCGAGCGCGCCGGCGGCCGCTATTATCCAAAACTGCAATGCGCCGTGCCGTTCACGCCGGTCACCGGCCCTCGCCTGCTGGTCGGCAAGGGCGAGGATCCGGATGCGGTGAAGGCCGGGCTTGCCGCCGGCCTCAAAATGGTGACCGACAAGCTCGGCGTGTCCTCGGCGCATGTCACCTTCGCGCGGGAGAGCGATGTCGCAACGCTCGAGGCCGCCGGTTTCCTGCACCGCACCGACCAGCAATTCCACTTCTTCAACGAAGGCTTTTCGACTTATGACGACTTTCTCGCCACGCTTGCCTCGCGCAAGCGCAAGGCGATGAAGAAGGAACGGCGCGAGGCGCTCGCCGATGGCATCACCATCGACTGGCTGACCGGCAAGGACCTGACGGAAAAGGCGTGGGACGACTTCTTCGCCTTCTACATGGACACCGGCAGCCGCAAATGGGGCCGCCCCTATCTGAACCGCCAGTTCTTCTCGCTGATCGGCGAACGCATGGCCGACGACATCCTGCTGGTGATGGCCAGGCGAAACGGGCGCTACATTGCCGGCGCCATCAATTTCATCGGCTCCGACGCGCTCTACGGCCGCAACTGGGGCTGCATCGAGGATCACCCCTTCCTGCATTTCGAGGTCTGTTATCACCAGGCCATCGACTTCGCCATCGAACGCAAGCTGAAGGTGGTCGAGGCGGGCGCCCAGGGGGAGCACAAGCTGGCGCGCGGCTACCGGCCGGTAACGATGCATTCGGCCCACTACATTTCGCATCCCGGCTTGCGCAATGCGGTGGCCGACTATCTCCAGCGCGAGCGGCGCGAGGTGGAGCGGATGAGCGGCTATCTCGAAGAACACACGCCGTTTCGCAAGGATCTCGAGGAGTAGCAGGCCTTCTGGCATGGCCGATCTCGCCCGATCGCCCGTCCCATCGTCTTGCCGGTCCGGGACAGCTTCGCTACACGGGACGCGAGGCACAATCCGGAGTGTTCGCCATGGCTGAAACCGCCTATGAGACCGACAACATCTTCGCCAAGATCCTGCGTGGAGAAATTCCGTCGCACCGCGTCTACGAAGACGACGCCGTCGTCGCCTTCATGGATGTGATGCCGCAAGGGCCCGGCCATACGCTGGTGGTGCCAAAAGCCCCGTCGCGCAATCTGCTCGACGCCAACCCGTCGACCTTCGGCCCGCTCTTCAACGTCGTCCAGAAAGTGGCGCGGGCAGTCAAGAAGGCGCATAATGCCGACGGCGTTACCATCCTGCAGTTCAACGAGCCGGCCTCCGGCCAGACCGTCTATCACCTGCACGTCCATGTCATTCCGCGTTTCGACGGCATCCCGTTGAAGCCGCATAGCGGCGTGATGGAGAAACCCGAAGTGCTTGCCGGGAATGCCGAGAAAATACGGGCGGCGCTGGGAAGCTGAGCCGCAACTCGTTTCGCGGGCAGGAGAAAGTCTAGCTGGCGGCTCGAGCCAACCGCTCGATGGCGCCCGGCTGGGCGCCATCACGCAGGCACCGGCGGATCGCTTGGGCGCACTGTTCAGGGCTGAGGACCGAGGTGTCGACCTCAAGATCATACACGCCCGGCCGATGCACCGCTTCCTGCCACAGACGCACGGGCAAAGGGGTGGGATCGTCCGAAGAGCCGGTGACATACCCCCTGCCCGCCTCGCTGGCGGCTCGCCTTTCCATGATGATTTCAATCGGACAGAGAACGCCGACAAACAGCACCGGCAGGCCGGCGAGACGGCGCGCGCAATCGGCCAGGCAATCGAGCGGCCTCGAATAGGCATCGTGATGGCCGAGATCCGTCACGACGTTCAGCCCCAGCCGACTATGCGCCGCGATCGATTCGTAAAGGGCGGCATAAAGGCGTGGCACGAAGACTTCGAGGTCGGGGCGTTCGCCGCCGGGTCGCAGCCCTATTCCCGGGCGAAGTCGCGGCGGTATGATCTGGGCATAGCTGTCGACGCCCAGATTCATCCATGCGCCATCGAAGCTTTCCTGAATGGCGCGAGCGATGCTCGATTTTCCCGACCGCGGCGCGCCGTTGAGGATGACGATCTGGCCGGGCATAGCCACCCCATTGCTCAAAATGAAAAAGCCCCGTTGCCGGGGCTTTTTCGGGTGCGTGCCGATCAGCCCTTGCGGGGCAGTTGCGGGACCAAGCTGCGCTTGCCGCCATCCTTGCCCTTGGGCTCCGGCTTCTGCGCCACGACCTTCTTGGCGGCTGGCTTCTTGGCCGCGGCCTTGCGCGGCTTCGGCGCGTCTTCCGGCTCTTCCTTCTTCGGCTTGACAGGCGCCTCGTCGGCCAGCGATTCGAGCTTCAGGCCGGTCTCGCCGGTTTCCTTCTTCTCGACGGTGACGCGCACCGTGCCGCCCTTCTTGAGCTTGCCGAACAGCACCTCGTCAGCCAGCGGCTTCTTGATGTGCTCCTGGATCACACGGCCGAGCGGCCGCGCGCCCATGCGCTCGTCATAGCCCTTGTCGGCCAGCCAGGCGATCGCATCCGGCGACAGGTCGAAGGTGACGCCACGCTCGGAGAGCTGCGCCTCGAGCTGCATGACGAACTTCTGCACCACCTGATGGATGACCGGAACCGGCAGCGAACCGAACGGGATGATCGCATCGAGACGGTTGCGGAACTCCGGCGTGAACAGCCGGTTGATCGCCTCGACATCGTCGCCTTCGCGCTTGGTCGACCCGAAACCGATCGCCGCGCGCTGCGCATCGGATGCGCCCGCATTGGTGGTCATGATCAGGATGACATTGCGGAAGTCGATCTGCTTGCCGTTGTGGTCGGTCAGCTTGCCGTGGTCCATCACCTGCAACAGGATGTTGAACAGGTCCGGATGCGCCTTCTCGACCTCGTCGAGCAGCAGCACGCAGTGCGGATGCTGGTCGACGCCGTCGGTGAGCAGGCCGCCCTGGTCGAAGCCGACATAGCCGGGAGGCGCGCCGATCAACCGCGAAACGGTGTGGCGTTCCATATATTCCGACATGTCGAAGCGGATCAGCTCGACGCCGAGCGAGGCAGCGAGTTGCTTGGCCACTTCCGTCTTGCCGACGCCGGTCGGACCCGAGAACAGATACGAGCCGATCGGCTTTTCCGGTTCGCGCAGGCCGGCACGGGCCAGCTTGATCGCCGAGGTCAGCGCCGTGATGGCGGTGTCCTGACCATAGACGACGCGCTTCAGCTCGATATCGAGGCCCTGCAGCACCTTCTCGTCATCGGCCGAAACCGTCTTCGGCGGGATGCGCGCCATGGTGGCGATCGTTGCTTCGATCTCCTTGATGCCGATGGTCTTCTTGCGCTTGGCTTCCGGCACCAGCATCTGCGAGGCACCGGTCTCGTCGATCACGTCGATCGCCTTGTCCGGCAGCTTGCGGTCGTTGATGTAGCGCGCCGACAACTCGACCGAGGCCTTGATCGCTTCGCTCGTGTAGCGGACCTTGTGGAACTCCTCGAAATAGGGCTTCAGGCCCTTCATGATCTCGATGGCATCCTCGATGGTCGGTTCGTTGACGTCGATCTTCTGGAAGCGCCGCACCAGAGCACGGTCCTTCTCGAAGAACTGGCGGAACTCCTTGTAGGTGGTCGAGCCGATGCAGCGGATCGCACCCGACGACAGAGCCGGCTTCAACAGGTTCGACGCGTCCATGGCGCCGCCCGAGGTGGCCCCTGCCCCGATCACCGTATGGATCTCGTCGATGAACAGTACCGCGCCCGGATAATCCTCGAGCTCCTTGACGACCTGCTTCAGCCGTTCCTCGAAATCGCCGCGGTAGCGCGTGCCGGCCAGCAACGTGCCCATGTCGAGCGCGAAGATGGTGGCGTTGTGCAGCACTTCGGGAACGTCGCCCTCGACGATGCGCTTGGCCAGACCTTCGGCGATCGCCGTCTTGCCGACCCCCGGGTCGCCGACATAAAGCGGGTTGTTCTTGGAGCGGCGGCACAGCACCTGGATGGTGCGGTTGATCTCCGACTCGCGACCGATCAGCGGATCGATCTTGCCGGCCTTGGCCTTGTTGTTGAGGTTGACGCAATAAGCGGTCAGCGCATCCTGCTGCTGCTTTTTCTTGCCGCCTTCCTCCTGCGGCTCGGCGCCGTTCTGGCCGCCCTGCTCGTCATCGGCACCGCGCGGCGAGCGCGTCTCCGATGCGCCCGGACGCTTGGCGATGCCGTGCGAGATGTAGTTGACAGCGTCGTAGCGCGTCATCTGCTGTTCCTGCAGGAAATAGGCGGCGTGGCTTTCGCGCTCGGCGAAGATGGCGACGAGCACGTTGGCGCCCGACACTTCCTCGCGACCGGACGACTGCACATGGATCACCGCGCGCTGGATGACGCGCTGGAAGCCGGCGGTCGGCTTGGAATCCTCGTCGTAGCCGGTGACCAGATTGTCGAGCTCGGTGTCGATATAGGTCAGAACAGTGTGCTTGAGCTCGTCGAGATCGACGTTGCAGGCGCGCATGACGGCGGCCGCCTCGGTGTCGTCGATCAACGCGAGCAGCAGATGTTCAAGGGTTGCGTATTCATGGTGCCGCTCATTGGCGAGCGTCAGCGCCTGGTGAAGCGCCTTTTCCAGGCCTTGGGAGAAAGCCGGCATGTTACCTCACTTCTTCTCCATCACGCATTGCAGCGGATGCTGATTCTGTCGGGCGAAATCCATGACCTGAGACACTTTGGTCTCGGCCACCTCGAATGTATAGACCCCGCACTCGCCCACTCCATGATTGTGAACATGAAGCATGATGCGTGTGGCGGCTTCGCGGTCCTTCTGGAAAAAACGCTCCAGCACGTGAACCACGAACTCCATTGGAGTGTAGTCGTCGTTGAGGATGAGGACCCGATAAAGGCTGGGCTTCTTGGTCTTGGTTTTGGTGCGCGTGATGACGGCCGTCCCGCGGCCGGCCTCATTGCCGTCGCCGCCGCCGTTTTGCATCCGCGCCACTTGTCTCATGGCAGTCAAACCGATCGTCACGTAATCCTGCCTCTTTCGAATCCCCATGCGAGTTCAACATGTAGGTGTTCGATGGACGATTTTAAGCCCTTCTGGTTAGCTGACAATATGGCTAGGTGACCAAACTTGGCGGATTTTCGCAATCGTGAAGCGCCACGCCGCCGCAAACCGGAAATTAGCACGAAAAAACCCGGCCGCGTTTCCGCGACCGGGTTTCGCCCCGGGCCCAAAGGGTCCGGATCTAAAACTATTGGCCGAAATTACTTCGCCTTGGCAACGATCGATTCGAACGGCTTGTAGGCTTCCTTGGCGAGTTCGGCGTAGAGATCGCCGATCTTGGTGGCCTCGGCGACGAACGCCTCGTAGGACTGCTTGGCGTAGTCGGACTGGATCTCGATCGCCTTGTCCAGCGACTTGGCCGAAAACAGCTTCTCGAAAGCGGCGCTGCCGGCTTCGAAGCTCTTCTTGGTGTATTCACCGGCTTCGGTGGCGATCGCCTGAGCGCCCTTGGAGAGCGAAGCGAAGCTCTTCAAACCGGTGTCGGCGAATTCCTTACCGTATTTGCTGAAGTCCTCATAGGTCTGGGTCATTTCACGATTCCCTTGACGGTTGAGGCGTCCTTCTTCGGGGCGCCCTTGTGCAATGCACTAGAGTATATTGTGCGCCGCACAAAAGTCAATATTTCGCCGGCGAGCGGCGCCGCCTGCGCAGGCAATGGCTAAAAATCAAATAAAGTGCGTTTCAAGCCCGAAGAAAATGGTGAACGCGGCGGTTACCATAAACGGATTGGTAACGCTGCCCCGTTAGCTTGGCTGAAAGTGAGGCAGGACCCTTTGCCGCCTCCAACGCAACGAAGAATTCAAGGGAAATATCAGTGCGTAAGGCGTTGTTGGGCATCGTTTCCAAATCCACCTCCCCCCTCAAAGCGATGATGGTCTTCGCCCTGGCGATGACGTTCGTTTGCGCCGACGTTGCCTCCTCGCTGGCAGCACGGCCGGCCGCCATCGTCGTGGACGCTAAGACGGGCAAGGTGCTCTACTCCGCGGATGCCAACGGCAGGCGCTATCCGGCGTCGCTGACGAAGATGATGACGCTTTATCTGACCTTCGAAGCGATGGCGAAGGGCAAGATCAGCCGGAACACGCCTGTCGTGTTTTCCGCCAAGGCCTCCGCCGAAGCGCCGACGAAACTCGGCGTGAAGCCGGGCGGTTCGGTCTCGGTCGAAACCGCGATCCTGTCGATCGTCACCAAGTCCGCGAACGACTCGGCCACCGCACTTGGTGAAATGATTGGCGGCGATGAAACCACTTTTGCCCGCATGATGACCGCCAAGGCGCGGCAGCTCGGCATGAACGGCACCGTCTTCCGCAACGCCAACGGCCTGCCCGACCCTGGCCAGTTCACCACCGCGCGCGACATGGCGACGCTCGGCATCGCGCTCAGGGAGCATTTCCCCCAGTATTATGGCTACTTCTCGCAGCGTTCCTTTCTCTATGGCCGCCAGCGCATCAATGGCCACAACCGTCTGCTCGGACGCATCAAGGGCGTCGACGGCATCAAGACCGGCTACACCCGCGCCTCCGGCTTCAACCTCGTTTCATCCGTGGCCGACGGCAACCGTCGCCTCGTCGCCGTTGTCATGGGCGGCACGTCGGGCGGCAGCCGCGACAACCAGATGGCATCGTTGATCAACACCTACCTGCCGAGGGCCTCGACCCGCGGCGGCGGTGACCTGGTCGCCAAGGCCGACGGCAGCAACCCGGTCAAGGCCCTTGCCAAGGTTCTCCTGCCCAAGCACGACGCGCCGACCCCGGACGAGAAGCCGGTCGCTGTGGCCAGCGCCGATGACGCCGTCGCCGACGACGCAACGGTTGCCGAGGATGACACCGCCGACAGCAATGCCCAGGCCGAAGCGCCCACGCTGGTCGCCCCGGCAAAGAAGGTGAAGACGGTCATCGTCTCCGCCCCCAAGGTCGCCACGGCGCAGGTCGTGGCCGCCTATGCCGAGCCGACGCAGGCCGCCGAGCCGGCGTCAAGCGTCGATCCGGTCAACACCGCCTCAGTGCCGTCGGGCTGGGCCATCCAGGTCGCCTCTTCACCGAAGCAGTCGGAAGCCCAGGCCGTCCTCGACAAGACCAGCAAGCAGGCACCAAAAGCGCTGGCGGATGCTTCCGGCTTCACCGTCGCGTTCGACAAGGACGGCGTCACCTACTACCGCGCCCGTTTCGGCGGCTTTGGCTCGAAAGACGCCGCCTGGAAGGCCTGTACCGCTTTGAAGAAGAAGAAAATCGAGTGCTACGCCGTCCAGCAATAGGGCGGCGTGGAAGCATCTCCCGGAAAATTTTTCGCGTCGAAGGAGACTAGTTGTGATTGGAGAGCAAGACGTCCTTGGCTTCGTTGATTCGCGCCGCCAGGAAAGACGTGCCGCCGATATCGGGGTGCAGGCGCTGCATCAGGCGGCGGTGCGCCTTGCGGACATCCGCCGCGGCGGCCCCCGCTTCAAGACCAAGGACCTTGTAGGCCTCCTCCTTAGTCATGGCGCCCGGACCTGGCGCAACACCCAGCCCTTCGCCACCGTTCGTCTCAGTGTTTTTGCGCCAGACGGGAAATCTGCCGTCAAGATACGTCTCTAGCAGCTGGCGGCTCTCCGCATCGGCGGAGAGTTCGCGGTAGAGATGCTGCAACTCCGCAAGGCCCATAGCGCCAAGCATCTTGCCGTCATGGCGGCCGGCCAGAACCAGCCCTTCGAGGCCGCCGGTATCGTGATCCAGCTCCATTTCGAGCGCTGCCGTCCGCACCGTTGAGCGTTTTCCCGGCGCCGGCCTGGCATCAGGCCGGTTCGTGCGCGTGGCGGCATACCAGCCGATCGCCACGAACAGCATGATGCTGCCGATTCCGCTTCGGCCGACCAGAAGCACAGCGGTGCCTGCCAGCGCCAGCAGGATCGGTCCCAGTGTTCTCATGCCGGTTGCGAGCCGGGCCGGATCGGCCCGCAGGAAGGCCGAGGCTATGCCCAGGAGCACCAGCAGCAATGCGACCAGACCGATAATTGCTGCTAACATTTCCCACCGCCCCGCAGATGCCCTGTCTGCCTGGACAGCC
The DNA here is from genome assembly GCF_007003945.1 of Mesorhizobium sp. WSM4307. Lineage (NCBI taxonomy): Bacteria > Pseudomonadati > Pseudomonadota > Alphaproteobacteria > Hyphomicrobiales > Phyllobacteriaceae > Mesorhizobium > Mesorhizobium sp. WSM4307. Next base: position 74,496 of record NZ_VFTB01000019.1, read on the forward strand.
GCGTGATGTCATCCAACACTTTTTCTGCGCCGGAATGATGGCTTTCACCTGGACAGGACGAGAACCGCCACGCGGGCTGGCTCTCCAGCCCATTGGCCCTTGTCGGCTTCGTCAGCTTTTCATTGCGCATGAATTTCAAGATGTGGCGTTGTCGCGCCGCTTGCAAGTCCAGTGCGAAGCAAGATGGAGGGCCAGAAAAGCCCGCGCCAAAACAGGCAGCGCCTGCGTGCGACGGCCTACAGCAAGCCGAGATCGGCAAGCTCGCGCCTGAGTTTCGGCGGCATCTCGACCAGTCCCGCCTTGCCTTTGCCGAGATCAGGTGGTGCATCCGACGGTTTCAAATAGCGCCAACCCTGGAAGGCCCGGCGCGGCTGCCAGTCGGTGCGCACGACATGCGGATCAAGCATAAGGTGGCAGCGACCGATGCCCTCGTCGTCAATGAACGGCCGGATCTCGGTGATCAGCTGCCGGCATTGCACATTGCCCTTGATCACCCAGTAGAGCGAACCGCCATCGGTGATCTCGGCGCCACGCGTGGGCACCATGCGGGTGGTGTGCCAGTGTTCGGCCGGCTCGCCGGCCCGGCGCCGTTCGTCGAGACGGAACTCGATCCATTCCTCGAGATCCTCGACGCTGTCGCAGCCGACGCACAGTTTTAGTAGATTGAGAGCCATTCGCTAAGGTTAGTCCGGAGCGCCGGGACGTCAACGGCATGAAGGGGCTTCTCCACAGTGGCCAGCGTTGCTCAGCACTCCACGACATTGACGGCGAGACCGCCGAGGCTGGTTTCCTTGTACTTCTCGTTCATATCGAGACCGGTCTGGCGCATGGTCTCGATCGCCGCGTCGAGCGGCACGAAATGGACGCCGTCGCCCTTGATCGCCAGCGACGCGGCCGTTACCGCCTTGACCGCGCCGAGCGCATTGCGTTCGATGCACGGCACCTGGACCAGCCCGCCGACCGGATCACAAGTCATGCCGAGATGGTGTTCGAGCGCGATTTCGGCGGCATTCTCGACCTGCTCGGGCGTGCCGCCCATGACGGCGCACAGGCCGGCCGCGGCCATCGCCGAGGCGGATCCGACCTCGCCCTGACAGCCGACCTCGGCGCCCGAGATCGACGCATTGGTCTTGATGATGCCGCCGACGGCGGCAGCCGTCAGCAGGAAGTCGCGAATGCTGGGCTGGTCGGCCTCGGGATGGAAATGCAGCCAGTAGCGCAGTACTGCCGGCAGCGTGCCGGCCGCCCCATTGGTCGGTGCGGTGACGACGCGGCCGCCGGCGGCATTCTCCTCGTTGACCGCCATGGCGTAGATCGACAGCCAGTCGTTGGCGAGCAGCGGATTTGGACGATTCTGCTGCCACTGTTCCTGCAGCTTGTCGTGCAACTGCCGGGCCCGGCGCCGCACCTTCAGCCCGCCCGGCATGATGCCGTCCTGCGACAGGCCACGGTCGATACAGCTCTTCATCGCCCCCCAGATGGCGTCGAGGCCGGCGTCAAGCTCCTCGCGCGACATCTGCGTTTCCTCGTTGACGCGCTTCATTTCGGCGATGGAAAGCCCGCTCTTGGCCGCCATCTTCAGCATCTCGACGGCGTTCTTGAAGGGATAAGGCACTTTCTTGCCTTCCGATGTCACCGACCCCTTGGCCTTCATGCGCTGCAGCTCTTCTTCCGACACCACGAAGCCGCCGCCGATCGAATAGTAGATGCGCTTGAGCAGCAGGCGTCCGCCGGCGTCATAGGCATGGAACGCCATGCCGTTGGCGTGGCCGGCAAGCGGTGTCTTGCGGTCGAGCACCAGATCCGTGGCCGGGTCGAAATGATAGGACGGGTGACCTGGCGGTGAAATCATCTTGTCGGCGGTGATGCGGCCGATGATGCCGTCGGCCTGGTCCGGATCGACCGTCTGCGGGGTCTGGCCGGCAAGGCCGAGGATGACGGCGCGGTCGCTGCCATGGCCGATGCCCGTGTAGGCGAGCGCGCCATGCAGGCTGGCGCCGATGCGGGCGACCTTGGCGCCGGCGGGACGCGGCCAGTCGTCGCCCGCGATCTCGTCGAGAAACCGCCGCGCGGCCGTCATCGGCCCCATCGTGTGCGAGCTCGAGGGGCCGATGCCGATCTTGAACAGGTCGAAAACCGAAAGGAACACGCTGTCTCCTGGAGTCGCGTCGAGGATCCTACATATAGGAATTCCAAGGAATGTTTCCGCTCTTTTGACGGTCGCGGCGCAGCATCTGCCGACCTTGTTTGCTCCGGCAGCGACATTGCTGCCGATCGCGGGAGCCGGCATCGAAGCAACCACGCTGGATGTGATAAATTCAGCCATGGGCGATTCCTTCTATCTTTCGATGGCTGATTTCGGGGCGCTGGCCTTCTTCCTGATCGCGTGGCTGCTGCACACGCTCGCCTCGGACGGCAAGCTGGTCAGCCGCATGTCGCTGACGACGGCGATGAATGCACAGCGCGAGGCCTGGATGCGCACCATGGCCGAGCGCGAAATCCGCATCGTCGACACCGCCATCATGAGCGGTCTGCAGCAGGGAACCGCCTTTTTCGCCTCAAGTTCGCTGATCGCGCTCGGCGGCTGCTTTGCCTTGCTCGGCGCGTCCGACCGGGTGCTGGAAGTGCTGAGCAACCTGCCGCTCGGCGGCGCGCCATCGCGCCCGGCCTTTCAGATCAAGGTGCTGGGACTGGTGCTGATCCTCGCCTTCGCCTTCTTCAAATTCGGCTGGGCCTACCGGCTGTTCAACTATTGCTCGATCCTGATCGGCGCGGTTCCGATCCCGCATGGCGAAGCCTCGCGCAATCCGGTCACGGAAACCGCGGTGTGGCGCGCGGCGCAGATGAACATGCTGGCCGGCAAGCATTTCAACTCTGGCCTGCGCGGCGTGTTCTTCTCGATCGGCTATCTCGGCTGGTTCGTCGATCCGGTGGTGTTCGTCCTGTCGACGCTTCTGCTGCTTGCCGTGCTGGTGCGGCGCCAGTTCTTCTCGGCGGCGCGGCGCGCCGTCATCGGTCAGCCGCCCGGTCCTGGGAAAGGCTGATCGATGCGGCCGGAAAGCCAATAGGCGAAAAGCCCGATCCATTCGCGGAGCGCTATGGTGGTGTTCTGCACGGAATCAATCGCATTGTCGCGAAACAAGCCGACACCTTCCTTGCCGGAAGTGTGATAATCGACCGGCCATGGGATGGTTGGAAAACCAGCCTTGTCGAACAGCGCCTTGGCCCGCGGCATATGGAAGGCGGAGGTCACCAGCAGCCAGGTCTCGCCCGGCTTCGGGTCGACAAGTTTGCGGCTGAAGACGGCATTTTCATAGGTGTTGCGGGACTTGTCCTCCAGGACAAGACGATCGGCCGATACACCGAGCGGAACGAGCAGGCGGGACGCGGTGTCGGCGTCCCCCTCGGCGTCGATGAAAAACGCGCCGTGACCGCCTGATACAACCACCTTGGCCTGTGGGAAACGCCGGGCGAGGATTGCGGCCTCGACCATGCGATCGCCACTGCTGCTCAGTTCATAGCCGCCACGCGCGAAGTTGATGGCGCCCTCGAAGCCGCCGCCGAGCACGACGATGCCGTCAACCTTTTGCGGCAGCGGCGGGCGCGCAAAGCGCTCCTCCAGCGGGTTGAGCATCATCGCCCCAAGCGACGTCCAGGTTGAGAGCGCCAGGATCAGAAACGCCAGGACACTGCCGGTGACGGCCAGCCGCCGCCGGCCGATCAGCCCGGCGATCAACCCGGCCAGAAGCAGGAAAATCGTCAGGTTGAGCGGCTGGATGAAGAACCAGAAGACCTTGGAAAGAAGAAAGAACATCGCTCACCCCTTCAGATGATCGATACCCTTACCACCACTTCTCAGGCTGAAATGTGCCAGCCGCCTGCTCGATGACGGCGGCAGTCTGGAACAGCGTCTCTTCCTCGAACGGCCGGCCGATGAGCTGCAGCCCGAGCGGCAGCCCCTTGGGGTCCAGGCCGGCAGGCACGGCGATGCCCGGCAGGCCGGCCATGTTCACGGTGACCGTGAAAATGTCGTTGAGGTACATTTTCACCGGATCGGCGGCCATGTCCTCATCCGCGATGCCGAAGGCGGCGGACGGCGTCGCCGGGGTCAGGATGACATCGACGCCGGCGGCGAACACATTTTCGAAGTCGCGCTTGATCAAATTGCGCACCTTCTGCGCCTGCAGGTAGTAGGCGTCGTAATAGCCTGCCGACAGCACATAGGTGCCGATCATGATGCGGCGCTTGACCTCGCGGCCGAAACCGGCGGCGCGGGTCTTTTCATACATCTCGACAATGTCCTTGCCCGGCACGCGCAGGCCGTAGCGGACGCCGTCATAGCGCGCCAGGTTGGACGAAGCCTCGGCGGGCGCCACGATGTAGTAGGCCGGCAGCGCGTACTTCGTATGCGGCAGGGAAATGTCGACGATCTCGGCGCCGGCATCCCTGAGCCAGGCAATCCCCTTCTGCCACAGCGCCTCGATCTCTTCCGGCATGCCGTCGACGCGGTATTCCTTGGGAATGCCGACCTTCATGCCCTTGATCGGCTTGCCGATCGCAGCCTCGTAGTCCGGCACCGGCCGGTCGACGGAAGTGGTGTCCTTCGGATCGACCGAGGCCATCGACCTGAGCAGGATCGCGGCGTCGCGCACGTCGCGCGCGATCGGGCCGGCCTGGTCGAGCGACGAGGCGAAAGCGACGATGCCCCAGCGCGAGCAGCGGCCATAGGTCGGCTTGATGCCGACGGTGCCGGTGAAGGCGGCCGGCTGGCGGATCGAGCCGCCCGTATCAGTCGCCGTCGCGCCGGCGCACAGGAACGCCGAGACGGCGGTCGCCGAGCCGCCGGAAGAGCCGCCTGGCACCAACTGCGCATTGTCCAGGGTGCGCTGGGTTTTCGTACCGCCGGCCGTCACGAAGCCGCCATCGCCCTGATGCGTCGTTGGCATCACCACCGTGTCGAGCCGCGAACGCCGCCACGGGTTGATGACCGGGCCATAATAGGACGTCTCGTTGGACGAGCCCATGGCGAACTCATCCATGTTGAGCTTGCCGAGCATGACCGCGCCATCCGCCCACAGATTGGCGGTGACGGTCGATTCGTAACGTGGCTTGAAGCCGTCGAGCACATGGCTGCAGGCCTGGGTGTGGACGCCTTCGGTGCCGAACAAATCCTTGATGCCCAGCGGAATGCCTTCCAGCGCACCGCCCTCGCCCTTGACCAGCCTGGCGTCGGACGCCTTGGCCATGTCACGCGCTCTGTCGCCGGTCACCGCGACATAGGCATTGAGCGCCGGATTGGCGCGATCGATCGCCGAGAGATAGGCCTCGGTGATCTCGGTCGCGGTGATTTCCTTGCCGCGCAGCTTGGCGCGGGCCTGCGAAATCGTCAGTCTGGTCAGGTCGCTCATCAAAGGCTCTTTTCGTAAAACACCGACCACTTGGAATCGGGATAATCCAGCACCGGGCCGCAGCGCGAAAATCCGGCACGTTCATAGACGGTCCAGGCGGCGGGGTGGCGGTCGCCCGTCTCCAGCACCAGCCGCTTCAGTCCTTCCTGCCTCGCCAGTGCCTCGACGCGCTCAACGATGCTGGCGCCGATTTTCTGGCCGCGATGCGAAGGCCGCGTATACATGCGCTTGACTTCGCCAATGGCATCGCCATGGCGCTTCAACGCGCCACAACCGATGGCGATGCCATTGTCGCGGGCGATGAAAACGGTCGTGTCCTGGCCGGCCATCTGCTCCACCGTCAGATGATAGCAGTGCTCCGGCGGCGTCAATTCGAGCAAGGTCTCGTTGAGTTCCTTGACCAGGCCGCGCACATCGTCCTGCAACGGTGTCTCGATGGCGATCTCGATTGCCATCGGCGCCCTACTCCACGACCTTCGGCACGAGGAAGAAATTCTCTTCGGTCGCAGGCGCATTGGCGACGATGTCGGTCGCCTTGCTGCCGTCGGTGACGACGTCCTGGCGCTTCTTCATCTCCATCGGCGTCACCGAGGTCATCGGCTCGACGCCGGAAACATCGACTTGGTTCAGCTGCTCGACGAAGCCCAGAATGGCGTTCAGTTCGCCGGTCATGCGTTCGGCATCTTCCTCGCTCACCGCAATGCGGGCGAGACGCGCGACGCGCTTCACAGTCTGAAGATCAACGGACATAGATTTGCCTCGGGGAAAACCAGTCCGGGCTATAGCGGCGCCGCGCGCGCGGCGCAACATGCATCATGCGAGAGACCAGGCGTGATGGCGGCCTGGTCTCGGCCATCGGTCCAAGGACAGGTCTATGGCAAGGCAACGCCCTCGCACAGATAATAGCTGCCGCTGTTGCCGCTCGCTTCGCTTTCGTCATCGATCGGCCGGACCGATACGAGATCGATCTGCGTCGGGCTGATCCGCGTCACCGACAGGACATCGGGAAAGACATAGCCCGGTTCCTGGCAGATGGCCGTCACCGCCCAGCTCGGCGAGCGTGTCGCCTTGCTGACCTGCACGAATTCGCAATTATATTCAACGCCCTGCAGGCCATGCACGGAAAGCACGACGTTGCCGGCATCGATCAGCGTCTGCAGCGTGTCCTTCCTGGCCTGCGTGCAAAGCTCCTCGGACTGCAGGTAGACGCCTTCGATGAAGTCATCCGCGGCGAGCGCGGGCGATGCCGCGACAAACATCGATACACAAAGAGATCGCCCCAACGCCATGGATTTGTTCCGCTTTGGCTGTTTCTAGATCGTAATCGTTTCACCGATTTTCGGCAACGCGACCTTCACACCGGACCCTTCGAGGCCGGCCTCGAATTTCTCGGACGTCGGATCGATCATCGGAAACGTGCCGAAATGGCAAGGGACGACCGTGTCGAACTTGAAGAAGCGCCGACAGGCAAGAGCCGCCACCGCGCCGCCCATGGTGAAACGATCCCCGATCGGCACGATGCCGATCTTCGGCTCATGCAATTCGTTGATCAGCGCCATGTCGGAAAAGATGTCGGTATCGCCCATATGGTAGAGCGTCGGGTCTTCCGGGAAATGCAGGACCAGCCCGCCCGGATTGCCGAGATAGACGTTCTTGCCGCCGTCTTCGCCAAACGAGGAAGAGTGCAGCGCCTGGACGAAAGTGGTGGTGAAGCCGCCGCAATCGACCGTGCCACCGATATTGCCGGGATTGATCTTGCTGCCGTCGGCGCCCTTGCCGACCAGATACATGCAGATCTCGAAATTGGCGACCAGCTGCGCGCCGCTCTTGCCGAGCACTTCCAGCGCGCCGCTGATGTGGTCGCTGTGTCCATGCGTCAGCAGGACATGCGTGATCCCATCCGCCGGCCCTTCCCAGCCGCCCGTCCAGGACGGGTTGCCGATCAGATAGGGGTCGATGAGGATCTTGGCGTCGCCGGTTTCGATACGGAAGGCCGAATGGCCGTACCAGGTCAGTTTCATGAAATGCATTCCTCGATTATTGCCGGGCCAGAGGTTAAAACGCCGATGACCCCGATATCAAAGGGTATAGTGTCCGCCGCGCATCCGGAAGGACGCATGCTGCTGAAAAAGACAAGGAAAAACCGTTGGCTATCATCACGATTGAGCAATTGCCGGCATGGCTCGCCGACGGCAGGACGCTGGCGGGGCTCGATCTCGGCGACAAGACGATCGGCGTCGCGGTTTCCGACCGGGGATTCGCCTTCGCTCACCCGCGCCCGGTCATCATGCGGAAGAAATTCTCGCTCGATGCCGCCGTGCTTCTGGCCTTGCTGGAGAAGGAGAATGTCGGCGCGGTGGCGATCGGACTGCCGATCAACATGGATGGGTCGGAAGGTCCGCGTGCGCAGAAATCGCGCGCCTTCGTGCGCAACATGGCGCAGCTGAGTGACCTGCCCTTCGTGTTCTGGGACGAACGGCTGTCGACTGTGGCGGCGGAGCGGACGCTGATCGAAATGGATTTCTCGCGCGCCAAACGTGCCGGCAAGATCGATTCGGCGGCCGCGGCCTTTATTCTGCAGGGAGTCTTGGACCGGCTTCAGTCGCTCGATTCAGGCGATCGAAGGGAATTGGGCGGTCAAGCGGGACCGGGCCCGACCGACGCCGCCTGACCCAGTCCAGAATTTCGCGGCGACGGCGAAAAGCCCATATCGCCATCAGCAGAAAACCGTCGAAGATGCAGGCCTTCGCCACCATCCCCGGGATGATGGCCGGATCGATGCCGAGCATCTGGCCATAGAGCTGGAATACGAAATCGTGCAGCTGCCGGGTCAGCATCACATAGCCGAAATTCATGTCGTTGAGCGACAGGTAGAACCAGCCCCAGAACAGCGCCATCGGGGCCGCCCATAATGCGAAGATATAGCGCATCAGCGGCCTCCCTTCCCGTTCGGCCCGGTCCGGCCCGATATAAGGGAAAGCAGCGAATTATGCGCCGCTGCCTTCGCCATGCCGTGCGCCGTGGCGCGAAAATCAGCGTCATCAGACGCGGCCGCGGAGCGCCGCTCGGCGAGCATCGCGACATAAGAGGCCAGAAGCGCCGCCAATTGCACCGCAACGACCATGAACAGCCCGTTGATGCCTTGCGCGGCGCCACCGATCAGGATCATCGACAGGACGCCGGACGCGGAAATGAAGGCGATGCGAACGACGCTGTCGGCGCCCGGGCTGGCCGGATCGTTGATCAACGTATCGACAAAGGCCCAGAAGAACAGCACCGCCACGACCAGCAAGGCGATCGCCAGCGGGGCGACCACGACGACGTTCTGCAGGTCGACGAACCGGGCGCTCTCGACGGTCACTCCAAGCACGCCGAGGGCTGCCGTCACACCGCGGTCTCCATCGATGCAGATCAGCGCCAGCAGGGCGAAGACGATCGCCCAGTGCACAGACAGAAAGGAGGTCAGTACGTGTCGCATCGTGGTTCCTGCTTCGGCAGGAATGACAGTGGGCTTTGCCGCCCGCCGCCGCAATGGAAACCATTTGTTAAGGTTAACGGCGATCCACAGGACGCACCCACTGTTCTCAGATGCGCTCAACTCATCGAAGAATCGGGCGATGCGGCCGCTCTCGGCTCAGGTCACCGGCGGGTAGAGCGTGTCGATGATCATGCGCGCGTCATGGCGCGAATCGATCATGCCGTAGGTGTTTCGCCACTGGCCGGCCAGGCGGGTCTCGACGAAGGCATCGGCAATCCGCCCTGCCCCCAGCCGGCGCAGCTCCGCCGCGGCGGCCGACAAAGCCAGCTGTTCGGTCAGCAGCCGTGCCGAGCCCTCGTCGGTCGATGCCACCTGCATCGCCGCCTTCAACACGCCGATCGTGCCGCGCCCACCGGCCCCGAGGTCGCGGTCGATACCGGCCAGCACCTCTTCGAACAGGCCGGGCGCGCGCCCGAGCACGCGCAGCACGTCGAGCGCCATGACATTGCCCGACCCTTCCCAGATCGCGTTGACAGGCGCTTCGCGATAATAGCGGGCGAGCGGCGCCTCCTCGACATAGCCATTGCCGCCTAGACACTCCATCGCCTCATAGAGCAGCGGCGGCGCGATCTTGCACACCCAGTATTTGACGACCGGTGTCATGGCGCGGGCAAACGCCGCTTCGCCGCGATCGCTCGCCGCCTCGTCGAACGAGCGCGCCAGCCGGAACGACAGAGCGGTTGCGGCGGCAACATCCAGCGCCATGTCGGCCAGCACGCGCTGCATCAGCGGCTGTTCGATCAAGGTGGAGCCGAACACCTGGCGATGGCGGGCATGATGAACCGCTTCCGCCAGCCCTGCCCGCATGATCGCCGAGGACGCCACGGCGCAATCGAGCCGGGTCAAGGTCACCATGTCCATGATCGTCTTCACGCCGGCGCCGGGCTCGCCGACCATCTCGCCGATGGCGTTGACGAACTCGACCTCGGAAGAGGCGTTGGAGCGGTTGCCGAGCTTGTCCTTCAGCCGCTGGAATCGGAAGCCGTTGCCCGACCCGTCGCCGAGAACGCGCGGCACGAGGAAGCACGACAATCCCTCCGGCGCCTGCGCCAGCACCAGGAAGGCGTCCGACATCGGTGCCGACATGAACCATTTGTGGCCGGTCAGGCGATAGAAGCCGCTGCCGGCGCGCTCGGCCCTCGTCACATTGGCGCGCACATCCGTGCCGCCCTGTTTTTCGGTCATGCCCATGCCGAGCGTCAGCCCGGTCTTCTCGACCGGCGGCTTCTGGCTCTGGTCGTATTTGCGCGTCGTCACGCGCGGCGCCCATTCGCGAAACAGCTTTGGGCTGGCCATCAACGCCGCCAGTGAGGCGCTGGTCATGGTGATGGGGCAGAGATGCCCGGTCTCGAGTTCGGCGGTCAGGTAGAAACGGGCGGCGCGCACCTGGTGGCGGCGGCCGATCTCCGCGTCGCCATTTTCCCAGACCGAGGAATGCAACCCGTTCGCCACCGAGCGGCGCATCAAGGCGTGGTAGGCGGGGTGGAACTCGACGAGGTCGATGCGCCGTCCCTGGCGGTCATGGGTCCTGAGCTTCGGCGTCTCGACATTGGCCAGGCGCGCCAGCTCCTGCGCCTCCTGCGTCAGGACGAAACGGCCGAGACCGTCGAGGTCCTTGCGCACCGGGTCGGAAAAGCGCTCGGCAAGCTGGATCAGCAACGGATCGCCTCGCCAGGCGTTGCCGCCCGTCAGCGGCGGCGGCTGGTTCGTCACGTCGTCGGTCACAATTCGTCCCTATCGTCGGAAAGCCTCGAATCCGGGGCCACCGGCTAGATATAGCCAAGCGTTGCCGCGTGCGCGACGAAAATACCGGGGAGAAAGGCGCCAATCCAAAGCTGGTGCTTGCGGGCGCAAAATCCGCACCCTATAGCAGCGCCTTGAGATGACCGACGCTTCGTCCCTGCCACTCTACCCTCACCGCCATCTTCTAGGCATCAGCGATCTTTCGCCCGCCGACATCGAGCTGTTGCTCGACCGGGCTGATCGGGCCGTCGCGATTTCGCGGCAGTCCGAGAAAAAGACCTCGACGCTGCGCGGCCGCACCCAGATCAATCTCTTCTACGAGGCCTCGACCCGCACGCAGTCCTCGTTCGAGCTGGCTGGAAAGCGGCTCGGCGCCGATGTCATGAACATGTCGGTGGCGAGTTCTTCGGTGAAGAAGGGCGAAACGCTCATCGACACGGCGATGACGCTGAACGCCATGCGGCCCGATATCTTGATCATCCGCCACCAGTCGGCGGGTGCTGCCGCCCTGCTGGCGCAGAAAGTCGGCTGCTCGGTGGTCAATGCCGGCGACGGCGCGCATGAACACCCGACCCAGGCGCTGCTCGATGCGCTGACCATCCGCCGCGCCAAGGGGCCGCTGTCGAAATTGATCGTGGCGATCTGCGGTGACATCCTGCATTCGCGCGTGGCGCGCTCCAACATCATGCTGCTCAACGCGCTTGGCGCGCAGGTGCGCGTGGTGGCGCCTTCGACGCTGCTGCCGTCCGGCATCGAGAAGATGGGCGTTATCGTCACGCGCTCGATGGCCGAAGGCCTCAAGGACGCCGACGTGGTGATGATGCTGCGCCTGCAGCGCGAGCGCATGGAAGGCGCCTTCGTGCCTTCGGTGCGCGAATATTTCCGCTATTTCGGCCTCGACGCCGAAAAGCTGAAAGCCGCCAAGGACGACGCGCTGGTGATGCATCCCGGCCCGATGAACCGCGGCGTCGAAATCGCCTCGGAAATAGCCGACGGCCCGCAAAGCGTGATCCAGGAGCAGGTGGAGATGGGCGTCGCCGTGCGCATGGCGGTGATGGAAGCACTGCTCGACCCCCGTCGCAACCAAGAGGGCCGCAATCAAGAGGGTCGCGGCGCATGAGCACGACAGTCTTTGAACGCGCCCGCATCGTCGACCCCTCGCGCGGCCTCGACGAAGTCGGCTCCGTCATCGTCGAGGGCCGCAAGATCGTTGCCGCCGGCAAAGCGGCGTTGAACCAGGGCGCGCCCGATGGCGCCACGACAATCGATTGCGCCGGCAAGGCGATCATTCCCGGACTGATCGATGGCCGCGTCTTTATCGGCGAGCCGGGCGGCGAACATCGCGAAACCATCGCCTCGGCAAGCGTCGCCGCAGCCGCCGGCGGCGTGACTTCCGTCGTCATGATGCCTGACACCGATCCGGTGATCGACAATGTCGCGCTGGTCGAGTTCGTGCTGCGCACCGCCAAGGACACGGCGATCGTCAACATCTTCCCGGCGGCGGCGATCACCAAGGGGCTCGACGGCCGCGAGATGACCGAGTTCGGCCTGCTGCGCGAGGCCGGCGCCGTCGCCTTCACCGATGGCCGCCACACCATCGCCAGTTCGCTGGTGATGCGCCGGGCGCTCACCTATGCCCGCGATTTCGGCGCCACCATCGTGCACGAGACGCAGGATGCAGATCTCGGTTCGTCCGGCGTGATGAATGAAGGTCTCTACGCCAGTTGGCTCGGCCTTTCCGGCATTCCGCGTGAAGCCGAATCGATCCCGCTCGAGCGCGATCTGGCTTTGGCGCGACTGACGCGCGGCTCCTATCACGCGGCCAAGATTTCGACGGCGATGGCCGCAAACGCCGTGACGCGCGCCAAAGCCGATGGAGCTGATGTGACATCAGGCGTGTCGATCCACAACCTGTCGCTCAATGAAAACGATGTCGGTGAGTACCGCACCTTCTTCCGCCTGACGCCGCCATTGCGCGCCGAGGAAGACCGGCTGGCGATGATCGAGGCGGTCAGGGACGGCACGGTCGACATCATCGTCTCCTCGCACGATCCGCAGGATGTCGACACCAAGCGCCTGCCCTTCGCCGATGCCGCGGCCGGCGCCATCGGGCTGGAGACGCTGCTGGGTGCCGCCTTGCGGCTCTACCACAATGGCGACGTGCCCTTGCTGCGGCTGGTCGAAGCGCTGTCCACCGCGCCGGCAAGGCTGTTCGGACTGCCCGGCGGCACGCTGAAGCCGGGCTCAGTCGCCGACCTCGCGCTCGTCGATCTCGACGATCCATGGATCGTCAGCGAAGGCGGCATCCGGTCGCGCTCGAAGAACACCTGCTTCGAAGGCGCCCGCCTGCAAGGCAAGGTCTTGCAAACGCTGGTGGCGGGCCGCACAGTGTTCTCGGCATAGACCGGCAACGGGCGTCGCGCCCGATCGGGTTTAGTTGGGGGAAAAGCGGGGGGAAACAATGACTTACGGCCTGATCCTGGCGCTGGTATTCGGCTACCTCTTAGGCTCGATTCCCTTCGGGCTGCTGCTGACCCGCGCCGCCGGCCTTGGTGATGTGCGCAAGATCGGCTCCGGCAATATCGGCGCCACCAACGTGCTGCGCACCGGCAACAAGGGCCTGGCCGCCGCGACCTTGCTGCTCGATGCGCTGAAGGGCACCGCCGCCGTGGTGATATCAGGCCATTTCGCGCCGGAAACGGCGGTCTGGGCCGGCCTCGGCGCCTTTCTCGGGCATCTCTTCCCGGTCTGGCTTGGCTTCAAGGGCGGCAAGGGCGTCGCGACCTATCTCGGGGTGCTGATCGGCCTTGCCTGGCAGGTAGCGCTGATCTTCGCCGTCATCTGGCTGGCGATGGCATTCCTGTTCCGTTACTCGTCGCTTGCGGCACTTGCAGCGGCCGTCGTCGTGCCGATAGCCCTCTACTTTATGAGCGCACCGCAGATTGCCGTTCTGTTCGTGGTGATGAGCATCATCGTCTTTATCAAGCACAGGGCGAACATTTCGCGGCTGCTTGCCGGCACCGAGGGCAAGATCGGAGCCAAGGGATGAGCGAGACGGCCGCCGGGCCGCGCCTCAGCGACCGGCAGCGGCTGAGCTGGCTGCGGCTGATCCGCACCCAGAATGTCGGCCCCGCCTCCTTTCGCGACCTGATCAACCGCTTCGGGTCGGCCGAAGTGGCGCTGGAAATCCTGCCGGAACTGATGATTTCGGGCGGCGCCAGCCGGATCGCCCGCATTCCGTCAATCGCCGAGGCCGAGGCCGAACTCGAGGCAGCCCGCCGGGCAGGCGCGCGTTTTGTCGGTATCGGCGAGCCCGACTATCCCCCGCTGCTGAGAAGCATGGACAATCCTCCACCCCTTCTGGCGGTCAAGGGCAATGCCGCTGTCTTCCGCCTACCCGGCGTTGCCATCGTCGGCGCCCGCAACGCATCGCTTGCCGGCATCAAGATGGCGCGCATGTTGGCGGCCGAGCTTGGCGGCGACGGTTATGGCATTATCTCGGGGTTGGCGCGCGGCATCGACACGGCGGCGCATCAGGGCAGCCTGCAAACCGGCACGGTCGGTGTGCTGGCCGGAGGCCTCGACCTGCCCTACCCGCCCGAAAATGCCGGCCTGTGCGCGGAAATCGCCGAGCGTGGCGCCATCATCTCCGAAATGCCATTCGGCTGGCAGCCGCGCGCCCAGGATTTTCCACGCCGCAACCGTCTTGTCGCTGGCGCGGCCCTCGGGCTGGTGGTGGTCGAGGCCGCCCAGCGTTCGGGCTCGCTGATCAGCGCCAGGCTTGCCGGCGAAATGGGCCGGCTGGTTTTTGCCGTGCCGGGCTCCCCGCTCGATCCGCGCGCCGCAGGCACCAACGGCCTGCTCAAGGACGGCGCCACGCTGGTCACCGAGGCATCGGACATTTCCAGGGCGATCGCGCCGCTGACCGGCATGCGGGCGCCTGCTGTGCCACCGTTCGAGGACCCGCCCGACTTTTCGGCCACACCGCCACCCGGCGAGAGCGACCGCGCCAAGGTCATCGAAGCGCTAGGCCCGACACCGGTGCCGGTCGACGAGATCATCCGCCACACCGGCCTTCACCCGGCCCAGGTCTTCATGGTTCTGCTGGAACTCGACCTCGCCGGCCGGCTCGAACGCCATGCCGGCGGTAATGTTTCGCTGATTTTCGGGGAAGGCTGAGCACAGCCGTCAATGACGGTTAGGCTTCTTCTCCCCGGTGTCGGCATAATCCGGCGTGTTGGCTCCAAACAGATCGTTTTCGACGGCCTTGCGCCAGACTGCGTCCGCATCTTCGGGACGCAGCGGCTCAGCTGTCGCCTGGCGATCTCGGCTGTTCGTCTTGGATTGCCGCTGGAGCCAGACGGGCATGATTTCCTCGATGAGGCTGGTCAGTTGGGTCATTGCAACTTCTTCCATGCGCGTGAACAGGCAATTAGGGAGTCTGGTTCATTTGGACGTTGCGGCAAGCGTCGCCGCTTTCGCGGTCTCGCGTCTGCTCATCTCGTCCAGCCAGGCCAGGGCCGCATCCACGCCAGCCAGCGAAAAAGGCGCCGCTGTCGATCCCTGCGGCTTTATGCGAACCGAAATGCCGTCCAATTCGTTGACGGTCTCGAACCCGTTCTCGTCGGATGTATCGTCCCCAAGGAACACCGGGCGCCGTCCCCTGAAGGCCGGAACTTGCAGGAAGCGCCGGATGGCCGCTCCCTTCGCCGCCTCCAGCGGCATCAGTTCCACACCGGCATTTCCGGCCAGGATCCGATATCCCGCAGGCAATCTGTCCAGTGCCTGTTCGACCAACTCGGTCGCTCGCTGCAGCAGATGCGGTGCCGCGCGCGTATGAATGGCCAGGATTGGTCCCTTGCGCTCGATATAGACATCCGCATTGTCCAGTTCCGTAGCGATTTCGTTGGCGAGCGCGGCAATATCAGCCGGTTCGTCGGCCGCCTCGACCGGACCATCGCGCGCCAGCCTGTGCTCGAGGCCATAAAGCCCCGCGGCGCGCAATCTGAGAGGCTGGAAGAGATGGTCGACGGCAGCGATCGACCGTCCCGTGATGAACGCCAGCGCTCCATCCAATTGCGCTTCGAGCCGCACCAGCAGCGTGCGCAATTCGTCACCGACGACCACCGCATCGGGATGCGCGGCATGTTCGAGAAGCGTGCCATCGATATCGAGGAACAGGCTCCATGGCCCTTGCGGAACGACAGGCACGGCGAGGTTCGGCGAGATCGACATCATAGCGCCGCCACGCGTCTGCGATCGAGCAGCGATATCACATTGCCTGGGGCCGTTGGAGCGGTGGCAACGGCGCGATCGACGGCGTCGCGCTTGCGCAAGCGCGCCGCATCGAGAAGCATGCTGCCCGCCCACCGATAGACATTGTTGTCGCGCACGATTTCGCGCATGCGTCGCATGCGCTGGCTTTGCTCTTCCGGCGACATGGTCAAGGCCTGCAGCAAGGCATCGCCCATCATCGCCGCGTCATAGGGATTGACGATCAGTGCGTCCAGAAGCTCCTTGGAGGCGCCGGCGAACATGCTGAGCAGCAGCACGCCCTGTTCGTCCTCGCGCGCCGCGACAAACTCCTTGGCGACCAGGTTCATGCCGTCATGCAGGCTGGTGACCATGCAAACGTCGGCGGCACGGTAGATTTCGTAGACCTGCTGCTGCGAGTGATGTTCCGTTATCATCAGCACGGGTGTGTAGCCGTCGCGACCATAGCGCCGGTTGAGATCCTCGGCATGGCGCAGGCACTCCTCGTAGAGTTGCTGATAGGCTGGCAAGGTGCCCCGGCTGGGCGCGGCGATCTGCAGGAACGCCACCTTGCCGATCCATTCGGGATGAAGCGTCAGCAGTTCATCAAGTGCGTTGAAGCGATCGAGGATGCCTTTGGTGTAGTCGAGACGTTCAACGCCCACGCACAGTTTGACATCTTCGGCCAGGCCGAATTTCTCCTGAACCTGCCGGCGGCACTGCGCCACGTCAGGCAGTTTGCCCAGTTGCGCCGGCGGCCATTCGATTGAGATAGGATAGGCATGGACCAGGCTGATCTGGCCACCATAGGAAATGGCCGAATCCTCGCGCTCGATCCGGCTTTCCAGGAAACGGTCGACGCTGTCGATGAAGTTGTTGCAATGGAACTGGGTGTGGAAACCGACGATCGAACTGCCGAGCAGGCCCTCGAGAATCCTCTCGCGCCATGGGCAGATGCTGAACACTTCGGAATTCGGCCACGGGATATGCCAGAAGGTGATGATGATCGCCTCCGGCAGACGCTCACGGATCATTCGCGGCAGCAGCGCGAAATGATAATCCTGGACCAGCACGATCGGCCGCTCGTTGCGGGCTTCCGCGATGACGGTGTCGGCGAATTTGCGGTTGACCGCCTCGTAGGCCTCCCAATCCGAGGCGCGGAATATCGGCCGGGTGAAGGCGATATGGCACAGCGGCCAGAGTCCTTCATTGGCAAAGCCGAGATAATAGCCTTGCTGTTCTTCCTCGCTCAGCCAGACACGGCGCAGCGTGTAGGAAGGATTGTCCGGCGGCACCTCGATCCGATCGTTCTTGTCGACCACCAGCTTGTCGGCCGAACCGCCGCCATAGGCGATCCACGTGCCCGCACAGGCGCGCGTGATCGGCTCCAGGGCCGAGACGAGCCCGCTCGCGGGTACGACCAGTTGGATGTCGTCGCCCTCGCGGTTGTGGATATACGGCTCGCGGTTTGAGACGACGATCACCTGGGCATCGGGAAGTTCGGTCGCCAGGATGTGACGCAGCGTTTCGGGCGACCACTGTACCAGTGCCGCGGCCGCCGACTGCCCGTTCTTCGCGAATTCCGGCAATGGGCCGCGAGCAGGGTCAACCTCCGCAGCGGCCAACCTGCCGCCCTTGCGCGCCCGCAACACCATCGTCACCAGCACAATAACCAGGACGCCGAGGGCTGCAACAACAAAGAGCCACAATGCGAATACGGGAACGACTAGATACGAACTGTTGTCGGGCATTGAAATCGATTACCTTTCAATGGGATACTGCTGCGGCTTTATGGACTGGAGTTTCGGCATCCCATGGCGTGGTGGTCCAACGCTCACGGTGCAGGATGGTTCCGATTTTTCAGCTCCTGACCACGAGTGGCACCAGCCCCTCATGCGGTTCGGCAAGGAAGGCGCCGACGCGATCTCCCACGCGCTGGAACGTCAGATCCACTGCCGCCTGCCCCACCGAAAGATGGCGGATGACGAGGTTGTCGATGCCGATCGGCAGGCGCGGCCGGGTCACATGGATCTCGCCTGTCCAGCCGTCGATCTGCAGGCCGAGGCACGATTGCATGAGCATGAAGGCCGAGCCGGCGGACCAGGCTTGCGGCAGGCAAGCCACCGGATAGGCGATCGGCGCTTCGCCGGCCGCGCGCGTGAAACCGCAAAACAGTTCCGGTAACCGCATGTTGAAATGGACGGCGGATTCGAAGGTGCCGCTCATCAGCCGCACGACGCTGTCGCGGCTGCCGTACCGTGCCAGTCCGGCAGCGCAGATCGCTGTATCGTGCGGCCAGATGGAGCCGTTGTGATAGGACATCGGATTGAAGAAGATCGCATCGTCCGCCAGCGTCCGCAGCCCCCAGCCGGAATGAAACGAGGCCGACAGCAGCTGGTCGGCGACCATGCGCGCGCGATCCGGGTCGGGAAGGCCGACATAGAGCAGGTGACCGGCATTGGACGTGCGCACCTTGCAAGGTTGACCATCGCCGTCCAGCGCGAGCGCATAGTAGCCGAGGTCTTCCATCCAGAAATGGCGCTCGACTGCTTGGCGAATGGCGTCGGCGCGTATTTCCCAGCTCTCGGCGCGTTCCGCCTCGCCACGCAGCCGTGCCAGCTTCGCCAACCCCTGGAACGCTGCAAAGACGTAGCCCTGCACCTCGACCAGCGCGATCGGCCCCTTCGGGATGCGGCCATCGGCGTGGAAGACGGAATCGAAACTGTCCTTCCATCCCTGGTTGGCAAGGCCGGATTCCGCGGCGCGCTGGTAGGTGAGGAATCCAGTCGAACGGCTCGCCGTTTCGATCCATTCGGCCGCGGCGCACAGTGAGGGCCACAGCGTATCAAGGAAGGCCGTGTCGCCCGTGCGGTCAGCATAGGCGCAGGCAAGATGGATATAGAGCGGCGTCGTGTCGACGCCGCCATAATAGCGGCCGAACGGCAACTCGCTCAGCGCCACCATCTCGCCCTTGCGGGTCTCGTGCATGATCTTGCCAGGTTCGGAATCGCTGAACGGAGAGGTTTCGGTCGCCTGGTGCTGAGCGAGAAACGCCAGGACGCCGCGCGCCAGGCCGGGATTGAGCCAAAGCATCTGCAAGGCGGAGATCACGCCATCCCGGCCGAAGGCTGTGGAGAACCAGGGAATGCCGGCATAGGGATAGGGCCCGGTCGCCAGTTCCGTGGTGAGCAGCGCGACATCGGCGCGCGCCCGCTCCATCCAGTCGTTGAAGACGCGGCCGGAACTGTGCAGCGTCGCGCCATGCCGGCGCTTGGCGCGCATGCCGAAGCGAGCGCGGGCGGCAGCCGCGCGAAACCGGCGGCTTTCGGGGCGATCGTCCGTCGCGTTGCCCACTTCCACATAAAGCGTCTGGCTGCTGCGCTTGGTGACGGCGATGACGAAATCGGCGCGCTCGGAAGTCAGTTGATCGGGCGTCTGTGAGAAGGAAATCGCCGATGTCCGCACGACCTTGTCCAGGCCTTCGTAGCGAAGCACGACCGCATTCCCTGTGATCTCGGCCGTATGGGCGGTTCCACGCTTCGAGCGGGTCGAACCGCGGACCTCGAACATGTCGCGGAAATCGGCGGCAAAACGCAGCGATAGCAGGATCGTCGAATGCTCGCGGCTGTAGTTGGACAGTGTTATGCGCTCATACAGCCTTTCCTCCCACAACAGCCGCACGCGCTCGATATGCATAGCGCCTTGCGGAATCTGGCGGCCAGCGGCGCTCTCGATCGGCAGATTGGTGAGGTTGGTGGTGAAGAGCACGTTGTCCTGGCTGAGCGACGCGCCCAGCAACGACGTCGACCGCCCGCCGACGGTGAGGCGAAATTCGGAGAGCACGCGCGTGTCGTCGCGGAAGAACCCATCGCCGACACCGCGTATGTCGCCATAGGCATCGGCTACGGCAAAGCAATCGCCATGCTTGAGGGCGAACAGCCGATGCGGCTCCCTCGGCGCGGTTTCGTCCAGGGAAGCCAGAGCTATGGCAGGATCAAGCTTGCGCTCGTCGAGTTGGGTGATGGTCAACAGGATTGTCCCGTGCTGGGTTTTTCGGACGGGTGAAGGCCTACGAAGCTCTGCTTTGCTCATGGCCGTTGCGCAGCCGGGAATAAGCCTCGACGTAGTCCCTGGCCATTCTGTCGGCTGAAAACCGCCTTTCGAACACCGCCCTTATGCGCCGCCTGTCGAGCTGCAGGAGAGCCGGCATCGTGGCGACCGCATCCTCGATGGTCTCGACGACGAAGCCGGTAACCCCATAGTCGACGATTTCGGGCATGGCGCCGCAACTCCAGGCCATGACCGGAGTTCCACAGGCCATGGCTTCGATCACGGCAAGGCCGAAGGGTTCGGGCCAATCGATCGGAAACAGCAGGGCGGCAGCATTGCCAAGAAACCTGCTCTTCTGGTCCTCGCCGATTTCGCCGACATATTCGACCCGGTCGCCATCGATCATCGGTTGCACGACTTCCTCGAAATAGGCGCGGTCGCCATCGCCGATCTTGGCCGCTAGCTTGAGTTTCAGCCCGGTGCGGCGGGCGATGTCGATCGCCCGGTCCGGCCGCTTGTCGCGCGACATCCTGCCGAGAAAGGCAAGATAGCCGCCACCCGAACCTGCCTCGAAATCGGGTTCGTAGAGATCGACGGGCAGGCCGTGATGGATCGTGGCAAGCCAGTTGGCAGACGCAAACCGCGCCCGCTGGCTGCGCGATATGGAAACCATCGGGAAGCGTGGGAACCGGTCATAGGCCTGCGCGAGATCCGCGTAATCCAGCCTGCCATGCGGCGTCGTCACCGTGCGCTGCGGCATGTCGTGGAAAAACGGGAAATGCAGGAAATGGCTGAGGTGGAAATGAATTACGTCAAAATCGTCGGCGCGTTTCCTCACCTGGTCGAGCATCGACAGATGCGCCGCGATCTCGGACTTCAGCGGGCGCGGATCGAGACGAAGCGCCCGCTCGCGGCATGGCACGAGTTTGGCGGAGGTCTTCGTGTCGCCGCTGGCGAACAGCGTCACGTCGTGGCCGAGGTCGACGAGGGCTTCGGTCAGGTAGGAGATGATGCGCTCGGTGCCGCCATAGAGCCTTGGCGGAACGGATTCGTACAGCGGCGCGACATGAGCGATCTTCATGGCCCGGCCTTCCCTCAATGCGCTGGTCATGGAACGAAATGCTTCAGCCGCGGGATCGTTCCGGCCCATTGGCGGGTGCGACGAAATGATCGAAGGACGTTTGATGTCCGATCAAGCCGCCCTATTTCCTTTTGGCCGCCGAATTTGCGCGCACGGCAGGCCAGGGAGGCTCCGGTGGAACCCAAGGATGTGCAGGAACCCAGGGACATTGCAGCCCGCCGCCTGAGGATGATCATCGAACAATATGTCGAGGCCAGAAAACGGAGTTATGACTTCGTGTCGACGGATCTGGCCGCCAGGGTGATCCGCAAGATCCTGAAACCCGCGGACCCAGCCCTCTCCGACCGTAAGCTCGACGATATGGTCGCCGCCGTCGCCGTCAAGAACGGCCTTGCGGTCGTCTTCGATCGTGGCGTCAGAGCACCGACCGATGGCACCGTGGCCGACCTGAGCAGAAAGGAACCGACCATGCGAGCACCAAGGGAGACTCCCGATGTTGCCGGCGCGGTGGATGCCATTCTGGCCACCCAGACCGCCCCGATTTCCCAAAACTCCCCGCTTTCCCAAATTACTCCGCTTTCAATGAGCGCAGTGATCTCGTTGCTGCGCGAACGAACCGGCACCAAGCGATCGGACGCGGATCTGGAAGGCCTGATCGCCAAGAAGGCTGCCGTCCTGGACGTACATTTGTCGCGGAACGGCTGAACGGTCGGTCGCAACGCGCTGCGGAGGCCTGCGAGCGAGGCGAATGTCCTCCCTCGCGACATTCGGTTGCAGCCGAAAGCCACGGACCGGCCCCACAACGCCCTCGAACGAAACAAATCCTGTGTCCGGCCTTTCCCATGATCGGCACATCCTGTAATTGCCCGCAGGTTCAGGCTGCCGCGCTTCAACTGGCGTCTGGCTGGCCTTAACCGGAACGTTATCCGATCGGATTTCTTACCTACAAGAACGTGTGTTTCGTCCAATGGCCGATAATTTTGGTTCGACGTCGGAACGCTCGTCGAAGGACTATCTGGCTTTCCTTGACGGGCTCCGGGCCATCGCGATCCTGTCAGTAGTGTTCTACCATCTGTATGGCGACCGCTTCCCCAATGGTTTTTTAGGGGTTGATGTTTTCTTCGTAATTTCTGGTTTCGTCGTCAGCTATACCGTGTCGAGGCGCTACCGCGGCCAGTCCGCTTTTCATTTTGTCTTGGAATTCTATGCGCGCCGATTCACAAGAATCATGCCGGCCCTGTTGCTGTGCTTATTGGTCAGTGCACTCGCCACCTTTCTGTTTGTTCCGGACGCATGGCTGAGCACATCAATCAGCAAAACCGCTTCTTCGGCCTTCGTCGGCCTGAGCAACATCTTCCTGGCCAAGGGAACCGACTATTTTTCACCCGTGACCGAGTTTAACCCATTCACCCACACGTGGTCTCTTGGGGTTGAGGAACAATTCTACGTCGTCTTCCCGCTGCTGTTCTTTCCTTGGGTCATGGGACCGCGCGGGAAGAGATTCTCGGCGCTTGTATACGGTGCGCTCGCCGTCGCGTCGGTGGCGATATGGCTTCATCTACTGGATGCGAAACCGCTTCAGGCCTTCTATATGCCCCATGCTCGCTTTTGGCAGTTGGCATGCGGCATATTGTGCTTTCAGCTTGTCAGCCGGATAGGGGAACGGACGGGCTTCGAAAGGCATTGCAATCTTGCAGCCACGACCGCGCTGATAGGACTCGTGGCAACGTTCGCGCTCGACTTTGGCCAGGGCTCCGAAGGGCTTGAGAACATCGCTGCGGTTGCCTGCACAACAGTCTTGATCGGATGCCTCTACTACCTGGGAAGCGACCGTGCGCCACACTTTGCGGTGTTGGAAATAAAGCCCGTCAGGTTCGTCGGATGGATCTCTTATTCTCTCTACCTGTGGCATTGGCCAGTCTTCGTGATCGCAAGATGGACGATGGGCACCGAAACCACCGCCACAAAATTGGCGGCGTTGCTGGTCGCCGTGGCGTTCAGCCTCGGCTCGTATTTCTGGATCGAAACACCGACGCGTCGAATGCGGCTTCTGAGAACCGCCCCCGACATAGCCGTTGTCGCCCTCTTTCTGGCTGTCATCGCTGCTGCATTTTTTAGCTTCAAACTGATGCGCGACAATCGATATGAAATCGCCTTGAGCACGGTCATGAGGAATCGAGGCGAATGGTATGCGACCTCACCAGACACCTCTCCCCAGTCTCCTGGTTGCGCCGTCGTCACGGAAACTGTGGAAGAAGCGCTGTTCTTCACCAAAGGTGGGTGCCCGGCCGAAGGGCGTAGCGAGACCATGTTCGTGCTGGGCGACTCTCACGCGGGAGCCTACATTCCTCTCCTGAAGCGCTTCACGCTCGAAACCGGTATCCGAACAGTGGTGGTGTCGACCGCCGGTTGCCCGTTTGTCAGCTTGGATCTTCGCCACGACACTGAGCCGACGTGCGCTCATGCCACGGCTGCCGGTGCGGCCTACATAGCCAAGCTTGCCAAGCCTCGCGACCTGCTGTTCCTGCCCTCGCTCCGGCTGACTCGACTTAGCCTTCAATGGGCTTCTGGCCCCGACAGCAGCCCGCAGAGCAGCGAGCAGCAGAGGGAACAAGCCGTCAAGAACGCTATCGATCAACTTACCCCCCTCTCCAAGGCGGGACTGTCGATTGTTTTCGAAGGCCCAAAGCCAATCTTCAGGGCCCCGGCATTTCGATGCAGTGATTGGTTCAATTCAATGAACCCGTCCTGTACCAACGGATTCGACATCGATCGAAAGCTGATAGAAAATCTTCGATCACCAATTTTGAAGGGCTACGCTGAGATATCAGCGGCTGTGCCGAATGTTCACGTCTGGGACCCTTTGCCTACGCTGTGCCCACAAGTTACATGTTCGGCATTCAGGAACGGACACCCGTTGTTCTTCGACGGCGATCATGTCACGGCCTATGCCAATTCGCTTCTGGTGGAGGACTTCGTGTCGAAGATCGAGTCCACAATCTCCAAAGACCAAGTAGCACGCTTTGGGATGTGAACCACGTGCCGGCCGGCTTTGATCGCAGCAATGCCACAAGCGCGGCCTGGTTGTGCGCCTTGGCTTTGGACGCGGAACCGTGACACGCGGGTTGTAACGATCGCCATTCCTCTGATCGAAATTTGCGGTGCATTTCTGGTCACTGCGACGGCCTACCACGGTGGACTGCTTGTCTACGAACTTGGCGTGAACGTCGCCAAGACCGCGATAGCTGGTCGACCGGTTCGCGCCCTGTCATTCACGGCTCCAGCCTTGGACCATTTGCCTCCACCGACAAATGATTCAGATCAAGGCGCTTCGTGCATATGAAAGCTAAAGAAGCCGGACGTTGGAGAAACTCCGGAGAGCGAACATGCAAGCCGAAGCCATAATGAGCAAGCCAGTCGTCGGCATAGATCCGTCCGCATCGATCGCCGAGGCCGCCGGGTTGATGCTCTCCAAAAAGCTCAGCGGCCTCCCCGTCATTCGCAACGACGGCAGGATGGTGGGGATCGTCAGCGAGGGCGATTTCCTGCGACGCGGGGAACTGGGTACGGAGCGCAAGCGCTCGCGCTGGCTGGAATTTCTCGTCAGCCCAGGAAAGGCCGCCGACGAATATGTCCGCGCCAATGGTCGACGGGTTGAAGAGGTGATGTCGCAGGATGTCGTGACGGCATCCCCTGCGGCATCACTCGCGAAAGTCGTCGAGCTCATGACGCGTCACCATGTCAAACGCATTCCCGTCGTAGAAGCTGGGAAAGTCGTTGGCATCATCACCCGCTCTGATCTTCTGCGGGCATTGCTCGGCGTCCTTCCGGATGGAGGCGCTACGGTCATCGATGACGAACAGATTCGGCAGAACATCGCTACCGAGCTTGCGAGGCAGAAATGGGCTGGCAACGATTTGATCAACGTGATGGTGGACAAGGGCGTGGTGACACTGAGCGGCGCCATCTTCGACGAACGCGAGCGCCAGGCAGCAATAGTCGCCGCCGAAAACGTCGCCGGCGTCAATGCAGTCAAGGACAATCTCTTCTGCGCCGATCCCGTGTCGGTCGTCCTTGTTTCGTAGCGGAGCTGACATTGATCCGCAGCAAGGCACCATTGCCCTCTGTGTTGCCAGTCCTCGCCCAAGGCTTCGTCGCGCCTAGGGCGCGACCATGGGTATCAA
Source organism: Mesorhizobium sp. WSM4307 (assembly GCF_007003945.1). NCBI lineage: Bacteria > Pseudomonadati > Pseudomonadota > Alphaproteobacteria > Hyphomicrobiales > Phyllobacteriaceae > Mesorhizobium > Mesorhizobium sp. WSM4307. The sequence goes on from NZ_VFTB01000019.1 coordinate 99,753, forward strand.
TGGTCGAAGGAGCAACAGGGCAAAGGCAATAAGCGCCGCGCCCGCAACTTTTTCTGCCAGTGTTTTGCCTCCGCAGAAGCGCCGCCCCAGCAAAAGCCACACCCGGTGGAACGTAAACCTATCAACTGCAACACGTGGCTTGCGTTGACTCTCGTTAAAAACACGGACAGCACGACATCGTCCAGGCTGAGTATTCGAATGATTACCGTTGACCGGCCGCATGCCGCAACCGAGCGATCAGGTCGCTGTTGCGGCAATAGTCTGGCGGGTTATCGGCTTGCTGATGTTCGTCGAGCCAAACCGAGCATTCGTCCTGGTGCCCGCAGGATTGGCAGCGGTCCACCGCCCGGTTGGTGACGGCGGTATGGTCTGCCACGACCTTCAATTGTCTGTCGACGCCCAGCTTCCGCATCATGCGGTCCATCAAGGTGGTTCTGGCATCAATTGAAATCAGGTAATCGAGAAAGGTCATGGTGATCACTCCTGCCTAGTGGCCATCATTGGCATGTTGGCGGCAGGCGGCGTTGATCTCGATCAACAGGCGGCATCGTTGCCGATCCCTGAGCCCCCAACAGGGAGCATGGCGCTAAACCTTGGCCACAAGGCGATCGAGAAAGGACCGCTGACGGGCAAGCAACTTCTTGCGGGCCCGACTCTCTTGTCCGAAAAACCAGCGCTTGGTCGCCTCCGAGGCGAGTAGATAGAGCGCGGTAATTGCGACAAGTCCGGCAAGTACGGGCAGAGGCAAGGGCACGAAGCCGAACCAGGCCGCAAACGGCAGATAGGGGATCATGATCGCGATAATCCCGACAGCCAATGTAAGCCAGGCAAGCAACGGGCTTGGACGGCTCGCCCAGAAAGCCCTGTGCGTGCGCACAATGAGCACGATGGCAAGCTCCGTCAGCAACGACTCGACAAACCAGGCGGTCTGGAATGCGGCCTCCGTGGCATGCGCGAAGAACAGAAGGAATGCGAAGGTCGCGAAGTCGAACAGCGAACTGACCAAGCCAAAGCTAATCATGAACCGCCGCACAAAACGGATATCCCAGTGGCGAGGTCTGTGCAGTTGGTCGGGATCGACGTTGTCACTTGCAATGGCGAGTGAAGGAACGTCGGAAAGGAAATTGTTGAGCAGGATCTGCTTGGCCAGAAGCGGCAGGAAAGGCAGGAACAGTGAGGCGACAGCCATGCTGATCATGTTGCCGAAATTGGCGCTGGTGGTGATGGAAATGTACTTCATCGTGTTCGCGAAGGTCTTGCGGCCATCGTCGACGCCGCGCACCAGCACGCCGAGATCCTGCTTGAGAAGGATGATATCGGCCGCCTCGCGCGCGACATCGACGGCGCTGTCGACCGAGATGCCTATGTCTGCCTCATGAAGGGCGGGCGCATCATTGATGCCGTCGCCCAGGTAACCAACGACACGGCCCCTGCTCCGCAACGCCTGAACGATGCGCTCCTTCTGGTTGGGGTCGATCTCGACGAAGAGGTCGGTGTGCTGCACGCCTGCGAAGAGCGCGCTCTTCGTCAATTTCGAAAGCTCCTCGCCGGTCATGATCCTGTCGGCCCGCAAGCCGATCGCCTGGGCGAGATGCGCGGCAACGTAACGGTTGTCGCCAGAAATGACCTTTACCGCGATGCCGCGCTGGGCGAGTTCGGCAAGCGTCTCCTTGACGCCTCTCTTTGGCGGGTCGAGGAAAAGCAGGAAGCCCGCGAAGGCGAGATCGATCTCGTCTTTCCTGCTGAACGTTTTCTGGCGCTCAAACCGACGGATTGCCAAGCCCAGAACGCGGTAGCCGTCCGCGCTCCAGCGTCGGAATTTTTCCTCGATTGCCGCCCGGTCCATTTCATTGAGAGGTTCCAGCCCCTTGGCTGTTCGGACGAAGCTGCAGGTTTCGAGGACATTTTGTACGGCACCTTTGGTAATCAGAAGATCCTGGGCGTCCTTGTTCCGCACCACGACCGATAGTCGCTTGCGAATGAAATCGTAGGGGATTTCGTCGACTTTCGTGAAGGCCGCCAATGATGCGCCCTCGCCTGGCGCACCGGCGATTGCTTCGTCCAGTGGATTCTTCAGTCCGGTCTGCAGGGTCGCGTTGAGACGTCCCCAGAGCAGGATATCGGTTGATGGATTGCCGTCGACATCGAGCCATCCATCCAGATGGATAACGCCTTCAGTCAGCGTCCCCGTTTTGTCGGTGCACAACAAATCCATGCTGCCCAGGTTCTCGATGGCATCGAGACGGCGCACGATGACGCCATTGACTGCCATCGCGCGAGCCCCTCGAGCCAGCGTCACGCTGATGATGGCCGGGAGAAGTTCGGGCGTAAGACCAACCGCCAGTGCCAGCGAAAACAGCAGCGATTCAATGAGCGGCCGATGCAGCATCAGGTTGGCGAAGAACACCAGAATGACAATCGCCAGCATGATCTCAGTCATCAGATAGCCGAACAGCCTGATGCCCCGGGCAAACCCTGTTTCGGGGATTTGTCGCTCCAGGGCCGCGGCGATCGACGCAAATTCCGTGCGGGGGCCGGTTGCTGCTGCAAGCACGGTTGCGGTGCCGCTACGGACGGATGTTCCCGTAAAGACCGCGTTGGTGCGCAGCGTGAGCGCGGCATCCGGCGCCGAGCGTCCCGGTGTCTTCACGGCGGGAAAGGTCTCGCCGGTCAGCACGGCCTCGCTGACATTGAAATCGCGCGCTTCCAGAATGATACCGTCGACAGGGATGAGGTTTCCGGCCGAAAGCCGGATCACGTCGCCCGGCACGATGTCGTCGGCGGCGACCGAGCACTCGGCGCCGTCGCGCAACACAATAGCCTTGCGCGAAATACGCTGTTTCAGTGCTTCGGTCGCCCGCGACGCACCGTACTCTTGGGTGAAGCTCAGGACGCAGCTTGCCAGCACGATCGCGCCGATGATCGAAGCCTCCTGGCCATCCCCGACGAAGGCCGATACGCAGGCCGCGAAAATGAGGATTAGGACCAGCGGGCTGCGGAACTGGCGGGCAAACACTGCCAAGGCCGACGCGCTTGACGTCGACGCGGGTGTGTTTCGGCCGAATTTTGCGAGCCTCGATGCCGCCTCGGACGAAGCAAGCCCCGAGACTGAGGTCTCAAGGCGTAGCAGGAGGTCATTGGTCTCGATCGACCAATAGGCACCGTCCTCTGGTGAGACGGATTGCTGGTCAGCCTCGCCTATCATCAATACGACATGAAGCGGTTGATGCCGCTCGCTTCGATCAGCGTGCGGGTAACGCCGCCGAACGCCCATTCCCGCAAGCGACTATGGCCATAGGCGCCCGAGACGATGAGGTCCGTATGGATCGAGCGTGCGAATGTCAGCAACCGGTCGCCATCAGCCTCACCGGCGATCAGCTCGGTTCGCGCCTTGATGCCATGGTGCTCGAGAAAGACCGCGACATCGGCGAGGCTGTCGCGAATGCTTTCGTCGCGGTCGGTGTCAATCGTGGCAATCACGACTTCGCTGGCTTTGGCCAGGAAAGGCAACGCATCAGCCATCGCCCGCCGCGCCTCCCTGGTGTCCTTCCACGCGACAAGAACGGTTTTTGCAAGGACGTGCTCGACGTTGGTTGCGGCGACCAGGACCGGACGCCCGGTGCCCAGTGTCAGGCTGCCGACATCCACGGCGCGAAACACATTGTCTCCTGCCTGGCCGGTAACGACGAGGTCGGCCGCTCTGGCGGAAACACAGAGGAACCGGGTCGGGCTGCAAACAGCTTGCCCCCATTCGCTGAAGATCGAAGCCGGAACCAGCCTTTCGAACTCGGCTCGCAGTTCTGCAAGCCGCTTTTCGATTTCCGTCCGTTGGATCTGCATGATCTCGCCTTCGTAGACCATGCCCTGGCCAGTCGCGACCAGGGGCGGAACATCCGCTGCCGCCAGACCGATGAGACGGGCTCCAAACCGTTCCGCCAGTTCGACCCCAACGTTTACGATCGGTGCGGGAGGTGCATCCACCGCAAGGTTTACGATGATCGACTTGTAGCACATTGCCGGCCTCTTTTCTGAAACGCAGGAATGCGCGATGAATTGCATTCGCGGGCGCCCGGCACCTTGATGCGCATCAAATGGCCCGACGCTGGCATTCCACGCGGAAGCCCCGATCCGTTTTGCGTGTGTGGCGAGAAGTGATAACTACGCCTTCGGCAAGTCTTTCGAATCCAGGGGCGTCAGCAGGTGAGCCAAGACGAAGCGCTTATTTTGTCGGCCGACGGGACGATGCTGAAATCCGTCTTGTCGCAGATGTTCGAGCAGGCCCCGGGCTTCATGGCGCTGCTGCAAGGACCAGACCATGTCTTCGAACTGACCAATGCGGCCTACCAAAGGCTTATTGGACACCGGCAAGTCATTGGAAAGTCCATCCGCGATGCCTTTCCGGAACTTGAGGGACACGAATTTTTCGAACATCTGGATCAGGTGCACAAGACCGGCGTGCCCTACAGGGGACAAGGTGTGAAGGTCGGCCTCCGCAACCATGAAGACGGGCCGATCGAAGAGCGCATCCTTGATTTCGTCTATCAGCCGATCAAGGGCGATGACGGGCGGATCACCGCGATCTTCATTGAAGGCACGGATGTCAGCGAACTCTCCTTTGCCAACGCCGCCCTTCGGTTGCGTGAGGATCATTTGCGTTCGATCCTGGCCACTGTGCCCGACGCCATGGTCGTCATCGACGAACAGGGGCGGATCCAGTCCTTCAGCACCGCTGCCGAAACGCTGTTCGGCTACCAGTCAAGCGAGGTCATCGGGCAAAACGTCAATCTGCTGATGCCCTCGCCCTATCGCGACGAGCATGATGCCTATCTGCTTCGCTATTTGACGACAGGAGAGCGTCGGATCATCGGGCTCGGCCGCACCGTTACCGGGGCACGCAAGGACGGCACGACTTTCCCGATGGAGCTTTCCGTCGGCGAGATGCACCCGGGAACCGGACGCTTCTTCACGGGCTTCTGCCGCGACCTGACCGAACGCCACCGGGCGGAAGCGAGAATCCAGGAGCAGCAGCAGGAGCTTCTCCATATGGCGCGGTTTACCGCTCTCGGCGAAATGGCTTCGACCTTGGCCCATGAGATCAACCAGCCGCTTACGGCGATCACGAACTATTTGAAAGGCAGCCGGCGACTTCTCGAGAACAGCAAGGAAGAAAATGCGCCAATGCTGCGGGATGCCGTGGATAAAGCCGCCGAGCAGGCCCTGAGGGCGGGAAACGTCATCAGGCATCTGAGGGATTTCGTTGCAAGAGGCGAAAGCGAGCGCCAGGTCGAACGACTGCCGACGCTGATCGAGGAAGCTTCGTCCCTGGCACTGGTCGGAGCACGGGAGATAAACGTCCTCGTCAGCTACAAGCTCGACCGTGCCGCCGAACTGGTGTTGACCGATCGCATCCAGATCCAGCAGGTTCTGCTCAACCTGATGCGCAATGCCGTAGAGGCAATGCAAGGCTCGCCGCGCCGCGAATTGAAGGTCACAACTGTCGCCCGCGATGATGGAATGGCCGAAGTGAGCGTGATCGATACTGGCCCAGGCCTTGCCCCGGAGGTCTCGGCGCAACTCTTCCAGCCCTTTGTGACCACCAAGAAGCACGGCATGGGCGTCGGGCTTTCGATTTGCCGCACCATCGTTGAATCGCATGGCGGTCACATATGGGCCGAGGCAATGCCGACCGGCGGGACGGCTTTCCGGTTCACCTTGCGCATCGTGGAGAAGGAAGAGGTCTCAAATGGCCGATAGTGATCTGGTGCATGTGGTCGACGACGATGTGGACGTTCGCAAGTCGCTCGGTTTTCTTCTGGCGACAGCGGATTTTGCGGTGCGCCTGTACGAATCGGCCACCGCTTTTCTGTCAACGGCAACGGGCAGGCTCGAGGGCTGCATCGTCACCGACGTACGCATGCCGGGTATAGACGGTATCGAGTTCCTGCGGCAGCTCAGAGCCGGCGGCCATACGATTCCGGTTATTGTCATGACAGGCCATGCCGATGTGGCGCTCGCCGTCCAGGCGATGAAGGAGGGAGCCGCCGACTTCATCGAGAAGCCGTTCGATGACGAGATGCTGATCGAAGCGATCCGTTCCGCATTGGCCAACCGCAACCAGGCGCATGCGGCGCATCCCCGGTCGGCGGATATCCGCGATCGCCTGTCCACCTTGTCGGAGCGCGAGCGCCAGGTGCTGGATGGGCTGGTGTCCGGCCTGCCGAACAAGACGATCGCATATGATCTGGGCATCAGCCCGCGCACCGTCGAAATCCACCGGGCCAATGTCATGAGCAAGATGGCGGCAGGCAGCCTATCACACCTCGTGCGCATGGCACTTATCGTGGAGTCCAAATCCTAGACTTATCGGCCAGGCTGAAGTCCATCGTCCTCGTTGAGCGTTTTCTCCATCACCCAATCGCGCCAATGGGTCGGTCGGATATCGACACGCGCGCCGGTGGTCACATTCTTCCAACCCTCCCCCACCCTTTGGCAGGGAAATACAAGCGCGTGCGCGCCGTCCTCGTCAAGGACGGCAAGTTCGAGATCGCGACCAAACGGAGCGTTTAGGATTGGCTTCCACATCGTATCAAGATGTCCGTAAACGATGGGCCGCGCTTTGATCTGCATCATTTTCTGGAATCACCCCGATCGCCGTCGGAATGACGTCGTTCTTGCCGCTCCTGATCGGATCCACCCCGGCTGTGCCTATTCTGCTGGTGTCTCGATCACGGTTGCTGCAGGCTGCTGATATAGGCGATGATCGCCTCGATCTGGTCAGGGCTCGCAACCCACTCAGGCATGTCCGGATGTCCCGTCGAGATGCCTTCCGCGAGAGCTTCCTCGAGATCCGCGATCGGATAGCGCTTCGACAAGGTGCGAAAGGCGGGCGCATCCGGATGGCTGCTCTTGTCGGTTCTGCCAACCGCGTGGCATCCGGCGCAATTGAACTCAACCAATGCCTTGCCGCGTTCGACCGTGCTATTTGCCAAGGCTGGCGGTGCGCAGCCAAGCCAAACCGCCACCAACACGGAAATCCACGCGCAATATCTGCGGCTGCTATTGTCCATACGGGTGTTCATAGCTGCCAGCCTTCGCATTCCGCTCAAGCGACTGTCCTCGCCGCTATGCCTTCAATCGCGTTTCTGGCTTCCTTGCGCACCAGCCCGGCCGATTCCGATGCAAGCTTGGACGTCAGTGTCGCAACCTTGCCGGCTTCGGTGACATAGTCCGAGGCCGCATTCTGCAGGAAGGTGGAGACGACCTCGAAGGCATCATTGAATTCAGGACCACCGATGAGATCGTCCGCCAGCTTGATATCCTGCTCGCAACGATGCCTCAGAAAGGCAAGCGTTTCGATCTGATAACGCATCATCGCCTTGAAGGCGTGCGCCTGGAGTGACACGGCGGCAAGAACCGCCTTCTGGCCATTTTCCGCCATTGGCAGCAGCTGCGTGCCGGATCGCGGCGGTCCTGGATAGCTGTGCATGATCGGCTGCTCCGTTGCGAGATGCCGCAACGCTAATGCCATTCGCCTCGGGGTCGTTGATCAGGATCAAGCCCTTTGACCTTTGCCGGGTAGGCAGCCCTTCAGATTGGTCGAGAGATTTACGGCTGATCTGATCATTGCGGGCGGTTACGGCCACAGCCGTGTCCGTGAAATGGCCTTTGGCGGCGTGACGCATTCTGTGCTGCGCAGCGGATCGCTGCATCGATTCATATCGAACTGAGCAAAAACACCTTCGCCCCTGAAGTTGACCTGAATCAAGGTCGCCCCTTCCCGCAAGGGGTTACGTCTAGCCCCGCCAAATGAGCGAGGAACCGGTGCGGCGACACCTGCGATCGTTCCACAGAAAAGGAGTTCGGACATGAACTACCAGCGGTTCTTCGAAGAAGCGATCGACCAGCTCCACGCGGAGCGGCGCTATCGTGTCTTCGCC
>NZ_VFTB01000001.1:0-766084 GCF_007003945.1 Mesorhizobium sp. WSM4307
TCCGCACCGACATGGTCGTTCGCCAGAACGCCATTGGCCGCGTTCGCCACGATCGCCGCGCCGCCTTCCGTCGCGGATTGACCGTCATTCACCGCAACCGGGATGTCGTCGACGACATTGACCTGAACCGTTGCGCTCGCCTGGCTGCCGTCCGTATCGGTGGCGACCACATTGATGCCGGTCAGGTTGATGACGTTCTGCCCACCCGCGTCGGGATGCGGGAAGTTGTCGAGCAGCGTCACATTGACTGTGGCGAACCCGTCGGTGCCCGCCAGGATCGGCAGCGACGATGCGACCAGGTCGATATGGATGGCATCGACGCCGTTGATCGAACCGGTGATCTGCGTCGGGCCGACGAGCGTCCAGACGATGTCGGCGCCGGCAACCCCGTTGACGTCCGCCGTGATTCCGGCGACCGACGTGAACGCCATCCCGGTGATGTTGTCCGAACCGGCATGGAACGATACCGTTCCGCTGCCGTCCTCGACATTGGTCGCGGCCGCGCTGCCGGTGGCATTGACGGTGCCGAGCCCTGCCTCGTCCACGGTGATGATCGCGTTCGTCAGCACCGACGGGTCAACCCCGTCGCTGATGGTGATATTCAGCGTCGTCTGCGAGGTGTCGCCGTCGCCGTCCTTCAGCGTGTAGGTGAAAGTGTCCGTCACCGGCGAAGCGTTGCTGATGTTGGCATTGGCAACGTAGCTGTAGGTCCCGTCCGCGCTCAGCGTCAGCGTGCCGTACTGGCCAACGACATGGAATTCTCCGCCCACCACCGTCGTCGCCCCGGCGCCGGTGACGCCACTCACCGAAGCGCCATCGGCGCCCTTAGTGTCGGCGCCAGCCGGATTGCCGTCGCTGCCAAGCCCGGCAATCACGTTGCCGTTCACCGTGCCGCCTTCCGTAACGCTGTCCGTATCGGCAACCGCCGTCGGCACGTCGTCGATGATAGCGACGGCAAAAGTGGTACTGGCCGAATCGCCGTCAACATCCGTAACCGTGACGCTGAAATTGTCGGGAACCGTGTCGCTGGGATCAAATCCGGTTGTCTGATCGGGATGGGTGACCGAATGGGTGACCGTATAATCGTAGTCGATGTGGCCGGTGTTGGGATCGAAGGAAAGGATCGTGATGTAGCCGAACTGGCCTGGAATCTGCTGGCCGGCAGCGGTGACGGCGACGCCGTTGATGACGATTGACCCGACCCCATCCGGCGCGTTGACACTGATCGATCCGACCCCGGAGGTTTCCGCACTACTCGGCGCGTTGCTACCCGGCGACTGTGACGGGCCGCCGTTGAGGCCGGTTTCACTGGCCGCCTGGTCCGGGGTGAGCAATGACGTGGCCACCACCGAAACCGGCCTGTCGACCAAAGACGGGAACAGCTCGCGATGATCCGGCTGACCGAACGCCAGATCCGTCGGCGGCAATAGCGCCGAGAGACCGAATCCGTCGCCGATACCGCCGGGCGGAATCGAGAAGTCTCCGCCGGCACTCGAGGGTGAACCGCCAGCGCCTGCCGATATCGATCCGTCGGCGCCGAAGGCGACGTCGACATGACTTGCTTCCAACGCCGCGATCAAGGCAACGCGAGGCACTTCGACATCGCCGATGATGAAGGTCGGCACGTTGAGGGCGCCGTCCTTGATGACGATCACCGAACCGTCCGCCTGCTCGAGCACGAGGTTATGGCCGTCGACCTTGATGTTGTCGATCGAGACGTTGGCCGGAAGCTTCACCACATGGTTGGCGTCGGCCACATATTCGTGCGGCGCGGCTGCCGCCGGGGCCTTGGCCTCCGCGGGTGCTTCCGGTTTGACGGGCGTGCCGTTGCCGACATCGACGGGAACCGGTTCAGCGGCGGCCGGGGCGGCCTTTTGCGCCGGGCTGGCCTCCGCGACCTGCATCTGCGCCTGCGACGGCAGGCCGTTATGTTGAGAGTGCTCGTCCCAGGAATGAGAGACGGTGTCCAAATCGTTACTGGTGGTCATAGCCAAACCCCTCCGGCATTTCCCGGAAAGAGACATGGGCCACTTCTACTTTGCAACTGTCCCGCAATCCGTTTCATATATCCTGGTATGCAGGCTTCGGCATTTTTTATGCGTGGTAAACTCGAAACATATAACCTGATATACATTGGCCAATGTGCAATCCGCTTGGCGGGGTCTGGCTTTGGTCGCTTGGTAAACAGAAGTATAAATTTGTATAAAATTTTACACAAAACAACTGACATGAAGTACAGAAAACTTATCCACCTTCATTTCCAATAATTTGAGACGAGATTGGTAGCGTCCACAGTCAAAGGTGGGCGTTATGACAAAAGAAAAATCTGCCCTGGGGGCAACCGGGCTCAAAGCGCTGCTGCTGGCAATCGGCATTTTCGGCCTGTCGCATCCATCGCTCGCCAGCACGTTCCCAGCCGGCGCGGATCGTGTCGATTCGCTGCTGGCGAACGTCGAAACGCCTCCTGCCCTCGGTGGCATTTCGCTGCTGCGGCCGCAGCCTTGGCAGCCGGCCTCGGCCTACAGGATAGGCATGGTTCTTGGCAGCTACGGTCCAGCCGCCAGCGATCAGGAAACCGGCCTTTCGGCGGTGCAAGGCAATGCCGGTATCGATCCCATCCAGACGGCGGCGATCATTCCCGGCGTGTTCGGATCGGTTGCGCTGTCCATGCATAATTTTCCGGTCTCCGCGCGTTGGGCGCCGGTCTACAAGGCAATCGTCGACTGTTCCGCGGGCACTGCGTGCGACGGCAAAAACAGCATCTTCACCGCGATCGTCAACGCCGCCTCGGTCAAGCGGTTTGTGGACAAGCTATCCTTCGTCAACTCGAGCATAAATCACGCGATCGCCTACAAGAAGGACAGCGTGGTTTACGGCAAGCTCGACTACTGGGCCAAGCCTTCCGAAATTCTCGAGCGGCGGGCGGGCGACTGCGAGGATTTCGCCATTCTCAAGATGGCGGCGCTGCTGCGTGCCGGCATTCCGGCGCAGAGCATGTCGCTCGTCGTCCTGCAGGATCGCAAGCGCGGTTTCTTTCATGCCGTGCTGTCGGTCAGCACCGGCAGCGGCGTCTTCATTCTGGACAGCCTGAGCAACGTCGTCTCGCGCGACAGCGATCTTCCAGACTACGTGCCATTGTACTCGTTCAGCACCGACCGCGCGTGGATCCACGGCACCAGGCCCGGCGCGGCCCAGGTCGCCGATATCAAGGGCGGACTTGCGACGGTCGCACCTGGCGAGGGCCTGCAGCCATAGCATAGCCAAGCGAAGCACCCGGTTCGGCACGCCTTCGCTCTCGTGTCGTCTCCCCGGAACTGGGGTCACTTTCGGGCGATAGGCACTAGCCGCCGAAAACGAAGGCCATCAGCAGCTCCGGTTCGAGCACCGGCGCTCGCACCGCATTCAATTGCCCCCGGTAGCGGCGGTCGCCCGCGCCGATGACGAAACCGGTGGCGACCGGCGTTTCGCCATTGGCGTCGAGCCGCGCGAATATGTCAGCGACATTGAGATCCAGGGCAAGCTTCAGGTCGTGGCGCGCATCTTCGCTTGGCGCGACCGGCAATTGACGCCTGACCAGTTGCTGGAACGGCGCGTTGAAAGTCAGGATCCTCTTCGACGATGAGAGCGCAAAAGCCGGCGACGGGCAGGCGACCAGAATGGCGTTGATCGTCTTGATCGACGCAAGCCTTCGCAAGGTCTGGTTTTCGTCGGCCAGTCCGCGCATGCAGGCCACCCGGATTGCCGATGTCAGGTTTCCTGTGTGGGCATGGCTTTCGGCGATCTCGTCGATCAGCATGCCGATCGTGCATTTGCGGCTTTCGGCCATCTGCTTCAGCGTGGTCCAGAATGCCCGCTCCAGACGAATGCCGCGTCGCGTGCCGCCACGCGCCACAACCCGGAATTCCAGCTCGAAATCCTCAGTCGCCATGGGTGGCAGCAGCCGCTCGCGATCGGCGGCGGGAGAGCTGATGTTATCGTTCACTCATTGCCTCCTCGCGTGCCTTGTTGATCGGCTTCAGCAGATAGGTGAGGATGGTCTTGCGTCCGGTCTTGATATCGACCGAACAGATCATGCCAGGGATGATCGAATAGGTCTTGCCATCCCGTGTCAGCGTCGACCTCTCGGTTGCGACGCGCACCTGATAGTAGGGCTCGCCCGTCTTCTGGTCGACCAGGCTGTCGGCGGTGATGTTGGAGACCTTGCCCTCGATGCCGCCGAAGATCGAGAAATCATAGGCGGTAATCTTGATCAGCGCGTCCTGGTCCGGCCGGATGAAGGCAACATCGCGCGGTGAAACCCGCGCTTCGACCAGCAGGGTCTCGGATGTCGGCACGATGCCGGCCACGACCGCGCCGGGCTGCACGAAGGCGCCGACCGTGTTGATGTCAAGCGTGTTGACGATGCCGTCGACAGGCGAGCGGATGTCCGTGCGCGCCACCTTGTCGGTGGCGCCGCGTATGGTCTCATCCACGACCGAAAGATCGGCCAGCGCCTGGGTCAGGTCGCTCAGCGCCTCCTGTTGCAGCTGCAGGCCGAGTTCGTTGACTTGAAGCTGGGCTTCGGTGATGGCCGCCTTGGCTTTCTTGACGGTTTCACCGGCGAGGTTCAGCTGCCCATGCAGTTCGGTCTGCTCCCGCTCGACGCGGATCTGCTCGGTCCTGGCCATCAGCCCCTTCTTGACCATGGATTCGACCAGCGCCGTTTCCCGGTCGCTGACTTCGAGGTTCTTGGTGAGGCGATCGAGATTGGCGTTGGCTTCGTCCAATTCGTTCAGGCGCTGATCGAGGCGCGACTTGAGGACCGACAGCTTGACCTGGAAGTTGTCACGGCGCGCAACGAGCAGCTTCTGCTCGTTGTCGCAGATTTCCGGCGCGACCTTCTGGATTTCGGCCGGACAGGGAAATGGACCGTCGATATTGCCGGTCTGCTCGAATTTCAGCCGTGCAATGCGCGTCTGGAGCGCCCGTGCCTTGGCCTGTTGCTCGCCGAGGCTGGACGTGTTCATCGTGTTGTCGAGGCGGATGATGAGATCGTTCTTCTTGACGATCTGCCCGATCTTCACGGCAATTTCCTGAACGACGCCCGGCTCGCTGGCCTGGATGATCTGGGTCTTGGAAGCCGGTATGACCTTGCCTTCGCCGCGCGCGATTTCGTCGACCTCGGCAAAGGACGCCCAGGCGATGGAAGACACAAAGAGTGCCCCTATGATGAACAAGGACGCCGACGCGAAAAGCGGCGGCCGGTCTTCCCTTGCAAGCATGTCCTAACCCCAACGCATTGAATGCGTTCAATAAGTCTGTTTTTCAGGTGCTTGTTTTCTGCAGCGCCTGTATCACTTGGTCCTTTGGTCCATCGGCAACGATCTTGCCTTGCTCGATGACGATAAGACGGTCGGCCAGTTCGAGCATGCTGAAGCGATGCGTTGAAATGATCAGCGTCGTGTTCCGGTCGAAAGCCACTTTGAGCTGCTTGATCAGCTGCCGCTCGGAGGCCAGGTCCATCGAACCCGACGGCTCGTCCAGGAAGACGATTTTCGGTCTGGTCAGCAACAGACGGGCAATCGCCATCGTCTGCCTTTGGCCGCCCGAGAGATTGGTGCCGCGCTCGCCGACATTCATGTCGTAGCCACGCGGGTGACGGGAGACGAAATCGTCGACGCCGGCAGCCTTTGCCGCTTCGACGATCTGCTCATCGGTCGCCTCCGGACATGCCATCAGGAGGTTTTCCTTGATGGTGCCCGAAAACAGATCGTTGGCCTGCGCGACGATCCCGACCGCGGCGCGAACCTCCGAAGGGTGGTATTGGCGGATGTCGATCCCGTCCAGCAGCAGCTCGCCTGACGTCGGCAGGAAGAGCCTGCCGATCAGCCGGCCCATCGTTGTCTTTCCCGAACCTATGCGGCCGATGATGCCGATGCGCTCACCTGGCTTCACCGAGAAATTCAGACCGGTCAGGACCTCGTTCTCGGAGCCCGGATAGACAAAACCGACATTCCTGAACACCATGGCGCCGTTGCGAATGGGCCGGTTGACGAAACCCACCGTATCCGGGCGATCCTCCGGCTGCGCCATGATCGAGTTCACCATGCGCAAGGAGAGCATGGCCTGGCGAAGCCTGGACAAGGTGATGGCGATCTGGCCGAGTGGAGACACCGCCCGGCCGGCCAGCATCACGGTGCCGATAATGGCTCCGGTGGAGACGTGTCCTTCCGAGAAGGCGTAGGCGCCTGCCACGATCAGGGCGACGGTGACCATTTGCTGGATGGCCTGCGTTATGTTGCCGGCCGCCGCCGAAAGCTGCTTGATCTTCTCGGATGTGTTGGACGCGTTCTTGGAGTGCTCTCCCCATTTTCGCAACAGATACGCCTCGGCCCGCAGCGACTTGATCGTCTCCAGTGTGGAGATGGATTCGACCAGCAGGGCCTGCCGCTGCGAGGCCTCGTTCATGGAGGCCGCGACACGCTTGCCGATGCGCCGTTGCGTGATCAGCCCGACGATCACGGAAGCCACGAAGGCCAGCGCCGGTATGATGACCAGCCATCCGCCAATCGCATAGATGACCAGGAGAAAAACGAACACGAAGGCGGTGTCGATAAACACGCTTATGGTGTTGGACGTGAAGAATTCGCGCACGAATTCATACTGTGTCACCCGATTTGCATATTCGCCTGTCGAGCCTGGCCGCGCCGACAGGGACGAGTTCAGCACTTTCTCGAACAGCAAATAGGAAATGCGCAGATCCGCCTTGCGCCCGGCATAGTCGATGAGGGACGCTCTGGCGGTCTTCAGGAGCAGGTCGAACAGGATCACCGCGGCGATGCCGATCGACAGCACCCACAGCGTCGATATCGCCTTGTTCGGCAAGATCCTGTCATAGACGTTCATGGTGAAGATCGGCGAGGCGATGGCCAGCATGTTGATGAAGATTGCCGCCAGGATAACCTTCGAATAGGTGCGCCAGAACGGACCCATCGTCCCCGTCAGCCAATGTCGCCGCTCGATCTTCGGCGCCGAACCGACATTCATCCCTTCGGCAGTGTTGGCGTATGTGATCGAGAAGGAAACGCCGCCACTGATGTAGCTGGCGGCCAATTCGGATTTCGTGATGGTTACGCGGCCGTCTTCCTGGGGAGCGGTCGTGAATGCGCCGTCCTCCGTTTCGGCCAGCAGGGCAACCGGCAATTGACTGACGCGAAACACGATGGCGGGGAGGTCGATGCGTCCCCGAAGAAACTCGCGATGGCTGAATTCGGTGATTTCGAGGCCGATGCGCTCGGCAATATGCCGGATGGCTTCGATGTCGATATGCATGTCCGACAGCGGCACGCCGGCGAACAGCACCGTTTGCGCGCTCGGCCTGCCGAGATACCCGGCAACGGCCGAGAAGCAGGCCTTGAACGCCTCCTTCGGGGAGAGGATGTTAGGTTGCTGGTTCACGATCTGCCCTTAGGGACTTTCGATCGGTCCTTACATTCGCTTACTTTTTCCTGACCGGTGCCAGGATATCGAATGGCAGGTCGTTCTTCTGTTCCGACGGCGTGCGCGCATAGGTTTCCGTGTCGGCCGTTTCCGGTGCGCCGAACTCGGTCCGCGCATAGGCCGCGGCCTGTTTTGGCGGGCGGATGTCCATCGTTTTCAGCAACTGGCCGGTGGCCGCGAGAAGCCGGTATTGGGCAAAGAGAGAGGCGTAGGATGCTGTGTCGGCCAGTGTCGCCGTGTTGAAACGCGTATTCTGCGCATCCAGCACATCGAGCAGCGAGCGCTGCCCGACCTTGAATTGCTCGCGATAGGACGCGACCAGCTTCTCGTTGGAAGCGGCCTGCAGCTTCAGCGTCTTTGCCAGGTCGGCTTGCCGGAAGCGGCGATCCCACGATGTACGAACGGCTTCTTCGATTTCCCGCAGCACCTGGTGCTGCGCAAGCCGCTGCTCGCTGGTGCGGCGGATCTGCTCTTGCTCATTGGCCTTGTCGATGCCGCCCCTATAAAGGTTCCACCGCAGCACCAGGCGTGCCTGCAGGTCGGATGTGTCGCCATTGTCACCGTCGATGTCATACCCAGCCCGAGCGACGCCTTCGGCGACGACCGAGGGGCCGTATTTCGCGCGAGCCGCATCCACCAGCGAGGCCGCGGCGGCGATATCGCTGTTGGCCATATGGACGCGCGGATTGCTCTCCCGCGCAAGGCCAATCGCATCGTCCAGAGACCTTGGCAGCGCGCCGGAAACATCGACCGGCCTCGATGCATTGGTCAACGGCTTCCCGACGGTCTTGAAGAACCGGATCCTCGAGGCCTCCAGCTCCTCCGACGCTTCCTGCATGCGGGCCTTGGCCGCGAACAGGCGCTCTTCGGCCTGTTGCCGGTCGGCCTCGTTCAACCCGCCGCCAGCAATGCCTTCCTGGATGTCGTGGAGGATTGCTTGGTGGAAGCCCAGGTTCTTCTTTGCCTCTGCCACGATCGAAGCCTGAAGCATGTATTCGAGGTAGTCCTGGACAACCGAGAGTCCGATGAATTCAGACCGCTCCAGCACACGAAACGACGCGCCGTCGACGCGCGAGGCCTGGCGGTTCAATTCGGCCCGCCTTGCGCCGCTGTCGTAGAGCGTCTGCGAAACCGTCAGATCGGTTTCCGCCGGATAAAGTGCGTCATGCTCTATCGAGAGCGCGCGCCGGGAGGAATTGTCGAGACGGCGAGCCCCGGCCGACGCTTCCACGTCGACGCTGGGAAGATAGAGGCCCTTGGCCTGACGCAGCTCGAACTCGATTGCTTCGCGATTTTCTATGGCCTGGCCGATTTCGGGATTGGATTCGACGGCGACCGCCATCGCTTCCTTGAGCGTAAGCGCACTCGCACTAGCGCAGGTCAGCATCGTAGCCGCCATCAAAAGACCAAGGCCCTTGCCCACAGTCGAGATGTTTCTCGTATTCATTTTAACCCGCCCCAACATTTCCCCTGCGCCCTTTTGCGGGCGCTGATCCAAGCCTGACCTTGTCTCAGGCGACTATCCAACAATTTCAAGAAAATATGTGAGTTATTATTAATATAGGGGAGCCCGAATCGCTCATCTGAGCCATAAGGTTGGGAAATGTAGCAAAAATGGCACAAAAATGGGTTGGCTGCGGCTTCAGCCAATCGCCGCCTTTTGTGGAAAAGTCCAGGCGCACATACGGCTCGATGCCGGCAGAATCGTATGAAGCCTGCATGGGCCGGAAGGCAGCCGCGGAAATTTGGCGGCGTTCGGCCAAGATCATGCGACCACGGCATGAACGGCCGATACTGAATTGAGGGCTGCCCGAATGAACTGCCAAGCACGGCCATAGTGGCGCCCTCGCGTTAAGCCTCGGTCAATCTCTGCAATCTATGCTGATGCCAGATTGTCGAGGTCAAAATGAAGCGCAGGCCGATACTACTCTTCGCTTTTCCGGCTTTCATCCTGGTGGTTTTGGCCTGCGAGCGAATGGCGACCATGCTGCTCGGGAGCTATCCCGCCAGCCCCGCCATGTGGAGGATCTGGCTTGAACTGCGCCCCTTGTCGGCGATGTTCTGGCAACAGATCGACCCGTATCTCCACGGTTCGATGGCCCTGGATGCCGTCATCCTGGTTGCCGCGGCACTGGTGTTCTGGAGCGCTTGCCGTGTGAGACCGGCGGCCGCCTTCTTCCTGGCCAACCACGTCGCCTTGCTCTTTGCCGGACTGATGATCGCGTCCAGCAGTCATTCGGAGACGGCGAGCACGGTCGCGGCATTTCCGATGTCCAACGGCCTCCAATTCGCCCTGAAGATCGATTTTACCTGGCAGAACAGCCTGGTGCTCGTCCTGGGCTTCGCGGCCTGCGCGTACTGTCACGTCGCGTTCCTTCGCGAGACGCGACTGCGCGGTGAGGCTCTGGCCCTGCGTCTCATGGCTTTAGGACGGGATCTTTAGTCTGGCATGGGGCGTTTCGAAAACGTCCGGACGTCGGTAACCGCATGAGGCTCGGCTCCGTCCGGCTTCACCGGAACCCGATACGCCTCAATTGATCTTGCGATAATAGACCTTGCCGTCCGGCGTTTCCGTTCGCTGGTAGGCGGGGTTCGGGCCGGGGGGCGCAGCGGCAACCCTTCTCTTGGGTGGCCGCGGCGTATCGGCAATTGCAGGTTCCGCCGCGACTTCGGTGTCCGGAGCAGCTTCCGCCACGGTACTCGTCGTGACGACGGGCTCCGGCGCGCCCGAGACGTCAGCGTCGCGCGCCGAGGGCGGGTTTTGTTGCAACCGGGCTATGCTGCCGTTGATTTCGTTGAAATTGCCCTGCAATTGGCTGTCCAGCTTTTCGAACCGGCTCTGAAAACCGTTGTTGACCGTATCGAGCCGGGCGACGATCCGCTGCTCGAACGCGCCGAGCTCCTCGAGACGTCCCTCCACGGTGCGCAGGTCGCTGATGCCGCGATAGAGGTAGATGGCGGCGGTTGCGTTCAGTACGGCAAACAGGGTCAATCCAACGCCGACGACGACCGCCAGCCGCGACCGGCTCGCATCCCTGCCGAGCAGTTGCGGTTCAACCTGCTCGGCCGAGACAGTCGGTACATGCGGGTCGCTGATCGTCGTCATTGAACCACCACCTTGGTGCCAACTGGCACGCGCTTGAAAAGATCGATCACATCCGTGTTGGTAAGGCGAAAGCAGCCCGACGTGCCATCGAATCCCACGCCCGAGGGATCGTTGGTGCCATGGATGCGATAGAGCGTATCGCGTCCGTCCCGCAGCAGATACAGCGCCCGCGCGCCCAAGGGGTTATAGGGACCCGACGGCACCAGCTCCGGCAGTTCCGGTTGGCGGGCGCGCATTTCCCGGGGCGGGCGCCACTGCGGCCATTCCGTCTTGGCGCCGACCTTCACCACCCCGGTCCAGCCAAATCCGTCACGCCCGACGCTGATCTGGTAACGCAATGCCTGGCCCTGGCGGGTCACCAGGTAAAGCGCCTTCTCGCTCTTGCGGATGATGATCGTTCCCGGCTGTTCGGTGGTCGCGAAGGCAACCGCCTTGCGCAGGCTGGGCCCCATCGCCGGCAGCGGCGGCCGATCCGAAAGCCCCGACCGCGCCTCGGCGAAGCCCTGGGCGGACATCGCCAGCAGCAGGCCGAGCGCGCAGGCGCCGGCCAGCCTGGGCACGAGGCCTTCTCTACCGGGCAGCGTCATCGAGCCGCTCTTTGAACATCTTCTTCAGATCCTTGTTGAAGCGCGCCCGGCCATCCACTTCGGAGGGCAGGATCGCCCGGTTCAAGGCATCGGTCAAAAGAGCGTTGTCCAGCGCGACCGATTTGATGTGCGGCGCCTTGAATATCTTCTCGAGCTCGCTGCGCGAAAAATGGTTCCCGAACCATTTGCGCTTGTGCTTGTTGGCGACGAGGGTGATGCTGACCGCATTGCCGCGCAGTTCGCGGATCTTCTTGTAGAGTCGCTTGCCTTGCCGCAGCGAAGCGACGTTGAGTTCGAAGACGATGAAGATCTCGTCGCTGGTCGACAGCACCGAATTGTGCCAGGGCGTTTCGATATTGGGCAGGTCGATGACGATGTCGTCGAAGCGGTAGGCGACGAGGTCCAGGAGCCGGAAGACGAAATCGCTGCCGTGCGGCTCGAAGGGCAGTTGCGGCCTCTCGAACGCATAAAGGGTGAGACCGGAGGGGCGCGTGAGCTTGATGACATCCATCAGCTCGACGTCCAGCCTTTCCGGCTGATTGATAATGCCCGCCAGATCGAACTGGTTGAACAGATTGAGATAGGCGCCGCAATTGGCGCTCTGGAAGTCGAGATCGACCAGGCAGGTCGAAGCCGCGCGCTCAGTCGATTTCGAGGCGAGGAATTCGGCCGCCGAAAGCGCCAGCGTCGTGGCGCCGGCGCCGCCGCTGGCGCTGATGAAGGTGACGATCCGGCTTTTGGTGCCCTGGTTGCCGGTATCGTGGAAGGTCACCGCATTGAGCAGTTCCTTGCCGTCGAGCGGCTTGTGCAGCCAGTCCGAGGCGTTCATGCGCACCAGCACGCGCGTCTGTTCCGACGTCAGCTCATCGGAAACCGCGATCAGCGGCACCGTCGCCCACAGCGCGCGCGCCTCGACAATCCCGGGCTTGCCGAGCAGCGCGCCAGCGCCGAGATCGAGGATGACGATGCCGGGACGCGTATCGGCGGGCGGACCTTTGAGAAAATCATCCGTCTCGGAAACCCTGACGTCATAGATCGCCAGCGCATCGAGCCGCGTCGCCACATCGCGCTTGAAATTCGGATCCGACGAAAACAGCGCCACCTGCTTGCGCTTGGTCGGTGTAACCTTGGTGTTGATGGCGTTCATGGCCAGGTGCTCTTCATGTCTTCGCCCGTGACCGTGCTCAGCATGGAGGGCATGGTGATGTTTCCGAACCCGAGCAGTCCGCCCAGGAAAAAGAATTGAAAGGGATGCCCTACGATGCTGACTGTGATGGTCGGCACGGGGCCATTCGGGCGTGTCCAGTAGCCGAGGCCGGAGGCTTGATATTGTACCTTGACTTCGGACTTAGCCAGCGTTGGCAGGAATGTCTGCATTCCGGCGCGGCCGCTGCTGCCTGTATAGATGAAATCGAAGGAAGCCTGGCTCGTGGCGAGGCTCTGGCAGGTGGCTCCTGTTCCGCAAACGCAAGACACGACGCCGGCGGTGTCGGCCGTGCATATGTAGTTGTATGTGTTGGCCGGCACGGCGGTTCCAACCAGCGTCGCATCGCTGGGTGTCTTCGCCTCCAGGGCAAGTCCACTGGCGACCGGTGTTGAAATCTGCGCCAGCCTGGCGCCCATCTGCACCGCCTTGTTGGCGGCGTTCCATTGGTAGAAGGCGTATCCAAAGTCAACGAAGCCGAGCAGAAGGGTCAGCAGCAACGGCACGACAATGGCCATTTCGACCATCGTTGCGCCGGACTGGTCCGAGCTAAACCCAATGCGTGCCGTCACCATCCGAAGACGCGCTCCTGATGCGATGCCGTTATGTTGAGGGTTCCGAAACCCAGATAGCCCCAGAGCCCGATACCATTGTAGGGTACTGACGTGCTGACCGTGACGACATCCACATTGGCGCCGCTGCTGAGATAAAGCTCTGTTCCGGTGGCGGCGTCCACAGCAAGCGTATGGCTCACATTGACCGCCACCTGCGGCGTCGTCCAGTTGGGAACCCTTGCGCTGCCGCCCGTAATCGAGCCACTCACCGCAAGGTTCGTTCCATTCAAAACGCAATTGGCCCAGGTGCTGTCGTTGCAGCGCGCCATGTAACGCGCTCCATCCTCGACGCCGGCTTCGAGCAGCAGGCGCGTGTTTAGTATGTTGGAGAATTCGAAGACGCCCGCCGACAGCAGCAGCACGAACGGAGTCACGAGCGCCATTTCAACCATGGCGGCGCCTTGTTCGTCGCCGTGAAACCGCCGGATGAATTGTCTGAGTGTGATGAACATGACGCTACCGGTACAGTTGGGCTTCGTTGCGCTGAAGCTTCTTCAGCGTGTTCTGACCGACGACCGTGCTGATATCCTGCATCTCACCATAGATGTCGGCATCAGGCGCCCCGCCAGCCGGCTCGGTGATGAACACGCTGCCAAAGGCCTGCACCGGCAAGGTCTGTCCGCCGCCTTGGACAGCATTGGCCGCGCAGTCGATGATCGCGACGTAGAGCAGCCGCCTGTCTGCTCCTTGCGTCGTCGTATTGCACTGTGGGGCCGTCGCCTCCTGGCCGCTCTTCAAGGCCGGATTGCTGATTTCATACTTGTAGACACAGTACCGGCTGGGGCTTGCGCCGCAGGCCGTCAGCACCCCGGAAGTGCTCGCATTGCCATGGTTGACGGTCCAGTACCCGGAGAAATCCCAGTTGCCGTCGCCGAGTACCCCCGCCTGCGCACAAGTTCCAGAGGTAAAGCAATTGTCCCTGGGCAGTGCCTCGTAGTTTTTTGCCTGTCCGCTGTTGGGTGCGCTGTAACTGCAATTATTCTTGCCTGCGTTTGAAACAACCATGCCCTTTCGAACATTTGGCGCCGGCGGATTGATGGTGGGATCGGTCTTGTACGGCCCACCATTGTCGTAAATGTCGAAGCGAGTATTGATGCCGGCGTCCACGGGAGGAATGTTGCCTGGGCGTGTCGTTACTCCGTTCTGGCTATAGCAGGCGGGCGGATTCGTAACGGCGAACATTTCGGTAATCGCGGCCGTATTCTTGTCTCCCTCCGGCGACGACAGAAATCCGTAATTGCCTGGGCCGTATTGGGCGCTGGCGCCGCCCTGCTGTTCCTTCAGCCAGATCATCGGTTTCTTGGTGCCGGACAGTGCCGTCTGAAGCGCGCCGATATTGGCGTAGGGATTGCAGATGAACATCGGTGTGAACTGGCACAGCGCGTTGGTGAAACCCGCCACGGCTTGCGTCTGCACATTGAATCCATTGCTGCCGCCAAGAAAGCTAGCCGGAAAGATCGCCGCGAAAGCGGTGGGGTTCACCGTCACTTCGACAAATTTCGCTAGTTTGGGGTCGGTGGTGCTCCAATTTTTGCCATTGGCGTCGACGCCCGCAGCGTCGAGCGCGATACTGTCGTCAGCGGGTATCCCGCTCAGGTACGTCACGGTCAGGTCAGCCGGGCCAAGTTGGTGATTGCCCGAGGTGGAGAATCTTGTCGTGTTGGAGTCGGCGTTGGCGAGGAGACTGTCACGTACCCGATTGGCCCGAGTGATCGCATCGGGGTTGCCGTCCAGCTCTGCCGCCATGGCAAGCGCATAGGCGTCGGCGCCCTTCTGCATGTCGTTGTGCAGTCCGTTGGCCCGGCTCATGTCGATGGCGAGCAGCGCGAAGCCGATAAGCACGGGCAGCATAATGGCCACGAGGATCATCGCTACGCCGCGTTGATCGTTCCAGAAGGCACGAATGGTCCCCAACATGACCTTACTCTCTGCTTTCCTGCGCCAGGGCCCTCGCATGCCCGGCGCCCCTCCGCATCCTTCCGTTCAGCTCACTGCTTCGTCACGCCCGACCCGCCGACATTGACCGTGATCGCTGGCGGTGGTGGCGGCGGCGGTGGAAATTTGTAGTTCTGGGCAACGGCGGCGGCGCGCGTGCCATCGCCCTCGATATGCGTGTTCCTCGAAGCCGGATTGAGCGGGTCGACCGTCTGCAGCATCGAATTGAACTTCTGCGTGTCGCCGGCGGCCAAGGTCACCGTGTCGTAATGGTTCAGATAGTCCGCGGCGCAGCCTGACAGCAGGCCGGTGCACAGAATGAGGATCAAGGCGCTATTTCTTGACATAGAGCATCTTGTCCTTCGATTTGAAGTCGAGCATGTGGCCATAAGGGCCGGTGACGCCGTCGCCCGTTTCGTATTTTCGGATCATGTCCTTGTTCACCTCGAGCTGGCCGAGCACGAAGAATTCGGGATCGTTGGCGGGCCGTGTCTTGTCAAAAGGTGTTGCCAGCTGTTCCCCGGGCTTCACCGGCCGCACGACATGCGGCGTGACGATGACGACCAGTTCGGTCTCTTCCTTCTGGTTGCTCGAATTGCGAAACAGCGTGCCGATGACCGGCACCTGGCCGAGCCACGGCACCTGGTTCTGCAGCTTGGTGGTCTTGCTGGACAGCAGGCCGCCGACGGCGAAGCTCTGGCCATCGCGCAATTCGACGACGGTATCAAGCTTGCGATTGGTGAAGATCGGGTCGCCGGCGGTGGTGAAGCCGGTCAGGTCGCTGACCTCCGGCGCCAGCTTCATATGAATCTTGCCGTCGTCGAGTACGACCGGCGTGAACAGCAGATTGACGCCGAATTGCTTGTACACGATGCTTATCTCGCCATCTTTGTCGAGAGTGCGAATAGGCACTTCACCGCCAGCGTTGAAGCTGGCCGGCTCGCCCGAAAGCGTGGTCAGATTGGGCTCGGCCAGCGTGCGAACCACACCCTTGGCCTCTAGCGCCTCGATGACCAAGTCGACCTTGATGTTGTTGTCGATGACTCGGGTGATCAGCGAGGCGAAGGGATTGCTGTTCGAGAGGAGGCCGCCGACCAGTTCGCCTGCGCCGACACCGAGCGGTGTTCCTGTTCCAGCTGCAACGCCGGTTCCGACCTGGGTGGTGCCGCGGCTGTTCGTGCTCTGGATCGAAACGCCGAGATCGCGGCCGGCGTTGCGCTTGGCTTCCAGCACGCGCACTTCCAGATTGACTTGCTGGCTGTCGTCGACGGTGACGGAGTTGATGATGGCGTCGGGACCGTATTGCTGGGCCACCTCCATGATGGCCGCCAGCGTGGCGCCATCCTTGACGTGGCCGCCAAGCCTGACCCTGCCATTGATCGAACCGATTTCGATGCGCGCCTTTGGCGCCACCTGGCGGATCGCCTGCGCCATGTCGCTGACGTCGAGGCCGACCTCGATCTGGATTACGCCCAGCGAGCGCTTTTCAGGTGAGAACAGATTGACCGTGGTGGTGCCGGCGCCCTTGCCGATGACATACAGCGTGCGGTCGGTCATCGGCTGGGCATCGGCGATCTTCTCGTCGCCGACGACGATATCGCCCAGATTGGCGCTCACCTGCACCGTCACCGATTGCGACACCGGCAGGAAGATACGGTGGACGCTGGGGTTGGACACGTCGATGAAACGGTCGGCCGCGTCGGCCGCGAGGCTCGATAGCAACAGCGCTGCCAGACAGGACAACGCGGCCGCAACCATCCTTACGCAAAACCTCTGCATCCCCGTCTCCCCACTGCTGCTACCGCTGGCAGCCCCACTTCATTGGCCGCATCTTATCATGGTTGTCGCGGCACGTCATATGTCTCGAGCTTCACACCCCGGAACACGCCCACTGACACATTTTTCGGTGGCTCGGGTTGCACGTATTTGACCACTTCCTTGACTTCCGGAGCCGAGGCAACGGCCGGAGCCGGCTTGACCTTGCCCAACTCGTCAAGGCGGCTTCCCACCTTCTCCACGGCCTGGGTGAGCCCGGCAATTCTGTCATCGGCGCGCTTACGCTCCTCGGCAGCCGCAGCTTCGGCGGCTGCCTTTCTGTCGAGCTCGGCCTGCCTTTTGGCGACGTCTTCCGGCGTTTCGCCGCTCAGGTCGGAAAGCGTCACCCGTTCGGTCGTCTCGCCCTTGCTGGCCGCCGCCTGGCGCAGCGCCAGCGACAATTGGCCGGCGCCTGCCGCCAGCGTCAGCTTTTGCGCGTCCCTGGTGCTGGCCTCGAGCGTCACGGACTTCACCACCGTCGGGCTGTCCTTGCTTTCGTCGGCCACCTGGTCGATGGCGAGCACCTTCATGCTCTGCAGCAGCACGTCGACGAAACTCTTATCCGTACCATCATCGCCGCGCGCCGTGCGGGTGAGTAGAATATCGACCCGGTCGCCCGGGAAGACGAAGCCGGCGACACCGAGCACGTCGTTGACGCGGATGGACACGGCCTTCATGCCTTGGCCGAGCACCGCCGAAAGTGTGGCGCGCTGGCCGGGGCCGGTGATCTTGGTGGCAAGAATCGGCTCATTGACGCCGATCGCTTGCAATGCCTGCTTGGCACCGTCGCCAGCTAACAGGTCTTTTGTTGACTTGAATGCCCCGGCTGGAACCGCGCCCGCCGGCCATGCGACTTCGCGCAGTTTATCTGCGCTCAGAGCGTCACCGAACTTCAGCGGCATTGCGGCAACCACGACCGTGCTGCCTTGTACGATCCCCGTTTGCGCCATGGCGCTACGCTGGCCTGCAAGCCAGATATTGACCAGCACAACGGCCAAGACGCCGAACACGCCGGCGAGAACGATCATGATAAGCGTATTGGCGCGCATGGCCCAAACCCCGAAAAAGGCAGCAGAACGGCCGAGTGATCCGAGTGTTTTCAGGCCCGGATTTGATCCGGGCCTGAAAATCGGAAGTTGATCAGGTACCGACGCCCGTGGCTGCGACGCAGGTGCCAGGCCCATTGTCGAGGGCGGTGCAGAGGGCGGAGAACCGGGCGTTCACCCATTGGCCGATCGCGATGACAGTAAGGATCGATGCAACGGCGATAATGCCGATAAGGATGGAATATTCGACCATGGCAGCGCCGTTTTCATCGTCGCGGAACTGCCGGGTCATCGTCATGAGCTTCTTCATGTCAATTTCTCCCTTTTGGAGGTTTGAACCCGACGAGACAGAGCCAAGGATGAACCCCATACCCAAGCATCCCCCGTCATCTCGATCCTAGGTCTCGAGAATTTGCGGAGTCAAACGGGATTAATGGTTCCTTAACTTTCCAATACATCAACTCTGGAGTTCCGGGTGACGTTAAATTCCAGCAACAGCTTGATTCGTCTAATTTTTCAAGCGCTCTTAACCATTCGTTCACAATTATGTCGCTGGGCTAATTAAGCCACAGATACTTTAGCTGGATGGCATATTCCTTTATATCTAAGGGGTTAGGGGAAGACTGCCGGGTGGCCGGGTGACCTGAGCACGCAGGGGTTGCGGAATACCCCGCAGCTTTAAGTCGCCATGATATTTGAGTGGCGCGGAGGCCGAAATAAGAACGATATTTCCCGGCGGAGGTCCTTAACTATGTTGAAAGTATTGCGTGCGCGCCCGCGTTCGGGCGCTTGTGCCGCACGTGGTTAATGTTTAGTTTCGACTAATAAGCGTCGAAGGGGAGCATAGGGGATTATGCTGGGGCGATTCATCAAGGGGGCGAGCGAACAGCAGGCAGTGTCAAAGACCGAGCAGCTGGCGGTGCAGCCTGTTGCGCCGGCTCTTTCGCCAGCCGCTGATATTGAATCGCATGGCAATGATTTTCTGACGCTCAAGGTCGAGCTTCATCGCCATTTGATCGATCGGTTCAATCTGACCGCCCTTGAAAATGCTTCCAAGGATGAGATCCTCAATGAGATCCGCCCCATCGTGCGGGAGTTCGTGCGCGGCCGCACGGTTCCGCTCAACGCGCGCGAACTCGACCAACTGACCAGCGACACCGCCGACGAGATGCTGGGTCTCGGGCCGATCGAACCGCTGCTCAAGGACGATTCGATTACCGACATTATGATCAACACCCACAGGCGCGTCTTCATAGAGCGGCGGGGCATGATCGAAGAGACGGCGATTCGTTTCCGCGACGAGGCGCATCTGCTGCGCGTCATCAACAAGATCGTTTCGGCGATCGGCAGGCGTGTCGATGAATCGTCACCCATGGTCGATGCTCGCCTCGATGACGGCTCGCGTGTCAACATCGCGGTGCGGCCGATCTCGGTTGACGGCCCGCTGGTCTCGATCCGCAAATTCTCCAAGAATCCCTATTCGCTCGAGCGTTTGATGGCATTCAATTCGATCCGGCCGCCGATGATCGAACTGCTGCGCATCGCCGTGCAGGCGCGCAAATCGATCCTGGTTTCAGGCGGCACCGGCAGCGGCAAGACCACTTTGCTCAATGCATTGTCGAGCTACATACCCTCGAAGGAACGACTGATCACCATCGAGGATGCGGCCGAACTGCAATTGCAGCAGCCGCATGTCGGCCGGCTGGAGACGCGCCCGCCCAATGTCGAGGGCAAGGGCGAGGTGCGCCAGCGCGAATTGCTGAAGAACGCGTTGCGCATGCGGCCGGACCGCATCATCGTCGGCGAGGTGCGCGGCGAGGAGGCCTTCGACATGCTGCAGGCGATGAACACCGGCCATGAAGGCTCGATGACCACCATCCATGCCAACACGCCGCGCGATGCGATCTCGCGGCTCGAACAGATGGTCGGCATGGCCGGCATGCCGATGACGCACGACTCGATCCGGGCGCAGATTGCCTCCGCCATCGACATTATCGTCCAGACGCAGCGTCTTTCGGACGGCGGCCGGCGTGTCACCTCCATATCGGAACTGACCGGCATGGAGGGCAATGTCGTGCAACTCCAGGAGATCTATCATTTCGTCCGCCGTGAGGTCACAGCCGAAGGCAAAGTCATCGGAGATTTTCGCGCAACCGGCGTTCGTCCGCGCTTCGCTCCGGAGGCCGCGACGCTTGGCCATCATTTTGCCAAGGACGCCTTCAACCCGCAGGTTGCCCTCTGATGCCGACCGGTCAAGCTCTGCTGTACTTCATCTACATGCTGGCGGCAGCCTCGGTCATTCTGGCAGGCGAAGCTCTCTATCTTTCTGTTGCCGGCCGCCGCTCTCGATCTCTAGCAGTCAATCGCCGATTGAAGCGACTCGCTGGCGAAGTTCCGGCCGAACAGACGTTGCAGGGATTGCTGCGGGAGCGTGGTCTCACCGACTCTGGCGACTTTCTTTTTGGAATGGTCTGGTTGAACAGGCTCTATACGCAATCCGGCATTACTGGAAATCCGTTGACCTTCGCCGCGACATTCCTGCTTGCAGGGCTGGCGATGGCGTTGCTGCTGCTATTCTTCAATTTTTCTACTTTGGCGTCGCTTCTTACTTTTCTGGTCCTAGGGCTTGTCCTGCCGCTTCTTGTCCTCCGGCGAGCCCGCAACAAACGGATCCGGAAATTTGCCAAACAGCTGCCGGATGCGCTCGACATGATCATTCGTTCGCTGCGCGCCGGACACCCGACTTCCGTCGCGATCGCTCTGGTCGCGCGCGAGATGCCCGATCCCCTCGGCACCGAGTTCGGCATCGTTTCCGATGAGATCACCTTTGGCCTCAGCATCGAGCAGGCCGTGCGAAAGCTTTCGCAGCGTGTAGGCTTCGAGGGCCTTCTGTTGCTGTCGGTATCGCTGTCGATCCAGGCCAAGACGGGCGGCAATTTGACCGAAATTCTGTCCAATCTTTCCTCGGTTCTGCGTGAACGGCAGAAATTGCGAATGAAAATCAGGGCGCTTTCGGCTGAAGGTCGCGTCTCCGCGTGGATCATTTCCTTGTTTCCTATTGTGATGTTCTTCACACTTCAAATCCTTGCCCCGGCCTATTACGGCGCCGTCTGGGGCAACCCGCTCGTCTTCCCGATATTTCTGCTTTTTGGGTTGTGGGCGCTGCTTGGCGACTTCATCATGTACCGGATGGTTACTTTCGATTTTTGACTGGGAGCGACGAAGAAATTGTTTTCGAACATTCAGGACCTGGGCTTCTTGGTGTCCATTGCCGTCTTTGTGGCGGCGGTGTCCTTCTTCCTGTTCGGTGCGCTTGTCTTCTTGCCGGCGCTGCAGACACGAAAGCTCGTCGCGCAGAGCCTGGTGGGCGAAGGAATTACAGACCGCCGATCGATGCTCGGACAAGACCAGCTTGCCAAGCTTGCGGCGCAAGGGCCGGTCGATGCCTACTTCAAGTCGATTGAGAAGGAACGGGAAGAGCCAAACGCCTTGGAAGCGAAGCTGTTTCGCGCCGGCTTTTATCAATCAAGCGCACCGCTGATTTATACGCTGTCCCGCCTTGTCGCAGTCTGCATCGGTTTTCTGGCAATGTATGCGATCCTGTCGCGGGTTCTGCCGCCGAACCTGCCGGGTTTCATCACCCTTGCCGGTTCTGCCCTGTTCGGCCTCGCCTGCATGATAATTCCCTCCATTCTGCTCGACCGCTTCGAGAACAGCCAGAAACAAATCTATCGTCGGGCATTCCCCGACTTCATGGACATGATGATCACCTGCGCCGATGCCGGCATGAGCCTGGAGGGGGCAGTCGAACGCGTCAGCCATGAAATGGCCGCTACCCACAAGTGGCTGGGAATACAGCTGTCGATCATGAACTTGCAGTTGCGTGCTGGCAAGCCGTTGCGGGAAGCGCTGCGCGAACTCTCCGATCGCATCGGACTTGAGGAGGCGCGGGCATTGGCTGTCCTGTTCCGTCAATCGGAAGAACTCGGCACCAGTCTCACCGATGCCTTGCGTGTTTATAGCGCCGAGATGCGTGCCCAGAGAATTCTGAGCGCCGAGGAGCGTGCCAATTCTCTACCGGTAAAGATGATGATTCCGTTGGGGCTTTGTATTTTCCCTGTGGTTATGATGGTTATCATGTTACCGGTGATCATCCGTATGAGGGGCATTATCTTCTAATTGCATGTATGATCTGATTCTAATATGAGGTCCGAGAGCCTTGGGGGAATCTGTATGAAGAGGGCTATCGCGGCGGCGTTCTGCCTGTTGACGGTTTTGCTTGCTGGCTGCCAGACGGATGCCACCGACGGTGTCGTCCGCACCAACGAGCCGTCGAAAGGCGACGTGACGTCTTTCGGCGATGCCTTCGATGGGCTGAAGACGGTCGGCAACGTCGAATATTACGCCTCGGACCAGGCCGTCGCCGAAGCCAAGAACCAGTTCCGCGCGGAAAATTACGGCAATGCCGGCGCGCTGTTCTTCAAGGCGACGCAACTGGCGCCCAATGATGGTAACGCCTGGATGGGGCTGGCCGCCTGCACAGATCGGATCCACCGCTTCGACCTGTCCGACCGGGCCTATGCCAGGGCCTTCAAGCTGGTCGGTGCTTCGCCCGAATATTACAACAATGTCGGCTACTCCTATCTGCTGCGCGGCAAGCTGCAGGATGCACGCTCGAATTTCCTCAAGGCCTATGAACTGGCGCCCAACGACCCGACCGTCGCCAACAATCTGAAGCTTTTGTCGTCCAGCGTGCAGAACATCGAGCGCTAGTATGTTGCTTGTCGAAGGGCTGTTGCTGAAGGCGCTCGCGATCCCCCTCCTCGGATGGATTGCGTGGTTCGACTTCACCACCCAGAAGATAGCCAATCGTGATGTGCTGCTGCTGCTCTGCCTTGGGGCGGGATCGCTGTTGCTGCTGCTGCTCCGGTCCGGATCGTGGTGGGACATGGGGCTGAGCGCCATGGCCGGTCTTCTGTTGTTTGTCGCACTCTTCCCGTTTTGGGCACTGCGCAAGGTTGGCGCCGGCGATGTCAAGCTGATGGCGGTCGTGCCTTTTCTGATCGGCGGGAGCGGCCTTTTGCCGTTTTCCATGCTGTTGCTGGTCTTTGCCGTTATCACCGTGTTGGTGGTGAAAGCCCCATTCATGCTGCCTGAAG
This sequence comes from Mesorhizobium sp. WSM4307, assembly GCF_007003945.1. Classification (NCBI taxonomy): domain Bacteria; kingdom Pseudomonadati; phylum Pseudomonadota; class Alphaproteobacteria; order Hyphomicrobiales; family Phyllobacteriaceae; genus Mesorhizobium; species Mesorhizobium sp. WSM4307. The sequence goes on from NZ_VFTB01000001.1 coordinate 22,946, forward strand.
GCGTGTTTCGGCTCTACGTCCAGCATATGGATCGCAAGGGCGTTGTGCCGTTTGGGGTGCCGATCTCGCTGGCCGCGATCTGCACCGTAGCCTTGCAGATTTACGAAAGTGTGGTGCTGGCTAGCAGCTCTGGAATATTGGATCAGCTTAACTGAACCTCGCAGTCCGCTTTGCTGTATTCGCCGCGCCGCGTGAGGAGTCTGGCATGCATTACCTCCCTTGTTCGGGACTGAGCATCTTGCCGAGCAACCAGGTCGATGGCTAAATAGACCACCACAGGGGGAGGAGGCATCATGGCACTTCACCTTTCGGCGGATACCCCGGCTTCAGTCGCGGTCGCCCCGCAAAAATATCTCTTTGGGCCGTTCATCGACTTCTTCATGCTTGGCGGCAGCGCGCTTCTCATCCTGCCGGTCCTGTATTTCCTGCCGCTGCGGTATGAAGCCAGCGTGACGCTGACGATGTTCTTGCTCTCGCACCTCATAAACCAGCCGCATTTCGGTCATTCGTACCAGATCTTCTATCGCAATTTCGCGCGCAAGGTGCGCGGTCAGGGTTACGGCCGGAGCCTTCAGATCCGCTATATTCTCGCGGGCATTGTCGTTCCGCTGGCGATGATTGCCTTCTTTGCCTTTGGCGCGCTGACGGGCAACGCCCGCCTGCTCGGCAACGCGACGAACGCGATGGGCTTTTTCGTCGGCTGGCATTACGTCAAGCAGGGTTACGGCATGCTGATGGTGGATGCGGTGCTGAAGCGCAAATTCTTCAGTGATCAGGACAAGAAGGTGTTGCTGTTCAACGGCTACGCCGTCTGGCTGTTCGCCTGGCTTCAGACGAATGTGGTGATCACCCAAAGGCAGTTCTGGGGTCTGGACTATTACACCTTCGCGGTGCCGCCATGGCTCATCACCATCGCCATGTCGATCGCCGCCGCCTCCTCGGCGGCAACCGCCGTGATGTTCATCAACCGCTGGCGCAAACATGGTGGCGCGCTGCCCTATAACGGCGTCGTCGCCTACGTCGTGTCCCTCTATGCCTGGATCCTGTTCGTGACGCTGAACCCGCTCTGGCTGCTTGTCGTGCCGGCGATGCATTCGTTGCAGTATCTGGCCGTGGTCTGGCGCTACCAGACCAATGTCGAGCGCGACCGCGCGGATGCCGTCGAGAAGGCGCCGTTGAAGGTCTTCGCCATTCTCGGACCACGCTACAGGCTGCGCGTGCTGGCCTTCATCCTGGTCGGTGCAATCCTCGGAGCGCTCGGTTTCTGGCTGGTGCCGATGGCGTTGACCGACCTGGTTCCCTACGACAAGGCCGTATTCGGCTCGTCGCTCTTCCTCTTCATCGCCTGGATCTTCATCAACGTGCACCACTACTTCCTGGACAATGTCATGTGGCGGCGCGGCAATCCGGAAGTCTCGAAATATCTGTTCCGCTGAAGCGGTCAGTTGAAGTCATTCCGGGGCAGGGAAGGTTCGGTCCTGGCGCGAACACGATTCGTTAACCAAGATGCTGTTCATCGACAGGACGAGGACGGATGCCCGCGTGCCTGGTGGGGCCTGTTCGAAAGAAGGCCGCTTGCGGCGAAGTCGTCAAATCGCCCGAAACAAGAACAATGTGCAAGGCATGAACGTGACTGAAAGCGAACAGAACGCGTCCGGCGCCTCCCATCGTTGGACATGGTTGCCGGCCATTGCCGTCGCGTTGCTTTGCCTGTGCGTCACCGGTGCGTTCGCCGAGACGCGCGCCTTGAAGATCCAGCATCTGCATACCGGCGAGAAGGCGGAGATCGTGTTCAAGCGCAACGGGCGCTACGATCAGGCGGGATTGAAGAAGATCAGTTTCATGCTGCGCGACTGGCGCCGCAACGAGCCGACCAGGATGGATCCGCGCCTGCTCGACCTCGTCTGGCAGGCTTATCGTGCCAGCGGCTCGGCCGGCTATATCCATGTCGTCAGCGCCTATCGCTCGCCGGCGACCAACGCCATGCTGCGCAGCCGCTCTAAGGGCGTGGCCCGGGAAAGCCAGCACATGGTCGGCCGCGCCATGGATTTCTTCCTGCCGGATGTGCCGCTGAAAAAGCTGCGCGACATCGGCCTCAGGATGCAGGGCGGCGGCGTCGGTTATTATCCGACCTCCGGTTCGCCTTTCATTCACATGGATGTCGGCAATGTGCGGCATTGGCCGGGCATCAGCCGCCAGGAACTTGCCAGGGTCTTCCCGAACGGCAACACACTGCATGTGCCGAGCGACGGCAGGCCGCTGCCCGGCTACGACCAGGCGCTTGCCGCCTACAAATCGCGCAAGGCCGCCGGCACGCCCAACATCGAACTGGCAAGCGCCGACGGCGGCCAGCGCAAGTCGCGCGGCCTGCTGGCGACGCTTCTGGGCGGGCGCGGCGCCGACGAGTCCGAGGATATCGCCGAAGCAGCGCCCGCGCCACGCAAACCGGCCAAGTCCGTTGAACCCAAGACCGCGGGGCAAGGCATCGCCACCGTGCCGCCGCAGGAGGCCCAGCGGGCGGACATCCAGATGGCTTCCGCCGGTGCGGCCGAAGAACCGCTCGTCGAGCAGAAGGGCAAGTCGCCGGAAGCGATCGTCATGGCCATGGCGCCCAGCGCGGTGCCGTTGCCCGCCTTCGCCCCGCGCGCCGTCGCCACGGCCAGCATTGCGACCCCGCAAAACGCAACGTTGGCGATGGCCAGCGCGTCCACGGCGCGGGCCGAACTCTCCGCGCCCAAGCCGGTGGTGGCCAATGCCGAAATGCCCTTGGGCAAGACGGATGCCGCTGCCGCGAGCGCTGCGCCGGACATGGTGGCGCTCAACATCCCGTTGCCGACAAGGCGGCCGCGGAATGAGGCAAGCGCCATGCGTCAGCCGGAAGCGGTCAAATCCGCCGATGCCGTCGCTGCATTGCTGGCCATGCACCACCCCGATACCGTCCTTGATGGATCGGCCGCTCAGCAGGTTGCCGTCCCGGCACCGAAACCCGAGGATCGTGTCAGGACCAGCCCCAAGGCCGATCGTGTCCAACCACGCCTCGATACCGAGGCCACCGCCGTGATTGCGCCCGTGGCGGGACGCGGCATCCCCGGAGGAACCGGCGCGGCAGCAGCGCCCATCATTGCAGCCAATTTCATCCGCACGGCGCCGGAGCAGGTCTATCTCGACGGATTTCAGCCACGGGGACAGACGTCGGATCACCGCCGCTTCACCGGCTCCGCGGTGAAATTCCTGCCCATCGCCAGTTTCAAATAGGGGGCGAACGCTCCCGAGCGGATGCCATCTCGTCGCCATGGCATTGGCGAGACGCGGTGTGCCAATATCGGCATTTGCACTGGTGGCTCGCCTGTGATCCAAGGCGACGATAAATCCCAGGCTTTGCAGTTGGAGCGCTGAATGACCGGATGGACACGCCGCGGGCTCTTGAAAACGGCCGCCATCGCTGGCGCAACCGGAGTGGGGCTTTCGGCCATCGGCAGGCTTGGCAGCCTCGCCGCTGCGAGCCCGGAACCGGTGGTGCTGCAGACGACCAAGATCCAGGCCAGGCTGATGGATATCGGCCCGACCAACAATGTGCTGACCTATGGCGATGCCGGAATGCCGCCGGTGCTGAGGATGAGGAAGGGCGAACCCTTCGCGGCGCGTCTGGTCAACGCCATCGATGATCCCACGACCATCCACTGGCACGGCATTCGCCTGCCCAACAAGATGGATGGCGTGCCCTTCCTGGTGCAGCCTTACGTCTACACCGGCGATCATTTCGACTACGCCTTCACGCCGCCCGACGCCGGCACCTTCTGGTATCACCCGCATTGCAATACGCTGGAGCAGATGGGCCACGGCCTGACCGGCGTGATCGTTGTCGAAAACCCGAACGATCCGAAATTCGACGCCGAATTCGTCCTCAATCTGCGCGACTGGCGTCTTGGCGACGACGGCCAGTTCATCGACCAGTTCCGGCCGCGCGATGCCGCGAAAACCGGTACTTACGGCACGGTGCGCACCGCCAACTGGCTCGACCAGCCGCACTATGACGCGCCGGCCGGAGGCCTGGTGCGGCTGCGTGTCGCCATCACCGATGTCACGCGCATCTATGCCTTTCGCGTCGACGGCGCCGAGGCGATCGTGATGGCGCTGGACGGCAATCCGGTACCTGAGCGTTTTTCGCCCGATGCCTTGCTGCTTGGGCCGGGGCAGCGCATGGAGCTCGCCATCCGCATGCCCGATCAGGAGGGCGCGGTGGTGAGCCTGCGCGATGTCAGGGGCACCAAGCCCAAAATCCTGGCGACCGTGCGCGCGACGGGCAGTTCGCTCAAGCGGGATGTTCGCGATGTTGCACCGCTGGAGGTCAATCCGGTGGCGGAGGTGGATCTCGCCGCCGCCCAGCATATTTCGCTGGCGCTCAGCGCCACGGCGGAAAACGTCCCGAGCGACGGCATCTGCGGTTCGCTCGGCTACAGTTTCTGGGCCATCAACAAGGTGCCGTGGCCAGGCGATACATCCGATCCGACCGCGCCGCTGGCCGAATTGAAGCTCGGCAAAAGCTATGTCATCGACATGGAGAACCTGACGCCGCAATCGCACCCGATGCATCTGCACGGCATGAGCTTCAAGGTGCTGTCGTCCTCGACGCGGCCGGTGCAGCCGGTGATTTCGGACACCTATCTTATCCAGCCCAACGAGAAGGTTCAGCTCGGCTTCGTCGCCGACAATCCCGGCGACTGGCTGCTGCACTGTCACATCATCGAGCACCAGAAATCGGGCATGACGAGCTACGTCAGGGTGGTCTGAAGCCAGGTTAGAACGGTTTCGTTGGCAAAAGCGGGTGGTTCCCTGCTATTGCCGCATCCAAAATCAAGAACCATGGACATCTCACGCATGACCAATGTCGCCTTGACCGGGCTTGCCCGCGATCTCGCCAGCCGCGCCGCCGAGGGTCGTCCGGTGCGCATCGGTGTTATCGGTTCGGGCGAGATGGGCACCGACCTCGTCACGCAAGGCATGCTGATGCCGGGCATTTCGGTCTGCGCCGTCTCGACGCGGCGCCCGCACACCGCGCGTGACGCCATCCGCATCGCCTATGGCGACGAGGCGATGGCAGTCGAGGCAGACGCGGCATCGAAAGTCACCGCGGCCATCGAGGCAGGAAAGATCGCCGTCACCTCCAACGAGATGCTGGTCACCAATCCGCTGATCGACGTCGTCATCGACGCCACGGGAAAACCCGGCGTCGCCGCCGATTTCGACCTGATGGCGATGGAGCATGGCAAGCATCTGGTGATGATGAATGTCGAGGCCGACGTCACCATCGGCTGCTATCTGAAGCAGCAGGCCGACCGGCTTGGCGTCGTCTATTCGGTCGGCGCCGGCGACGAGCCGTCGAGCTGCATGGAATTGATCGAGTTCGCCTCCGCCCTCGGCCTGACCATCGTCTCGGCGGGCAAGGGCAAGAACAACCCGCTCAACCACGACGCCATGCCCGACGACTATCGCGAGGAAGCGATCCGCCGCAACATGAACCCGCGCATGCTGGTCGAGTTCGTCGACGGTTCGAAAACCATGGTCGAGATGTGCGCCATCGCCAACGCCACCGGCCTCGTGCCCGATGTGCCCGGCATGCATGGCCCGAAGGCCGACCGCGACGATCTCGTCAAGGTGCTGATCCCGCGCGAGGATGGCGGGCTGTTGTTGAAAAAAGGCGTCGTCGACTACACCATCGGCAAGGGTGTGGCGCCCGGTGTCTTCGTCATCGTCGAGGCGACGCATCCGCGCATCATCGAGCGCATGGACGATCTGCATATCGGCCACGGTCCCTATTACAGCCTGTTCCGACCCTATCATCTGACATCACTGGAAGTGCCGCTGACCGCCGCCCGTATCGTGCTTTTCGGCAAGCCCGATATGGTGCCACTGCCAAGGCCGGTCGCCGAGGTCTGCGCGGTCGCCAAGCGGGACTTGGCAGCCGGCGAGACCTTCGACGCCATCGGCGAGACCTGCTACCGTTCCTGGACCATGACCGTCGGCGAAGCCCGAGCCCAACGCGCCGTACCGGTCGGCCTGCTCGAGGGCGGCAAGGTGCTGAAACCGGTCAGGAAGGGCGAACTGCTGACCGCCGACAACGCCGCGCCCGACCCGATGACGAAGCTGTTCGCCTTGCGCCGGCTGCAGGACGAGATGCTGTACGGAAAATAGGTCGCTGTGTCGCCGTCATGACAGTGCACTATCTTGTAGTGGCAAATGTCGCCGAGGATCGACTAATGAACCTCCAGATCAGAGACCCGCGTGCGCGTGAACTGGCACAGCGACTCGCTGCCAAACGCAAGATTTCAATGACCGAAGCGGTTATCGAAGCGCTTGAGTCGGAACTGGAACGGGAAAGCGGACGCATTCCCCTGGCGAAGCGGCTGGCTGCGATCGCGGATGACCTTAAGACCAAAGCCGGCCGCGGCGGCCGGCCTGTGAGCCAGGATGAGATCGACGACATGTGGGGACATCCCTGATGTTCGTCGACACCTCCGTGGTCGTCGCAATTCTTTCGGCAGAAGCGGATGCCGGCGAATGGAGTAACAGGATCGCCGCAGCACCACGCAAGGTTACTTCCGCGCTGGTCGTGCTTGAAGCAGCGATGTGGGTTTCCACCATGCTTGCTATCGAGCCGCTGGTTGCGGAAACGGCGATAGACGCGTTTCTGCGCGAAGCCGAAATCGAAATCGTGCCGATCGGCGCCGGCGATGCCAAACTCGCCATCCAAGCGTTTTCAGACTACGGAAAGGGACGTGGGCACCCCGCGCAGGTCAACCTTGCCGATTGCTTGTCCTATGCTTGCGCGAAGGGCCACGGCTCAGTTTTGCTCTACAAAGGCAACGACTTCTCACATACGGATCTCGCTTAGCCGGACATCCGCTCTATTTCCCCAGTTCGATCGACCGCAGCCGAGCCGCCTCGACTGCCTGTGTCAGCAGCTTGGTCAGCCGATCCTCGCCCATCAGCACGCCAAGCGCCGCTGCCGTCGTGCCATTGGGGCTGGTCACCTGCTGGCGCAGCACGCCCGGTTCCTCTTGGCTTTCGGCGGCAAGCGAGGCGGCCCCATAGACCGTCTGCATGGCGAGCAGCCTGGCGGTTGCACTAGGCAGCCCCGCCTTCTCGGCGGCCACGGTCAGCGCTTCGATGAAGTGGAAAATATAGGCCGGCCCCGATCCCGACACGGCGGTCACCGCATCCATCAGGCCCTCGTCGTCGATGGTGGTCACTTCGCCGCTGGCCGACAGCAGGTCGGCGACAAAGCGCTTGGTATCATCGGAGACGAGCGGGTTGGAAAACACCACCATCATGCCCTTGCCGATGGAAGCCGGCGTATTGGGCATGCAGCGCACGACAGGCGCGCGGCCGCCGAGGATGTCCTCGAAGGTGGCGAGCGGCGTGCCGGCGGCGATGCTGACGAATGTGGTCCGCCCGTCGCCAAAACGCTTGTAGGCGGCGGTGACGTCGCGGATCACCTGGGGTTTTACCGCGATGACGACGAGATCGGGCACCGCATCGGCTGGAATCTCATTGGCATCCGCTGATGTGGCGCAGCCGAGCGTCGCAGCGCGCTGGCGCAACTCCGCATTGGGCTCGACCACGAAAACCGCCGAGGGCGCGAGCTTGCCGGATTTCAGCCAGCCCGAAAGCATGGCGTAACCCATATTGCCACAGCCGGCGAGAACAAGCCTGATCGTCATCGAAAGCCCTCCGAAGGAAGGCTTTGACATAGACGCTCACGGTTCCCTGGGGAAGCCCCTGTCAGGCCGGGCGGCAGCCACGCACCGGGATCGGCCGCAGCGACACTTGCCTCAGGCCAAGCACGCCGAGCACGAAGAACAGCCAGACCGGGTCGCCGCGATGGAAGAAGAAGCTTTCGAGGAAAGCGTTGAGCGCGGTGAACAGCACCACCATCATGAAGAAGTCGCCGAGATAGATATTTTCCTTGCGCAGCGGAATGCGCATGTAGTCGCGCAGCGGCGCGATGAGGAAGGTGTAGACCGCCACGCACAGGGCGGGAATGCCCATTAGCACGGCGATGTCGAGATAGCCGTCATGGCCGTGCACGATGGTCCGGATGTCCCACGGCCGGTCGAAGGGCTGGTCCTGGTTGAGCAGCAGCGGCGTGCCCCAGAAACTCTCATAGCCGTAGCCGGTCCATGGTTTCTTCGCCAGCATCGAGCCGGCGAACTCCCACAGCGTCGTGCGGCCGGTATAGGTCATGTCGGGAAAATAGATCGCCGCCAGATGCTTCACCGGCGGCAGGAAGACGATGCCCAGCGTGCCGACCGCGGTGGCGATGATCGCCAGTGTAAACAGGATCGGCGTGCCGAGCCGCATGCCCATCAGGCTCGGCAGAACGACGATCAGGATCGAGAACGGCACCAGGCCGGCGGTGGTCTTGGAGCCTGTGTGCAGCATGAAGATCATCGCCGCGCAGAAGATTCCCGCGCCCCACCAGCGTTGCCCGCGCCGATAGAGGTAGAGGCCGGCGAAACTGAAGCAGGCCATGATCGGGCCGGCGATGTTCTTGTGGGTGAACACGCCGCGCCACAGGCCCGCATGTTCGGGCTCCTGGGAATCGGCCGTGTGCAGCGCTTCGAGCGGAAAGACGATCAGGCCGACATAGGAAAGGCCCATCACCACCACGGCGGTGAAGATGATGACTTTCGAGAAGGACTCGGCGTCACGCGGCAGGGCCAGGATCGTTGCCATGGTCAAGATGCCGATCATGGTGAAGGACGCGGCGCGCATCGCCGAGGGCGGGTCGGTCGCCAGCACCACCGACAGGAAGAAGAAACCCAGCATCAGCACCCAGGACAGGCTGAACAGCGAGCGCACGATGCGCGGATCGGCAAAGGCCATCAGCGAGAAGATCGAAACGGCGCCGAGCGAACCGAAGCCGAGCTGGTTGACGATGTCGCCGCCGTCGCCGGTGAGTTCGGCGCCTGCGGGCTGGAACGGGCGGAAGGACACCATGATGACGGTGAACAGAAGTGCGGCGATGGCCGTCGCCACGCCGTCGCGCGTGAACGCGTCGCTGAGCGGCGCGCGCTCAGTTTTTCTCGGGCTGGCGATACTGCTCATTGGCATATCCGAATTCGGCCAGCACGCGGCCGAGCGCCACATGGACGGGGTAGATGGCGATCGCCGGCGATCCTGTGCGCGCCAGCCGGATCAGGCCGCGAAACGGCGAAGCGGCCAGCAGCGCCAGGCTTTTCGCCAACACCTTGGCGCCGGCCAGCGGCGTGCCGGCGCGCTTCTTCTTCTCGACCAGCGTCGAGATCACGCCGTTGCGTAGGCTGCGGGCCCGGACCCAGTTGGCCTCGACGCGCCGCGCCGGGACGGTCTCGCGAACCTTGGCCTCGGCACACCAGCCGAGCACAAAGCCCTTCTGCGCCGCCCGGCTGAGAAAGTCGGAATCGCCGCCGCCCATAAAGTTGAATCTGAGATCGAGGAAGGGCGGCCCCATGGCGATCAGCACGTTGCGCCCGACCAGAAGATTGCCGGACGAATAGAGCGCCGGCACGCGTCCCGTCTCGCGGTAGGGCGGCGCGAACACCGGATGCTCGGCCCATCTCGCATGGGCAGCGTCTGCGAAGACAGGCACTTGCGGGCCGCCGACAATATCGGCGCCGAGCGTCTCGGCAGCCGTGCACATGCGTTCCAGCCAGTGCGGATCGGCGATCTCGTCATCGTCGATGACCAGCAGATGCCTGAAGTTCGGAAAGTGCAGGATCGCCGTCTGCCAGCCGGCATTGTAGGCGCTGCAATTGCCGCGCTCATGCGCGATGATGACCATGCCCGGCATCTCGCCGCGCTCGACCAGCGGCAGCACCGCCTTGGCGCCTTCCCGCGCCTCGGCTTCGTTCTCCATGACGATGACGGCAAAGCGCCTGCCGGTCCGCTGCGCGCGCAGCGAAGCCAGCGTTTCCAGCACCTGTTCGGGCCGCTTGAAGGTAGGCAAGGTGACGACCGCTTCGACAGCCTCCACGTTAAGCCGGGGAGACCGTCCAGCGATCGATACCGAACCATCCGATGGCAAAGGGATCATCCGTGTCCAACCACATGGTGAGTCGCGTTCTGGTAGCACCACGGTGATAAGGTTTCGTTAATCACCTTGCACGGAGAGGCCCGTCGGGCAGGGGCGTTCGGCCGTTGATTGTGCTCGCTTAATCAAGGGTTCACCGCGTTTTGCTACCGGCTACACCACAGGATAGGTGAGATGCATCTGCTGTTCGTTACATCGATCGTGCCCGACGGCGCTCTCGCCTCGGGCTACGAGATCGCCAATGCTGCGATCATCGCTGCGTTGCGGCGCGCCGGCGCGCGCGTCACGGTCATCGGTTTCACCTGGCCCGGGAAGGCCGCGGCCGATTCGGAAAACACCGTGGTGCTGGGTGCGATCGACGTGCGCACGGAAAGCGCCTCAGCGCTGCAAAAGCTCGCCTGGGTCGGCAAGGCCATGCTGTCGGGCCTCACCTTCGCCTCGGTCAAGCTGCGTGCGGTGTCCGAGCGCGAAGTGCAGGCCGCTCTCGAGCGGGCCGGGCCGTTCGATGGCTATGTGCTGAATTCCGTCCAGTTCGCCGGCGCCTTCGAAAAGCTCTTCGAAGACAAGCCTTCTGTCTTCGTCGCCCACAATGTCGAGCATCTCTCGGCGCGGGAGAACGCGGCTGCTGCCGGCGGCCCCTTCCAGCGCCTGCTGTTCCGCCGCGAGGCAAGGCTGCTCAAGGTCGTGGAAGAGCGTCTCTGCCGCCGCGCGCGCTTTGTCTTCACGCTGGCCGAGGAAGACCGGGCGGCACTCGGCGTCGCTGCCGCTGACCGATCGGCGGTGCTGCCGCTGGTGACCGGCGCCAAGGCGCCAACCCGCAACGGCCCGCGCCGGATCGACTGCGACGCTGCGTTGATCGGCACCTGGACCTGGCAGCCGAACCGCATCGGCCTGGACTGGTTCCTGGGCAAGGTGGTGCCGCATCTGCGGCCCGGTTTTCGCATCCGCATCGCCGGCCACATGCCCTCAGGCGTCACCTCGACGCATCCGGGCGTCGAGTTTGTCGGCCGTGTCCCGGATGCCAGGGCGTTCGTGTGCGGCGCGGCTGTCATCCCGCTGATCAGCACCGCGGGCAGCGGCGTGCAGCTGAAGACCATCGAGACCTTCGAACTCGGCCTGCCCTCGGTCGCCACCAGCCGCTCATTGCGCGGCATCGACCATCGCCCCGACAATTGCATCGTCACCGACGATCCGGCCGGCTTCGCCAGGGCCCTGGAGGCTGCGGCCGCCGGCGTCCGGGACGTCGATGGCGGCGCGTTCCATCACCAGCAGGTCAAGGCGCTGGACGTCGCCATCCGGCTCGGCTTGGAAAAACTCGGGGCCGTCAGGCAGGAGGTGTTCGCATGAATATGCACACCGCCCGCGCCGCATTCGGGCTCGACAGCTTGAAGACGATCCTTGGCATCTCCGTGCTCGCCATCCGTTGGGACGATGCCATCGCCCTGCTCACCCGCCTGATCGCCGAGCGGCGCTTCACCAAGGTCAGTTTCCTCAACGCCCACAATGCCAACATCGCCCATTCAGACCCGGCCTTCGCCGAGGCGCTCGACGATTTCCTCATCCTGCCGGACGGCATCGGCGTCGATCTCGCCGCACGGCTCCTCTATGGCGCGCCCTTTCCGGACAATCTCAACGGCACCGACTTCGTGCCGGCCTTCTTGCAGGCCTCGACGCGGCCGCTGACCGTCGGGCTGCTCGGCGCGACGCGTGTCAACGCCGAGGCGGCGTCGGTCAAGCTGGCGGCCCTTGCCGTGCAGCACAATTTCGTGGTCATTCATGACGGCTATTTCTCCGCCGCGCAGGAGCCGGAGATCATCGGCCGGATCGCGACGCTGCGGCCCGATATGCTGCTGGTCGCAATGGGCGTGCCCCGCCAGGAACTGTGGATCGCCCGCCACATCGACGAACGCCACTGCACGATGCCGGTCGCGGTCGGCGCTCTGCTGGATTTCCTGAGTGGCTCGGTGCCGCGCGCGCCGCTCTGGATGCGCCGCCTGCGCCTGGAATGGCTGTTCCGGCTGGCGGTCGAGCCGGGCCGGCTCTGGCGCCGCTACGTCGTCGGCAATCCGGTGTTCCTGTGGCGGGTCGTCAAGCAGAGATGGTCGCATGGCGCCGAAACGGCCGGAGAGCTCCGTTGAACAAAAGGTTCGTTCCAGACGCTCTCGTCGACCCTGGCCTGTTGCCGAAGACGCCGACGGCGGCGGTGGTGACGGCAAGCTACGCGCCGGATTTCGAGCGCTGCCGCCTGTTGTGCGAGACACTTGACCGGCATGTCTCCGGCGCCGCGCACCATTACATCCTGGTCGAACACCGCGACGTCGCGCTTTTCCGGCAGTTGGAGACTGGCCGGCGCACTGTTGTCGACGAGCGCGACGTGCTGCCGCGCTGGCTGCGCGCCTTCGACGATCCGCTCAGCCTGTTCCGCCGACGTGTCTGGTTCAGCCTGAAAACGCAACCGCTGCGCGGCTGGCACGTGCAGCAGCTGCGCCGCATCGCCATTGCGGCGCATGCCAGGGAGGACGTTCTGGTCTTCTGCGATTCCGACGTCGCCTTCCTGAAGGCCTTCGACTGCACCGCCTTCTGGCGCGACGGCAAGGCGCGGCTGTTCCGCCGCGACGGCGTGCTTGCCGATGACGGTCACGACGAGCATCGCGTCTGGTCGCGCAATGCGGGTTCCGCGCTCGGCATCGACCCGTCGCGGACGTCGACCCACGATTATATCTCGACGCTGATCGCCTGGCGCCGCGACACCGTGCTTGCCATGTGCGGCCAGATCGAGAAGGTCCATGGTCGCGCCTGGGTCGAGGTGGTCGGCTCGGCGCGCAGATTCTCCGAATGCATGATCTATGGCCGCTATGTCGACGATCTGCTGGACGGCGCCGGTCACTTCCACGGTTCGGAGGAATTCTGCCGCGTCCACTGGACGGGAGAGGCGTTATCGGACGACGAGTTTCGCCGCTTCGTTGCCGGCATGGCGCCGGAGCAGGTGGCGATCGGCATGCAATCCTTCATCGGCACCGATATCGGCCGCATCCGCCGCTTGATCGGATTGGGTTAGCCTGAGCAGGAATTCAGGTTAGGACGAGCCGAAAACAGTGGCTTCCGAGAACCGGAGCGGAGCGTACTACAGTACGTAAGCACCGGAAGCGCAGGGAGCCGCTGTTTGCAGGCCGGCCTCACCTGAATTCAGATCGCCTTCGCCGGCCTGCGCAGCGCCGAATAAGTCAGCAGCATCGAAGCGAGATAGAGCATCAGGAAGACCATGTTGAGCGACAGTACCAGCTTCGACGTGTCGGCGATGGTGGTCAGCACATAGGTCAAAAGCAGTGCCTTCAGGGCGGCGAGCAAACCGAGATTGAGCGCCCGCACCGCCGTCTGGCCGCGCGCGAACAACAGCTCCGCCTGGTATTCGACCAGATTGCGCAATCCCGGAACGCAGATTGCCAGCGCCACCAGCGGCGCGGCCTCGGAGACGTTCCGGCCGAGGGCGTTGGGGAAGAAGTGCAGCACGATGCCGAGCGCCAGCAGCGCCAGCGTCGAAACGACGAACACGCCGCCCTCGATGCCGCTCTTGACCGCCAGCCGCGACAACAGGTCCGGCGCGCGCATCATGCGTTGCACCAGCATCATCGAGAAGGTGCGGATCGGGATCGCGGTCAGGTCGACCAGCCGCATGATGATGGCATAGATGCCGGCCAGATGCGGGCCGCCGATCGCCAGCACCAGCAGCTTGTCGAATTCCGACTGCAGGTAGAACAGCACTTCCGCGCCGGCGACGTAAATGGAATCGGCAAGCCGCCTGAGATAAAGCTCGATGCGCAGCCGCAGCCTTTGGCGTGGATAGAACCAGCCGAAAGCCAGAAGCAGCGAGGCGGCGTTGGCGCCGATATAAAACCACGACCACGCCCAGATGCTGTGCTGCGCCGAGACCATGAACAGCACCGCGCCAAGCGCCCGCAGTGCCGTTGCCAGGATCGCCAGGATCGCGGCGCGCCCGAATTTGCCCAGCCCGTTGTTGACGATCAGCGCCACCTCGACCGGCCGCCACAACAGCGCTTCGGCAAACACGATCGCCGAAAACACCGACAGCGGCACGGTGCCGGCAAAGAACATCAGGTAGACCCCGAACGAGGCCAACGCCAGGAACGGCAGCGAAACGACGCCGAGCAGCAGGAAGCCGGCTGTGAAGGTGCCGATCAGATTGGGGCGGATGGTGGCGGTGCGGTAGAGCGCCGAGATGAAACCGAAGGCCAGGATCCGCGACAGCATCACGCCGGCCGCCGAGGCGGTGGCGAACATGCCGAATTCGGAGATCGACAAAGTGTTGGCGAGGGCGATGAAATAGGCCAGCGAAAACACCAGCCGCCCGCCGGCGCCGCTGATCGCCGAAAAATAATCGCGCACCAGCCCCCGTCGCTCGGCCACGAAAGTGCCGATCCGGGCGAAACTACGCCTTTGCGGTATGCCGCGAGCTTCGGTCATGCGCCGGGAAGCCATAGGCGGGAAAGCTTAACGTGCCGTTCTGAGGCCCGAAAGCACTGAAATTCCGACACTTGAGGTTATGAAAAGCTTACATGCCGGCATGCCGAAATTAACTTTTTGTTTCCTATGCTTGTTTAGCGTGGCTTAACGAGTAGCCGACCGCCGCTGCCCCAGCGGCCAAAGAGTGAAGCTCCAAGATAATGGTCGACAGGGAAAACCGTGAAGACTGGAGGCGCGAGCGTTCATTGCTGGCGCTCGGCCAGGCCATGCGCGGTGAGGATGACGCATCCCTGGTCTCGATAGGCGATCGCGCAGATTCTGCTTGGCGCGAGGATGCCGCCACGCGCCATCGCCTTGCCCGTTCACGGCGTGAGGTGCAGGCGAACCCAGCGCCGTCTGCCGCCGGAACAGAGCGCTTCCGGACAGAGCCGGAAGCGGCTGTAGGGGACGACGTCTGGCGCGCACAAGAGGACGCCGGCGATCTTCCGCCGGCCATGCCGTATTCAAGGCAATCCGCTGAAGAACGTTCCGGCAGCATTCGCTCGCATGACACGTCCGGATCCCGCCAGGACGATCAACAGTGGAAGCCGCTGATCGATCCGATGCAGGTCGTCCGTGGCATTGCCAGGTCGAAACTGCTGATCATCACCACCACCCTGATCGGTGCCGGGCTCGGCATCGCGATCGCGCTGTCGACACCGAAGAAATATGAAGCCACCGCTGAACTGATCGTTGACCCGCGCGACCTCAAGCTCACCGACCGGGACCTTACCCAGAATGTGGTCGCTTCCGACGCCACGCTCGCCATCGTTGAAAACCAGGTCCGGGTGCTGACCTCGGGCACGGTCTTGAACAAGGTCGTCGACAAGCTCAACCTGGCCAACGATCCGGAGTTCAACGGCCAGGGTGCCGGCGGCCTCGGCATCAGGTCTCTCATTCGCTCGATTCTCCCGCACCAGGACGGCCCGAGCGGCGCCGACGAGGTCCGCCGGCGTGCGCTCGCCGTTGGCAATCTGGCCGAAAGCCTGTCTGTCGAGCGTGGCGGCAAGACTTTCGTCATCACCGTCAGCGCGATCACGCAGAACGGCGAGAAGTCGGCGCTCATCGCCAACACGATGACGGATGTGTTCCTGCAGACCTTCGGTCAGATCCAGTCCGCTACGGCCGGCCGTGCGACCGACGAACTGACGGCAAGGCTCGATGAACTGCGCAAGGGCGTCGAGGCAGCCGAACGCAAGGTCGAGGAGTTCAGAGCGTCGCATGACCTCGTCGACGCACAGGGTCATCTGATCAGCGACGATGAGATGCTGAAGCTCAACGAGCAGCTCTCGGTCGCCCGCGCCCGCACGCTGGAGCTCAATGCAAGGGCGGCTTCGGCGCGCTCGATCGACGTGAATTCGGTTCTCGCCGGCACCTTACCGGAAGAGATCAATTCCAACACGATGAGCGATCTGCGTTCGCAATATGCAACGCTCAAGCAGGAGGCGGACCGTGCCGCCATCCGGCTGGGTCCGCGTCATCCTGAACTCCAGGCGCTGAACGCACAGATTGCCGGGGCGCGCGACCGCATCGCCGGCGAGTTGCGCCGCATCGCTTCCTCGCTGCAGGTCGATCTGAAACGCGCCGTCCAGTTGGAACAGGATCTCTCCTCCCGCCTTGCCCAGCTCAAGGTGCGCAGCGGCGACGTCAACAGCGATTTGGTGTCGATGCGCGAACTGGAGCGCGAGGCCGCCGCCAAGCGCTCCGTCTACGAACAATATCTGCTGCGCGCCAAGGAGACCGGCGAGCAGAAGGATATCAACACCGCCAACATGAATGTGATCTCCAAGGCCTTCGCACCGCTCGAGGCCAAAGGTCCGTCGCGGGCCGTGATGGCCCTTGCCGGTCTGCTTCTGGGGCTTGCCTCTGGAATTGGCCTCGGTGCCATGCGCGGCGCCTATGAAAGCCTGCGCGAGACCGCCGCATCGCGCTCGCGCCGCGACCGCAAGGCGCCTGTCGAAGACCAGGCATTCCGGGCGGCGCCGCCGCCCGCGCCGCCAATGCCGGCAGCGCCCGTGCCGCCGGTGCCACCCCCGCCGCCAGCACCGCCACCGCCCTTGGCACAGGCCGAAGCCGCTCCCGCCGGACGCCCCGGGCGTGTCGCCGCGATCATGGCGAAATTGCGCAATGTTCTCTCCCGCAAGCCATCCGCCGAACTGGACGATGACAGCGAATTCGCCCCCTTTGGCGACAATGCGCGGCCGGCGGATGCTGCCATGCCCTCAGGCTTCCCGAACCCGGATTCCGCCTTCATGCCGCGGTCGTCGGTCTATTCGCGGCCGCCTTTGCCGCCAGGCTTCGATGCCTCCTATTCCCAGCCGATGGGGCCGCCGTCGCGGTCGCCCCTGATGCCGCCATTGCCGATCTATCCGGCTCCGCCGCCCTATCCCCCTGCAGGTTACCCCTATACCCAGGCCATGGCGCCCAATGCCGGGCACATGCCGTATCCGCCGCAGGCCGCGCCGCCGGCGTATCAACCCCAGCCATCGGTGGAGCCTTCGCCGGTTGAGGAAGGCGCCGAACAGGCGCCGATCGAGGAAATTCGTGCCAGCCTGCGCGAATTCCGCGAGGCGGTCCGCGAACTCACCGAGAGCCGCGCCCGCCGCCGCTACTTCTGAGCCACAAGATACGTTGCCGAGGCCAAACAAAACCATCCCGGTTTTCGCGTAAACGGCATGGGACGGCGCTTTGACGGGATTGCGTGCCGAAATTTTCGTGACAATGCCGCGCTGCATGTTGCCGTCGCCGGGACATTGCGTCTCGAAAGCGGCGTCGCGCGAAACAGGGTTGAGGATGTTCATGGCCGAAGTGATTGACGGAAAGAGCGTTGCCGAGGATGTGGTGCGGACGGTCAAGGCGTTGACCGCCGAGCTGGTCGCCAAAGGCAACGCCAAGCCTGGTCTGGCCGTGGTCATCGTCGGCGAGGATCCGGCGAGCCAGGTCTATGTCGCTTCCAAATCGCGCACCGCCAAGGAATGCGGCTTTCATTCGCTCCAGCACACGCTGCCGGCGGAGACTTCCCAAGAGGCGCTGCTCAAGATCATCGCCGACCTCAACGCCGATCCGGCCATCAACGGCATCCTGGTGCAGCTGCCGCTGCCCGCCCATATCGACGCCGGCAAGATCATCCAGGCGATTGCGCCTCAGAAGGATGTCGACGGCTTCCATTTCATCAATGTCGGCAAGCTCGGCACGGGCGAACTCGACACGGCCTTCGTTCCCTGCACGCCGGCCGGCTCCATGCTTCTGATCGAGCGCGTGCGCGGCAAGGACCTGTCCGGCCTCAACGCCGTCGTCGTCGGCCGCTCCAACATCGTCGGCAAGCCGATGGCCAATCTGCTGCTTGCCGCCAACTGCACCGTCACCATCGCCCACAGCCGCACCAAGGATCTGCCGGCGCTTGCCCGCACCGCGGACATCCTGGTCGCCGCCGTCGGCCGGCCGGAAATGATCAAGGGGGATTGGGTGAAGCCGGGCGCCACCGTCATCGATGTCGGCATCAACCGCATTCCCGCGCCCGAGAAGGGCGAGGGCAAGTCGCGCCTCGTCGGCGATGTCGCCTATGCCGAGGCGGCCGGGCAAGCCGGCGCCATCACGCCGGTGCCCGGCGGTGTCGGGCCGATGACCATTGCCATGCTGATGGCCAATACGTTAGCTTCTGCCTACCTTGCGGCCGGATTGAAGCGGCCCTCCTTCTGAGCCCGGGTTGACCCTGAAAGCGCCAGTTTTGCCGAACCCCACCATTTCCCCGGAACGGCCGGTCATGACTGATCCCGTTCAAGGTGGCCGGCAGTTCGCCTTCCTGCTGGTCGACAAGTTTTCCATGTTCTCGCTGGCCGCGGCGATCGACACCTTCCGGTCGGCGAACCGTCTGCTCGGCCGCGATTTCTATGGCTGGACCACGGTGTCCGCCGATGGCGATCCGGTGATGGCGTCCAACGGCCTGCCGCTCAAGATCGACTATGCCGTCGCCGACCTGCCGCCGGTCGACATCCTTTTCGTTTCGGTCGGCCTGACGACGGAATTTCCCGGCAAGAGCAAGGTTCTGGCGGCGTTGCGCAGCTGGGGCCGGCGCGGCAACGCGCTCGGCGCGCTGTCGGTCGGGTCCTACCTGCTGGCCGAGGCCGGCCAGCTCGACGGTTACCGCTGCACCATCCATTGGGAAAACCGCGCCGGCTTCATGGAGCGCTTCCCCGACATCAACTGCACCGGCAATGTCTTCGAGATCGATCGCAAGCGCTACACCTGCGCCGGCGGCACCACCTCGATCGACCTGATGCTGGAGATCGTGCGCGGCGATTTCGGCTCGAACCTCGCCAATGGCGTCGCCAACCAGTTCCAGCACGAGCGCATCCGCTCGGCCGGCGACCGCCAGCGTGTCGGGCCGGAGCGCGATCTGACCGGCAAGTCGGAGAAGCTGAGGCGCATCGTCGAGCTGATGGCCGACCACCTCGATGAGCCGCTTTCGGCGGTGCAACTCGCCAAATCGGCTGGCCTTTCGGTGCGCCAGGTCGAGCGTCTGTTCCTGCGCCACCTCAACGTGACGCCCGGCCGCTACTACATGCGGCTGCGGCTGGAGCGGGCGCGCGAATTGCTGCGCCAGACCAACATGCCGATCCTCGACGTGGCGATCGCGACCGGCTTCACCTCGCATTCCTATTTCGCCCAGAGCTACCGGCTGCAGTTCGGCCGGCCGCCCTCCGAAGAGCGCCGCACCACCTACTGAGCCGGGCTTCGATCTGGCTTCAAGACGCCTGCTGCCGGGGCGATCCTGCCGCACGAACGCTTTGTCTCCGCTCCGGGGGCCTGAGTGAGACGGCCGCGCCGGGCTTGTGTCCTGAAGCCGCCTCAAATAGCTTCCCTGTGCGGATTAGGGGGCTAACTCAGGAGATTTCGATGGCAGTATTTGCGCGGAGCATCGCTGCGGCGATCCTCCTGTTTTTCATGACGACGGTCGGCTTCGCCGCCAACAAGGTCATCATCATTCTCGACGCTTCCGGCTCGATGTGGGCACAGATCGACGGCAAGCCCAAGCTCGAAATCGCCAGGGAATCGCTGAGGACCGTGCTTCAATCGGTTCCCGCCGACGACGAGATCGGCTTCATGGCCTATGGCCATCGCGAAAAAGGCAGCTGCGACGACATCCAGTTGATCGTGCCGCCTCAGGCAGGCTCGGCAAGCGCCATCACGGATGCCGCCGACAGTTTGAAATTCCTTGGCAAGACGCCGTTGACGGCGGCCGTCAAGCAGGCGGCGGAAGCGCTGAGATACACCGAGGACAAGGCAACCGTCGTCCTGATCACCGATGGGTTGGAAACCTGCGGCGGTGACCCCTGTGCACTGGGCAAGGAACTCAAGGCATCCGGCGTCGATTTCACCGCCGATGTCGTCGGCTTCGGATTGACAGCCGACGAGGGCAAGCAGATCGCTTGCCTGGCCGAAAACACCGGCGGCAAGTACATCCGGGCCTCCGATGAGAAGGCGCTGCAGGAAGCCCTGGTCGAAACCGTCGCTGCCCCGGCGCCGGCACCCGCGCCTGAACCGGCTCCCGCACCGGCGCCTGCCCCCGAGCCTGCCAAGCCGGAATTCAATTTCATGCCGACGGCGGTGCTTGCCGAGGGCGGTGATCCGGTCACCGACGGCAATGCCTGGGAAGTCTACAAGGCAAAGTCCGACGGCACGCGTGGCGACAACGTCACCACCGAATATGGCGCCTACAAAGCCAATCTGGAACCGGGCGATTACGTCATCGTCGCGCGCGACGGCGAGGCCAAGGTGGAGCAGAAGGTCAAGATCGAGGCAGGCCAGGTCGCCAAGCCGCTCTTCACCTTGAATGCCGGCACGCTCATCATTCATCCGCGACCAAGCGCGGGGGCGGATGTTGTCGATGGCGCGGCCGTCGTGATCGACTACCCAGGTGCCGATAATCCCGCGACCTACTATGGGACCACCAAGACCGTGTTGCCGGCCGGCGAGGAGAAAGTGACGGTCACGATCGGCCAGGGCGTGGCTTCCGAGACGATACCGCTCGCTGCCGGCAAGACAGTCGAAAAGGACATCATCGCCGGCGTCGGACATGTCGTTGCCAACGCCTATTATACAGCCGGCGGCGACAAGGCCGACGGTTCGGGCATCGGCTTCAAGGTCGTGAAGGCGAAAAAGAAGATCGACGGAACCCGGGAGGAGGTGACCTATGCCTATGGTCCCGACAGCAAGTTCGATCTGCCGCCTGATGACTATGTGTTGATTGCGACGGTCGATCTTGCCGTAGTCGAGCAGCCGTTCAACGTCAAGGTCGGCGAATTTCAGGATGTGAAGGTCGCCATGAATGCCGGCGTGCTGGCGATCACCGCGCCCGGAGCCTCGAAGATTGAGATTTTCGAAACCAAGAAGGACATCAACGGCAACCGCAAGTCGCTTGGCTACGCATACGACCAGAAGTATCAGGCGGCGATACCGGTGGGTGACTACGCCGTCGTCTCGGAGAAATCGGACAACAGCTCGAAGGAAGGCACTGTGACGGTCAAGGCCGGCGAGCGGGCTGAGTTGACGGTGCAATAGGATCGCATGGATAATGTAAAAAGGGCGGCCACGAGCCGCCCTTTTTCATGGATGAGACGGATCACGTCACGCCGTTCCGAAAGCGCTGGCGCCATGGTCGGCGCGGCCCACCAGCTGCCGGAAGCCGGCGAACAGCTCGCGGCCGAAGCCGAACTCGTTGCCGATGAGATCGGCTTCAGCGGTGCGGCGCAACGCGAACTCGGTCCCCGGCACCAGCACTTCCAGCGTGCCGGCATCGGCGTCGAGACGGATGATGTCGCCTTCATGGATCCGGGCGATCGGCCCGTCCTCGACGGCTTCCGGCGTCACATGGATCGCCGCCGGCACCTTGCCGGAAGCGCCCGACATGCGCCCGTCGGTGACCAGCGCCACGCGCTGGCCGCGATCCTGCAGGATGCCGAGCACTGTGGTCAGTTTGTGCAGTTCCGGCATGCCGTTGGCCTTCGGGCCCTGGAAGCGGATGACGGCGATGAAATCGCCGGTGAGCGTGCCGGCCTTGAACGCGTCGTTCAGGCCCTGTTGGCTGTCGAACACCTTGGCCGGCGCCTCGATGATGCGCCGTTCCGGCTTTACGGCGGAGGTCTTGATGACGGCGTGGCCGAGATTGCCCGCCAGCACCTTCAGGCCGCCGGTCGGCTGGAACGCCTTGTGGAACGGCGCCAGCACCTTTTCGTCACCGCTGGCACGCGGCGAGGCCTCGCGCACCACCGAGCCATCGGCGCCGAGCTTTGCCTCGACCGCATAGGGTCGCAGGCCTTCGCCCCACACCGTCTGCACATCCTCGTGCATGACGCCTTCGTCGAGCAGTTCGCGGATCAGGAAGCCGAGCCCGCCGGCGGCATGGAAATGGTTCACGTCGGCAAGCCCGTTCGGGTAGACGCGGGCCAGAAGCGGCACTGCTTCCGACAGGTCGGAAATATCCTGCCAGGTCAGCGCGATGCCGGCCGCGGCTGCCATGGCAATCAGGTGGATGGTGTGGTTGGTCGAGCCGCCGGTGGCATGCAGGCCGACGACGCCGTTGACGATCGACCGCTCGTCGATCATCCGCCCGACCGGCGTATAGGCATTGCCGAGCGCGGTGATGGCCAGTGCCCGCTTCGTCGCCTCGCGGGTCAGCGCATCACGCAACGGCGTGCCGGGATTGACGAAGGAGGCGCCGGGCGTGTGCAGGCCCATGATCTCCATCAGCATCTGGTTGGAATTCGCCGTGCCGTAGAAAGTGCAGGTGCCCGGCCCATGGTAGGACTTGGACTCGGCTTCCAGCAGTTCGGCGCGTCCTGCCTTGCCCTCGGCATAGAGCTGGCGGACCTTGGCCTTCTCGTCATTGGGCAGCCCGGTCGTCATCGGTCCGGCCGGGATGAACACCGCCGGCAGATGGCCGAAGGTCAGCGCCGCGATCACCAGTCCCGGTACGATCTTGTCGCAGACGCCGAGAAAGACAGCGGCGTCGAACATGTTGTGCGACAGGCCGACCGCCGCCGACATGGCGATCACGTCGCGCGAAAACAGCGACAATTCCATGCCGGGCTGGCCCTGCGTGACGCCATCGCACATCGCCGGCACGCCGCCGGCCACCTGGGCGATGCCGCCGGCTTCGCGCGCGGCCTCCTTGATCAGGGCAGGGAAGGTCTCGAAGGGCTGATGCGCCGACAGCATGTCGTTGTAGGAGGTGATGATGCCGAGATTGGGCACCTTGTCGGCGCCGAGCGCCAGCTTTTCCGAGGGGCTGCACACCGCAAAGCCGTGGGCGAGGTTGCCGCAGGACAGCACCGACCGGTTGGCGGTCTGGTTCGACGCTTCGGCGATACGGCCGAGATAACGTTCGCGGCCCGCCTTCGAACGTTGGCGGATGCGCTCCGTGATGGCTTCGATGTCGCTTCTTGCGGTCATGGCGGTCGGTCCTTTCAGGCGAGGTCCCGGAAACATCCTCCCGCCGTTGCCGGGACCACTAAATCTAAAATCAGGGCGCCCAGAAAACCTCTACGGGCCTGGGAGCGGCGTCGAGCACGGCGCGGATCGGCTTTCGCGGCCCGGGCGCGACCGCGCCGTCGAAGGCGGTGCGCTTGTCCTCGCCCTCTATGTGCAGCGCGATGAAGCCGGCATCGATGATGCGCGCCAGCGTCAGGGTCAGCCGCGGCTCGCCCGCACTGGCCGCGTGGACCGGCAGGATGATCCTGTCCGAGGCTGGGTCGAGCAGCTTGGCCAGATCGTCGGCATCGGGAAAGAACGAGGCGGTGTGGCCGTCCGGCCCCATGCCGAGCACCACGACATCGAGCGGCCACGGCAGGGAGCGCAGTGCGGCATCGTCGGATGCCGCTGCATCCTCGATGCCCGATGCCTCATGGTAGAGCGGCACGAAGCGCGCCGCCTTGGCGGCGTTCTGCAAGAGATTGGCGGCCACCAGCCCGGCATTGGAGCGCGGCGAGGAGGCCGGCACGAAACGCTCGTCGACCAGCGTCACGATCACCTTGTCCCAGGCGATCGGCATCGCCGAAAGGGCGGCAAAGAATTTTGCCGGCGTCGTGCCGCCGGAGACGGCCAGCACTGCGGTGCCGCGCTCGCCGATCGCCCTGGTCAGCCGATCGGCGACGCGGCCGGCCAGCGCAGCGGCCAGGTGCGGCCGGTCGGGGAAAGGGTTCCAGTTGTAGCTGGCGCCGTTCAATTGCTCTCGTGCCATGTCCGCCCGTCACGTTCGATCAGCGCTATCGAGGCCGACGGCCCCCATGTGCCTGCCGTATAGCCCTGTGCTTCCTGCTTGGCGCCTTCCCAGGCATTCTGGATCGGGTCGATCCATTTCCACGCCGCCTCGACCTCGTCGCGGCGCATGAACAGCGTCTGGTTGCCGCGGATGACGTCCATGATCAGCCTTTCATAGGCATCGGGCGCGCGGCCGTCGAAGGACTGCGCGAAGCTCATGTCGAGCGAGATTTGGCGCAGCCGCATGCCGCCCGGGCCTGGATCCTTGATCATGATGAACTGCTTGACGCCTTCGTCCGGCTGCAGGCGGATGACCAGCTGGTTGGCGAAGATCGGTCCGGCACCGCTGTCACCGAAGATCGAATGCGGGATCGGTTTGAATTCGATGACGATTTCCGAAACCCGGGTCGCCAGCCGCTTGCCGGTCCTGAGGTAGAACGGAACGCCAGCCCAGCGCCAGGTGCCGATCTCGGCCTTGATGGCGACGAAGGTTTCGGTGTTGCTGTCCTTGCCGAGCTCCTCGACATAGCCTTTCACCGGCCCGCCGGCCGATGCACCGGCGCGGTACTGGCCGCGCACCGTGTGCTTCGGCGCCTCGTTGCCGTTGATGCGCTTCAGCGCCCGCAGCACCTTGAGCTTCTCGTCGCGCACGGCGTCGGCGTCCATCGATGACGGCGCCTCCATGGCGACGAGGCAGAGCAGCTGCAGCATGTGGTTCTGCACCATGTCGCGCAGCGCGCCGGCCTTGTCGTAATAGGTGACGCGGTCTTCCAGGCCGACGGTCTCGGCCACGGTGATCTGCACGTGGTCGATATGGGCGGAGTTCCACAGCGGCTCGTAGAGCGCGTTGGCAAAGCGCAGCGCCATCAGGTTCTGCACCGTCTCCTTGCCGAGGTAATGGTCGATGCGGAAGATCTGGCTTTCGTGGAAGTCGTCGCCGACCAGATCGTTGAGCGCCTGCGCCGAGGCAAGGTCGCGGCCGATCGGCTTCTCCAGCACGATGCGCGAATTCGGCGTGATCAGTTTGTGTTCTTTGAGCTTGTGCGAGATATCGCCGAACAGCGCCGGTGCGACGGCCAGATAGAAGGCGCGGATGCTCTCGCTCTCGCCGATCGCCTTCTTGAGCTTGTCAAAGCCGGCGCCATTTGTGGCATCGGCGGAGACATAGGAAAGCCGCGCCAGGAAGGTCTTCAGCTCCTTGGCGTTGATATCGGCCGGCTTGACGTGGTCGGAGATCGCCTGGCTGGCGAAGGCGCGGAATTCATCGTCGCTCATTTTCGAGCGCGATGTGCCGATGATGCGTGTCGGCTCGGAGAATTGATGGTCGCGCTGGCGATAATAGAGCGACGGCAGAAGCTTGCGTTCCGACAGGTCGCCGGTGCCGCCGAAAATGATGAAGTCGAAAGGGTCGACGGGAATGATCTGGCTGGTCATGGTCTGTCCGCTTTGACGCCGGTCGCGAGTACGCGGCTGATATATTCTAATCGATTTAAATTTTCCAGTGCCATGGTGTCACATCGAGGACCAATCGCTGGATATTGATTGGGTCCACATGTGCGCTTGACACTGGCGCTTGCCGGAGGCTTGTCGGTGAACGAAGACTCCGGAAGCTTTCGCAGTTGCAGCATAGAACGTGAATGTGACGAAAGCTAAGGGAGAAATGGCGCCTTGTCTGTCGCGGCATGGGCCGCGCCGGTCAGCCGCCAGGAAGACATCGATGAGCGGGAAAAGCATGCGTCTGGAAAACAAGGTCGCCATCATTACCGGCGCGGCATCCGGCTTCGGCGAAGGCATGGCCAAGCGCTTCGCGCAGGAAGGCGCCAGGGTCGTTGTCGCCGACCTCAACGCCAAGGGGGCGGAGCGCGTCGCCGGCGAGATAGGCGAGGCGGCGATCTGGACGCAGACCGATGTCTCGCTGCGCTCCGAATTCGGCGAGATGGTCTATGCCGCCAAGAGCGCCTTCGGCCGCATCGACATCATGGTCAACAATGCCGGTTACACCCACCGCAACGGCGACATGCTGAAGATCGACGAGGAAACCTTCGACCTGATCACCGCTGTCAACATGAAGGCGATCTATCACGCGGCTCTTGCCGTGGTGCCGATCATGGAGCGGCAAGGTGGCGGCGTCATCCTGACCACGGCCTCCACCGCTGGCCTCAGGCCACGGCCCGGCCTCACCTGGTACAATGCCTCGAAAGGTTGGGCGATCACCGCCACCAAGTCGATGGCGGTGGAACTCGCGCCGAAGAACATTCGCGTCAATTGCCTCTGCCCGGTCGCCGGCGAAACTGGCATGCTGGAGAAGTTCATGGGCGCCGACACGCCCGAGATTCGCCAGACTTTCCGCGCCTCGATCCCGCTCGGCCGGCTTTCGACCCCACTCGATATCGCCAATGCCGCACTCTGGCTGGCATCGGACGAAGCCGCCTTCATCACCGGCGTGGCGCTGGAGGTCGATGGCGGCCGTTGCATCTGAAGCGCATCGTCATCGTGGCGCCGGTCGGTTCGACAGTGCCCGCGACTTCGAGTTTGACTTGTACCGGCAACGTACGGCCTCAGCCGCAAATGCGCCGGTACATCAGCCGCCGGTCTTGATGTAGCTCTTGTAGACCCAGCCTGTCTTGCCGTTGTAGACGATCTGACACCATTGCTTGCAGTTCATCACCTGCACCGAGGTTCTTGCCGGCACGGTGACGATGGCGGCTGCGTTCTTCTTCGGGCCGCTGCGCATGGTCACCGGTCTCAGGATTCGCCCGTTGCCGGCCGCCGCCACCTTTTGTGGCTTGGCCTTGGCCTTGCTGCCATCATCACTCGCCGTCGGCTGCTGTTCGGGCGCCTGTGGCTGCACTTCAGGGATCGCGGCGGTCTTGGCTCCATCCGGATTGCTGCTTGCCGCTGGTGCGGGCGCGGCAACCTTGGCAAGTTCGCTGGCGGCATCGGTATCGGTCGCCGGTGGCGCGAATGCCGCCGCGACAGCCGGCTTGACCGGCGTCGGCTTAGCCTGATTGGCCCCCTGTCTGGGGGCGGCCGCCTGATCGGGTGCCGCCGAAGCGGCCTTCGGCTGCGCTCCCATCCAGCGGGGATCATTGGCCGCCAGTGCTTGTATGTTTGCTTTCGCCGCCGCCATCGTCGGCGAGACCTGATCGGACTTGCGGGCGGGCTGCGGCACGGTCGCCGCGGCCACCGTGGTTCCGGCGGGGACGATCTTCGTCGTTTTCACCGGAATGGCCGGAATACTCTGTTCCTGGCTGGCGGCTGCCTGCCGCTCGCTCGTCGGCAATGCCAGCCAGAGCGCCACCGCGGCCACGCCGAGCAGCGCGGCGGTGCCCACCGCGGCAATCACCAGATGCGAGTTCGAACGGACTCCCTGCCAGAAGGACGGCCGCATGTCGTATCCAAACTGCATGGCAAAGCGCCGACGTTCCGGAGCACCGAAACTGAAGGGCTCTCTCACTCTCGCCACCTCCATAAGCGGGCCGATGTTCTTTCGATCATTGCCGCAAGTCCGGCGTCTGATCGGCATCGGTCCCAAAAATCAACACGGGCAAGCCCGCAGCAATCCCCGAATAGTCGCCCAGAAGCGCGAACCTTTCGCCCCCGATTGTGGCATCAGTACGCCATTATAAAGGATTCTGCGCCTTTGCCGCCATTTCCGCAATGTGTCGCAAGGGCAATGAATATTACAATATTACATCAGATCGTGATGGCGATTGGACCGAGCACGAGGCGCGTCGCGTCGAACCGGGTCCATGCGACTCACTTCAGGCCTGTATGGTTTCCCTAACCGGGGGGCGCTTTTGGCCAATATTCCCCTAGATCCGGTCGCGCAGCGCGAACCAGTTGAGCGCCAGGAAAAGCAGCGGGGTGCGGAAACGGCGGCCGCCGGGAAATGGCGGAATTTTCAGATCCTCGATCAGTTTCAGCCGGTCGCGATTGCCGGCGACGGTCTCGGCATAGAGCTTGCCGAAGAAGTTCGACAGCATGACACCGTGGCCGGAATAGCCGCCGGCCGAGATCACATTGGGCATCACTTCGCGCACGAATGGTTTCCTCGGCACGGTGATGCCGACATAGCCGCCCCAGCCATGGGTGATCTCGATGTCTTTCAGCGCCGGATAGAGCTCTACGATCTGGCGGCGAATGTGGATGTGGATATCCTTCGGGTCGTTGACGCCATAGACCTCGCGTCCGCCGAACAGCAACCGGCCGTCCCTCGATTTGCGGAAATAGCGCACCACGAAGCGCGAATCATCGACGGACTCACCGCCGGGCAGCACTTTCGAATCCGCCCCCAAAGGCACGGTCGCACCGATGAAGGAGCCGATCGGCATGATGTGCGCGGCACTCACCGGTTCGAGCGTGCCGCCATAGGCGTTGACCGCGATCAGGCATTTCTGCGCCGTCACGGTACCTCTTGGCGTGGAAACCCTGACCTTGCCGCCAGCGGAAACGATGCTGGTCGACGGCGTCCCTTCGAACAGCCGCGCGCCGGCCTGCGCAGCCACCCGCGCCGTGCCGATCACCAGCTTCATCGGATGGATATGGCCGGTGCCGGTGTCGCGCGTGCCGCCGAAATAGGCGGTCGAGCCGAGCCGCTCCGCCGTCTCCTTCGCATCCATGAAGGAGATGTATGGATAGGAGAAACGACCGGCCATGATCTCGGCATGCGCCTTGTAGTCGTCGACATGGCGCGGCTTGTGCGCCACCGAGAGCTGGCCCGGCATGTAGTCGATATCAATCTGGTTGGCGGCGGCGAATTCGATGAGATGCGCCTTCGCCTCTTCGGCGAGATCGAACAGCGCCTTGGCGCGGGACAGGCCGTATTCGGCCTCCAGATCTTCTGCCCAGGCGCGCTGGCCGGTGCCGAGCTGGCCGCCGTTGCGGCCCGATGCGCCGTCACCGAAGCGATACGATTCGATGAGCACCACATCTGCTCCGGCCTTCGCCAGGTGAACCGCCGCTGACAGGCCTGTGAACCCGCCACCGACAACGACGACATCGCATTTTCGGTCGCCGTCGAGCGCTGGATACTCAGGCCGAGGCCCGGCCGTGTCCTCATACCAGGAGCGGCCGGGAGAAATGGGGGATTGGTAAGACATGGGAACGCCAAAGAATGGTGAATAGCGAATGGCTGTGAGAGACCGCAACCGTCTGCGCTCATCCATCCAGTATGAAGCTACTCACCATTCACTATTCACCATTCAAGCGTCGCCGCTCATACGTTGAGCAACAGATACTCCCGCTCCCACGGGCTGATCACTTCCATGAAGGTCTCGAATTCCGCCCGCTTGATCGCCGCATAGGTGGCGGCGAAGGATTTGCCCAGCAGCGCGCAGAGTTCCTCGTCGCCCTCGAACAGGTCGACGGCTTCGAGCAGGCTGCGCGGCAGGTCGATCTCGTCCGCATTGGCGGTCGTCAGCACCGGCGGCTCGGCCTTGACCTTCCTGGTGATGCCGATCAGCCCGCAGGCAAGCGAAGCCGCCAGCGCCAGGTAGGGATTGGCATCGGAGGACGGGATACGGTTTTCGACTCGCCGCGCCGCCGGATCCGAACGCGGCACGCGGAACGCCGTGGTGCGGTTGTCATAGCCCCATTTGTTGTTGACCGGAGCCGAGGCCGCCTGCGTCAGCCGCCGGTAGGAATTGACATAGGGCGCGAACATCACCAGCGCGTTCGGCACGTGTTTCTGCATGCCGCCGATGAAATGGAAGAACGCCTCGGTCTCCGAGCCGTCCTCGGCCGAAAAAATGTTCTTGCCGGTCTTCTTGTCGATGATCGACTGGTGGATATGCATGGCCGAACCCGGCTGGCCCTGGATCGGCTTGGCCATGAAGGTGGCGTAGATCTCGTGCTTGAGCGCGGCTTCACGGATGGTGCGCTTGAACATGAACACCTGGTCGGCGAGCTCGATCGGGTCGCCGTGGCGCAGATTGATCTCGAGCTGGCCGGCGCCCTCTTCATGGATGAGCGTGTCGATTTCCAGGCCCTGGCTTTCGGAGAAGTGGTAGATGTCGTCGATCAGTTCGTCGAACTCGTTGACGCCGGCGATCGAATAGCCGGCGCCGCCGCCGATCGCACGGCCCGAGCGGCCGACGGGCGGGGTGAGCGGATAGTCCGGGTCCGGATTCTTGCGCACCAGGTAGAACTCGATCTCGGGCGCCACCACCGGCCTCAGCCCGAGCTTGTCATAGGCGGCAAGCACGCGCTTCAGCACATTGCGCGGCGTGAATTCGACCGAGCGGCCGTCCTGGTGGACGAGGTCGCATATGACGGCGGCCGTCGGGTCTTCTTCCCAGGGCACCACTGTCAGCGTCGACAGGTCCGGCATCAGCTTGAGGTCGCCGTCGTCCTCAGGATAGTGGAAGCCGTTGCCGTCTTCAGGATAGCCGCCGGAAATCGTCGTCATGAAAACGGCCGAAGGCAGCGCCAGCGAGGTGTTGGAGGTGAATTTCTTCGACGGCATCATCTTGCCGCGGGCCACGCCCGCCTGATCAGGCGTGATGCATTCGATGTCCTCGATGCCGCGCCATTCCAGCCACTCGCTGACTTCCTTCCAGTTCTTCACACCACGCAGGTTTTTCACGAAGGCAGGCGTACGCGCTCGTCCTCCGCGGCTCGACGGACGGACTTCCTTTTTTGCAGGCGGCATCATTCACCAGATTGGGTTGCGGATTTCGGAGTATAGCCGTGCCCCACTGTTTAAGGGAAGGGGAGGTGCTGCCGGCATTCCTCGTGCCGGTTGAAAATCACGTCGGCCGGCCTAGGTTCGTACGGCTCGCAACCCGGAAGGCATCGATGCGAAACAACGACGAACTGACGACCATTGGCTTCGACGCAGACGACACGCTTTGGCAGAACGAACAGTTCTTCCGCATGACGGAGAAGCGTTTCGCCGCCATGCTTGCCGATCATGGCGAGGAGAACCAGATTTCGGCGCGATTGCTCGAGGCCGAGCGGCGCAACCTTGCCGTCTATGGCTTCGGCATCAAGGGGTTTACCCTGTCGATGATCGAAACGGCGATCGAGGTCACCGACGGGCGCGTACCGGCTTCGGTCATAGCGCAGATCCTCGAGGCTGGCCGCGAGATGCTGAGCCACCCGATCGAGGTCTTGCCGCATGTTCGCGAGACGGTGGAGAAACTTGCGGGCGCGTACCGCCTCGTGCTGATCACCAAGGGCGACCTCTTCGACCAGGAGCGCAAGCTGGCCGGGTCCGGCCTCGGTGACCTGTTCGACGCGGTCGAGATCGTCAGCGACAAGAATGCCGCGACCTATTCCCGCCTTTTCAGCCGCCACGGTGACGGTCCGGCAAAGAGCATGATGGTCGGCAATTCGCTGAAGTCGGACGTGGTGCCGGCCATCGAGGCAGGCGGCTGGGGTGTTCATGTGCCGCACGAACTCACCTGGGTGCTCGAGCATGTCGAGGCGCCGCTCGCCGAGCCGCGGTTTCGCCAGATATCGGACCTCGGGCAATTGCCCGAACTGGTCCAAACCATCACCGGAGGGAGTTGATCGCGCTTTGCACGTCGCCCAAAAGTGACCTCGGTTTTGGGAGAACGACATGCATGGAACAATGACCTGAAGCGCGTCAGGCGACGCCCTTAGCGGCTTATCAGGCGATCGATCACCGGTTGCAGCCGTTCAGGCGTGATCGGCTTGGCGACCACGACGTCAATCAAATTCGACAGGCCCAGGCTCTCCGGCGTACCGGTCTTGGTTGAAAGCAGGATCACGGGAGGAAACGATTTTCCCGAAGCCCGTCGCAACGTTTCGATGCCGGACATCAGGGTGTCGCAGTCCTTGTTGTCCGCGCCGCCATCCAGAACGATCACGCCTGGCACCAGTGTTCGCAAGGTCTTCGCCGCCATGTCGGGCGATTCCGAGATTGGCTTGAGCCCGGATCGCTCGACGATCTTCGACACCACCACGCGATTGATCGGCGATTTCCCGACAACAAGCACTTGCGAGGGACCGCGGATCGTCTCGGTGCTTGAATCCTGGGTCACCAGATTCGGATGTTTTGTGGTCTCGCCCTTGTTAGTCACTGGGCACCCAGGTCGGCCAAGAAACTCGCCCCTATTTCAATGCAGAGTTGAATCTGGTCGACAATTGGCGTGAGATCGCACCCCATGTCAAGTTGAAATAAAAGGCTTCCGAAAACGCCTCCTGCGACAGTGGAGTCAAGCAACAGTACTGTACTGCCCTGTCCACGGATCGGTTGCATAAAAATATAATTCACCTGCGCATACACTGCGCAGGTGAAGGGCCGGTTGCAACGATTTCCGGTCAGCCATGGCTCTGCTGTGTGACGATCACCGGGATCAGCAGGTCGCCCCAATTGCCGTCGCCGCCATGGTGCCTCGCCGAGCGCACCAGCTCCACCGAGACGCCGGCCTCGACTGCCTTCATCACCGACTGGTTGAGCCTGTGCAGATCGTTGGCCAGCATGCGGATTGTTGCCTGCTGGTCGACGCTCATCGTGGTCGATTGTTCTTCTGCCCGTTCCTTGACGCGGCTTATCGATGCCATTGGTCTTCTCCTGTGTCTGAAGCCCTGTTGGGCGTTTCCCCGGTGTTTCTGATCCGCTATTCGGCGGCCGGCCTGAACTGTGCGTGCTCGGTCGATTCATGCATGGCGGTGGTTGACGATTTGCCGCCGGTGATTGCCATCGACACGGCGTCGAAATAGCCGGTGCCGACCTCGCGCTGATGCTTGGTCGCGGTGTAGCCATTGGCTTCCGCCGCGAATTCGGCTTCCTGCAACTCGGAATAGGCCGCCATCTGCCGTTCCTTGTAGCCACGCGCCAGTTCGAACATGCCATAGTTGAGCTGGTGGAAGCCGGCGAGCGTGATGAACTGGAACTTGTAGCCCATGGCGCCGAGTTCCCTCTGGAATTTGGCGATCGTCGCGTCGTCGAGATTCTTCTTCCAGTTGAACGAGGGCGAGCAATTGTAGGCGAGCAGCTTGCCCGGATGGTGCTTGCGCACGCCCTCGGCGAATTTTTTGGCCTGTACGAGGTCCGGCTTCGAGGTCTCGCACCAGATCAGGTCCGCGTGAGGCGCATAGGCGACGGCCCGCGCGATGCAGGGCTCGATACCGTTCCTGACATGGTAGAAGCCTTCCACCGTGCGTCCGGCATCGTAGTCGACGAAGGGCTGGTCGCGCTCGTCGATGTCGGATGTCAGAAGCTTCGCGGCTTCGGCGTCGGTGCGTGCCACGACCAGGGTCGGCGTGCCCATCACATCCGCGGCCAGGCGCGCGGCGTTGAGGTTGCGGATATGCGCGGCAGTCGGGATCAGCACCTTGCCGCCGAGATGGCCGCACTTCTTTTCCGACGCCAGCTGGTCCTCGTAGTGGACGCCGGCGGCGCCCGCCTCGATGAACGCCTTCATGATCTCGAAGGCGTTGAGCGGCCCGCCGAAGCCGGCTTCGGCGTCGGCGACAATGGGCGCGAACCAGGTCTCGACCGAAAGCCCGTTGCCCTCCGAGGTCTCGATCTGGTCGGCACGCTGCAGCGTGCGGTTGATGCGCTTGACCAGCTCCGGCGCGGCATTGGCCGGATAGAGCGACTGGTCGGGATACATCGCCGAGGCGGTGTTGGCGTCGGCGGCGACCTGCCAGCCCGACAAATAGATCGCCTTCAGTCCGGCGCGGACCTGCTGCATCGCCTGGTTGCCGGACATGGCGCCGAGCGCGTTGACGAAATCCTCCTCGTGGATGAGCTTCCACAGCCGGTTGGCACCCATTTCGGCGAGACTCTGGCGGATCTGCACCGAGCCGCGCAGCCGCTTCACGTCCTCCGGCGAATAGGGACGTTCGATACCGTCGAAGCGACCTTCCGGCGCCGAGGGAACGAGATTGTAAAAATCGGTCATGAGTCACTCCGAAGGATTGCTGGACTTTGTTCACGCGCCGATCTTCTGGCACATCTGGATGTGACCGAATTTACATTGCGGCGCGAAATCAGCCAGAAAAATCAGGCTATGTGGCCGAGAATTAGGGAAAACCTGTGTTGTGTTTGACAGGGTGGTGATGTAAATCTGTCATAATTGTAAAAACTCACCGGCAATGGGATTGCCGCGAACGTCGTGTAAATTCCTGTCAAGGGCAGTCGATGGCTGAGCAGAAGATTTTCGCCGGGCCGCGCATCCGCCGCATCCGCAACGCCAAGGGCGTGACCCAGACGGCGATGGCCGAGGGGCTCGGCATTTCGCCGTCCTACCTCAACCTGATCGAGCGCAACCAGCGGCCGCTGACGGTGCAGCTGATCCTCAAGCTGGCATCCGTCTACAAGGTCGACCCGCATGAGCTGCAGGGCGAGGCGAGGGGATCGGTCGCGGCCTTGAAGGAGGTGTTCACCGATCCGCTGCTGGTCGGCGAATTGCCGGGAGACCAGGAGTTGATCGAACTTGCCGAGGCGGCGCCCAATGCGTCCGCGGCGGTGATAAAACTGTTTCGTGCCTATCGCGAGCAGGCCGATCGGCTGTCAGACCTCAACGAACTCCTGGCGCGCGAGGGGCGGGCGACCGCGCTGTCCGGCGCTCGCCTGCCGATCGACGAGGTGCATGAGACCTTCGAGCGGCGGCCAAACCATTTTACGGCACTTGAGGAAGAAGCCGAGGCGTTCACCGCGGTGCTCGATCCCGGCGACGATCTGTTCGGTGCGTTGAAGGCATGGCTGAAGCGCGAATACGGCATCGTGGTCAAGGTGCTGCCGGTCGCCACCATGCCGAACTGGCGCCGCCGCTATGACCGCCATTCGCAGCGCCTGTTCCTGTCCGAGCGCCTGTCACCGTTCGACCAACTGCGCGAGGTGGCGATGGAGGCCTGCCTGATCCGCATGACGGTCGCGGTCGCCGGCGAGATCCAGGCGCTCAAGCTGACCACGGACGAGGCCCGCCGCCTCGCCCGTTTCGAGCTCGGCCGCTATGCCGCGCATGCGCTGATGATGCCCTACCAGACCTTTCATGCCGCCGCCGTCCGCGCCCGCTACGACATCGACGTCCTGCGTTCGCGCTTCGGCGTCTCCTTCGAGCAGGCGGCGAACCGGCTGACCATGCTGCAGCGGCAGCGCGCACTCGGAGTGCCGTTCTTCATGCTGGAGGTCGACAATGCGGGAAACCGCTTTCGCAGGGCCGGCAGCCAGGGCTTTCCGCACAGCCGCTTCGGTGGCGGTTGCCCCAAGCTGCCCGTCCATGCCGCCTTCACCCAGCCGGGCCAGGTTTTCGTCGAAGCGGTGGAAATGCCTGACGGCGCCGAGTTCCTGTGCATCGCCCGCACGCTTGAGGGGCCGCAGGGCGCGTTCGCGGAGCGTCCGCGCCGCACAGCACTGCTGCTCGGTTGCGACATCGGCTTTCGCGACGACATCGTCTATGGCGCGGCACTGCCCGGCGCCGCGGTCGGCGCAAGGGCTGGACAAGGCGCCGTCGCGGCGACGCCGGTCGGACCCGCCTGCCGGCTTTGCGAGCGCGTCGGCTGTCTGGCGCGGGCCGAACCGCCGGTGACGCGTCCGCTTGGCCTCGACGAGATGGTGACGGGCCTGAGCGCCTTCGACTTCCAGTAATGCGGCAGCAGCAGTAAAGGTGCCACAATCGTCGCCGGTTTCTGGATCACTCGCGGCGTAGCTCTTTGCGTTACGCGAACAGAGCAGTTTTTTGTCGCCCCTTGCGCATCGCCCCGTCCACAAAAGCTCGACAGTCGCGGCCATGACAGACGCAGCATCATCGCCGGGCCTTGTTGCATCGACTTCCTCGCCGCGCGAGGAACGTGTCGGCATGCTTCTGGTCTTCCTGTCGGCGCTGATGTGGAGTTTCGGCGGCACCATCGCCCGCTTCATCACTGTCGGCGACAGCTGGACGGTTATTTTTTGGCGCTCCGTCTGGGCCGCCGCCTTCCTGCTCTCTTTTATGACCTGGCGTGACGGCTGGCGCGGCATGCTGAAATCGTTTCGCGACATGGGACTGCCTGGCCTTGCCGTCGGGTTCTGTTTCGCCATCGCATCGACCGCCTTCGTCGTGGCACTCGCCTACACCACCGTCGCCAACATCCTCTTGATGCAGGCCGGCGTGCCGCTTCTGGCGGCGCTGTTGGCCTGGGCCTTGTTTCGCGAACGTGTCAGTGCCGTGACCTGGGTGGCGATTGCCGCCGTCATTGCCGGCGTTGCCATCATGGTGTCTGAATCGCTTGATGGCGCCGTCTCGCCCATAGGCGACGGGCTGGCGCTGCTGATCGCTTTGATGTTCTCGGTCGCCACCGTCATCACAAGGCGGTTCGCCAGCGTGCGCATGACGCCGGCGACCTGTCTCGGCACGATCCTGGCCGCGGGCTTTGCCGCCTCGCAGGCGTCTACCTTCACAGTGTCAGCCGCCGACATGGGCTTTCTCTTCGCCTTCGGCGTGGTCAATCTCGGCATTGGTCTTGCCTTCTTTGCCACCGGCGCGCGATTGATCCCGGCGGCCATCGCGGCACTGCTCGGCACCTTCGAGCCGATCCTTGGGCCGATATGGGTCTGGCTCATCCATTCCGAGGTGCCGTCCGGGCGCACCATCATCGGCGGCGCCGTGGTGGTCACCGCGCTGCTCGTCCATATCGGGCTCGAGTTCAAGCGCCAGGCACGGCCCGAGCGCGCGGGGGTCACCGGGGTGCCGTCGCCTAATTGATGCGGCGTGCAGCTTTGCCATTGACAAATTCGCTGCCGCGCGGGCAGGCTGAGACTACGGCAACAACAAGACAGGCGTATCTTGCCAAGTCTCCCTGCCGGTCAGATTGAGACC
Source organism: Mesorhizobium sp. WSM4307 (assembly GCF_007003945.1). Classification (NCBI taxonomy): domain Bacteria; kingdom Pseudomonadati; phylum Pseudomonadota; class Alphaproteobacteria; order Hyphomicrobiales; family Phyllobacteriaceae; genus Mesorhizobium; species Mesorhizobium sp. WSM4307. Next base: position 59,573 of record NZ_VFTB01000001.1, read on the forward strand.
GGACCACATCGTCGTATCTCTGCCCGCGCCACGGCGAAAGCCTTTGACGGCATCGGCACGCCACCCGGGCCGCTGCAGAGACACAGAGCCATCACCTGCCGCTCATCGAACCGCCTGCATGGTGTCGGCGGTTCGCGCTTGTCGCTTTCTGGAAAGCTCAATAGTCTGAAACAAATGCCCGGTCGCGCGGGTTCGCGACGAGCCGGCGAAGGAACACTCACCAAAGGAGAATAGCATGATCCGCAAAGCGCTCTGGCTTTCGGCGACCTCGGTATTTCTGACATTGTTCACGCCCGCCGGGCATGCCGAGGACCGCGTCGTCAACGTCTTCAACTGGTCCGATTATATCGACCCGACGATCATCGACGACTTCACCAAGAAGACCGGCATCAAGGTCGTCTACGACACGTTCGATTCCAACGAGATCCTGGAAACCAAATTGCTGGCCGGTGGCAGCGGCTATGATGTGGTCGTGCCGAGCGGCAATTTCCTGGCCCGCCAGATCCAGGCCGGCGTTTTCCAGAAGCTCGACAAGTCGAAACTGCCGAACCTCTCCAACATGTGGGATACGGTTTCGCAAAGAACCGCCAAATACGACCCCGGCAATGAGTATTCGATCAACTACATGTGGGGCACGGTCGGCATCGGCTACAACATCAAGAAGGTGCAGGCAGCGCTCGGCACCGACAAGATCGACAGCTGGGACGTGTTCTTCAATCCCGAAAGTCTCGCCAAGCTGAAGGATTGCGGTGTCTATGTGCTGGATTCGCCGGCCGACATCATTCCGGCGGCGCTGAAATATGTCGGCCTCGACCCGAACAGCACCTCGCCCGACGACATCGCCAAGGCCGAGGAAGCCCTGATGAAGGTCCGCCCCTTCATCAGGAAGTTCCACTCGTCGGAGTACATCAATGCGCTCGCCAATGGCGACATCTGCCTGGCGGTCGGCTGGTCGGGTGACGTCTTCCAGGCGCGCAACCGCGCGGTCGAGGCCAAGCAGGGCGTGGAGATCGGCTATTCCGTGCCTAAGGAAGGCGCCCAGATGTGGTTCGACCAGATGGCGATCCCCGCCGATGCGCCGCATGTCGCCGAAGCGCATGAATTCCTCGACTACATGATGACGCCGGAAGTGATCGCCAAATCGTCGAACGCCGTGCTCTACGCGAACGGCAATAAGGCATCGCAGCAGTTCGTCGACAAGGCACTGCTGAGCGACCCGGCCGTCTATCCCGACGACGCGACCTTGCAGAAGCTCTACACGGTCTCCCCTTATGATCCCAAGACCCAGCGCGTCATCACGCGCACCTGGACCAAGATCGTTACCGGCCAATAAGCATCTGAAGCGACCTCGGCAGACAACTGCCGGGGTCGCGTTTTTGGGGCACGAAGCAGGAAGCAAAACGGAGTGGGGATATGAAATCGCTTGGCAGCATCCGCAGGGATTTCGCGCCATGGAACGACCCGAACGCCAAGCCATACATCCAGTTCGACAACGTCACCAAGAAGTTCGGTGACTTCACCGCCGTCAACAATCTGTCGCTGACCATTTTCGAGCGCGAGTTCTTCGCCCTGCTCGGCGCCTCGGGTTGCGGAAAGTCGACGCTGCTGCGGATGCTTGCCGGTTTCGAGGAACCGACGGCCGGCCGCATCCTGCTCGATGGCCAGGATCTGCGCGGCATCCCGCCCTATCGCCGGCCGGTCAACATGATGTTCCAGTCCTATGCGCTGTTCCCGCATATGACGGTGGAGAACAACATCGCCTTCGGCCTCAAGCAGGAAGGCATGCCCAAGCCCGATATCGAAAAGCGCGTTGCCGAGATGCTGAAGCTGGTCAAGCTCGAGCAGTTCGCCAAGCGCAAGCCGCACCAGCTCTCCGGTGGTCAGCGCCAGCGCGTCGCTCTCGCCCGCTCGGTCGCCAAGCGGCCGAAGGTGCTGCTGCTCGACGAGCCGCTCGGCGCGCTCGACAAGAAGCTGCGCGAGGAAACCCAGTTCGAACTGATGGACTTGCAGCAGGAGCTCGGTCTGACCTTCGTGGTCGTCACCCACGACCAGGAAGAGGCGATGACCATGGCCGATCGCATCGCCATCATGGACAAGGGCGAGGTCATGCAGGTGGCGACACCCGCGGAAGTCTATGAAGCCCCGGCCTCGCGCTTCGTCGCCCATTTCGTCGGCAATGTGAACATGTTCGAGGGCAAGGTCGCCGAGCGGTCGGCCAACACCACCCGCATCACCGGACCGAGCGGTGCCCAGATCGTCGTCCAGAATGGCGGTGCCGCGGCCGCGGCCAATGCCGATATCGTCTTCGCCATCAGGCCTGAAAAGATCAAGGTCTCGTCGAAGAAGCCGGCCGATGCCGTCAACGCGCTGGAAGGCGAGGTCTATGACGTTGCCTATCTCGGTGACATGACTGTCTACCACATCAGGCTCGACGATGGGCAGATCGTGCGGGCAAGCGCCTTGAACGCGGCGCGCGTGACCGAGGATCCGCTGACCTGGAACGACCGCGCCTGGGTATCCTTCCGGCCCGATGCCGGCGTCGTGCTGGCGCGGTAGGGGGCTGATATGTCCAACATCGCCGTCGCCGATGCCGCCGCGCCACCGACCGCCGCCAAGCCGTTCCTGACGCGGCTGGGTGCCGGTTTCATCAACCGGCTCGTCATCATCGTCCCCTACCTCTGGCTGCTGTTCTTCTTCCTCATCCCCTTCGTCATCGTCTTCAAGATTTCATTGTCGCAGACTGCGATCGCCATGCCGCCCTACACGCCGGTGCTCGACTTCAGCGACGGCGTCTCCGGCTTCTTCGCCGGGTTCCGCGACCTTAACTTCGACAACTATGTCTGGCTGACGCAGGACGCGCTCTATTTCAAGGCCTACATCACCAGCCTGATCATCGCCGCCATTTCGACCGTGCTGACGCTGCTGGTGGGCTACCCGATAGCCTATGGAATGGCGCGCGCGCCGGCTACCATCCGCCCGACCTTGCTGATGCTGGTCATCCTGCCGTTCTGGACGTCGTTCCTGATCCGCGTCTATGCCTGGATCGGCATTCTGAAGCCCGAGGGCCTGCTCAACCAGCTGCTCTTGTCGCTGCATATCATCAACCAGCCGCTGGTCATCCTCAACACCTATACGGCGATCTTCATCGGCATCGTCTATTCCTACCTGCCCTTCATGGTCCTGCCGCTCTATTCGTCGCTGGAAAAGATGGATTACTCGCTGATCGAGGCGGCCAAGGATCTGGGCTGCCCGCCGACCGCGGCTTTCTGGAAGATCACCTTCCCGCTGTCGCTGCCGGGCGTCATAGCCGGCTGCCTGCTGGTGTTCATCCCGGCCGTCGGCGAATTCGTCATCCCCGACCTGCTCGGCGGATCGCAGACGCTGATGATCGGCAAGACGCTGTGGAACGAGTTCTTCGCCAACCGCGACTGGCCGGTCTCGTCGGCCGTCGCCGTCATCCTGCTTTTGCTGCTCACCGTGCCGATCATGCTTTTCCAGCAGGCACAGGCGCGTGCCCAGGAGCAGGGCAAATGAACACCACCTGGAGCCGCTTCAACGTCACCTCGATCGTGCTTGGCTTTGCCTTCCTGTACCTGCCGATCGTGCTGCTCATCGTCTTCTCCTTCAACGAATCCAAGCTCGTCACCGTCTGGGGCGGCTTCTCGACCAAATGGTACGTCTCGCTGTTCCACAATCAGGGCCTGATGGACGCCACCTGGGTGACGGCGCGTGTCGGCGTCATTTCGGCCACCGTGGCAACCGTGCTCGGCACGCTGGCGGCACTCACCCTGACGCGCTACACACGGTTCAACGGCAGGGTGCTGTTTTCCGGCATGGTCTTCGCCCCGCTCGTCATGCCGGAAGTCATCACCGGCCTGTCGCTGCTGCTGCTCTTCGTTGCCGTCGGGCTTGACCGCGGTTTCTTCACGGTGACGCTCGCCCACATCACGCTGACGATGTGCTTCGTGGCGGTCGTCGTGCAGTCGCGCCTGGTTTCCTTCGACCGGTCGTTGGAGGAGGCGGCGATGGATCTTGGCGCAACGCCGGCCAAGACCTTCTTCCAGATCACGCTGCCGGTGATCCTGCCGGCGATCGTATCCGGCTGGATGCTGGCCTTCACGCTGTCGCTCGACGATCTGGTCATCGCCAGCTTCACCTCGGGACCGGGCGCCACGACGCTGCCGATGAAGATCTACAGCCAGGTCCGTCTCGGCGTGACGCCGGAGATCAATGCCGCCTGCACCATCCTGATCGCCGTCGTCGCGGTCGGCGTCATCATCGCTTCGATCGCCAACAAGCGTCGTGAGGTGCAGCGCCAGCTCGACGAACAGGCGGCGCAACGCGGCTGAGCATGATCCCGAAAAGTGGAAGCCGGTTTTCGAGCAAGATCATGCTCAACTGAACGGAAGCATGACCCCGAAAAAGCATTCCCTCGGGCCTGACCCGAGGGTGAAGCCGGTTTGACGCTCAACGAAACGTAAGCGCGCTTCTATTCGCCCGAAACCCCACGGCTTATCGGCGAAATGAACGGCGTGCTCCAGGTTCCGCCGACGAAGAAGGACGACTGGTTGGGGCCTTGCTGGCCGGTCTTCTGCGCTGCCGCCTGGTCCGGCTGGATGACGCCGCCGGACAGCGCCAGTCCGCGCCCCGCATAGGATGCGATGCCGGTAAGCCAGATCTTGTATTTCGCCGAATTGGCCTCGGCCTTGTCCAGCCGCGCCACGCCTCGCGAAATGGTCGCCTTCACTTCGGCGCCGTCGATCGGCAGCGTGCCGTCCGAGACGTCGTCGAGCGCGAAGAAGCCGCCCTGTTCGGTATGCTTGAGAAAGGCCGGCAGGTTGAACTTGCTGAGCGCGCCGGGGCCGAAGGTCGCCGAGACCGAACCGTCGGCGTTTTCAAAGATCGAATCCCAGGTCCTGCCCGGTCCCTTGAGGATGACCGAAACGGTGCCCGTGCCGACCGGCACCAGTCGGGTCATGCCCGCCGCCGTGCCGAACGCGCCGCCATCGACATCGGACGCAAGCAGCCGGATCTCGACCTGTGTGCCCTCGGGCTTGCGGTCGAATCGGAGGCTGGTCTGGATATTGCCGCCAAAGGCCGAGGCGTCGGAGATATCGAAGACGGAAAGTCCGTCCTTGACCTGGGCGGTTGCGGCGACATCGGCAAGCTGGATCGTTCCGGCCGTGGCATGCGCCGCCGACAGCCTCAAATCGAGATTGACCCGGTCGGCGAAACTTGCCTCAACGTCACCTGGGCCGGCCCCGCTCGCCGGTCCCAGCGGGGTGAAGGCGGACAGAAACGATCTGAGGTCGAGCGTGTCGAAGGCGAGCGTGCCCGAGATCACGGGTTGGGCGTCGCCAAGCGACAGGTCGAGCGCGCCCATGCCCGGATTGTTGTCCAGCGTCAGCGCCGTGTTCTCGAACTTGACGCGTCCGGCCGACGCCGTGACCTTGCTCGAAATGCTGACCGAGCCGATCGCGGCACTTGGCGCGATACCGGCCTGCGACCATTCCAGCACACGGCGCAATGAGGGTGCCGCGAACTTCACCTGGCCGTCGAAATAGGCGTTGTCGGACATGCTGGCCGTGCCGTCGAAGGAGAAGGTGGCGGGTGCTGCCTTGAAAGACAGGGTGAGCGGCGCCACACCGCCGGCAAACAGCACCAGCGGCTTCTGTGAGGCAGCGTCGAGGGCGACGCTTTCGCCGCGCCAGATTCCGGTTGCCGACAGCGTCGCATTGCTGTTCATCGCCGCCCAGGTCGCCTGACCGCTCAGGCTGCTCAGGATCTCCACGTCCTTTCCGTTGACGGAAGTCACCATGCGGCCGTCCCTGAATTCAACCGTGCCGAAGGCATCTGTCGGCAGCTTGTCGAGGTCGGGCTTGGCTGGATCGGCACTGACCACGCCGCGTGCCGTGTCGATGGAGCGCGCGATACGCCCACCGGTCGGCGCGGTGGGCAGGAACAGGCCGTCCGCCGTGCGCTGGACCCGGATCGTCGGCCGCACCAGCCGCGCCGTGGAAAACGCCACGTCGCCCTGCAACGCCGCCATGGCCGATAGGTCGATTTCGACGCGTTCGGCTTCGACGACCGGCGGCGCGTCGGTGTCCGTCCATTTCGAAAGCGTGACATCGGTCAGGATCGCCCGGAATTTCGGCCAGACCTCGATGCGCGGCGAGCCTTCGATGGCGACCCGGAAGCCGCTCCAGGCGCTCATTTCCCAAGCGATGCGATCGCGCACGATGCGCGTCGAGGCGATCAGCGGCAGGGCTGCGACCACCAGAGCGATGACGATCACGGCAGCGCCGATCGCCCATACTCCGCGGCGGATCAAGGATGATGGCATCTTGCCCTATATGCTTCCGTTCCGATTAATCGCCTGACGCAAAACCCCAGTCGTCACTACGACTTAGGACTGAGGCATTTCAAGTCTTTATGGCCCGGCGATGGCATTTGCGCACACCTGAGCGCTTCGGCCCAACAAAATCTTGCTCTGCCGCGCTGCGATATGCATAAGCGATGACGACCGTGGGAGGACCGATCATGGCTGCCGAAGTACCGCTCTGGACCCCGACGCAAGACCGGATCGACGCTTCGCCATTGACAGTTTTCCAGAAGGTCGCGGAGGCGAAAGCCGGCGCCACATTCGCCTCCTATGGCGACCTTCACCGCTGGTCGGTCGAGGATCGCGAGACCTTCTGGAGCCTGGTCTGGGACTTTTCCGGCATTGTCGGCGAAAAGGGCGAGCGCCTGCTGGCCGACGGCGACAAGATGCCCGGTGCCTCCTTCTTTCCCGACGCGACGTTGAATTTCGCCGAGAACCTGTTGAAGAAGACCGGCGCGGGCGAGGCGATCGTCTTTCGCGGCGAGGACAAGGTCGAGCGGCGGCTGTCCTGGAACCAACTGCATGGCCTGGTCTCGCGCCTGCAGCAGCTCTTCCTGTCGCTCAAGGTCAAGAAGGGCGACCGCATAGCGGCGATGATGCCGAACATGCCCGAGACCGTCGCCGCCATGCTGGCTGCGGCCTCCATCGGCGCGGTGTGGTCATCCTGCTCTCCCGATTTCGGCGAACAGGGCGTGCTCGACCGGTTCGGCCAGATCGAGCCTGTCATCTTCATCGCGCCCGACGGTTATTGGTACAATGGCAAGGCGATCGAGGTCGCCGACAAGGTCGCCGTGGTTGCAGCCAAGCTCGGCAGTGTCCGCAAGGTGCTGCTTGTCGACTATCTCGGCACTTCGGCCGATGTGGCGGCAACCATCGACAAGGCGGTGGCGATGGAAGAGGCGCTGTCGCCCTACGCCGCCAGGCCAGTCAGCTTCGAACCTCTGCCGTTTTCGCATCCGCTCTACATCCTGTTTTCATCAGGAACCACCGGCATCCCCAAATGCATTGTCCACTCGGCCGGCGGGACGCTGATCCAGCATGTCAAGGAACACCGGCTGCATGCCGGCCTCGTCGACGGCGACCGCTTCTTCTATTTCACCACCTGCGGCTGGATGATGTGGAACTGGCTGGTGTCGGGCCTGGCTTCGGGGGCGACGCTGCTGCTCTATGACGGTTCGCCCTTCTACCCCGACGGCAACGTGCTGTTCGACTTCGCCGATGCCGAGAAGATGACCTTCTTCGGCACCTCGGCCAAGTTCATCGATTCCGTGCGCAAGGCCGGCCTCAAGCCGATCCGCAGCCATGATTTGTCGACCGTGCGATCGATATCCTCCACCGGTTCGCCGCTGTCGCCCGAGGATTTCCGCTTCGTCTACGAAGGCATCAAGCAGGACGTGCATCTCGCCTCGGTTTCCGGCGGCACCGACATCGTCTCCTGCTTCGTGCTCGGCGTGCCCACCCAGCCGGTGTGGACCGGCGAGATCCAGGGACCGGGCCTCGGCCTGGCCGTCGATGTCTGGGACGACGACGGCAAGCCGATCCGGCAGGAGAAGGGCGAACTGGTCTGCACCAAGGCCTTCCCGTCGATGCCGATCGGCTTCTGGAACGACCCCGAAGGCAAGAAATACCAGGCGGCCTATTTCGAGCGTTTCGACAATGTCTGGTGCCATGGCGATTTCGCTGAGTGGACGGTGCATGGCGGCATGATCATCCATGGCCGCTCCGACGCTACGCTCAACCCGGGCGGGGTGCGCATCGGCACGGCGGAGATCTACAACCAGGTCGAACAGATGCCGGAAATCCTGGAAGCGCTGTGCATCGGCCAGGATTTCGACAATGACGTGCGCGTCGTGCTGTTCGTGCGGCTGGCCGCGGGCGTCCAACTGGACGAGGATCTGGAAAAACGCATCCGCGCCAAGATCCGCAGTGGTGCCAGCCCGCGTCACGTACCGGCCAGGATCGTCGCGGTCACGGATATCCCGCGCACCAAGTCGGGCAAGATCACCGAACTCGCCGTGCGCGACGTCGTGCATGGCCGCGCCATCAAGAACAAGGAAGCGCTCGCCAACCCGGAAGCGCTGGAGCTGTTCAGGAACCTGCCGCAGCTTGCCGAATGATCCCGATCGGGATGGTTAACGAACCATGTCGCGGGAATTTACCTAGATTTCACGAGTGGTACACATTCGTAAATTTTTCGGCGAGCCGGTAAGGACTTGTTAAGGCCCGGCCCCGATAGTCGCATGTAACTTGAGGGAGAAATCCCGTTCCTCTGCCCCCGGAGGATCTGAATTCGCTCAAGCCCCCGTTGTGACAGCAATCCCATCTCTTAAGGCGTCCTCCAGGGCGCCTTTTCTTTTGGACTCGCTATTCCGCCAGCACCCGGGTTGAAGGAAACGCGACCTCGACCAGCGTGCCTTCGCCAGGCGTCGAATTGATGGTGAAGCGGGCGCGGTTTGCTTCCACCATCGCCTTGGTCAGCGGCAGGCCAAGGCCGGTGCCGTCGCCGCGGCCGCGCTTCAGCGCGTTGATCTGCTTGAACGGCTTCAGCGCCTGTTCGATCTCGGCCTGGCTCATGCCAATCCCCGTGTCGCGCACCCGCATGACGACGTCGCCTGAAGTCTCATAGGCGGTCGAGACGATCACCTGGCCGCCGGCCTGGGTGTAGCGAATGGCGTTGGACAGGATGTTGAGCGCGATCTGGCGCACGGAGCGCAGGTCGGCCACCACTTCCGGCAGCCGCGAGGCGAAGCTGGAGCGGATGATGACGCGTTCGCGGTTGGCCTGCGGCTGCATCATCGCCACGGTCTCGGCCAGCGTGTCGTTGAGCGAGACCGCCTCATAGGCCATTTCCTGCTGGCCGGCCTCGATCTTCGAGATGTCGAGCAGGTCGTTGACCAGGTCGAGCACATGGTTGCCCGAGCGATTGATGTCGCGCAGATAGTCGCGGTAGCGGTCATTGGCGACCGGCCCGAACTTCTCGTCGACCATCAATTCGGAAAAGCCGATGATGGCATTGAGCGGCGTGCGGATCTCGTGGCTGATGCGGGCAAGGAAATCGGTCTTCTGCGAGGACGCCCGTTCGGCCACCGCGCGCGCCTGGGTGAGATCTTCCTCGGCTCGCTTCCACTGCGTGATGTCGCGCACGACAGCGCAGAACCCGCTGTCATTGGGCAGCCGGCCGATGGTCATGAACAGCGGGATGAAGCGCCCTTGCGCCTCGCGCCCGATCACCTCGCGGCCGTCATTCATGACGCTCGCCACGCCGGGTTCGGAAAGCCCGGTGAGATAGTCGCGCGCCGCGCGCTGGCTTTCGATGGCAAACAGCGAGGCGAAGGGCTTGCCGGTCACCTCGTCGCTGTCGAAACCGAACAGCGCTTCGGCCGGGCGGCTGATCGAGCGGATGGTGCCGTCGCTGCCGATCAGCACGACGCCGTCGGTAGCGGTGTCGATGATGGTGCGCATCTCGGCGATGCGGGCCTTGAGCTCGGAAATGTCGGGTTGTGTCGGCTCTTCGCCGACCAAGTGCAGGGCTGCGGGCGCGTCATCATCGCCGGAACGGCGCACGACCAGCATCAGCGCCTTGCCGTCGCGCCAGGGAACGGAGCGCAGGATGGCGTCGATCGGGAATTCCTGGCCATCGCGCGTTTTCAGCCGCAGTGCTCGGTCGCTGCCGTCGGAGGTGCCGTCATCGGCATAAGGATCGGCGAACAGCGCACCCAGGCCGCCGGCGTCCTCGAGATCCTCGAGCGTGTCATAACCGGTCAGGTCGAGGAACTCCTCATTGGCATAATGCAACTGATCGCCCGAATGGATGAGCAGCGGCACCGGCAGCTTGCCGAGCAGCGAAGTGTCTGGAGCCTTACTTTCGTCGCCGACGGAAAATGCCGACGGCACGATCCCTTCGGTCTTGAGCGGCGGCACTTTCAGGCGTGGCCGTTCGGCCGGGCTCTCGCCGCCGCCGCGTGCGCTTGCGGCTTCACCGCCAAATGTCGCGGGCTGCTCGTCTGCGGCGGCGGTTTCCGCGCCGTCGACCCAGTCCTCACTGTCCTCGGCATCGCGAAAATCGGCCGACGTCATGCTATCATCATCGTCGACGGCATTATGCTTGGCGGCTTTTGCATCAGCTCCTTTGCCCGTCGCGACGGGTTCCGTAACCTCCGGTTTTGCCGCTACGGCTTCTGAAACCGGGGGCTCGTCATTGTCCGCGACAGGACCGGATTCATCATTCCGGTCGGCGTAGTTGAGCAAGGAGCCGCCCACGCCAGGCGAGGTCTCAGCGGGTTCGGCATCGTTCACGTCGTCCGGGTGACCGCCATCAAGCCGCGCGAGATCCGCCTCGTCCTCGGCGTCGGTCTCGGATGGTTCGGCCAGCACCGTGTCCTTCTCCGGTTCCGCCACCGGGGTTTCGCCGGCCTCTGCCGGCGCCTGATCCGGGGCGGCTTCAGGCGTCGACGCAACATCGGAGACGGCCTCGATCGGAGTTTCCGCCTTGGCCGCCGGGGCCTCCACTGCTGTTTCAGCCGCTGGCTCGGCCGGTGTGCTGGGCTCCGGTTTCGTCGTGCTTTCGATGCCGGGCTTGTCGGCTTCCGGCAGCTCGGTGGGTGCACTGTCCTTCTTCAGCCGCTCGCCGATCTCACGGAAGGCGCTGCGTTCCAGTGTCGACAGCCCTTTGTCGTTGGCCGGCTGCCGGTGTTCGGCCAGGCGGATGACCTTGTCGGCAAAGCGTCGCTCTTGTTTCGGCACGATGGTCAGCGCCGGCACCTCGCCCTTGAATGGATCCGCCGCATTTGGTTCTTCGACCTTCGACTCGTCCGCCTTCGGCTCTTCAGCCGGAGGTTTCACGGTTTCCGGTTCCGGCGTCGCCGGCCGCTCGCCATTGGGCAACAGGGCCATGCCGATCGCTTCCGGATCGACAATCGCATCGCCGGTCCGGGCAACGCCGAAGCCGCGAAAACCTTCGAAGGCGCGGCTGCGGCCATAGACGGGCAAAGCCGCCAGGTCGACGGGGATCTTCAGGTCGGTGCCGACGACAGGCCACAGCACGGAGCGGCCGGACCAGGTATCGCGCCGCTCCAGCAGGCCGTCGATCTCGCCGGACGCGTCAAGCCCGAAGGCCGCCGCGACATCCCTGAAGCGCCGGCCGATCACATCGGCTGCCGGCTTGCCGACAATGTCGGCGAATTCCGGCGACAGCGTGCTGAACTTGCCTTCGGCGTCGGTGCGCCAGACGAAGCGCAGCGGCGCGGCCGAGCGGTCTATTGTCCGAGCTGGGGGCGTGGTTGCCGGGGAGGCGGGCTTGCTCTCCTTCGCGCTGCCCACCGAAGCCTCGGCGCCGGTCGCTTGGACCACATTTTTCGCTTCCGGCGCGGCAGGCGCGGGTCGCGCGTCATCCTCGCCGACATTGAAGTACCAGTGATCGTGCTGTGCCGGCGTGCCGCCCGCTGTCGGCTGATCATTGTCGGCGGCAACCGGAGTCGGTCCGGTCGGCTCCGAAATCTCTTGCGTGGCCCGTTCCGGCATATCTTCAGGCGCCGGCTTGGAAGGGGCGTGCTCGGGCTCGATCTCGGCAGTGCCAGGTGACCGTTCGACGGCCTCCGCCTGCGAAGCATCCGCCGTCGGCTGATTGTCCTGATGAGGATCGGATTGTGCGGCGGTGCTTTCCGTTACTTTAGGAGCGGGTTCTGCCGAAGCTTCTGAGACAGACGCATGGTCCTCGAGCTGATCCTCATCGATCACAACCAGGAGATGCCGCTCCGGCGTCAGCCGCGCGAGCCCGGCGGGGTAGGAACTGTTGCCGCCCGGAACGAGACGCTTGACAATGCGTTCGCCCTCGGCGGCCACATCGGCGACCAGGGCGGCCAGCGTCGCGGGCTGGATGCCGAGCTTCAAAAAGCCGTCCGACGCGGCCTCGACATTGCCCCCGGCATCGATGAAGGCGATGAAATGGCCGTCTTCGGTGAAGCCGCTGATCGCCCGGCTGGCGATTTCGGCGGCACCGCGTGAGCCTGTCTGCGCCGCCGGCACCGCCAGCATGATCGCCTTCTCGCCGTCGGGCAGCGTCACGGCACTCGCCTGGAAGCCGACGGTCCTGCTGGTCATGCCGGTCGCCAACCTGACGGTGATGCCGCGATCGCTGCCGATCTCGGGAAAGCCGCTGGTCGCCATGATCTGGCGGCGGGCAATCAGCGGCAGCTGTGCCGAGGCGCCGATGATCGCTTCGATGTCGGGATAACCGAACACCGCGGCGCCCGGCCCATTGGCCCAGATCACCTGCTCCAGGTCGACCGACAGGATCGCGATCGCGTCGCCGGCGGCAAAGCGCTGGCGCACCGCGTCGAGCACGGCGACGTCGAGGAAGGAATAATCGGACGGCATGCGCTTGGCGAACCCTCACGGAGCGGCGAAATTTGCAGTTAACGCTTTGTTAATAAAAGCCGCAGGCGCGAAGGTCCACAAGCCAGAACGTGCAAAGGCTGGTTTCTGGGCTTTTGGTTAACGGCCGGAAAGAAATAGATGGTGCACTGCAACAAAGATATTGCAATGCACAAAAATTGCCTTTATATTGCCATCATACATGAACGAGACGGCTTTCCGTCAAAGCCGCTGCCGCTGAAAAGGATGGAAAATGTCCAGGACCAAAACTGCCGAGACCATCGAAAACGTTGAATTCCCGAGCTTCGACGCTTCCAAGGCCACCGACCAGATGCGCGCTTTCGCCGAAAAGGGCGTTGAGCAGTCGAAGGAGGCCTATGCCAAGCTCAAGACCGGCGCCGAGGAGACCCAGAAGGCTCTGGAGTCGACCTACGAGACCGCCAAGACTGTTTCCAGCGACCTGTCGCTCAAGACCATCGCGGCGCTGCGCGCCAATGCCGAAGCCGGCTTCTCGCATCTCGAAGCCCTGATCGGCGCCAAGTCGCTGTCGGAAGTCGTCGAACTGCAGACCGCTTTCCTGCGCAAGCGCGTCGAGTTGACGGTCGAGCAGGCCAAGGATTTCCAGGCCGTTGCCTCCAAGGCGGCGGAAGACGTCTCCAAGCCGATCAAGACCGCCTTCGAGAAGGCGATCAAGGACATTAAGGCTGCCTAATATTTGCGCATGATCTGAGGATGCAACAAAAGGTCGCATTTTCTCAAAAACGATCAGGCGTATGGTGGTAGCCATCACGAAATACCCGGCGAGTGGAACCTCCTCCCTCTGCTCCCCGGGGTGACCAGCCAGCTCCTCCTCCCGCTGGCTCGTAACAGGAAAAGGCCGGCACCTCCTCCCGCCGGCCTTTTTCTTTGCCCGGCGAACCGCCACTGTTGCGCGACATGTGGGGAAGTGGCCTTTGCTTCGCAAAAGCCTTGAATTAAAATCCATAAGCCCGTATGGACGCATCGCCGAACGACAGAGCGGATCGCTTGAGACGAGTTCCCGAAGAGATTCTGCTCAGGCAAATGTGCCGTTGTAGCTCAGCTGGTTAGAGCGCCGGATTGTGGATCCGGAGGTCGCTGGTTCGATCCCAGCCAACGGTACCATCTACTTATCCCATAAGTGGCGACCTCCACCTGAGGGGCGGCTGCCACTGTAGTCGGCGCCCATTCAACCTGGAAAGATGGTGAAACCACCATCGACGCGGATGACCTGGCCGTTGATGAAGCGCGCGCGTGGACCGGCGAGAAAGGCCACCGCCTCGGCGATCTCCTCCGGCTCCGCATAGCGGTTTAGCGATTTCTTGCTCGAATCCATGCGCGTCGGATCGACCACTCGGGTCGCCTGGAACCGGGCCGTCTTGGTGGCGCCGGGGCTGACCGCATTGATGCGCACGCCGTCGTCGATCAGCTCCTTGGCGAGGCAGCGCGTGTAATGCACAACCGCGGCCTTCAACGTCGAGTAGACGACCTCGGGTGAGACGCCGAGATGTGCTGCCGCCGACGCGATGTTGATGACGGAGCCGCCGCCGCGCTGCTTCATGGGCGGCACGAAGGCCTGGCAGACCAGCATCGTGCCGATCAGATTGTTTTCGGTGAGCACACGGATGTCGTCTAGTTCGATGTCGAGGGCGTTGTTCGGGTTCGGCTTGCCGCCCTTGGCGCCGATGTCGCCGCCGGCGCAATTGACCAGCACATGCACGTCGCCGAGATCGGCCTCGATCTTGCGCTTCATCTCGGCCACCGCCTTCTGGTCGCCAATGTTGCCGGTCACCGACGTGACCTTCGTGCCATGACGCTTCAGGCGCTCGGCCACCTCTGCGAGATTGGCGAACTCGCCGTATTTGGCCGGCGCTGTTTCGTCCATGTCATGGATCGCGACATTGGCGCCGAGTTCCGCCAGGCGCTCGGCCATCACGCGACCGAGGCCACGGCCGGAGCCGGTTACGAAGGCGGTCAATCCATCGAGTTCACGTGCCGTCATCAGATCTTCTCCACTTTCATCAAACCAAGGTTGCGCATGTTGGCGGCGCTGCGCCTGATCATGTCGAGCTCATAGGAAACGAGGGAAACGTCGTCTTCGCGCTCCCAAGGGGTGCGGTAGTCGGCATCATCGGGCAGCCGATTGCGCTGCGCGGCCCGCAGGCAGGCGGCAAATTCGCGCGCCGTCTTCGGCGGATAGCCGTACCACCAGTCGTCGCTGAGAAAGCGGACATGCCGCGCCTCCAATGCACCCGGTTCGAGAACGGCGGTCATGCGATCGTGGTGTTCGGCAAGAACTGCGAACAGTTCGGCAAACGGCACTGCACCATCGCCGATGGCACAGCGGATCAGCCTGTAGCCTTCGGTCGTGAACTGCACGCGGTAGTCCTTGAGGTGGACATGGCGGACGTAAGGTGCGATCCGACGCGTAAAATCGAGCGGCGCTTCGCCGACCGGGAATGTGTTGCCGGTGTCGAAGGTGACGCCGACGCCTTCGCCGCCGAGTGCGCAGAAATCGGCGAGTTCCTGGCTGGTGAAGTCCTGGTGGTTTTCGATCGCCAGGACATGGCCTTCGGCAATCGCGCGCGGACCCCATTCCTGCAATCTCGCGCGAATGATGCCGGCGAACTCGCTCCATTTCTCGCCGGCAGCGTTGCGGTCGCCACACAGAACCGGCGTCAGTGCCGTTCGGATGATTTTGGCCTTGAGCAGGCGCGCGGCCCGAAAGGCATCATCGAGCGGTTCACCGACCAAAAGGCCGCCGCTGACGATCGGGGTGATGCCGAGGCCGGCGAGCCTTTCGCGCAGCGCGATGACCGCATCGTCGGAAAGCTCCGTCAGCCATGGCACCCAGATCTCCAGCACCTTGGCGCCGAGCTCGGTCGCAAGCGCGATGAAACCCTCCAGCCCCGCCGGCTTGGGATTGGCGCGTGGCGTGCCGCGGGCCTGCAGGCCGAGATGATAGGTCAGACCGTAGGGGTTCAGGCCCACCTGGAGCATGGAGCGATCCTTGGATTCTGGTTTCGCCGTCATCGCAGGCCGGCATCCACGGTGATCGACTGCTTGGTGATCATGCGGCTGTCGTCGGCGGCGAGGAACAGCACCGTGCGCGCGATCTCCTCGCCCAGCAGAACCCGGCGGATCATCTGGCGCTGCACGACCTGGTCGACCGTGCCCTGTGTCTTGTACCAAAGCCGTCGTTGCCGGTCGGTGATGACTGCGCCCGGCTCAATGGCGTTGACGCGGATGTTGTCGGGGCCAAACGCCCGAGCCAGCGCGAATGTCAACCCGACCACCGCAGCCTTGGCCGTCGCATAGGGCGCCATCTCCGCCGCGCCGAAGCGCCAGGCGATCGAGGAAAAATTGACGATCGAACCAAAGCCCAGTTCCTTCATGTGCGGATGCACGGCCTGGGCGGCAAAGAAGTGGTGCCTGAGGTTCACGTCCTGGGCGTGGTCCCAGTACTCTTGCGTCACCTCGGCAACCGGGTGGCGATTGTCGTCGGCGGCGTTGTTGACCAGCACCGCGACAGGTCCGAGGCGGTCGCGCACCGTGCCGATCGCAGCCCGGAGGGCGGCAATATCGGTCACGTCGCAGCGCATGAAGAGGGGCGGGTGCGCTGCCGTGGCGGCGAGTTCCCGCGCGAGCTCTTCGCCGGCCTCCTGCTGCAGATCGAGAAACGCGACGCGTGCGCCATTGGCGGCGAAGGCGCGAACCGTGTCGGCGCCGATGCCAGACGCGCCGCCGGTAATCAGCACGACACGGTCGGCCAGGCTCGGATAGGTGGCAAAGGACAAAAGCGGAACTCTCTTCAGATCAGGCGTTGGGTCGTCGGGTCGAACAAGCAGGCACGCGCCATGTCGATGCCGAGCGCCACCGTCTCACCCATGCGAGGCGTGCCGTCGGGGTCGAAACGACCGGTGATCTCCTTGCCGCCCAGGCGCAGAACGGCCATGGTCTCCGCACCCGTCGGCTCGACCAGTTCGACCACGGCATCGATTTGCGCGATGCTTGGCTTGCGACGGGCAAGATCGGGATCAAATCGGTAGATGTGCTCCGGCCGGATGCCGAGCAAGAGCTGTCGCGGCGTATCGGACGGCAGGGCCTGGACGATCGGCAGGCTGGCCGTGTTGCCGTCGGCGGTCGGCAAGACAACAGTCGGGCGGCCGCCTTCCTGGCTCAGTTCGGCCGGCAAAAAATTCATCGCCGGCGAACCCATGAAGCCCGCGACGAACATGTTGGCGGGACGGTTGTAGATCGTGGCCGGCTCATCGAATTGCTGGACCGAGCCCTGATGCATCACGGCGATGCGCGAGGCCAGCGTCATCGCCTCGACCTGATCATGCGTGACGTAAACCGTCGTCTTGCCGACACGGTGATGCAGCTTCTTGATTTCGGTACGCATGTCGACGCGCAGCTTGGCGTCGAGATTGGAGAGCGGCTCGTCGAACAGGAACAGTTTCGGATCACGCACCAGCGCCCGGCCCATCGCGACACGCTGGCGCTGGCCGCCCGAAAGCTGTCCGGGCTTGCGCCCAAGCAGCGGTTCGATCTGCAGGAACGCTGCAACCCGCTTGACGGCCTCGTCCTGCTGCGGCTTCGGTACGCGGCGGCTTTCCATGCCGAAGGTGATGTTCTCGCGCACCGTCATCGTCGGGTAAAGCGCGTAGGACTGGAACACCATGGCGATGTCGCGGTCCTTAGGCGCAACCGAATTGACCAGCCGGCCGTCGATGCGGATCTCGCCGGAGGTTACGGTTTCCAGACCGGCGATCATCGCGAGCAAGGTGGACTTGCCGCAGCCGGATGGTCCGACCAGCGCGATGAACTCACCGTTCTGCGCCTCGAGATCGATGCCCTTCAGCACCTCGACCGAGCCGTAGTTCTTGCGCAGGGATCGGATGGTCAATGTCGACATGCGATGCCTTTCTTGGCGGTCGAGGCGATCGGCGACATCAGATAGGCTACGCTCACTTGATCGCGCCTCACTTGATCGCGCCCTGGGTCAGGCCGCGGACGAAATACTTGCCGCCGAAGAGATAGATCAGCAGCGGCGGCAGCGCGCCGATTAGCACGGCGGCGCTCATGACATCGTAGGCGCGTACATTGGTGCCGCTTGCCGTCAGCGCGACGAGTGCGGCCGTGATCGGCTGTTGCTGCCCGGAGGTGAAGACGACACCGAACAGATATTCGTTCCAGATGCCGGTGAACTGCCAGATCACCGTGACGATCAGGATCGGTGAGGAGAGCGGGAGAATGATCTTGCGGAAGATGCGCCAGAAGCCTGCGCCGTCGATGCGTGCCGCCTTGATCAGATCGTCGGGGATGCTGACGTAGTAGTTGCGGCAGAACAGCGTGGTGAACGAAATGCCCTGGATGACGTGGATGACGATGAGCCCGTAGGTGGAATTGCTGAGGCCCAGATTGCCGAGGATGAACGCCCAGGGCATCAACGAAATCTGGCCCGGAATGAAGACGCCGAGCAGCATGCAGGTGAACAGCGCTTCCGAACCCTTGAAGCGCCATTTCGACAAGATGTAACCGTTCATCGCGCCGACCACCGTCGAGATGATTGTCGCCGGGATCGTCATTTTCAGAGAGTTGTAGAAGTTGCGCTGCATGCCCTCGCAGGTGCCGCCGATGCAATATGTGCTCCAGGCCTGGCCCCAGGCTTCGAGGCGGAAACTGCGTGGCAGCGAGATCAACCCGTTGCGCGCGATCTCTTGCTGATCGCGGAATGAATTCAGCACCACGACCAGCAATGGCACCAGGTAGATCGCCGCGAAGATAGCCAGCAGCCCATAGATGACGAAGCGGGTGAGGAAATGCCTGCGCGCCGCAACTGTGGCAGCGTGATGATCCTGCATGTGGTCCAGCGGGACGTCAGCCATGGCCGGCTTCCTTGCGCCGGCGCCAAACCACCCAGAAGGAATACGGCACCAGCACCACGGCAAGAGCGGCAAGCATCATGATGGCCGCCGCGGCGCCTTCGCCGATCTGGCCGCGTTGGAACATCAGGTCATAGACGTAAATGGCAGGGAACGTGGTCGAGATCCCCGGGCCCCCTTTCGTGAGGGCCGCCACGAGGTCGAAGGTCTTGATGGCGAATTGGATCTGAATGACGGCGACCGCCAGGAAGATCGGCGCAATCGTTGGCAGAAGCACTTTGCGATAGATGCGGAAGGTCGATGCGCCATCGATCTGCGCGGCCTTGACGAGGTCCGCATCCACCGAGCGCAGACCGGCCAGGAAGAGCGCCATGGCAAAGCCCGAGGACTGCCAGACACCGGTGATGATCACCGCATAGATCGCATAGTGTCGGTCGCTGGCGAGTGCGAAACTGAAATTTATCCAGCCCAATCCGCGCACCATCGCCTGGATACCGTCGGTCGGGTTGTAGAGCCAACTCCAGACCGTGCCGGTGACGATGAAGGAGACGGCCAGCGGATAGAGGAAGATCGTGCGCCAGACCGCTTCTCCGCGCACGCGCTGGTCGATCAGGATCGCCAGCAGCAGTCCCACCGCCATCGAGCCGACGATGTAGAAGCCGCTGAAGAGAAAGAGGTTGTCGTAAGCGATATTCCAGCGCCGGTTCGCCCAGAGTGACGCATAGTTGTCCAGACCGACGAAGCCGTAGGTCGGGAGCAGCGAGGAGTTCGAGAGCGAGATGTAGAGCGTCCAGCCGGTGAACACGAAGACGTAGACGAAGCTCGCCACAAGCGAGGGGCCGAGCACCAGCAAGGGCATCGCCGAGCCCAGCCGCTCGCGCCAGGGGCGGGCGGGCGCCGGGGTCGATAGGATCAGGTCGTGATTTGACATTTGCGGCGCGGAACTGGATGGAGGATGGCCGGATGCGGATAGAAATTGCGCCCGGCCGTTCCTGTCTACTTCTGTGCTTCGGCCGCGTCGGCCATCGCATTGGCGCCGTCCTCGGGTGACATGTCGGGCGTCGCGACGAACTCGGTAATGGCGTCCATGATCGCGCCGCGCATCTTCTGTGGGATGGTCATGTTGTGCGCCATCGAGCGGACCAGCGTGCCGTCCTTGATCGAAGCCTGCAGATCCTTCTGTGAGAGCTGCTGGCACGGATTGAAGCCCTTCGACAGATCGATATCGAGACGCGCGGGGATCGAGCCCTTGGCCTGGTTGAAGACCGTCTGGAAGTCGGGCGACAGGATCAGGCTGGCAAGCAGCTTCTGGCCGTCGATGTAATCCTGATCCTTTTGCTTGAAGAACACGACCGAGTCCGAGTTGAGGATGAAGCCGGGTTTGCCCCAATCGGTCGGTGCCTGGGCGCAGACATAGTCGGTGCCTTCCTTAAAGCCGGCGGCGGTCAGCAGGCCGATCGTCCAGTCGCCCATGATGTGGAAAGCTGCGTCGCCCTTGCCCACGAGCGCCGACATCGAATCCCAGTCGCGGCCAACCATGCCCGGATCCATGTACTTGCTTGTCATCAGGCGCATCTGCTGGAAGGCCTTCAACATCCCCGGGCTGCGCATGGATTCGACATCGCCCTCGACGAAGGCCTTGCGATAGAGATCGATGTCCTGGCCGTAGAGCACGACCTCGAACACCGTCGAATCCGTCCAGTCGGCCGTCGAATGCGAGATGCAGATCTTGCCAGAGGCGACGATCTTGTCGCAGGCTGCATTGAACTCGGCCCAGGTCTTGGGCATTTCCGTCACGCCGGCGGCCTGCATGACCTTCGGCGAGGCCCACAACCAGTTGATGCGGTGGATGTTCATGGGGGCGGCGACCCATTTGCCGGTCGGCTTCATCACCGGAAGCAATTCCGGCGCGACCACTTTTTCCCATCCTTCCGAGGCCGCCAGCTCGTCGAGGTCAGCGGTCATGCCGGTCTTGTTCCACTCGGCGATTTCCGGACCTTTCAGCTGCACGGCGGGCGGGGCATTGCCGGCGATCACGTCGGCACGCAGCTTGGCCAGCGTGTTGGCCGTGTGACCGGCGATCGAGGTCTGTTCCCATTTGCCGCCCTTGGCGGTGAACATCTCGCCGAGCTTGGCGATCGCCTGGGCGTCCGAGCCAGTCGCCCACTGGTGCAGCAGGTTCGTCTTGGGCTCGGCTAAGGCTGCTCCGGCGACAAAGGTGCACGCAACGGCTGCCGCGAGGGCGGTCATGACGCATTTCATAGTTTCACTCCCATATGGTGTTGCACGGTTCGTATCGACCGCTTATGGCCGCGGTTTGAAGCCGCCGCCGGCGAGATGCGTTAATCTCAAGTTCTTTCCAAGATGACATATTGGAGCTATCAGTCAACGATGTTTATGTTGGTCCATGACAAAACCTTCGCTTAGAACCTGGCTGATCGACAGGCCGTCCGCATCGCCGGAGAGCATGATTGTGCGCTGCCTGAGTGAACGCGGCGCCCTCTCGGCGTCGCAGATCGCACGCGTCACCGGCCTGGCGCGCTCGACGGTCTCAACCGCGCTCAATGGCTTGAGAAAATCGGGCATGGTGATCGAAGCCCCGACCAGTCGCGAGGGAATCAGAGCTATTGGCAGGCCAGCCGCGGCCGTGACGCTCAATCCGACAGCCGGTACCTGCGTCGGAATTCACCTCGGACTTCAGCAGATACGACTGATCGTTGCCGATGTCTCGCATTCCGTCATTGCCGAACAAACTATCCCCATGGCACTGGACTACCAACCGCAGCAGGCGGCCCAGATGGCCAAATCGGCAATTGCCCAATCTTACGAGGAAAATGGTCTGCCGATGGCGGGGCTCCTGGGGGTTGGGATTTCCGTCTCTGGTCCTGTCAGCCGCGATGGAGTGGTCCTGCGCGCCAGCATCGTTCCAACATGGGCCGGCGTCAACATACGAGATGTGTTCGGACCCGTGCTGGAGCGGCCGATCTTCGCCGACAACGAGAGCAACTGCTCGGCCATTGCGGAGCTGATGTGGGGCGCGGCAATCGGCCACGACGATTTCGTCCTGTTCAAGATCGATCTGGGGGTCGGTGGCGCCATTGTCCAGCATGGCCGGCTGGTGACGGGCATCGCCGGCGGCGCCGGCGAATTCGGGCACATCAGCATCGATCCCGGCGGCGATCTTTGTCGGTGCGGCAATCGCGGATGCCTGGAGCTCTATGCGAGTTTTGCCCGGCCACTGGAACAGATTTCGCGAGTCGTGCGGCGGCAGGTCACCATGGACGATGTCATCATGATGGCCAAGGAGGGCGACGTCAGGGCGTTGCGGATGATCGAGGATACCGCCGAGATCGCCGGCCGGGGTCTCGGCTTGATCGGCTCGGTGCTCAATCCGCCGCTCATCATCATCGGCGGCCAGATGGCGTTGGCGGGCGACATTCTGTTGATGCCGCTGATCGCGTCCTATGAACGCCACACGCTCATCAAGTCCCGCGATATCGCTCCGGCCCTGCGCACGCGAATAATCGTTGGCAAGCACACCGAGAACGATGCATTGCTGGGCGCGGTCGGACTCGTGCTGAGGCATCAGACGAAGGAACTGTCGCTCGGCTGATCAATCCAACAAACTGCCCCGCTACCCCATGCTGCGGGGAGGTGAGGAGGATCAACTCCTCGCGCTCGAAGGGGGAGCAGCTGCCCCTGGAACAATGTCGGTGTTTTGGGCCACCTTTATCCGCCAGCCCGACTGTTCTTCCTTCACAACCAAAAGCAGAATGCCTTTGCGTGTACCGGCCGGTGAGCCATCCGGAGCAAATGCACCGGTCAGGGTCCACGCATAATGTACCGATGCAAGGCCGGGAGCTAATCCAACAACCGACGAGACAAAACCCTCCAATCGGCTGTCACGAAACATCGTTTCATGCGTTGCGCGGTGCGCCCCCTCGATCTCGGCGCGATTCTTCCACCACATTCCCACGACATTGACGAAATTGGCCTCCTCGGAGAACAGCGCTGCGAAATCGTCCATATCGTGCCTGTTCCACGCATCGGCAAAGGCCGTCGCGATATCTTCAGGTTTGCTGACCACCAGTGCCATGGCGAAAATATCCTTGCGTTCTGCTGGCTTGCAGTTTCAAGCATAGCACGGTCGCTATCAATTACAGGTCCCGCCGCACGCTTCTTCCTTGGCTGCGAGACAGAACAGCCATGGGACCTCCGCACAGTCAACTGCGAAGACCGTCACGGATGGACGAGAAATAGCGGTCGGTTCCTACCTGCCCGCCCTTCAGCGCAACCTCCAGCCCGTCAATCGCTTTGACGTGCGAATGAGCAACGCAAAGTGGGGAACCAGGCGAGGCGGGCAGAGGCATCCTGACGGTCAGCGCGTCGACGCCCATTTGTCCCAGCGCATGGCTTGACGTGTCACCGCCGGCAATGACCACGCGCCGCAAGCTCTGCTCGTCAGTCAATTGGCGCAGCAGCGCACCAAGGCCGCGGCCAAGCTTGTGGCGGGCGCCGTCCTGCCGGTCGATTTCGGCGCCCCTGTCGGCTGCAGGGCCAAGCGCGGTGTAGAGGATGACGCTTCGTCCGGCTTGCAGGCTGGCGCGGCCGCTTGCCGCCGCACGCGTGATCGCCTGCTGCGAAGCCTCCGAAACCAGTTCGACAGGATCGACCTCGATGCCGTCGAAGCCGTCGCTCAGGGCATGCCGGATCTGTCGTTCGGTGGTCGGCGAGCAACTGCCCGACACGACGGCGATCCGGTCGGCGGCGCCTGGCGGCGTGAAGCCTGGTCCGGCGCCGACGACGTCATTCGACGCCCATTCGGCCAGCAACGCATACTCGACGCCGGACGAACCGGCGACAAAAGAGCCGCCCGGCTTGCGCATGCGCCATATCTCCTTGCCTGCAAGGGCCTGGGTCTCCCGGCTGTCGACGTCGACAAGCACGATGGCCGTGCCATTGTCCACGAAGCGATCGAATGCCTGCGACCGCTGCTCCGACTGCAGAGTCGCAAGGTCGATCAACCCCGACGTGAGATCCGTCTGCCGCGACAGATGGATCAGCAGGTCCGATTCATCCATCGGCGTCGTCGGGTGGCGGCTCATCACCGGATGGCGGTCGATGCGGAAATATTGGTCGCGATAGGCCGCGAACAGATGGCCGAAGGCGGTGTAGCGCTTGAGCTGCGGCGCGCCGACCAGCAGCGGCACGCTATCCTGTTTGAAGACCTCGCGGCCAATCTCGATCGCCCGGCCGATGCTGCCGATCGTCGGGCTGGAATCGAAGGTCGAACAGACCTTGTAGTGGCAGATTTCGGCTTTCAGCGTCTTCAGCCAGGCGAAGGCGTCGCGCAAATGCGTGTCCATCCAGTGCGGCGTCTCGCTGCGGCTGGTGCCGGCCAGCCCGACCGCCTGGCAATGCTTGAATTGGGCAAGCAGAGCCTCGTCCGGCTGTCTCATGAACAGCACCGTCGGCACGCCGCCGAGCTCCAGCGCTTCCATGACGTCGGTCGAGCCGGTGAGGTCGTCGCCATAATAGCTGAGCAGCAGGTTCTGCATGACCTCAGGCCGCCTTGCCGTCGCCGAACTTTTCGATCGACCGTGCCAGTTCGGGGTGGTTCAGGGCGAAGTTCGCCAGCGGGATGCCGTCGACCGCCGCTTGCCAGGCTTGCTGGACGGCGCGCACGCCGGCGCCTGGCCCGTCCGGATGGCTGACGATGCCACCGCCGCACAGATAGAGCAGGTCGACCGTGCGGCCGGTTCGTTCGTAGGTCTCGGGCGCCTGTCCGCCCCACTGGCCGGAACCTGCGACCGGCAGCGCGCAATCATCAGGCGAAAAGATCGGCGTCGTCACTGCCTTGAAGGACTCGATGAAGGATGCATCCGGCTCCCAATATTTTGAAGCGATGCCGTTGATCTGGAACTGGTCGACGCCGAGCAATCGCCAAAACTGCTGCCAGACCTTGAAATCCATGCCAAGGCCGGGGTGGCGGGTGAGGATGTCCCAGCCGTTGCGATGGGCGTGCAGCACCAGGCTGGAGCGTTTCCTTAAGTAGGCCATGCCGCCGAAGCCGATGGAGTTGATGTTGATCACCGCGCAATTGCCGCCGGCCTTCGCCACCAGATCGTGGTTGCGCATCATCTCGTCCGGGTCGGCATGCGAGATGCCGAAGGCATACATCACCTTCTTGCCGGTCTTCTGCTCGTGGTCGAGGATCAGCGGCATGATCGCCTTCACCCGCTCGGCCAGCGGCGAGTAGGCCGGGCTCATCAGCTTTTCGTCGTCCTTGATGAAATCGACGCCGGCCTCGATCAATTCGCCGACCATCTCGGCGGTCTCATGCGGCCGCAGCCCCAGCGCCGGCTTGACGATGGTGCCGATGATCGGGCGTCCCACGATGCCGGTCAGCTTGCGGCTGCCGGCGACGCCGAACTGCGGGCCGGGATGGGCGCCGCGATAGTCATCAGGCAGCTGCATGTCGACGATGCGGATGCCCGACAGGCCCTTGATCGAATAGGTGCCACCGATGGCGATGGTCATCAGGGCCGAAAGGTCGGTGCCGATCGCGTCGAACGGGAATGCGATGTCGACATCGGCGCGCTTGAAAGGCCCCCCGCCGGCCTCGGGAATGGACGGTTGCTCCGCATCGGGCAGATGCCGGATCGCCAGCACTCGCGCCGCCACGCGGGCCTTCAGCTCCTCGGTCTCGCCGGGCAGGGCGACGAAGGTGCCGGTCGACTGGTCGCTGGCGATCTTGGCCGCCAGCGCCTCGATGTTGCCTGACGTTTCGATGCGATAGGTGAAGGTGATCATGGGGAGCCGGCCGGTCGAAAAGGGTCCGAAAAAAGTTTCGTCACGTCTGAAATCTGGTATAATGAGTACATAAGTATTGCAAGCAAATATCCCACTTCGCGCAGCGGGGGCGGGCAAAGGTGCAGGCATTCCGGGAATCGCACCGGCAGTGCTAAACAGGAACCGGGCCAGGGAGTGATTCGTCACGATGAACCGTTCGGAGCCGATCGTCCGGCGCAAACTTTCCGACGAAGTCTTTGCAAGGCTGAAGCGGCTGATCACCAGCGGCGAGTTGCAGCCGGGCGACGACATGCCGTCGGAGCGCGAATTGATGGAGCGCTTCGAGGTTGGCCGGCCGGCCATCCGCGAGGCGATGCAGGCGCTGAGCAATATGGGCCTTGTCGCCATCTCGCATGGTGAGCGGGCCAAGGTGCTGCAGCTCACCGCCAAGTCGATCATCAAACAGGTCGACGGCGCGGCCAAGATCATCCTGTCGTCGTCGAAGGACACGCTCGAGCACCTCAAGACCGCGCGCATTTTCTTCGAGCGTGGCATGGTCAGGGAAGCCGCCGAGAAGGCCACCGTCGAGGATGTGCAGCGGCTCAAGGCAACCGTCGCCGAGCAGCGTGCCGCGCGAGGTGATTCCGAAGCCTTCATTTCCGCCGACATGAAATTCCACACTCAGATCGCGACGATATCGGGCAACCCGATCTATGTCGCCGTCAGCGAGGCGATGCTCGGCTGGCTGAAGGAATATCACACCGAAATGCTGATCTGGACCGGCAAGGAACAGTTCACGCTGACCGAGCACGAAGAGATCATCGGCCGCATCGAGAAGAAGGATGCCGATGGCGCCGAGAAGGCGATGATCAAGCATCTGGAGCGCTCGCGCGCCCTCTATGTGATGAATTCCGAAAAGTAATCTGATTCAGCCGATCCGCGCGATCGCGTAGGGTGCCATCACAAGATGGCCTCGGTCAAACTCCGAAAGGTCGACCGCAACGTCGCTTGCCGTCAGGTTCGTCAGCCACACGACTGTCTTGCCCGAGGGTGAACGCCCGGCCAACGCCATTACCCGGGTCTCATCGCTCGTTTTGGCCGTGACATGTTTAAGGCCAGCCAGTTCGCAAAGCACCTTGATGGCTTGGAAGATCGGTCGGGGTGACCCTTCGGCAACGGGTTCCCCAGATGCAGCCAGCACGCCGAATGGCCCGGTGAAGCCGGACAGCGTCAGCATCTCCAGGCCGGCCGGCGCGACCCGCGCGACATAGCCGATCGTCCAGGCGGCGGCGAACTGGCCATTCTGGCGCGGATCGCGGTTCGCCATGGCGATGCGCTCTCCCCGCGGATTGTCCTTGGTGGCGCCGCCATAGGGGTTCTGCCGCATGGCAATGGTCGAGGGCCCGATCCGGTAGGGCCTGTCGCCGAAGATCGCCCGCGCCGACCGGGTGATGAACGGCAACGCCTCCAGCGACTGCATGACGCTGAGATCATCGGCGGCATGCACGATCGGGCAGGTGCAATGGCTGACGAAATCGAGCAGCCCGGCCGGGACGCGCTTGCGGTTGAGCTCGGTGAAATAACTGAACATGCCGCCGCCAAGACGGATATCCGGGAAGGCCCGGCGCGCGGCGGCGTAGACATCTTCCAGCGGCGGGCAGGGCGGCCAGGCGCTGCCTGGTGGTGTCGATTGCCGATCGACCGAAGGCGAGACCGCTATGGCATCGAGCCGCAGGCCCGCCCGGCGCACCAGGTCGACGATATCGGAGAGTTCGGCATCGAGATCGCCGCTGCAGGCGACCACGCATTCGAGCGTTGTGCGGGCGGGATAAGCCGCGGCGAGCCGGGCGAAAGAGCGCAAGGTATCGAGCCCATGGCCGCCCGTCGGATCGTAATGAAGCAGCAGTTGCTGCGGGCCGAGCGCCGACAGTGTTGGGAGGTTCGCCAGCGCGGTCTCGACATCGCCGGGATAGAGGATCACGCCGACATCCGGAAGCGCCGGACCGGGCTCGCCGAGCGTAACGCGGATCGGGCCAGATGGCCCGGTGGTGGCCGGCGTCTTGTCGTCGCTGGCAATGCGTAGGCTGATCGTCTGGCGGTTGGTTTCGCCGGCCGGCAACACATAGGGCCAGGGCAGCGCCAGCGGCCGTACATAGGTCTTGTAGGAAGCATCGGACCAGTTGCGCTGGTCTTCCATTTCGAAGACGTCGCCTTCCATGCGGCATTGCGCGGTGACGCCGGGCCGCACTTCATGCGTGATGGCGCGCAAATCCTTGAAAGGCTGCCAGGGATCGATCAGATCAGGCAGTCTCGTCGCCGCCACGCTGCCATCCGTGTGCTCGACCATTACGGGGCTGCCGGCGAGGCCGGCGATTGGATGCAGGATGCAGAAGCCGCAGCGGTTGGTCTCGAAATCACTTTCGGGCAGCGCGTTGACGTCGAAGACCAGCTGCCCATCAGAGGAGCCTTTGATGGTGGCGTGGAAGGCGAGCCGGCTTCCGCCAGGCCCGGTGCAGCTTGCCGCGTAGCTGACGGAGAAAGCATCGGCACCCTGATCGATAGTCAAGTCCGTCAGCGCTGGCTCATAGGTGCCCCAGTCGCGGTCACGAACGACATAGGCGATGGCACGCAGCACCTCCGCGCCGCCATGGCGTATTGTGCGCAGATTGCCGTTGACGAAATCGGCACTGAGCGGGCCGGCGATCAACCGGACCGGTTCGGTCTCCGCCGCGTGCGTGCCGCAAAGGAGGAAGCGATCCGTGGTCATTCCAGCAGGTCGTCGATCCGCACCGGTTGCCGGCTTGCGGCGCCGGTATAGGCAGCCTCGACCAGCGCGAATGTCTTGAGGTTGTCGGCGCCGGAGGTCGCCGGCCCCTTGCCTGATGCAATGCAGTCGACCCAGTGCCGCTGGATCGCCAGCACGCTTTCCTGGATGTTGTGCCATGGCCGCGAGGCCCAGGGCAGAAGCGGCGGCGAGATATCCCTGACCGTTGTGCCGCTCTTGCCGGTGACGGTCAGCTGGTATCCCTGCGCCAGCCGGAGCGTGCCGTCGCTGCCGTCGATCTCGATCAACGTTTCGGGAAACGGCTCGACGGCAAGCCTGGTCGCATAGCTGCAATCGACCACCGAAATGGCGCCGTTCTTGTGATCCATCAGCATCGTGGCGACATCCTCGCCGGCGATGGCCGGGTTGATGCGTGCGGTGCGGGCAGTAAGGCTCGACACGTCGCCCAGCAGAAAACGGGCGATGTCGAGGATGTGGATGCCGAGATCCTCGATGATGAAGCGTTTTCCCGTCGCCAGGTAGGGCTGGCCGGAAAATACGTCATAGGCCGAGCGGAAGGAGATACGCCCGAAGAAGGGCGTGCCAATTTCACGGCTGTCGAGCATGGCGCGCACAGCCTGGACCGGCGACTGCCAGCGGAAATTCTCATGCACCATCAGCGGCACGCCGGCCTCGGCGCAGGCCGCGACCATTGCCTTGGCGTCGGCCAGCGTCGGCGCGAAGGGCTTCTGGCAGATCACCGGGACGCGGTTGGCGGCCGCCATCTCGACCAGCGGCCGATGGCTGGCCACGGTGGTGGCAATGTCGACGAAGTCGAGCGTCTCGGCCGCGAACAGCGCGGCTGCATCGGTGTAGCGCCTTGCCACACCGAACTGGTCGCCGACGATCCTGAGCCGCTCCGGATCGCGGTCGCAAATGGCTACGATCGCGGCGCCCTCTATGTCGCGCCAGGCATGCATCTGGTTGACGGCGAAGAAGCCGCAGCCGATCAGCGCTCCGCTCAAAGTCGCCATGATCAACCCGCCTTTGCCATCTGCATCAGGGTGACACGCTGCTGAAGCCGGCGCTGCGCCTGGTCGACGACGACGGCGACGATGATGACGAGGCCCTTGATCACCATCTGCCAGAACGAGCTCACCCCCATCATCACCAGCCCGTCCGACAGGATGCCGATGACGAAGGCGCCGACGATAGTACCGCCGATCGTGCCGCGACCGCCCGACATCGAGGTGCCGCCAAGCACCGCCGCGGCGATGGCATTCAGTTCGAAGCTCTCGCCTGTCGCCGGGTGCGAGGCCATCAGCTCCGACGAGATGATCAGGCCGACGATCGCCGCGCAGAAGCCGGAGAACATGTAGACGAACATCTTGACCATGTTGACGCGCACGCCCGAAATGCGCGCCGCGCGCTCGTTGCCGCCGACGGCGAAGATGTGGCGGCCGAGCGGCGTGTACCGGGCGAGATAGGCAGCACCCAGCGCCACCACGATCAGGATCCAGATCGAGACCGGCAAGCCGACGAGCCGACCCGCACCGAGGAAGCCGAAGCCGGTGGTGCCGAGCTCCGGCTTGCCGACCAGATTGGGGAAGGTGCGGCCGTCGGACGACAGCAGCGCCAGGCCGCGCGCCACATAGAGGACGCCGAGCGTGGCGATGAACGGTGCGACATTGAGCCGGGTGATCAGCAATCCGTTGACGGCGCCGATCAAAATGCCGACCGCCAGGGTGATCAATGCGATCTCCACCACGTTGAAATAGATGGTGTAGCCGATCTGCAGGTCGATGCCGTTGAGCACGAGATAGCCGGCCACCATGCCGCACAGGCCGACGATCGAACCGACCGAAAGATCGATGCCACCGGTGATGATGACGAAGGTCATTCCCATGGCGAGGAAGGCGTTGAGCGCCACATGCTTGGCCATCAGGATCAGATTGGCGGCCGAGAGGAAGTTCGGCGCCGCGATGGAGAAGAACACCAGCACGGCAATCAGCGCGATGAAGGTCCTGAGCTTCATCAGCGTCAGCAGCGCGGAGCCGCTGGAGGCCGAGGAGTGAGTCGCCCTGGCCGGAATGTCAGTCATTAGCGTTGCTCTCCAAATTCTGGGGCAAGATGTGCGGGGCGGGTCCATGGCCGAGCGCCGATGCGGCGACAATCGCGGCTTCGCTCGCCTCGGCGCGATCGAACATGCCGGTCAGTTTGCCATTGCTCATCACCGCGATCCGGTCGGACAGCGCCATCACCTCGTCGAGATCGGAAGTGGCGAAGAGGATGCCGAGCCCATCGCGTGACAACTTGCGCATGGTGCGGAAGACATCCGCCTTGGCGCCGACATCGATGCCGCGGCTCGGCTCGTCCATCAACAGCACCTTCGGTTCAGTAAGGAGCGCCTTGCCGATCACCACCTTCTGCTGGTTGCCGCCTGAAAGCGACGAGACTTCCTGCGCCGGATCGCCGACCTTGATCGAAAGCTCGCGCACCATCTGCCTGACTCCCTGCCGCTCTGCGCCGCCTCGGATATGGAACAAGCGCACGAAACGCGACAGGCTGGCCAGCGTCAGGTTGCTGGCAACGGATAAGATCGACACCAATCCCTCGCGTTGGCGATCTTCCGGAATCAGCGCCAGCCCGCGCCGTATGCGCCGCGTCGTGTCGCGTTCCCTGATATGTTTTCCGTCGATGAAGATCTCGCCGCTGGCATGGCCGTGGCGGCCCATGATGCAGTCGAACAGCTCGCTGCGCCCCGCGCCCATCAGGCCGTAAATGCCCAAAATCTCGCCGGCGCGCAGCGACAGCGAGACATGGTCGACCGCCAGTCCGCCGGTGACGCGCGGCAGGCAGATGTCCTCGGCTCGGAAGATCTCCTCGCCGGGAACATGGCCGTCGGCCTTGGCGAAATCCTTGGCGTCCGAGCCGATCATCTGCCGCACGATCCACTGCGTGTCGACGTTCTTCACCTCTTCCTGGCCGGTGATGCGGCCATCACGCAGCACGGTGATGTAATCGCCGATGCGGATCAGCTCCTCCAGCCGGTGCGAGATGTAGACGATCGCCACGCCGCGCGCCTTGAGGTCGGCGATCACCTTGAACAGGATCTCGACTTCCGCCGCACTGAGCGCCGAGGTCGGCTCGTCCATGATCAGGATGCGTGCGTCGAGCGAAACAGCCTTGGCGATCTCGACCAGCTGCTGCTGGCCGATGCGCAGATCCTCAACCAGCATGTCCGGCCGGATACCGGCTTCGAGCCGATCGAGGAATTCGCCGGCCCGCCGCTCCTGCGTCTTGCGGTCGATCTTGCGAAACCGGTTGGTGATCTCGCGCGTGGCGAAAATGTTCTCGGCGACCGTCATGTTGCCGAACAGGTTCAGCTCCTGGAACACCATGCCGATGCCGCGGGCCACGGCATCGCCGGAGGAGGAGAAGGAAACCTCGTTGCCGTCGAGCATGATGCGCCCGGCCGTCGGCTGCTCGACGCCTGCGATGATCTTCATCAGTGTCGATTTGCCGGCGCCGTTTTCGCCGACGAGCACATTGACCGCGCCCTTGCGCACCTCGAAATTGGCCTGCTTGACCGCGACGGTGCCGGCATAGACTTTCGAGACGTCTTCGAGCTTCAGGATGACGTCATGATCAAGCGCCGCGCTCATGGCTTAGGCCCGATCTCGGCCTCCGCCGGGGTCACCAACGGCAGGTCCTGGCCGCCTTCGATCGTGTAGGCGCCGAGCACCTTGGCGGTGCGGCTCTCCAGCGCTTCGCGCGGCAGCTTGGACAGCGCGGTCTTGTCGGCATAGGCATTGAACGCCTTGCCGAACTGGGCGAAGTCGATCTGGTTGGTGAAATCGTTGAACTGAACGAAATCGAGGCTGTCGCGCAGTGCGGTTCCGCGCATCGCCGGCCCGATCTGGACGTGCACATCGGCCCTGCCGTCGCCGTCGACGTCGATATCCATCGTCGCCGCGCGCGACTGCGTGTTGGCGGCGACGATCTTGCCCTCGACGCGGACCGCGAAGGTCCATGGCGCATTCGCCTGCTTCTTGGGATTGCCGTATTTGGCGCCGGCCGCCGCCGGGTCGGTCTTCGCCAGAGCATGGACCTCGGCAAATGGCCCAGCCTTCCCTTGCAAATAGGGGATCACCTTCGAAGCCCAGATCTCCTCGACCATCTTGTCCGGGTTGAAGCCGGACGCGTTGCCTGCAACCCCTTGCGCCGATGGCGTCGGCAGGACCTTGCAGGCGCTGAGGCCGATGCCGGCGACCAGCGCGAGGATCGGCCAAGTTGCCTTAATCGGCCGGATCGGCTTACTGAGCATGGCGGTCAAAGCTTCCCATTGAAATGGAGGCGAGGGACGAACCAAGGTTCGCCCCTCGCTGTTTGCGTTGCGCTGGCTCAGTTCTTCAGCGCGAAGGTTTCCAGCTTGGCGGCATTGTCGCCATTGATGAGCACGCAGTCCATCAGCTGCTTTTCCTTCTCGGGCGACTTCTTGTTCTTGATGAAGTCGTTGGCCTGCTCGACCGCCATCTGCGCTTGGGCGTAGGCCGGCTGCAGCACCGTCGCCTTGATGCCGCCCGACGTGATGGAGTCGCGCACGTCGTTGGAGCCGTCGAAGCCGACGACGATGACATCCTTGCGGTTCGCCGCAGCGAGCGCCGCATTAGCGCCCATCGCCATCGTGTCGTTGCCGGAGATCACGCCCTTGATATCGGGATTGGCCTGGAGGATCGATTCCATCTTGGAATAGGCCTCGGTCTGGCTCCAGTTGGCCGACTGCTGCGCCACCATCTTGAGGTCCGGATAGTCGTCGATGACGTCGTGATAGCCCTTGGAGCGGATGCCGGCATTGGTGTCGGATTCCTTGCCCACCAATTCGACGAAGTTACCCTTCTCGCCCATCAGCTTGACGAATTCCTGCGCGCCCAGTTGGGCTCCCTGGTAGTTGTTCGAGACGATCTGCGCCACGGCGACGCCGGTGGCATTGATCTCGCGGTCGATCAGGAAGGAGGGGATGCCGGCGTCCTTGGCCTTCTGCACCGCAGCGACGGTGGCGTCGGCGCCGGCATTGTCGAGGATGATGGCCTTGGCGCCGCGTCCGATCGCGGTGTCGATCAGCTCGGACTGCTTGTTGGCGTCATCGTCATGCACCAGCACCAGCGCTTCGTAGCCGAGTTCCTTGGCCTTTGCCTCGGCGCCGACGGCTTCCGCCTTGAAGAACGGATTGTCGTGCGAGGGGGTGATGATCGCGATCAGGTCGGCCGCGAAGGCCGGCGCAGCCGTGCCCAGTGCCAGTACGCCAGCGAAAGCCGCAAGTGTCATTCTGCGAGTAAGTTTCACTAAGTCCTCCCGTTAAGAACATGGGCCTCGACCAGTCGAGGCCACTGTCTTCATTTGAAATCGTCAGACAGGGCGGGGCAAAACGCCGCCTGGATCGGCAAAGCCGTTTGCCGGCTTTTCGACCGAACCGATTTTCGCGCCCGTCCCCGCCATCCTCCGCTCGTTCCGATGCCTCCTCCCAGCGGAGAAGGATCAGTCCCGAGTGCGTCAGCAGCTTAGCCAACTGGTATAATGAGTCAATCACTAATTCAGATGATCTGTATCTAACCGCGCACCTTGCTGCGGCGAAGGGAAATGCGCGCCTCAGGTGATGCGCTGGATGCTGGCGGCGATTTCCTCCGGCTCGAAGACGCGCTTCCAGTCATCGCGCATCAGCACCGGCTTGCCGAACTCGATGGCCTTGTTGCAGGCATCGGAGAACACGCCCTTGGTCTCGCCGAAGATGACGGCGCCGAGCACATTCATGTGGCCGAGCAGGAAATCGAGCGCGGCCTGCCGGTCGACGCCGCGCGCCACGACCTCGTCGAGCGCTTCCTTCATGACGACGAGCAGCGAAGCGCAAACTGTCTCCGAAAGGCCGGGCTCCAGCAGCGCCATATGCTCGACCGTGACCCGGTGCGAGCGCATCACCGGCGCCCAGATGATCTGCGCGATCTTCTCACCCTTGGCGTAGTCTTCCTCTGGCCCCTGCATCAGGGCGCTGACGAAGTGCTGCTTGGCCTTGACGCCGCCGAAGAAGTCCTTCTTGGCGGCCATGTCGGTCTCGTCGTTGAAGATCGGCGGATGGCAGGGATGGGTCACGAAATAGGTAAGGTCGGCACGATCAGGCAGATGGCCGGCGAAAGGGGCCGCCGCATCGAGCACGATCACCATCGTGCCGGACGAAAGCTTGCTTTCGATGCTGGCGGCGACCTTGCCTATATGCGTGTCCGGCACCGCCAGGATCACGACTTCGGCGTCCTTAAGCGCCTCGTCGGCGTCGACCGCATCGAAGCCCAGACCGGTTTTCAGCCGCTCCTTGCCGGCCTCGCTGATCTCGACATGGCGGATCGTGTAGTCCGATCCGCGAAAATTGGTCGACAGGCGGTAGCCCATTTTCCCTCCCGCACCAAACAGCGCAATCGTTGTCATCTGGCCTTGCTCCTTGAATTCTGGATGATCGTCGCGCGATCATCATCTTATATACTGGTATGATCACTCTACCATAATTTGGCAAGCGGAATTGTCGGCCTGCTGGTCACTCCGGCAACGACGCGGCCGCCTTTGCCTGCGTCTTCGGCGTCGCTCCATCTGCAGGCTCGGTAGTGGTGCGCCGCGCCAATGCCTGTCGGCCGGCAAGCGCCAGGACAAAGATGACGACGATGCCCTGGACGATGTCCTGGGCGCCGGGCGGCAGCCCGATAATCTGCATGGTCGTCACGATCAGGATGAGCAGGATGCTGGCGCACAGGGTGCCGAGCGCGGTCGCCGAGCCGCCGAAGATCAGCGTGCCGCCGAGCACCACGGCGGCGATCGACTGCAACAGATAGGGCTGGCCCATTTCGAGGAAGGCGCCGCCGATATAGGCGCCGAGCATCAGGCCGTCGAGCGAGGCCAGCACCGACGAGATGATGAAGGCCGCTGCGATCACCCGGCCATTGCTGATGGCGGCGAGCCGGGCGGCCGCGCGGTTCTGGCCGACCGCCGACAGGAGCTGCCCGAACACGGTGTAGCGCAGCACGAAGGAAGCCGCCGCTACGCCGAGGATGGCGATGATGGCCATGATCGGGACGCCCGAGATGCGGCCCGTCGCCAGATCCTTGAGCGCCGGGCTGACGGCAAAGCCGGGGATTGCCTTGTTCGACAGCAGCGTCGCGGTCGCCAGTACATAGCCGGTGGCGAGCGTCGCGATGATCGCCGGAATGCCGAGGCCGACGACCAGCAGCGAATTGAGCAACCCGACCGCGAGGCCGAGCAGGACGGCAGCCGTGACGCCAATAGCAAGGTTGGCATCCTGGCCCTTGATGGTGAGCAGCGCGACGAAGGCGCTGAGCGTGATGACCGAGGCGACGGAAAGATCGATATTGCCGCGCCCGGTGGTGACGACGAACATCTGGCCGATACCGACGACGGTCAGGAACGAGGCCGACAGCACGATGCCCGACAGGCTGGACAGGCTGAACCGGTTGGTGACCACGGAGAGCACGAGCCAGAGCAGGAGCACGCCGATCGCTGCCCAGATCCAGCGGTTTTTCTGGGCCCAAACAGTGAAGGCGGACAGCGCGTTCATTGTTCGCTCCTGCGGTCCGCGGTCAGGCCGCGCAACGTCAGGAGCGCGATCAGGATCAGCCCTTGCGTCGCGGCGTTGAAGTCGCTGCTGACATTGAGCGTGCCGAGCAGTGCGCCGATCAGCGACAGCGTCACCGCGCCGGCGATGGCGCCAACCGGCGAGACGATGCCGCCGAGCAGCGAGCAGCCGCCCATCACCACGGCGGCGACGCTGAGCAGCGTGAACGAATTGCCGGAGTTGATGTCGCTCGCCGTGTTGATCGCCGTCAGCGACAGGCCGGCGGCCGCCGCGAACAGCCCGGCGATGAGATAGCGCACCAGCGCGTAACGTGTTGGCGACCAGCCCGAGCGGATCATTGCCGTCGGATTGTTGCCGAAGCCTCGCAGCACCACGCCGAGTGGCAACCGGTCGATCGTCAAGACCACCAGGGCAACAGCCGCGATGAGGATGATCGATGTCGGCAGGAAGTCGAGCGACCAGCCGAACAGCGCCGTAAGCCATTCAGGGCTGGCGCCGCCTGGCGTCGGCTGCAGCGCATAGCCCAGCCCCACCCAGATGAAGGAGGCGCCGAGCGTGACGACGATAGCTGGGATCTTGCGTGCCTGGATCAACCCGCCGAGCCCGGCATACACGGCCACCGCCGCCAAAACAGCCAGCGCACCGAGCCATGGCTGGTCGTAGAGCAGCGTCGCGCTGAGCACGCTGATCAGCCCGGCGAACGCGCCGACGCCGAGATCGATTTCGCTGCCGCCGACGATGAACATCTGTGCCGCCGTCACCAGCACCAGCGACAGCGCTGGCATCAGCAGCAGATCGAGGCCGAAGATCGAGGCGACCGCCGGATTGGCCGAGATCATCACCGCCAGCACGGCGGCGAGGCCGATGAAGGGGGCTGCGTTCACCAGCCTGCGGACAAGCCCGGCGGCGCCGGCCTTGGCCTGCGCGGCGTCGATGCGCTTGTCCGCCTGTTGGACGAAAGACGCCCCGACGATCGCCGCTTCGGTGATCGCCTCACCGGTCAGTTCCTTGACGATCCGGCCGCCGGCAAAGATCAGCACGCGGTCGCAGGCCAGCAATTCGGCGTCCTCGGTCGTGTGCCAGACGAGTGTCCGCCCGCCGCGTGCGATGTCGTTGCAGAGCCGGTAGAAATCTTGCTTGGTGGCGATGTCGACGCCGCGCGTCGGATCGTCAAGCAGGATGATCGGCGTATCGGCGACGAGCGCGCGGGTAACCAGCGCCTTCTGCTGATTGCCGCCGCTCAGCTCCAATATGTTGGACCCGAAGCGATTTTCGTCGAGCCGCAGCCGACCTGCGGCGTCGGCCGCGGCCTCGCGGTTGTGGCGATCCGAGACCAGGCCCAAGGACGGGCGGCGCGCAAGGCTGCCGATGGAGATGTTGCCGAGCACGCTCCACAGCGGGAACACGCCTTCCTTCTGTCGGTCGCCGGCAATGAAGCCGGCCTCGCCGGTTCTCGTGACGGCGGCATCCTTTGCTGGATTGGGCTTGAAGATGGCATGCAGCAGCTCCTTCTGGCCGCTGCCCTCGAGCCCCGCCAGCCCGACGATCTCACCGCGCGCGATCTCGATGTCGCGGCCGAGTTCGGATGTCAGCGACCCGGACAGCCGCACCAATGCGCCCCCGGTGCTGGCGACGATGGCGCCATGCTGGTGGATCGAGTTGGCGTCGCCGCCCATCAACTGCACCAGCTTGCTGAACGACGTATCCGCCACGTCGCCGCGCCAGGCCGTGCGTCCGTTGCGCAGCACGACAACCTGCGCGGCGATGTCGATGATTTCCTGCAGCTTGTGGCTGATGAAGATGAAGGCGAGGCCAGCCTTGGCTCGCTCTCGGATGAAGGCCCTTAACTGCCTGGAGCGATCGAGATCAAGCGAGGAGGTCGGCTCGTCGAGAACGATGAGCCTGACGCCGGGCGTGGCGGCGGCGCGTGCGATCTCGACCATCTGCCGTTCGGCGATGGAGAGTTGGCCGACTTCCGCGTCCACATCGATGCCATTGCCGGGGAATACGGCATCCAGCGCCGCGCGTGCACGGCCCAGGTAAAGCTTCCGCCAGCCGGGCCGGCTTGTCGCGTCCTGTGGCGTCTCCAGAAAGAAGTTCTCGGCCACGGAGAGGTTGGCACACAGCGACAGTTCCTGATGCACCATGCGGATGCCGCTCCCTTGCGCTTCCGCCGTGTCGTAGTCGGCGAAGCTCAGCGTCTGGCCGGCGAACGAGATCGAGCCGAGGGTCGGCCGCATCGTGCCGCAAAGAATGCGCATCAGCGTCGATTTGCCGGCGCCGTTGCCGCCGACGAGTCCGATGATCTCGCCGGCCGAAACGGCGAGGTCGATCTCGGCGTTCGCCAGCGTCGGCCCGAAGCTCTTGGTGATCTGTGAAAGCGAGACGATTTCCTGCCGGATCGAAGCGGCGGGTGCCATGGCGGCTGCACGCTTCTGATCGGCAACGGCAAGGTGGGACATTCGTCCTCCGTTTCTTCACGGCCAGGGATCGGGCGCTTTCGGCGTCCGATCCCTTATTCTGGTCGGGTTACTTGCTCAGCAGGTTCTGCTTGACCCAGTCGAGCGAATAGCTGGGGCTGATGATCTGGCCGGCCGGCAGCTTGGCGTATTCCTTGAGGTTGCTGGCATCGACGGTTGCGACGGGCATGATCATCATCTTGGGCGCCTTGGCGCCCTTGAGCAGGGAGAGGCCGAGCCAGAAAGCGGCGCCGCCAATGCCAGGCGTGGTGTTCATCGAGACCGTCTGGTAGCCGTTCTTGGCGTTCTCGTCGGCCCACCATTTGACGAAGTCGGTACCGCCGCCGCCCTCGATGATCGGCATCTTGTCCTTGTACTCGCCGCCATACTGGACGAAGGCCTGAGCGATGCCGACATCGTCACTGCCGCCCTGGCCCAGCACCGCATCGACATGCGGCAGCGAGGGCAGCACATTGGCGATCGCCGCTTGCGCCACCGAGGCCGTCGCCTGGCCATAGACGGTCGCGGCAACCTTGATGTCCGGATATTTCGCCAGGACCGACTGCTGCGCGTTGAACATGTCATTGTCGGGCGCCGAGCCCTTCACGCCACGAACCTGGATGACGTTGCCCTTGCCGCCGAGCATCTTGAACACGGCTTCGGCCTGGGTCGCCTTGTAGCCCTTGAAGTCGAAATTGAGCTGGTAGTTGCAGGGTGCCGAGGCGACTGAATCGAAGGAGACGACGATGATGCCGGCCTTGCAGGCTTTTTCGATGATGCCGTTGACCGCGGTTTCCGAGGCGGCGTCGACGGCGAGCACGTCGACCTTCTTGAGGATCAGTTCGGCGATCTGACTGTTTTGCTGCGCCACCGAGCCGTCGCCGTTCATGACGATGTAGTCGGCGATCTGTCCGGCGGCCTTGGCTTCCTTGGCCGAAGCCTCGAACGCTTCCACCATCTGGTGGCGCCAAGTGTTGCCGTAATAGGCATTGGTCAGCGCGATGACCGGCTTGTCCGACGACGCCATTGCCGGCAGCGTCACAACACTGATCAGCGCGGCGCTGGCCAGCGCCGCCACGATTGAACGTTTCATTGTATCTCCTCCCAGAAAGACCACAGGACGCAGCGCATCTGCTGAGGATCACGCTATGTCAGGTACATATTATACCAGCATACCAAATAGACAAGCGCTTTGCTGCCTGCTGGGGTTCGGAGGCTGAAAAGCGTAAGGCCCACCAATTTCGTCGAATTGGCATGTCGTCTGGTCAGACAATCCCGGATCCCGAGGGTCAGGTCGGAACTTCCTCCCATGCGAAACGTCCGCTTTCGCCATCCCGAAGTCGCGAAGCTCTCATTCGGCTTGCGTCGTCAGGCCATGGCTTGAACAGCGGCTGCGGCCATGATCGAACCGCGCCAGACCGGTGCCAAGCGACGGAACCATTTCGGCGGACAGGTCGCCATTTCGAATTTCAATGGTGCGGATCATCAACCTCAGATGGGATCGGCATTGGCGGTGGGGACGCGCTGTTGGTGGCGGCCCTTGCGGGCGATAGCGAGAAGGTCGTTCGAGGCGATGCCGATCAGCGCTTTCATCTGGTCGTGAGCGTCGTCGACCCTACGCATGCGGATTGCTTCCAGCACATCGCCATGGGCGCTGAGCGTCTGCTGATAATTGGCGGTGGCCGATGTGGTCAGTCGGAAAGAGAAGCTGAGTGCGGCTGCCAGCATATTGCCGAGATTGGCGAAAACCGGGTTGCGGCTGGCGCGCAGGATAGCGGTATGAAAGCGGACATCGGCATCGAGACAGGCCGCGAGGTCGTCCTCCGGCGCAATGCGCATGGCCTCGTAGGCGGCTTCGATCACCGCGAGATCGCCCGAGGTCGCCATCCTGGCCGCAAGCTGGGCGGCAGCCGGCTCGATGACCAGCCGCGCCTCGATCAAGCCGCGGACGAAATCGAGATCAGGCTCGATATCGCGCATCCATTCGAGGACCTGCGCGTCAAGCCTGTTCCATTCGCTCGACGCGCGCACACGCGTGCCAGCCCGCTTGCGCGCCTCGATCAGTCCCTTGGCCGAAAGTGTCAGCAGCGCATCGCGTAGCGCCGTGCGGCTGGCGCCGTAGATGAAGCACAGTTCAGCCTCCGTCGGGAGGACCGCGTGCTGCGCGTAGGTGCCGGCGAGAATGCGCTGTCCGAGATCGCGCGAGATGCGATCCTTCAGGGACAAATTGGCGCCATCCCCGGCAGGAAGGTCCTGCTTGCCTTGATCGCTTGCAGCGGTCGCCGCGTCCATCGTCATGTCCTGTTCAAGTGGTACTCGGCAATGACCACAGCAAGGATCAGCAGTGAGCCTTTTGCAAGCAATTGATAGAAGGTCGGCACGGACGTCAGTATCATTCCGTTGTTGAGCACGCCAATGATGGCGACGCCGAGCAGCGCGCCGACAATCGTGCCCTTGCCGCCCTGCAAGGCACAGCCACCCAGCACGGCCGCGGTGATAGCCTCGAGTTCCAGGCCCTGGGATCCGGATACGGGCTGACCCGAACCGGTACGGGCAGCCAGCAGGATCCCGGCCAATCCGGCGGCAACGCCGCTCATGATGTAGATGCCGACGCGGTAGCGGTTGATGTTGATGCCGGAGAAGCGGGCGACAACGGCATTGCCGCCGAGCGCATAGATGTTGCGGCCGACAATCGAACGCGCGAGGAAGAGGTGGAATGCGATCGCCGTCAGCACCAGAATCCAGACCAGCAACGGCAGGCCGAGGATGCGTCCAATGCCTATGAACCGGAACGTGTCGCTGAAGATTGCGATCGACTGGCCGTCGGACATGATGAAGGCAATGCCGCGAAAGATCGCCATGGTGCCGAGCGTGGCAATGACCGCGTTGACTCGC
This sequence comes from Mesorhizobium sp. WSM4307, assembly GCF_007003945.1. NCBI lineage: Bacteria > Pseudomonadati > Pseudomonadota > Alphaproteobacteria > Hyphomicrobiales > Phyllobacteriaceae > Mesorhizobium > Mesorhizobium sp. WSM4307. The sequence continues at coordinate 100,776 of NZ_VFTB01000001.1, forward strand.
CCATAGGTGATGATGATGCCGTTGACCAGACCGGCAAGACCACCAAGCACGAGGCCGGCAACGATGCCGGCCGCCGGCGACCCGGTTGCCTGTATGGCCATTGCCGTCGAGACCGTGGTCAAACCGACGGTGGCGCCGACGGCGATATCGAGACCGCCGCCGACGATGACTACGGTTTGGCTCATTGCCAGCACGCCGAGAATGGTGATGCCGAGACCGATGTTGAGCAGGTTCCGGCTGGAGAAGAACACATCGCCGCGTAGCGAACCGAAGATGACAACGAGAATGGCGAGCGCCACCAGAAGGCTGATGTTGTGAACGCCAAGGCGCTCCACAAGGCGCGCGGAAGCGCCCCTGGCATCGGTCTGCGCTTTCGATGCGCGAAGCTCGAGGCTGTTCATTGAATGTGGTCTCCGGGCGCTGGTGCGGATTGCGGCATGGCGTGTTTGAGGATCGTCGCTTCGTCGATGTCGGGGCGGGACAATTCGGCCGTGATGCGGCCGCCTGCCATGACAAGAACCCTGTCGGCGAGACCGATCAGTTCCGGCATTTCCGAGGAAATCAGGATGATGCCAATGCCGCTTGCCGCGAGTTCATCGATCAGCCGATAGATTTCCGCCTTGGCGCCGATATCGATGCCGCGCGTCGGTTCGTCGAGAATGAGCAGCATCGGCTGCCGGGCAAGCCAGCGCGCCAGAACGACCTTCTGCTGATTGCCGCCCGACAGTTTCGAAACCTGCTCGTCGAGGTTGGGTGCCTTGATCGACATCTTGGCTGCCAGCGGCGAGACAATCTCCAGTGCCTTGCGCCGGTTGAAGAAGCCGAAGCTCGACGTCTTGTCGGGCACGCAAAGCGAAGCGTTGTCGAGAATGCTTCTGAACAGGAGCAACGCCTCGTGCTTGCGGTCTTCGGGAGCAAAACCGATGCCCGCGACGATTGCCGCATGCGGACTGTTGGGGAGAACGGGCACGCCATTCATGGCTATGGTGCCGGCGATGCGCTGGTCATAGCCGACAATCGCCTTTGCCAGTTCGGAGCGGCCCGCACCCATGAGGCCGGCGATGCCCAGCACTTCCCCGCGACGAACCCTGAGGCTGACATCGCTGACGCGGTCGGTGGTCAATCCCGCCACGTCCAGCAATTGTTCGCCGGACCGCCAGGTCTCGCGGGTGAACAGATCGGCGATGTTGCGGCCGACCATGAGCTTGGCGATGGTCTGCTCGCTGGCGCCGGCCGCCGGCGAATCGTCGACCAGCCTGCCGTCACGTAAAACGACAATGCGGTCGGCAAGGTCGATGATCTCGTTCAGCCGGTGCGAGATGTAGATGATCGACGTGCCTTCCTCGCGCAGCCGGCGGATGACGGAAAACAGGCGACGCGCTTCGTCATCGGTCAGTGACGAGGTCGGCTCATCGAAGGCGATCAGCCGGCCGCCGGCACGGATGGCGCGCATGATCTCGATCATCTGGCGTTGTGCCGGGCCGAGCGTGCCGCAGAGTTGGCGTGGCCGCATGTCCTGCTGCATGCCGAAGGTCGCAAGCACCCGGTCGGTCTGCTCCTCCAGTTTGCGCCAGTCGAGCAGGACGCCTGCCAGGCGCGGCAATTCGCCGACGAAAATATTCTCGGCCACCGTCAGGTTCGGAACGATCTCCGGCTCCTGATGGATGACGCGGATTCCGGCCCGGTGGCTGTCGCGCGGTTCGCCGAAAACGATCGGCGTCGCGCCGTGCCGCACAGTGCCGCTGTCGGGCCCGAAGACGCCCTCGAGAATGCGCATCATCGTCGATTTGCCTGCCCCGTTCTCGCCGACCAGAGCGAGCACCTCGCCTGGTCGGAAGGCAATCGAGACGTTGTCGAGCGCCTGCACGACGCCGAAGCGTTTCGATATGCCATCGAGCGAGAAGAAGTCCGATTGCGTCAAAGCTCACTCCCGAGGATCGATCCGTGTTCGGTGGCATCGCAGCCAGCGAACCTGCCAACTGGAAGCGTCATGCGCCCTGGGGACGCATGACGCAGGTTCGGCTCAGTGGCAGAGCTTGGCCTTGTAGTCCGATGCAAAATTGCCGGCGGTGATGTATTCCGGGTCGGTGAAGGACTGAACGGGCAGCTTCGTTCCGTCCTTGATCGAGGCCAGCAGGATCTTCACCGCCAGCGCGCCATGGTTTGCCGAATTGAGCCACATCGTACCACGGAATGCCGAAGGCTTTCCCGATCCGAAGGCTTCGCAGGCGCGGCTGCCGTCAATGCCGATGCCCATGCCTTGGTCCGGGGCATAGCCGGCGTTTTCCAGCGCTCGCGCCGCTCCCAGCACGCCGTCATCATTGCAGGAATAGAAGATCCAGTTGGTGACGCCGGGATTGGCCGTCAAAGTGGTGGTCATGACGTCGATGGCGTTGACCATCGTGTTGTCATAGGGGACGCGAAGGATATTTGCCGGCTTGAAATCGGGCACCGCCTTCAGGAACGCTTCCTCGGCACCCTTGTTGCGCTGCATGCAGGTGTCGGCCTTGCGGTCCTCGATCGAGGCGATACGCACCTCCTTGCCGGCCCAGCCATCGGCCTTGTAGAGCTTGGCCAGTTCCTCGCCCACCCGCGCACCGATATTGTAGGCATTCATGCCGACATAGGGGACCTGGGTGCCGTCCTGGTAGTAGATATCGTCATCGACCGCCACCAGGGGGATTTTCGCCGCCTTCGCCTTCTCGGCGATGACCGGTCCCAGCGCCTTGTCGGGAACGACGATGGCGATGCCCTTGACGCCGTCGCCGACCATTGTGTCGAAGGTGGTGATCGTCAGATTGGAGTCGAACTGGACGTCCTGCGACACGAAGGCGGCGCCGGCCGCCTCAGCCGCTTTCTTGGCGCCGCCGACTTCGGCGACGAACCATGGATGCTCGCCCATCTTGTTGATGTAGCCGATCTTGATGTCGTCGGCGCTTGCCGCGCCGGCCATCAGTCCGGCAGCCAGTAGCGCCAATGTTGCCAGAGCCTTTGTCGTCGTTTTCATGTGGATCCTCCCTGCTTGGTTGTCAGTCGTGGTAGAGAACCGAGCGTCCACCATCGATGATGATCGTCTCGGCATTGATGAACGGCGCCTCGTCCGAAGCGAGGAAAACCGCCGTCATCGCAACTTCGTCCGGCCGGCCAATGCGCTTGGGCGGATGAAGGTCGTAGGCCCGCCGCTTCTCTTCGGCTGGGTCTGGAAACGTGTTCCAATAGGCTTCCGCGATCGGCGTCTCGATGTAGCCGGGGGCGATCGCATTCACGCGAATGCCGCGCGCCGCATATTCGATGGCGAGCGAGCGGGTCAGCCCGACAAGCGCATGCTTGGCGACCGGATAGGGGAATGTGTGGGGAATGATCTTGAAGGCGTGGCAGCTGGCTATGTTGATGATCGATCCCGACCCGTTCGCCAGCATCGTCGGCAACACCGCCTTGGCGCAGAACCATGCGGCCTCAAGGTCGAGCCTGAGACAGCGTTCCCATTCCTCGTCCGGCATCGACAAGGGTTCGTAAAAGACGTTGGCGCCGGCATTGTTGACGAGAACATCGACGCTGCCATAGGCCGCGATCGTCTTCGCCACCATGTCGGCCACTGCCGCTGTGTCGGTGACGTCGGTTTCGACGAAAAGGGCGTCGGCGCCTTTGGCACGCAATTCGTCGGCGATCGCCTTGCCGGTTGCCGCATTCAGCTCGGCAATCACGGTCTTTGCTCCCTGCATCGCAAAGGCCCGCGCGGTGGCGGCGCCAATGCCCTGGCCGGCCCCGGTGACGATTGCAATCTTTCCCTGAAGCCTGCCTGTCATGGCGCTCACCAATCGACCACGGTGCCGTCGGGCATGACGGCGTTGCGCGCATGCAGCACTTCCTGCTTGAAGGGGTGTCGCGCAATGACATCTTCATTCACGGTGACGCCAAGGCCCGGCAGATCGGGCACGTCCCAGCGGCCGGGTTTGCGATCGATCGGCCAGGTGACGACGTCGTCGTACCAGGCGACCGCGCCCGACATCTCCTCCTGGATGATGACGTTCGGCGTCGATATGCCGAAGTGAAGTGCTGCGACGCCGGCGATCGGGCCGAGCGGGTTGTGCGGCGCAAGGCCGATGCCGGCGGTTTCGGCCAGCGCCGCGATCTTCTTGGTCTCGAGCAGACCGCCAGTATGGCAGATATCGGGCTGGGCAATGTTGAACGCACGCGCCGCGATCGATTGCGTGAACTCGCGGCGCCCGATCAGCCGCTCACCGGATGCGATGGGGACCGCCGATCGCGCGGTGATATGCGCCAGGCCGACGACATCTTCGGGCGGCACCGGCTCTTCGGCGAACATGATGCGGGCCGGTTCGATCGCCTTGAGATAGTCCATCGCCGCGTTGACGGAGGCCGGGCGCCCGTGAAAGTCGACCATGATGTCGATGTCGGGACCGACGGCCTCGCGCAGCGCGCCAACCATGTCGGCAACGGAATCGACCGCCTTCGCCGGCGAGACATAGTGGGTGTAGGGAATGCAGACGACCTTGACCGCGTCGTAGCCGGCCTGCGTGACGATGCGTCCGCGCTCGACGATCGTGTCCGCCGACCCGCTCTCATAGACCGCCTTCATGTCGCCGAGGCCGAGATGCGTATAGGTGCGCAGATAGTCGCGGACCTGGCCGCCGAGAAGCCGCCAGACCGGAACGCCCAGCGACTTGCCCAGAATGTCCCAGAGCGCGATCTCGATGCCGCTCACGGCCGACATTCCCTCGACGCCAAGACGCCAGAAACCGTGGCGCGTCAGGATCTGGTAGCACTGCTCCACATTGCGCGGATCCTGCCCGATGAGCAGTGCCTCGAGATCCTGAAGCGCGCCAACGACGGCACGCGTCTTCCATTCCAGCGTTGCCTCGCCCCAGCCAAACAGACCGGGCTCATCGGTTTCGACCCGAACGAAAACCCAGTTGCGCATTTCCGCATTGCAGACGAGCGCCTTGATGGCCGTAATTTTCATGGATGCTCCCAGGTGCGTCGTCTTTTTAAAAGTTATTATGTATGATTTATTATGGATCATATGAGCAAGTCAAGCGCGGCATCGGGCGATGATGCTCGCCGACCGCTTCGTGGTGCCGAACAAAGGCCGCATCGAACAGATCGGAACGCCCTCCGAACTCTAAGAGAACCCGGCCAATCTGTTCGTTGCGAGCTTCATAGGATCGCCGGAAATGAACATCATCAGGGCCATGTCGAGAGTGGCGTGTTCATCGCCGGACAAGGCCTGCGCCTGCCACTGCCGAAGGAGGCAGGGATAGGGAACAGGCAAGGCGTGGTTTACGGGATTCGCCCCCAGCACATCGCTGTCGGTGGCAGTCACGCAAAGGCGAGGGTCCAAGTGGTCGAGCCACCGGAAGCCCAGGAAATCACCCTAACTGCTGATGGCGTCGACCTGATGGCCGAAATCCGGGAACAGCCACTGTTCAGACCGGATCAAGAGGTGAATCTGGAGATTGTCGTGCACAAGGTGCATCTGTTCGACGCCCAGAGCGGCATCAGGATAAACTAGGGGCGCTTGTTCTCTCGATACTGTCCACCTTCGCCAAGGCGATGCGCCCGCTCGGCGGCTCATCCCCATCGATGAGAATGCGCTCCGCCGCTCCATCAAGATCCTCATACTGGCCGCTTCTCAGGGCCCACAGAAAGCCGCTCAGTCCAAGCGCTCCGAGGAAGAGCGCCACGGGGATGAGATAGACGAGCGTCGTCATGGCTGTTGGACCAACATGCCTGGGCGTCCGCGCCGGTCGCGCGAAGCGCGTTCAGGCGATGCGCTTTTCGTGAAACCTTGCAGCCGCATGGCGTTTCCGATCACCAGCAGCGACGAGGCGGACATGGCGATCGCTGCGATGAGCGGCGTCACGTGCCCCGATATGGCGATCGGCACCGCGAACGCGTTGTAGACAATGGCAATGGCGATGTTCTGTCGAATGAGCCGGCCTGCCTCTCGCGAGATATCCAAGGCCAAGGGCACCGCCAGAAGGCTTTCGCGCAGGAAGACGAAATCGGCGGCATTGCGACCGACATCGGCCGCTGTGGCCGGGGCCATCGAGACATGCGCCGCGCCGAGCGCCGGCGTATCGTTCAGTCCGTCGCCTACCATCAGCACCTTGTGGCCTTCCCTGGACAGCGCCTCGATCCACTCGACCTTGCCGGACGGGAGCAGGGCCGGAACGAAGTCCTCGATCCCCAAGGTCTTGGCGACGTCGCGACAGGCGTTGGCGGTGTCGCCGGACAACATCTGGACCGACATGCCGGCATCCTGCAATTGCCCGACCGCCGCCTTTGCGTCGGCGCGCGCCGCGTCTTCGAAGGCAAAGGTGGCGACGATGATCCCGTTCTTCGAAAGCACTGTCCCGCCATAGCCGCCATATTTGCCTTCGCCGCCGGTCCGCGCCTTCCATCCAGCCCATCCGCGCCGGCCGAGGCGCCAGGTGTTGCCTTCGGTGACGGCTTCCATGCCGAAGCCTGGGTGTTCGCCGACGGACTGGAGCCCGGGTTGGCTGGAAGAGCCCGCGAAACCGGCTATGGCCTTCGAGAATGGATGGCGCGACTGCGCGGCCATGTCGGCCGCGATCGCCAGCATGGCCGGGTCGATGGACGGCCCATTGATCAGCCTTGGCTGTCCGAGCGTGAGGGTCCCGGTCTTGTCGAACAGCACCGTATCGATCGCCGCCAGTCGTTCCATGGCCGAACCGTCCTTGACCATGACGCCGGCCTCGAAAAGACGCCGCGCCGCGACGACCTGCACGATCGGCACGGCCAGGCCGAGCGCGCATGGGCAGGTGATGATGAGAACGGCAATCGCGATCGTCATTGCCAGATGCCAGTCGCCCGAAGCGATCATCCATCCAAGGAACGTCAGCAAGGCAGCGAGATGGACCACCGGAGCGTAGAGCGCCGACACACGGTCGGCGATCCTGCGGTAGTGCGAGCGGCCGCCCTCCGCGGCTTCCATGAGCCGGACCATTTCGGCCAGGAAAGAATCCTTCGCCGCGGCCGTCGCCTGCATGGTCAGCGGGCCGGTGAGATTGAGCGTGCCTGCCTGAACCTGGGCTCCCGCTCCCACGGTCCGGGGCGTGCTTTCCCCGGATACCAGTGAACAATCGAGATCCGAAATACCGCTGAGGATATTGCCGTCGACCGGAATTCGCTCACCGGCGGCGATGTGCAGCGCCATGCCCGGTTCGATCTCGCCGACCGGCAGGTAATCGCGCACGCCATCGCCGCGCAGCACGATGGCGCCGCGCGCCGCCAGCCGCGACAGGCCATTCACGGCGGTGCGGGCCCGTTCGCGCATGACGTGGTCCAGCGTGCGGCCGATCAGGAGGAAGAACAGCAGCGAAACGGAGGCGTCGAAATAGGCGTGGTCGCCATGATTGATGGTTTCGTAGAGGCTCATGGCGTAGGCAAGCGACACGCCGACCGCAATCGGGACGTCCATGTTCATGCGCCCGTGGCGCAAGGCATTCCAGGCCGAGCGGAAATAGATGCCGCCGGCAAAGGCCAGGGCGGGGATGGCGATCAGCGCCGAGACCCAGTGGAACAGGTCGCGGGTCGCGCCTTCGGCGCCGGACCAGACCGAGACCGACAGCAGCATGATGTTGCCGGCGGCAAAACCCGCGACCGCGACCGCCCGGATCAGTTCCGAAAGCGTCTTGTCCTTGTTGCCGGTCTCCGGATCGACGAGATGCGCTTGGTAGCCCAGCCGCCCAAGCGTTGCGAAAAATGGCGGAGCCTCGTCGCCACGCCACTGGACCGAAACTCGTCTGGTCGACAGGTTGACGCGAGCGCTCTCGACGCGATTGAGCTTTCCCAATGCCGTCTCGATCGTCTGGATGCAGGCCGCGCAGTGGACTGTCGGTACCGACAGATCGGTCTGGCAAAGGTTGTCGCCGATCGATCGGCTTGCCAGCCTGATCTCCTGGCTGGACGGCAGGACCGATGGGGCGCCGGCCAGATCCAGCGTCATTTCAGCGCCAGGTGCACAACAGCTCATTTCATCGCCCCATGGGAAATCATGATCCTGCGGACGTCACGATAGGCTTTGTCCAGACCGGCATCGGCGTCGACTTCGACGATCCAGACCCCGTCCTTCGGCGTATGCTGCGCGGCGAAGTCCTGGCCCGAGGCGAGGGCGAGCGTGATGGCCTTATCCTCCTTCTCATAGGCGGGGTGGCGAAACAGCACCTTGACGCCATGCAAGGCGACCGGCTTGCCGCCGGCATCGGTAAGGCTATAGCGAACCTCACCCGCCGCGATGGTCAGTTTGCCGGTCCAGCCGAGGGCCGCCTGCGCGCGCCCCTCCTCGGCTTTCTTGTTGAATTGCTGGCTCGCCACATAGGTGTTCTCGACCACCAGGCCGGTCCAGCTTGTGCTGGCGAGCGTCGCCATGGTCAGATTGACCGCGATGACCACGCCGAAAAAGGCAAGGACGGTGGCCAGCATGTGCCTGCCGGTGAATTCGCGGGATTTTTGCGCCTTGGCGGTCATCTGGCGATCTCCGGTGCGTTGAAGGTGGCGGTGTATTCGTCGGACTCGAAGCTCGCTCTGTCCTCGGCCCGGAACTTGAAGGTCTGTGCCGTACCCTGGATCTGGCCCGCCGGCTGGCGTACGAAGACCTTGAGCATCTTCAGCCGGTCGGGTTCGACCGAGATGGGAACGGAGCGACCTGCCGGCTGATCGATGCCGACCACGCTCATCTCTGCTCCTTCCAAGCCCTGAAGGGTGACGACGATGGTCCTGGGCTCGGGGATCATGTTGAGCAGCTTGACGGTGTAGCCGTTGCGGATGGAGCCGTCGGACAGGGTGACGAACTGCGGATTGCGGTCGTGCAGCACGTTCACTTCGAGCCGGTCGCGCGTCAGCAGCGAATACAGCAGGCCCAGGCCGATCAGCGACCACAGGCCCATGTAGACATAGGTGCGTGGCCGAAAGATCTTGCGAATGTGGAAATGGGCCACCTTGTCGGAGAACAGGCCGTCAGCGGTTCGGACCAGCGAAGGATTGACTGAACCCGAGCCCCCGGCGGTCGCCAGCATCATGTTGGCGTTGTAGTCGGAGAGCGTCGCGTAGGAGATCAACCCATGCTCCCTGCCGAGTTTGTCCATGACGCTGTCGCAAGCGTCGATGCAGAGCGCGCAGGTGATGCATTCGAGCTGCTGGCCGTCGCGGATGTCGATCCCCATCGGGCAGACCGCGACGCAGGCATTGCAGTCGACGCAGTCGCCGACAGGCTGCCCCGCGGCGAGCACCTTCTTGGCGTGGCGCGAGCGCGGTTCGCCGCGCCAGTCATTGTAGGTGACGGTGAGGGAGGTCTCGTCGAGCATGGCCGCCTGTATGCGCGGCCACGGGCACATATAGGTGCAGACCTGCTCGCGCATCAGCCCGCCGAACGTATAGGTCGTCGCCGTCAGTACGGCGACGGTGATGTAGGCGATGGGAGCCGCCGCGCCGGTGAAGAGTTCGCCGGCTAGCGTCGGTGCATCGGCGAAATAGAAGATCCAGGCGCCGCCGGTGGCCGCGCCTATGACCAGCCAGATGGCGTGTTTCGAGACCCGCAGCACGAGCTTGCGTGCGGTCCAGGGTCCGGCATCGAGCTTCATGCGAGCGTTGCGGTCGCCCTCGATGGCGCGCTCGACGACCAGAAACAGATCGACCCAAACGGTCTGCGGGCACGTATAGCCGCACCAGGCGCGCCCGACCGTCGACGTGATCAGGAAGAGGCCGACGCCGGCCATGACCAGCAGGCCGGCCACATAGTAGAATTCCTGCGGCCATATTTCGATGAAGAAGAAGTAGAAGCGCCGATTGGCGACATCGAGCAGTACGGCCTGGTCCGGGGCAAACGGGCCGCGATCCCATCGCAACCACGGCGTCAGGTAGTAAATGCCGAGCGTGATCGCCATCACGAGCCATTTGAACTGGCGAAAGCTGCCCGATGCACGCTTGGGGAAAACCTTCTTGCGCGCAGCATACAATGGCTGGCGCACTTTGGCGGAGTTGACCGCCTCAGCTTCGAGCCGTTCTACCTGCGTATTGTCCAGCACCGGTCTCTCCCGTCATGCAGCTTGTAATTTCGCCCTGTGGCGGCGACGAAATGCAGCGTCGACCGGGACCTTGCCTCCGACTGGATCGCGCCGCGTTGATGCAGGTCAATCGTCGGCACCGCAAATCAGTCGAGGCCCGGCAGGGCCGGGCCTCGTCGCCTGGACGGAGAGGGCAGGAGAATAGGCCCCCGTTGCTATTCTCCACCGCCAAGCGAATGCACGTAGACTGCGAGCTCCTTGACCTTGGTCTCGCCGAGACGGTCAATCCAGGCTGGCATCACGCCGTGTTTCGGCGTGCGGACCTGGGCGGCGACTGCTGCTTCGCCAGACCCGTAGAGCCAGATGGCATCGGTCAGATCGGGAGCGCCGAACTCCCTGTTGCCTTTCGCGTTGGCGCCATGACAGGCCACGCAGTTTTCCGCGAAGACCTTGGCGCCGGGCTCGATCAGACTTGCGTCCTGGACCTTGCCGGAGAGGCTCGCCACGTAGGCGCTGACCTGTGTGATCTGCTCGGGCGTGATGATGTCGCCAAAGGCCGGCATCTCGGAGATGCGCGTATCCGGGTCGGACGCGAAGCGAATGCCGTGCGTGATCGTCTGCTGGACCTGGTCGGCCTTGCCGCCCCACAGCCAGTCGTCGTCATTGAGGTTGGGAAAGCCCTTGGACCCCTGTGCGCCCGAGCCATGACACTGAACGCAATTGACCTTGAATGTGGCTCCGCCGGCCGCGACCGCGAATTCACGCAGAGCATCGTCGGCGGCAATCTCGGACACGGTCTTCGATTGAATTGCCGCGACATACTTGCCCTTCGCAAGTTCGGCCGCCGCCAGCTCGTTCTTGACGTCATTTCGGCTCGAATAGCCGAGCAGCCCACTCGTCGCGGAGGACAGCATCGGCCATGCCGGATAGGCAATGGTGTAGCCGATTGCCCAGGCGATGGTGATGTAGAAGGTTATCACCCACCACCGGGGAAGAGGGTTGTTGAGTTCCTTGATGCCGTCCCACTCATGCCCGGTCGTCGAGATGCCCGACACGTCGTCGATATGCTCTGTGCTCATGATCAGTCATCCTTGAGGGGAATGCGGGCGGCTTCATCGGCTTGGCTGCGGCCGCCCGGCCGAAGTGCGAAGGCAATGCAGCCGACAAAAAAGAGCGCCATGGCCAGCAAGCCCCAGCTGTCGGCGAATTCCCGCATCAGATTGTAGTCCATGGGTCGTGCTCCTCAGCGGTAACCGGCGGCTTCGTCGTAGTGTTTGAAATCGACCAGCGTGCCGAGCATCTGCAGATAGGCGACAAGCGCGTCCATCTCGGTGACCTGCTGCGGATTGCCGTCGAGATCTCCGACCTTCGCTTTCGGATAGCGGGCCAGGAGGCCGGACGTGTCGGCGTTGGGATCGGCCTGCGCCATCAAGTCGGCGTTGGCGTGCGCGATCATGTCGTCGGAGTAGGGGACGCCAACACGCCTGTTCGCAACCAGATGCGTCGAGAAGTCCTTCACCTGGATTGGCGTGTCCTTCAGGAACGCGTATTTCGGCATGATCGATTCCGGCACCACCGAGCGCGGATCGCTGAGATGCTGGACGTGCCAATCGTTCGAGTAGCGGTCGCCGACCCGGGCAAGGTCGGGGCCGGTGCGTTTCGAGCCCCACTGGAAGGGGTGATCGTACATCGACTCGGCAGCCAGGCTGTAGTGACCATAGCGCTCGACCTCGTCCCGGAATGGCCTGATCATCTGGCTGTGGCAGAGGTAGCAGCCCTCACGCACATAGATGTTGCGGCCGGCGAGTTCGAGCGGCGAATAAGGCCGCATGCCTTCGACCTTCTCGATCGTATTGTCGAGATAGAAGAGCGGGGCGATCTCGACGATGCCGCCGACCGTCACCACCAGAAGGGAACCAACGAGAAGAAGCGTGGCGTTCTTCTCGATGATCGCGTGTCTGTCCATCAAGCCCATTTCTGGCTCCTATTGTGCAGGCTGGAGGGCGGGAACAGAGCCCGGTAACGGTTGCTCCTGGCGCTGGTGGCCGAGGATCGTCATGGTGATGTTCCAGGCCATGATCAGGGCGCCGGACAGGTACATGGCTCCGCCGACGGCGCGCATGATGTAGTAGGGATGCATGGCGGCGACGGTCTCGGCGAAGGAGTAGACCAGGAAGCCCTGCTCGTCGTATTCGCGCCACATCAGGCCCTGCATGATGCCGGACACCCACATGACCGCGGCGTAGACGACGATGCCGAGCGTCGCCAGCCAGAAGTGCCAGGTGACCAGCCGCAGCGAATAGAGGCGTTCGCGGTTCCACAGCTTCGGCACCATGTAGTAGATCGCGCCGAACGAGATCATGCCGACCCAGCCGAGGGCGCCGGAATGGACGTGGCCGATGGTCCAGTCGGTGTAGTGGCTGAGCGAATTGACCGACTTGATCGACATCATCGGGCCTTCGAAGGTCGACATGCCGTAGAAGGCGATGGCGATCACCATCATGCGGATGATCGGGTCGGTGCGGATCTTGTCCCAGGCACCGGACAGCGTCATCAGGCCGTTGATCATCCCGCCCCAGGACGGCATCCAGAGCATGATCGAAAACACCATGCCGAGCGTCTGCGCCCAATCAGGCAGGGCGGTATAGTGGAGATGGTGGGGCCCAGCCCAGATATAGAGGAAGATCAGGGCCCAGAAGTGGATGATCGAAAGGCGATAGGAGTAGACCGGGCGGTTGGCCTGCTTGGGCACGAAGTAATACATCATGCCGAGGAAGCCGGCCGTCAGGAAGAAGCCGACCGCGTTGTGGCCGTACCACCATTGCGTCAGCGCATCCTGGACACCGGAAAATGCGGAGTAGCTCTTCGAGCCCAGGAAGGAGGCCGGCATCGACAGGTTGTTGACCACGTGCAGCATCGCGATGGTCACGATGAACGAGAGGTAGAACCAGTTGGCGACGTAGATATGCGGCTCCTTGCGCTTCAGGATAGTGCCGAGGAACAGGAGGAGATAGGCGACCCAGACGATGGTCAGCCAGATGTCGACATACCATTCAGGCTCGGCATATTCACGGGATTCGGTGATGCCGAGCAGATAGCCGGTGGCCGCCATGACGATGAAAAGCTGATACCCCCAGAACACGAACCAGGCGAGATTGCCGCCGAAAAGTCGGGCGCGGCAGGTGCGCTGCACCACATACAGGGACGTGCAAAGCAGAGCGTTGCCGCCGAAGGCAAAAACGACGCCGGATGTGTGCAGCGGCCGCAAACGCCCGAAATTGAACCAGGGCTGGATGTTGAGATCCGGGTAGGCAAGCTGCAGCGCGATGATCACGCCGACAAGCATGCCGACCACGCCCCAGAACATGGTGGCGATGGCGCCGTAGCGGATCGGCCCGTCCATATAGGCGGACGGATCGATCGGAGCCGCCGGCGCGAAACTGGTCTTGCGCAGAAGAACAGCGACAAAGCCCAGCAGCACGATGAACAGCACCCACATATGCTGGCGGAAAGGCTCATCCACGCCAAAGCCGGCGGCCACCAGGGCCGCGAATGCAAACAGGCTTAGAGCCACAGTTTCAGTGCCGAATTTCATGACATGTCCCCGACCTCGGATTCCGTGCGCGGAAAGCAAATCCGCAGCGGCACAATTCCTCAGCCGGGTTGCCGGTGCCTTGATCCAGGTCAAAGCCCACCGCGTTATCATTGGGCAGCGTAAGCCTTGCAAAAGACCGGAGGCTGACATTGGACTCGGAGAAAGTGCGAGGACCGTCGCTGTTTGAAAACCGCCGTGAAATCGCCACGCTGGCCGGGCGGGAGGCCGTCCCGACCGCGGTGATGCGGCGTGCGCATGACGAGAAACTCCGCCTTTGCGATGCTCTGGAACAAATCGCGGACGCTCTGCCAGGTGTTGATCGGATGATATGCCTCAGCACAGCCAACTCGATCGTGCCGCTTCTGCGCAGCATCCATCAGTACGAAGAGGCCATCATTTTTCCGGCTTACGAGGAGGCGGTGGTCGGCAGCGAGGCGAACCTTGCCTCGACCCGACGATTGCGGGCCGAGCATGTGGAAGACGAATGCTTTGCCGGTGAGGTGACTGAAATCCTGCTGGCCATCGGACATGGCGAGACAGTCGAGAATCCCGAAGCCATCGGGTTCATGTTGCGCGGCCTGTTCGAGAATTTGCGCCGGCACATCGCGTTTGAACGCGAGCACGTGCTGCCGATGATCGGGATCGCTGATTGAGGTCAGGCGCCGGAGCGACTGGCCAAGCGGTTAAGGCTGGTCACCGTCACATGTCGATTGTTCTCGATCCGGATCAGCCCGTCTGTCCGCAGCCGGGTCAACTGGCGGCTCACCGTCTCGATCGTCAGGCCGAGGAAATCGGCGATGTCGGCGCGTGTGAGCGGCAGCTCGAAGCTCGTCGCGTTGATGGCCGGATCGCGCGTGGGATCGATGTTTCTGGCAATCATCACCAGGAAGCTCGCCACTTTTTCCGCGGCCGTCTTGCGCCCCAGCGTCACCATCCAGTCGCGTGCTTCGTCAAGCTCGTTCAATGTCTGCTTGAGCAGGCGATGCTCGAGCTCTGGCGATTCCCTCATCATTCTCTCGATGGACGCTCTTGGAAACGAGCACAGGGAGACGGCCGTTGCCGCTTCGGCGTTGATAGCGCTTTCCACCTTGAATGGCCGCCCCAGAAAATCGGGAGCAAACTGAAGCCCGACAATCTGTTGGCGCCCGTCCGAAAGGCTTTTCGTCAGCTTCACCACGCCGGAAAGCACGTTGGAATAGCTGTCGACGGTCTCGGCGTCGCCAATCAGTTCCACGCCCGATTCAATGGTGTGCTTTGACGAAAGCTTGGCGAGCCCGACCAATTGATCGGGGTCGAGCGCACCGCAGACGCCGCGATGCCGCGCCTCGCATGATTGGCAAAGCACGGGAATGCCGGCGCTATGAACATCTTGACGTACTGTCATCACGATCGTCCGAGGATACTCAGTATCGGCAAGATAAGTGTCGGCCATTGAAAAAGCCTTGTGACAGTTTGTCCGGTGCAAAGGCTTTGACCGAAATCAAGGCATTGGCGCGCGGTTGCGGCCATTGCCTTGACCTTGCAAACACAGAGGAAGCGACATGCAACCGGAAGTGGCCGCCAGGCTTGGCGAAAATGTACCGCGGTACACGAGCTATCCGACAGCGCCTCATTTCCACCCGGGGGTTGATGCGGCTGTCTGTCGGACTTGGCTCGAAGCGCTCGAAAGCGATGACGAGATATCGCTCTATCTGCATATTCCCTACTGCGACAAGCTGTGCTGGTTCTGCGCATGCCACACCAAGCAGACCCGGCACTATCAGCCGGTGGCGACCTTTCTGCATTCCTTGCATAGGGAGATCGAGACGGTTGGCCGCCTCGTGCGCGGCAAGGGCCGGGTGCGCGCCATCCATTTCGGCGGCGGCTCGCCGACGATGCTGAATCCCGAGGACATCCTGTCGCTTGGAAAAGCGCTGCGGGATCGTTTCGATGTGCTCGACGATGCCAGCCTCAGTGTCGAAATCGATCCGAGCGACATGGACGAGGCCCGGCTCGACGCCCTGTCCGCGATCGGCATGACGAGGGCGAGCCTAGGCGTTCAGGATTTCGACCCCAAGGTGCAGAAAGCCATCAATCGCGAGCAAACCTTCCTGCTGACCAAGAGCGTGGTGGACGCCGTGCGGGCGCGTGGCGTGAATTCGGTGAACCTCGACCTGCTCTACGGACTGCCGCACCAGACCCTCGAGAGTGTTGCTCGCACCGTCGCCCAGGCGTTGACGCTGCAGCCCGACAGGCTGGCGCTGTTCGGCTACGCGCATGTGCCTTGGTTCAAGAAACATCAAACGATGATCGACGAAGCATGGCTCCCCGATTCCGCCGGACGGTTGGCGCAATCGCAGCTCGCCGCCCGGCTGATCGTGGACGCCGGATACGAGGCCCTGGGGCTGGACCATTTCGCCAAGCCGAACGATACGCTCGCCATCTCGGCTCGCACCGGCAAGATCCGCCGCAATTTCCAGGGCTATACAGAGGACAATTGCGAGACGCTGATTGGGCTCGGGCCTTCCGCGATCAGCCGATACCGCCAGGGCTACGCCCAGAACATCGTCGCAACCGGCGCATACGAGAAGGCCGTGGATTCCGGACAGCTGGCAGTGGCGCGCGGCATCGAGCTCAGCGTCGACGATCTGGCGAGAGGCTGGATCATCGAGCGTCTGATGTGCCATTTCGCCTTCTCGGCGATCGAACTGGTCGAGCGCTTCGGCGACGTCGGCCAGAGTCTCCTGGCCATGGCAAGTCGACTTGCGATCAGCGGCGGCGGGCTGCTGCTTCGGCTCGACGGCGAAAACTTCGTCGTGCCGAAGGACAGCCGCCCGCTTGTCAGGGCGGTTGCAGCGAAGTTCGACAAGTACCTCGAAGCCGGCGCAGCCAGGCATTCAGTGGCGGTCTGAGCGCCTGTCCGGTCAGAAGTGCTCGCCAACCCTGAACGGGCCGATGCGCGTTCCGGCAGCGACTAGGTAGGCGGTCGACCAGCCGATGAGCAGAAATCCGTTCACGCCCTCGAGCGCCGCCAGCACGCGCCAGCCATGGGCGGGAACCACGTCGCCATATCCGACCGTCGAAAAGGTAATGGTGGAAAAATAGAGCGCGGTCTCGAAGTCCGGCAAGACGCCGAGTTCAAGATACACGCCGGCCCACAGCCACACCTCGGCTGTGATAACGGCAAAGAGCCCCATGACGACGCTGATCATCGCGACCACCCGGCTGCGACGGCCGTGCATGCGGAAGCGAGCCACGAGGTGCGCCATGGCGTGGGTAATCGCGATGAGACCGAAGGTATGGATGAGGACCGTCAGGCTGATGACGATCGTGCCGGCGAACAGATTTATGACCATATGCTGATCGTAGCGGCGCAGCGGCGCTTTGCATTGTGCAAGATCAAACCGATGGAGGATGAGAACCGAAGCACGCGCTTCTTGCCGCCTGTCGGTTGTCCACGCGTCTGTTTTTCTGGTGCGTTCCTTTCACTGGGACAAAGGGCAAGCAGCCCGATGTACCGACATCACATCTGGACGGCGCAGATCGTCGACCGCGTCAGGAACCGCTTCTCACGACCATTGTCGAGCGAGAACATGCCGCCGCGGCCAGGCACCACGTCGATGATCAGATCGGTGTGCTTCCAGGCCTCGAATTGCGACGCGCCGATGTAGAAGGGTACGTCTTCGATGTGGCCGAGCAGTACATCGTGGTCGCCGACGATGAAGCCGGCGCGCGGATAGCACATGGGCGAAGAGCCGTCGCAGCAGCCGCCGGATTGGTGGAACAGCACCGGCCCATGCTCGGCAACGATCTCCGCGACCAGTTCGAGGGCGGCCGGCGTCGCCGTGACCTTTGCGTGCATGGTCTTTCCGATCTCCAGTCTTGGGCGCGGCCCCTCGCGGAGCCGCGCCTGTGCGACAAACAGCCGATCAGAAGAAGCCGAGCTTCTTCGGGCTATAGCTGACCAGCATGTTCTTGGTCTGCTGATAATGGTCGAGCATCATCTTGTGCGTCTCGCGGCCGATGCCGGACTGCTTGTAGCCGCCGAAGGCCGCATGCGCGGGATAGGCGTGGTAGCAGTTGGTCCAGACGCGGCCGGCCTGGATCGCGCGGCCGAAGCGATAGGCGCGGTTGCCGTCACGTGTCCAGACGCCGGCGCCGAGCCCGTAGAGCGTATCGTTGGCAATGCTGAGCGCTTCGTCGTCGTCCTTGAAGGTCGTGACCGAAACCACCGGTCCGAAAATCTCCTCCTGGAAAATGCGCATCTTGTTGTGGCCCCTGAACACGGTCGGCTTCACGTAATAGCCGCCCGCCAGGTCGCCGGGCAGAACATTGCGGGCGCCGCCGGTCAGCACCTCGGCGCCTTCCTGGCGGCCGATGTCGATGTAGGACAGGATCTTTTCAAGCTGCTCGGACGAAGCCTGGGCGCCAATCATCGTCGCCGGGTCGAGCGGATCGCCCTGCACGATCGCTTCGACGCGCTTGAGGGCACGTTCCATGAACCTGTCGTAGATCGATTCATGGATGAGCGCGCGGCTCGGGCAGGTGCAGACCTCCCCCTGGTTCAGCGCGAACATCACGAAGCCTTCGATGGCCTTGTCGAAGAAATCGTCGTCCTCGGCGACGACGTCCTTGAAGAAGATGTTGGGCGACTTGCCGCCCAGCTCCAGCGTGACGGGGATGAGGTTCTGGCTGGCATACTGCATGATCAGCCGGCCCGTCGTGGTCTCGCCGGTAAAGGCGATCTTGGCGATGCGCGGCGACGACGCGAGCGGCTTGCCGGCCTCGAGGCCGAAGCCGTTGACGATGTTGAGCACACCTGGCGGCAGCAGATCGCCGATAAGATCGGCCCAGAGCAGGATGGCGGCCGGTGTCTGCTCGGCGGGCTTCAGCACGACGCAGTTGCCGGCCGCAAGCGCGGGCGCGAGCTTCCAGCATGCCATCAGCAGCGGGAAGTTCCAGGGAATGATCTGGCCGACCACGCCGAGCGGCTCGTGGAAATGATAGGCGACCGTGTCGTCGTCGATCTGCGAAAGGCTGCCTTCCTGGCCGCGCACGGCGCCAGCGAAATACCGGAAATGGTCGATGGCCAGAGGCAGGTCGGCCGCGGTCGTTTCTCGGATCGGCTTGCCGTTGTCCCAGGTTTCGGCGCAGGCGAGCAGATCGAGGTTCTCCTCCATGCGGTCGGCGATGCGGTTGAGGATAAGCGACCGCTCTGCCACGCTGGTGCGTCCCCACGCGTCCTTGGCGGCATGGGCCGCATCCAGGGCCGCCTCGATGTCCTGGGCATCCGAGCGCGCCACCTCGCACAGCAGCTGGCCGTTCACCGGGGAGTGGTTCTCGAAGTAGCGGCCGGAGCGGGGTTCGGTCCATTTGCCGCCGATGAAATTGCCGTAGCGCTTGTCAAAAGGCGCCTTGACCGGGCGTGAGAATTCAACCTTGTTCATGTGTCTTCCTCCCAAAGCTGACGTCGCGGGATGCGACGCTTCGGAAGAGAGTTGCGATTTAGGCCGCCAATGTCACCGCCCCGGGGACAGCGGGCGGGCGGGATGTGTCGCAGAATTGCGACAGCCGTATGAGGTTTCGAATGGTCAGTGCGACCTGTGGACGTCCAGGCGGTTGAGCTTGCGGTGAAGCGTCGCGCGGCTGATGCCCAGCGCCTGGGCCGCGGCCGAGACATTTCCGTCCGCCCGCGCGAGCGCCCGCTGCAGAACACCGCGCTCCGCCTCGGCAAGCACTTCGGGGCCGGCCCAGCCGAGCAGATCGGTCGCCGGCATCGGCTTGTCCAGGCACTGCTGGGTGATTCCAAGCGCAAGGCGAGCCGACCGCGTCGCGCCGACCACCAAATCGTCTGTATCCACGGCGATCAGTGCGCCGGAGCCTTTGTCGGCCACCGGCGCCAGCAGAATGCGGGCCTTGGGGAATGCCATTTTGAAGTTCTCTGCCTCGATCCGACGCACCGCGTCGATAACGGCTAGCGAAATAAGGTTGGCAAAAGCTTCGGTCAGGTCAGCGCGGCAGGACGACACGTCGAGCGCGGCCACCAGATCTCCCTGGTGGTCGTAGATCGGAGCGGTGGTGCAACTGAGCCCCGTATTGCGCGTATGGAAATGCTGGTCGCGGTGGATCGTCAGCGCGCGCTGTTCGACCAGGCAGGTGCCGATACCGTTGGTGCCCTCGCTTTGCTCGTTCCAGACGGCGCCAGTCCACAAACCCCAGGAATGAAACGTTTCGTCATCCACAGGCGCGCCGCGCCGTTCGACGGGCACGCCATCACGATCGGCGAGGAGGACGCAGCACCCGACGCCGCCCACCGCGAGATAGAGCCGGTCCAGACTCGATTGCGCGGCCCGGACGAGTGGTTCGATACGTTGGCGGGCCTGCCCCAGCTCCGTCTCCGTGAGGTAGCGTGGGGAACTGCAGTCGGTTGGATCGAGCCGGTGCAAATTGGAAGACCGTCGCCAGGACGCGACCAGCGCGGATTTCGCCGCCGCGTCCGAAGCGATCGCGGCCTGAATGCGGTCGGCATGATGACCGGATAGGTCCTCGCCCATGCTTCCTCCCAAAACCAGTCTTTCCTTCAGCCCCCGGACCATCGCTGCTTCAAGACAAGGTAGCGCTGGTGCCATGCCAGGTTCGGCTTTCAATCACGACACTGTCAATTCGACAGAAGAATCAGAGGCGGAGTCATCGAACTGCGATATCCGGCCAAGCCATAGCCCTCCTCGGCGAGAACATTCTTTGCTCCCAGGCGCCCTTCAGCTGGTTCAAAATCTAGCACAATGAACTGGGGCTTCCTTGATCGAGAGCAA
This sequence comes from Mesorhizobium sp. WSM4307, assembly GCF_007003945.1. NCBI lineage: Bacteria > Pseudomonadati > Pseudomonadota > Alphaproteobacteria > Hyphomicrobiales > Phyllobacteriaceae > Mesorhizobium > Mesorhizobium sp. WSM4307. Next base: position 121,211 of record NZ_VFTB01000001.1, read on the forward strand.
AGATCTGCTCACTACGGCCCGGTCGCTGAAATCGCCGCCAAGGCATACAGATAAACCTCGCGAACGTCCCGGCCCACGAAAAAATCAATAAAATCAAAATTATAAATATACCGTCCGGCCCGCCACTATCTTTCTGGGGGAATTTTTGCCTGACTAAGAATCCGTTTCTGTTCTGCATGCAGTCACCGTGATCACGATCCGAGACGCGCAGATATGCTATTTAATGCCACCTTTTGCACTGGCGCGGGCTCATGGCTTTCTTTCTTGTCTATTGACAGAAAGACAAAAAGATCATTCGACTGAGACAGCGGCGGCTTGATGCCGGTATCAAAAACGAGGCTTTGCCATGAAGCTGGTCTTTGTCGAAGCTATTGGCAGCAAGGTTTCAAGTATCGGCTTTGGCTGCGCTTCGCTTGGCTCTCGTATCGGAGTTCGCAAGGGCATCGAGACCTTGGAACGCGCCTACGAAGCAGGGGTGACCTGGTACGACGTAGCGCCTTCGTATGGCGACGGCATGGCTGAATCGATCTGGGGTGAATTTGCGTCCAGGAAACGGGATAGCGTCTGCGTCTGCACCAAGGTTGGCATGCGTCCGCCGAAGACCTCCGCCACCATGCGACTGCTGAAGCCGTTGTCGCGGATCGCTGTTGCGACGGTTCCGGCGCTTAAGCAGCATGCTTCAAGAGTGCGCCCCACGCCTTTCAAGGTGCCGCTGTCCGCGGCGTTGATAAGATCCAGTGTCGAGGAAAGCCTGAGGCGTCTTCGCACGGATTATGTCGATGTCCTCGCACTGCATCGTCCGACCGCCGAAGAGCTTGTTCGCGAGGATATCATCCGGGCCGTGGAGCGCGTGATTCAGGACGGGAAGGCCCGGGCCATCTCGGTCGCGGGAGACCTCGAGGCCGGAATGACGGCTCTCCAGGAATCGCTGCCTTATCGGTTCGTGCAGATTGCCAATACCCCGCTGGAGTCAAACCTCGCCAAGTTGAAGGCGCGCGTTCACCGGCACAGAACGTTCGTAACGCACGGGACATTCTCAGGCCTCAATCGAATCGTCGCGAAATTCAATGCGCGCAAGGGAATACTGGTCGCTCTTGGTGACCTCGGATACCGCGGCAGTCCCACTGAAATTGCTATCGCATTTCTCGCCGATTACGCATTCGCAACGAATTCGGCCGGCGTCACCCTGGTCTCCATGCTCAAGAAGGAACACCTCGATTTCAATCTGCGGCGATTGAAGAACGATCTAACACCCGAGCGCCTGAATGCCGTCATTGCCGCGCTCGACATGGGTGTCAAAGACTAATCGGCTGGCAGCTTGCCGGGGTTCTCCAACCACAGGTTTGACTGGCGCAGGAATGCCGAACAGCTATACTGGAAACATTAAGCCAGCGGGTTCGCCATGAGCAAAGAGTTCAGTGTCGCCGACGCCTATGGCACGGGCCGCGCCATTTTCATGGGACTTGAGTTGCTCGTCGCGCCCGGTGCGCTCGTCCCCCGGCCAGAGACGGAATTGCTGGGCAGGACGGCCCTTGGTGTTTTGCATCAAATGAACCTGCAGGCGCCGCGCATCGTCGACATGTGCTGCGGCACTGGCAATCTGGCGTGTGCCATCGCCCACCGCATTCCCACCGCACGTGTCTGGGCGAGCGACCTCACCGATGGATGCGTCGACGTGGCACGCCGTAACGCCGCCCATCACGGCATGGCTGACCGCGTTTCGGTGCTTCAGGGCGATTTGTTCGACGCTCTCTCGGGCCTTGGGCTCGACGGAACGATCGACATTATCGTCTGCAATCCGCCCTACATTTCGGAAAAGCGGCTAGAGGGCGACCGCGCGCATCTGGTCGAACTCGAGCCGCGCGAAGCGTTCGCGGCCGGCCCTTACGGCCTGAGCATCCATATGCGGGTGGTGAAGGACGCGCCACGATACTTGCGGCCTGGCGGCACCCTGCTCTTCGAGGTCGGCCTTGGCCAGGACCGGCAGGTGATGGGACTGCTGGAGCGCGGCAAGGCATACGAGAACATCCGCGCTGTGTCGAACGAAGCGGGCGAGGGCCGGGTGGTTCTGGGACAAGCCAAGGCGCAGGCATGAGCGTGCGGAAACCCAGAGCAATTGCGCGAACCGGTCTGGGCTTTACGCCGGCAATCAATTCATCTTGCGGATGATGTATTGCTCGATCCCTTGAATGGAATCGAGGTTTTCAGGCAAGAGCTCGCTGTCTTCGACGATGATGCCAAAGGTCTCCTCTATGAAGCCTATAATCTCAAGCACTCCCGTCGAGTCGACGATGCCCTGGTCGAGCAAGGACGTGTCGCTCATCAATGCCTTCACGTCGCTCACGTAGAAATTCGAAACCAGGAAACTGCGGATCTGCTCGCTGTAGGTTCCGGTGCGGTCTTTGATCGTCAACATGAATTCGCCCTCTGTAAGACACAATAAAATAAGCGACCTCGTCCCCGCGCCCACCTCATGACAGGGCCGTTTTCTTGAGTTTGCCGGTATCCGTCATCGGTAGGCTGGCCACGACGACGATGGACTTCGGAACCATGAAGTTTTCCAGTCGTTTCTGGCACTCCATCTGCAGCTGTTTTTCGCCGATGGTTCTTCCATTCTCCATCACGACAAACGCCTTAACCGCCTGCCCAAGGAGTTCGTCGGGAACACCGATGACCGCTGCTTCCCGGACGCCGGGAATATCCATAAGGACGTTCTCCACTTCCTTCGGCGCCACCTTCTCGCCTCGCGATTTTATGATCTCGTCACCGCGGCTGACGAAGTAGAGGTAGCCCTCCGCGTCCATCCGGCAGTAGTCGCCGGTATATAGGACCTGCTCGCCGGGCAACGGGCCGGGTTTGAGCTTCCTGGCCGTCGCTTCGGGCTTGCCCCAGTAGCCCTTCATGACTGTCGCGCCGCGAATGACGAGCTGGCCAACGACGCCGGGGCCGACCCTTCTGTCATGTTCGTCGACGATCCACATTTCCGTATTCGGGATCGCGATCCCGACGCTCAACGGCTTTCGCGCGAGATCCTCCGGCGGCAAATAGGTGCAACGCTTGCATTCGGTGAGGCCGTACATCGAATAGATGCGTGCGCTCGAAAACAGCTCCCGAAGCATGAGAATATGCTTGAGGGGCAGGGCCGCCGCGGTGTTCGTGACGTAGCGAATGCTTGAGAAATCCTGGTCCTTGAGGGACTTGAGCTCGGAGAGTGCCGCAAAGATGGTCGGCACGCCGGGGAAACCCGTAACCCCCTCTTGCCTGATCAGCCCAAGGACCTGCGCCGGGAAGGCGAACGAACGTTCGAGCACCAGCCGGGCGCCGGTGCGAAACGCCATGACCATCTGGTACAGGCCGTAATCGAAGGCGAGGGGTAGGACATTGAGGATCACCTCGTCCTCTGCAAGCTCGAGGTAGGAAGCGATCGACGCGCACGCGGTCATCATGTTCCTGTGCGTCAGCATCACGCCCTTGGGTTCCCCCGTCGAGCCGGACGTGTAGATGATGGCGGCAAGATCGATATCGATGCAGCGCCGCGCCGGCGGCGCGGCGCCGGCGGCGACCGCGATGTCCCAGCGTATGGCTTGCGGCAATCGGGAGAGCTCGTCATCATCGATCGATCCGGAAACGATCGTCCGCAGAAGTGACGGGCAGCTGCGCGCCGGTTCGCGGAAGATCGAGTGCAGATGCGCGTCGGTGATCAGCGCCGCCGGTAGGCAGTCGTTGAGCAGATAATCAAGCTTGTCGCTCTTGGTCAGCGGGTTGACGATGCACACCACCGCATTCGCCTTGAGTACAGCCCAGAAGCTCACCACCGTCTCGACCGTGTTGTCGGCGAAGATCATCACGCGGTCGCCGCGCGCGACCCCTGATGCGGCCAAATCCGTGGCGATTGCATTGGCGCGCGCCTCGAGCTCGCCATAGGTGACACGTTGCTTGCCGCACACCAGCGCTACCTTGTCGCCGAGCCGGCCGGCGGAGTGGGCGAGGTAGTCATGCAGCAGGGGTACGGCATCATGCAACATGCAAGCGCTCCTCCCGATGTTCGCGGTCGACGTCGACGCTGAGCCCACGCACGTGTGTTGCACCGGGACAGCTCGCGACAAACTGCTGGTGCAGGAGCTGGGTCGACAGCACGCCGACAAGCGCCATGTTGTCGGCATTGGAAAGATCACCGTCACCGGTCCTGGCCTGGCACTTGCCAAGCAGGCGTGTGACCGAAGCCGGATCGAAAACATTCGCCTTGCGTATCGCCGTCTCCGAAAGCGCTTCGCGAATGTATTCAGGTGCGGCGTCGTCAGCGAAGCAAAGCGCATTGGGCGCCCGGAATGGCTGCTTCTTGCGGGTTACGATCTCGGAGGGCACGATCGGCTCCGCCACGCGTTTCAGCACGTGCTTCTCATCCAGGACACGCAGCTTGTAGGAAGGCGGAAGTGAATTCGCGAGCCTCACAAGTTCATCGTCGAGGAACGGAAAGCGCCCCTCGACGGAGTGAGCCATCAGCATCCTGTCGCCCTGCGAGGAAAGCAGATAGCCCGACATCAACGTCTGGACCTCGAGATACTGGTCCTGCGCAAGAGGGCTCCAGCGCGAAAACGCCGCGGGCAGACTGCCAAGCAACTCCGACACGGCGTCGCGGCGCTGGGAATCGGCGCGCAGATCCGCGGAGAACAGGCGCTTGATGGCGCCGGTGCTGCGCCAGCGCGTGTCATGGGCAAAGCCGGGCGCGTCATGCGCCTCGATCCCGCGTCCGAAGAACTGGCGCGCCATCGCTTGCTGTTGCACCGGCGAGCGGGTGAGATACGGGTAAAGACGCTCCAGGAGGCGTGAGCGTCGTGTCGACGCCGGCTGGCGTCCCCAGAATCGGCGGACCTTGGCTTCACGGAACAGGTCGTAGCCGGCGAACATTTCGTCGGCACCTTCGCCGGTCAGCACGACCTTGATGCCACGCTCGCGCACCAGCCTCGATAGCAGGAACAGCGGCGCCGGGGCGGTCCTCAGTATCGGCCGCTCGGTATGGTAGATCACCTCAGGAAAGATTGCCGCGATATCGCCGCGCGAAACCACCACCTCATGGTGCTCGCTGCCGGTTGCTTCGGCAACCAGCCGCTGGAAGCGGGTCTCGTCATATTCGGCGTCGGCAAAACGCAAGGAGAAGGTCTGGAAGCGTCGGCCGGCGAAGCGCCTTCCCAGTGTCGCCACAAGCGAGCTGTCCAGTCCTCCCGACAGGTAACACCCGACAGGCACGTCGGCGCGCACCATTCGGAGTGCCGTCGCGGCCTCGAGGGCGTCACGCACGCGGTCCACCGCGTCATCGCACGACCCGCTGAACTCGCCGTGCTGCGCTCCGATATTCTCGGGGTAGGAAGGCTGCCAAAAGACCTGCTCGCGAACGGTGCCATCCTGGTAGATGCGGACATGCCCCGGTACGAGCTCGTGGATTCCCTGAAATACCCCTTGCGGTGGAACGACAGTCCAGAGCGTGAAAGTCTGATCGAGGCCGGCAGGATCAAACGCGCGAGGGATGGCTGGATCGGCTGCGAAAATGGCCTTCACTTCACTGGCGAAATAAAGGCGGCCCGCATGCTCGCAAAAATGCAGGGGGCAAATGCCGAACCGGTCGCGCGACAAGACGAGACGACCTGCTATTGAGTCCCAGATTGCGATTGCCCATTGGCCGTTCATCCGCTCGAAGGCCGCTTCGCCCCATGCGCGATACGCATGCAGCGCGACCTCCGTGTCGCTGCGGGTCCGGAAGCGGTGGCCAAGCGCAATCAGCTTTTCCCGCAGCTCGACATAGTTGAATATCTCGCCGTTGAACACGATCCAGGTCGTATCGCCTGTGTCCGCAAGCGGCTGCTGGCCGCTGGAAAGATCGACGACGGACAGGCGGGCATGCGCCAGCCCTGCACGCTTGTCGCGGTAGATGCCGCGCTCGTCCGGCCCGCGATGCGCCAGCGTGCCCACCATCCGCATCAGCGCCTCGCGTGAAGGAGAAGCCGCCGCGGCGTTCAGGGTCACAATTCCAGCGATGCCGCACATTCCCGGTCAATCCTCGCCAATTTCCACGGAGAGCAAAGGCCGCGCGTGAAGATAGTGGGCGGCCCGCCGTTTCGCGTCGATGTCCTTGAAGACTTTCTGCAGCTGGGGCTCGGTGAGGCCGGCAACCGCCGCGACCTCCTCGCTGGCGATCCCATGGTTTAGGCCGTAGAGGCATAAATCCATCAGATGATAGGGCAGCGCGAAGTAGAACTCCTCCTGGCTTTGCGCCATGGAGAATGTGTCGGTGGTCGGTGCCCGCTGGCGGATTTCCTCGTCCACCCCGAGATATTCCGCGAGCTGATAAACCTGGGTTTTGTAAAGGTGGACGATCGGCATCACGTCGGCGGTTCCGTCGCCCTGCTTGACGAAAAACCCCTGGTCGTACTCCAAACGGTTTGGTGTCCCCGCAACCGCGTATTTGAGGCGGTCGGCGTGGTAGTATTCCGTCATCTTGCGCAGACGCTGCTTATAGTTGGTTGCGGCGACGATCTGCAGATAGGCGGCAGGCGACAGACGCACCGTGTCGACCTTGCCCTCCGGATCCTGGACGGTTAGTCGGGTGATGTTGAGGCCGTTGCTCTCGAGAACCGGTTCGATCACCAGCTTGCATTTCCAGCCGTCCCCATAGTCGGGAACGACGGTCCGGATCGCCTCGATCTGCCGACGGTAGGCGCCGACGGCTTCCACTGCCGGGCCTATGTCTTCCAGGATATTCTCAATGCCAAGCTGTGCCGCGACACGGCGGCCAAGTCTCAGGGAGTCGCCGGAGGAATCGCGCTCCGGCATGAACAGGCCCAAGACCTTGTCTTTGCCGAACGCCCGTGTGCACAGGGTCGCGACGACGGAGCTGTCGATGCCGCCGGAAAGGCCGACAACCACTCCGCGACGGCGGAGCGTGCCAAGAACCTGCTTGCGCAAGGTGTCAACGATGCGATCGACCTCCGCACGAGCATCGAGCACCAGCATGTCCTTGCTGAAGTGTGAGATCACGTCGATGACAGATCCTCCCTTTTGCGAGACTCGGCCGGGGAGTAGGTCCGCACGACGGCCGTCTCGATGAGCGGGCGGTTGGTGGCAAGATTGGGCTCTATGACAAGGTCGATGTGGTTGCCCATGATCGGAACCACGTCCAAATGCGCCAGAGCGCTTTCCCAGCCCAGGGCCCGAGGCATTCCCTCCCGACGGCATCGGAACAAGGTGCCGGAGATGGGCAGGGCCGGTTTGGGTGCCGCGAGCCACTGGAAGAAAGACCGCGCCCGCAAGACTTCCTGCAGTTCCAGTTTGGTTCTGAAGCTTGTCGGGCTGAACTCTCCCTTGCCAAAGCGGTCGAGAATCCTGGCGAGATACGCCTCGCAGCCCATGGCGACGGTGATCTTGGCAAGAGCTCGGCAAGCCATCCGGTGGGCGGATATGCGATTGGTGCGAATGCGATGGAATGTGCGGGTAAGTGTCTCCCAATGGTTGCTCGGCTCGTCCAGAAGGCTCGTATCGAGGATACCCAAAAACCTTACCGATCGACCGGCCGCCAGAAGCCGTGCCGCGACCTCGAACGCAACCGCGCCACCAAGCGAATGGCCGAGAAGTCGCACAGGGCCGTCAGGCTGGGCGCGGTCTATCTGCTCGACTGCGGCGGCAGCCATGGCGGAGAGGCTGTTATGTCCGTCCAATATCGCGGCGAGGCCAGGATACCGAATGGGGTTCACGCGGGCGACTTTGCCCATGGCGGCTGCGAACGCAGCCAGGCTCGGACCATAACCGACGGACCCTGGGAACAGGAAAAGAACCGGAGGGTGATGTTTCTTCGCGTGTCGTTCGCCCGCCTGTGCGGAGACGACAGCCTCAACCATCTCGTCGAAGCTCATACCGACGGTGAAGGCCTCGAGGCCCAGCTCTTGCCCTATGGCGCTCTCGATCGCCATGACGCAATGCAGCAGCTGCAGCGAATCTCCCCCCGCCTCATCCCAATTTCCCACCGCAGCGCCCATGTTGAGAACCTGCATCCACGCGTGCTGCACCACTTGCCTTGTATTCAGTTGGCCTCCTGCGGGGAGCGGTCGGGCAGCGGGCGGCTGGACGGCTGGCGCGGTCTTTCTCTCCGTACGATCCATTTCGGTGAGCGTTGCCAGGTCTACCTTACCTCCCGGCAAGCGTGGGATCTCCGCGATGGTGTGCAACCGCAACGGACGCAGCGGCGCCGGCAACGTCGTTCTGACGAGCTGACGAAGCTCCTCCGCGAAAGCAGCCCCGGCGAAGCGCTGGGCAACCGCGAATGCGATGAGTTCCTCGGCCGGCGTCACGATTGCCACGGCATCCGCCACCGAAGGCGCGCAACGCAGGACCCGTTCGAGCTCGGCGGGCTCGACGCGTCGACCATTGATCTTGATCTGGCGCCCCTTGCGGCCGACGATGCGCAACAGGCCATCGTCGTCCAGCCGAACGAGGTCGCCCGTCGCAAAAACCCGCACACCGGGATCGTCCGGGTCCGGCCGCGCGGGAATGACGACGCCGTTCTCCCAATGACCAAGCAGAACATAGGGGCTTTTGATCAGAAGCTCTCCACTCTCGCCTGTCCCGACATCGTGTCCTGCGTCGTCGACGATAGCGAATGCCATCCCGGGAAGCAGCCTGCCGACGGGGATCGATGCGTCTTGCTCCGGCCAATCCTGCGGCAGGAACCATTGCGAGCCGGTGGTCTCGGTTGACGAGTAGCCGATCTGGATCAGGCACTGGTTCGAAACGGCTTTGCGCAGCAAGGCGATGTCCGTCCACGACACCTTCTCGCCACCGATCCGTGCCACTCTGAGCGACTGGAAAGCGTCAGCAGGGGCCTCGGTCAACAGTGCCCGAAGCAGCGCCGGCACAAGATAGGCGATCGTCACACCTTCGGCTTGAACCCGAGCGCGGACAGCGCGGAGGCCGACCGCCTCCACCTCGAGAAGGTGCAACGTGGCGCCAGTCAGCAGTGCAGTAAAAATCTCCCGGCAACCGGCGATCGTGGCAGGCCCGGTCAGCGGCAGGAAAACGTCATCCGCGTTGATATGGCACGCGTCGACATATTGCCGGACGCGCCACAGCAGGCTGCGTTGGCTGTTGACGATGCCCTTGGGGCGTCCGGTGCTACCTGATGTGTAAAGCACCATTGCGGGCGCATCGACGGAAACCGAAGGGAGCTGTGGCTGCTGTGATGCCTGTTGACCGTTCGGCGCGACGCCAGCCGCAATATCGATCCATAGGACTTCCTGCGGCAAATCGGTTAGGCGAACATTTCCAGCGCCTAAGATGGCGCCGAGCCGCGCGGCATTCACGATCTCGATGATCCGAGAGCCCGGATCTCTCATGTTGAGCGGAACCGAAGGCCGCCCGGCCGCCATACTGGCCAGTATCGCCACGGCGTACCAGGCCGAGTTGGCCTGAAGGATTCCGACCGCCTGTCCTTCGGGAACGACGGTAGCGATACGGTGCGACAATGTCTCGACAGCCCGGAAAAGCTCGGAATAAGTCAGGCGATTGGCGCCGTCGCCGATCGCGACCTTGTCGGGATATTGCCTTGCGACGTTTCTAAGGTGATCGAAGACGGGAATGTCGGCAAACCCGGCGCCCATCCGCTGATAGGGGCGCCAGAGGGGTCCCCCTTCGTCAAGAGCGTATTCGGGAATATCTGACCATCCGCGGGTCGTCGTCGGTCGACAATCCACCCGCAGATCTTCATTCACCGCTTCAGACTGCAAATACGCTGAAGACATTCAGGGCCCCACCAAGCTGAACGTCGACCATCACTCGCTACCGAAATCTTTTCATCAATCATTCGGATGATGCCTCGATCTTGATCAGACAGTGCTTTCCCGCTCCCGGCCTCGAAGACGTTCTCCAATTCCCCTTCGGTAACGGCCGGTCCGCCCGGAGGTCCCCGATCTTGAGACGCTTGCCAAGGGCCAATCCCGCGTGCCTCCGGCATATATGAAAGATCATTCAAATGAACGTTGGTGTGGCTCGTAATCCGGCTAAGCTTTGATACGCAGGCGAATGACTGCTTGCTCGGAGACATTTGGGTATTGCGTGATGATCATCGAGTTGTTCGGGCCGCCTGGTGCAGGCAAGACCACACTTCTTCGCGGCCTCTGCCAGGGGATGGCGAAATACGACATCAACGTGAAGACAGTGAACGGGTATCGCCTGATTGAATATGGGTCGGCCCAGGAAGACGGTCCGGAAGTTCGCCATGGCATTGGGCGCATTGGCAAAAAGATTGCCACCTCCGGCCCAGTCTTGCTGTCGACCCTGCCGAAGGATGGTGTCGCGGCGCGGCTTCTGGCGTCAATCCCACTACGAAGCCGCACATGGTCGTGGCGCATGAAGGTCGATATCACCCTGCTGTGCGAGTCGTGGCGTCAAGCGCAGCAATCGGAAGGTTATTTCATTTTCGAAGAGGGCCTAATCCAGGCTTTATGCGCGCTGGTTGTGCTGGCGCGAAATCCAAGCATTGACGTGGTTCGTGACTGCCTGGCGTTCATGCCGCGACCAGACCTCCTTATCCAGCTCGATGCGCCGCAGGAAACATTGCGCCGCCGTCTCATGGATCGGCATGCGCAGCAACCGCTGCTGGAGGTCCTGCTGTTCGAACTCGGCGTGGACAGGGGCTTGAGGCAGGCCGATATCTCAAGGGAGATCGGCAAGTGCTTGCGCCAGGATGGATGGCCCTTGATACAAGTCAACGGTGCTGAACCTCACGACCTCGACAAGATCATCAGGCGAGCCTTGAAAGAGCACGAGACCGTCCCGGTTTGACCAAGGCGATAAGAGCCAAACCACTGGATTGGCTGGCGATCAAGGACTTGGTGGCACTCTCTTCGGCGAAGCCGTCGGCGTGTCGGCCATGGACCCGTGCGACGTTGCCAATGTAACCGGCCGCGCAATCATTTCGTGTCGCGTTGGTCGAGCACTTCAAGCATGGTGGTCAACATGCTTCCGACTTCTTCCGAGATTTCCTCGGGGCGAATTCCCGCCTTGATGGCGTCCGCCGTCACTTGCTCGGCGAGCTTCGCCGCAAGGGTCGGATCGGATCTCGAATAGGGTGGCAAATTATCCTCCACCCATTTCTGCAGGAATTCGATGCCCCGAGCGCTCATGATGGACCAACGAGCGTTGGAGCGATTTCGTTCCGCCGATATGTGTTCAAGAAAACGTCAGACCCTTGTGATCGGGGTCTGACGTTTCCCAAGGCTCACGCTACGATGAACGAGGACGCCGTCAAAGACAGATGCGGAGACAGGGTGGCAAACTGGATCTGATGTGCGCCACCCTCGCCGTCGCTGTCGAAAGACAGGGCGCCGGTCGAACTGTTGTAGATGATGTGATCGCCACTGTCGTGCGCACCCCTGCCTTGGTGGAACGCCGAGGTGGGAAGGGCGCCCGCTTGAAGGCCGGTGAACACATGGTGGTCGAGCGCGATCTTGTCCTGTGCCACGTTAAAATCGGTGATCTTGTCGACATTGCCGGTCTTGAGGGCGGCATTGAAGAAAAAGTAGTCCTTGCCCCCATTTCCCGTCAGCACGTCCTTTCCGCCACCGCCGTTGATGATGTTGCTGCCGGCATTGCCGTCTATGGTTTGGGAGAACCCGTTTCCCTTGAGGTTCATGGGCGTAGTGCCGGACTTGCTCGTGATGGCGAGGTGCTCGATCTCCGAGCCGGCCGACAGCGCGTAACTCACCGATGCCAGCACGGTATCGTTGCCGCCGCCCAACAGTTCCACCACCTTGTCGCCGACGTTGTTGACATAGTAGGTGTCGTTGTAGCCGCCACCGACCATCGTATCGGCGCCGGTGGTGCCGTGAAGCACATCCGCGCCGCCCGTGCCGTAGAAAGTGTGATCGCTGCTCGAAGGCACGGTAGTGGTTGGGGGCACCGTGCTGGTGGGCGGAGTCGTTGCGCCGGTCGAAGTTACGCTGGTGGTGCTCTGATTATGCTGAAGGAAGAGGGCCTGCAGCGCCGGCGAGTCGCCAAGCGCGGTGTCGCCCTGTTGAGAGCCCCAGGCATAGGCATAGTCGAAGGCGGGCGATGGCGCTACCTTGGCCCAGTGGTCCAGCATGGTCTGCTCCTGGGCGACGCTGGGAAGGACATATTGGCCGCCCGTATCGGTGGTGTAGTTGCCGCCGCCGAACGTCTGATAAACCGGAACGATCTGGCTGAGCGGAACGCCCGAGGCGACCGCCGCGGCCACGGTCCTGTCGATCATGTTGTAGTCGACCGTGCTTGTGCCGGTGCGCACCGGGTAAGGATCCACGCCGTAATAGTCGATATGGGTGTTGGCGGGATTGAAGGTGTTTGAAAAATCGGGATCAGCCGAAGACCCCATGTTCATCATGGTGATGAAGGTCTTGGCGCCGGGCAGGTGGGTGTGGATCCAGTCGGATTCCGCCTTCAGATTGTCGGCTGTGGCATAGGTTCCCCATTTGCCCGTGGGATCGGGCTCGTCGACGAGGAAGAAGCCGAACACCTTCGGATTGCCGATGAAGGGCGTGACTTTGTCAATGAAAGACGAGGTTGCGCCATTGGCTTCATCGAGCCAGACCAGACCTTTCGTGCCAGCCGGCAAGGCGTTGAGTTCGTCCACGGATGAAACGTCGACAAGATTGAACCCGGCGGTTGCGACCTCGGAGGCCGATCCACCCGAGGCATAGTGGAGGGTTGTCATGCAAATATCCTTCGTCCAATTCGGTGGTGCCCCGTGCCTGCCTATTGGAAAGGATATATTAGGGCCAAATCAAATACCGGCGCCCATTGATAGAATCGTTGATCATGGCAAGGAGTGCCTATGCGATGGGAAGGCTGCCCTGGGCCTGGTACTTGTTGATTGTTTAGGGATATTTCAGCGCGGCGACGCAGGACCAGGCTGTTCTCGCCACGGCGGCAGTGCCAGCGGATTTGTTGTGGATGCGTCAGCAAGATACATGGGCATCCCGTCTCGATTCAGCCTGCGGGTGTGCGAATCACCCACTATGCGCCGCTCACCACAAGGGCTCTTTCTATTAGCGGACGGTTGTGGCTGAGATAGGGTTCAACGAGCATGTCCAGGTGCCCGCCGACGATCGGAACTATGTTTAGGCCGGTGACGAAAGCACTCCAGCCAAGGTCGGACGGAACGCCTGTGCGCCTGCATCGGAACACGGTGGCGGTAATCGGCAATGTGGGCTTCGGTTGCGCGAGCCACTGGCCAAATGCACGCATCCGCAGGACTTCTTCAAGCTCAAGGCGCAAGATGAATCGTGTTCTGGCGAAGCGCCTCCATTGCAGCCAGTCGATGCCCCTCGCAAGCGCAGCCTCGGCGCCAAATTGGGCAAACAATTTTGCCAGAGCCCGCAAAATCATGCGATCCACCGTCACTCGATGCGTGCGGATGCGCTGGGCGGTGCGTGCGAGTCTTTCACGATAGTTGTGCTGTCCAGGCCCGATATTGGTGTCGAGGATTCCCAGGAACGTGACCGACCGACCGGCGGCAACAAGTTTGGCGGCAACCTCGAAGGCGACGCCGCCGCCAAGCGAATAACCGATCAGCTTCACATTGCCATCGGGCTGGGCCTGGCTGATCTGGTCGACAACCGCATCCACCATCCGCGGTATCGTGCCATGTCCCTTCAGCAGATCGTTCAGATCCCCGTAGCGTACGGCAACAACCCTGGCGACATTGCCCATCTCCGCACCGAAGGCCGCCAGGCTTGGACCGTAGCCTATCGATCCGGGCACAATGAACAAGACGGGTCTCGGGTCGCAAGCCTCGACAAGCGAGCTGCTTGTGTCTTGCCCTGGAGACGCTGCCCGGACGACATCGGCAAAACTCATCCCGACCGTGAACGCGTCCAGGTGGAGTTCCCGCCCCAGAGCCGTCTCCAGCTCCATGACGAATTGCAGCAATTTCAATGAATCGCCGCCGGCATCATCCCAGCGGCTGCCGGCTGCCCTTTTGCCCGGGAGAATCCTCTCCCATACGGCCGCCGCGGTGCCTTCGACATCAAGCGGGTTTGCCGCTTGCCGGGCCATGGGCGTGCTCTGGGCGTCTTGCGCGTTCAGTGCGCGATCCAGTTCCCGTAGCTTGACACGGTCGACTTTGCCGCCTTTGAGCCGCGGTATCTCGGCAACACTGTGCAGGCGCGTCGGGTGAACAGCGGGCGGCAGGGCCGTCCTGATCAGGTCGCGCAATTCAGCAATGAAGTCGCTTCCGCCAAGTCTGGCGGGGACGGCAAAGGCCACCAGTTCGTTCGCGTCCGTCACCACCGCAACGGCATCATCCACCTGAGGCGCCCGGCGCAGGACGAGTTCCAGTTCGGCAGGTTCGACCCGCCTTCCGTTTATTTTGATCTGGCGTCCCTTTCGTCCGACGATCCACATCATTCCGGTGTCGTCGACCTTGACCAGATCACCGGTTGCGAAGGTGCGAAGCAGGGGGCTGCCGGCGTTCGCCTGAAGAGGGACGTTTTCCCCATCCGCCCAGTAACCAAGCGTGGTGTAGTTGCTTCTGATCAGCAACTCTCCTTCATCGCCCGGGGCGACCTCGCATGCGTTCTCATCCACGATGGCGTATTCGATGCCGGGTAGCACGAAGCCAACCGGGACCGTTGCGCCGCGTTCCTGGTAGCCCCTCGGCAGGAACCATTGCGTGCCGGTCGTTTCCGTGGACGAATAGCTGATCTGGACAAGGCAGGACTCGGGAACGCTGCCGCGCAGCCGGTCGATATCGGACCATAGAATCTTTTCTCCGCCGACCCGCACGATCCGCAAGGAAGAGAATGTGTTGGGCGCAGAACCATTCATCAACACACGCAGCAGCGCCGGCACGAGATAGACGACAGTCACCCGCCACTTCTCGAAATTGTCGCGGGCGGCGCGAATACCGGCGCTCTCTATATCCGAGAGGTACAATGTGGCGCCGCACAGCATCGGGGTCATCATCTCGCGGCATCCCGCGATCGTCGCCGGCCCGGTCAGCGGCATGAAGACGTCGTCGGGGCCGAAGTGGCAGGCATCCACATATTGCTGAACGCGTTGGAGGATCGCCCGCTGGCTGTTCACGACGCCTTTCGGCGCCCCGGTGCTACCTGACGTGTACAGAACGATTGCCGGAGCATCGACCGGCACTTCGGGCGGCAACGCCGATAGGTTGCCATCCCGCGTTGCGGCCGTGCAACTTGCCGCGTCGATCCATTCAAGCGAGGGGGCATCCGGCCAGCCTGCCGGCTTGCCCGGCCCTGGCTTGATGATCGCGGCCAGCCGCGCGCTGGTGGAAATTGCCGCGAGGCGCTGAAATGGATCCCGGGGGTTCAATGGCACGGCGGGCCTGCCGGCCCGCATGGCGGCGAGCATGGCCACCGGATACCAGAGGGTATTTCCGATCAGAATCCCGACCGCCTTGCCTGGTGGAGTTGAACCGGCAATCGCTGCCGCCAGGTTTTGGACTGCGTTGAGCAGTTCCGAAAAGCTGAGGGACGTAGAGCCGTCACTGATCGCGATCTTGGCCGGGTATTTTTCGACAACCCGCTCCAGGTGCGAGAACGCCGATTTTTCGGAGAAGTCGTCGCCCATCCGCGGGAAGAAACGGGTGGTTGGTCCGTCCATATCCAGAGGGCGGGTGGAGGCCTGTTTCCATGTGAAGCCGCCTGGAGGGCTGCTGTTGCGAGCTGTCGCAGCATCTTGATCCGTTGTCGGTCCGCCAACGGATGGCAAGGCACGTGGAAAACGGCTTTCTAAACGCGGGTACCCCGACGTCTCCAACACAGCCCCCTTGTTTTGCTGATTGGCTTTGCCGTGTCGTACGCGACCATGTCGGCCCTGGCATCGTTAGAACGAATGAGTTCCCGCTCAACTCATCGATCCGACGGCGCTTGCGCTGCATCACCGCATCGCCCAATTCCTTGCTTCATTCAAACAGACGAGGACAACGCGCAAGCCTGCTCCTAGCGTGAGGCTGGGTGTTGTGCGTACTGGGGCGATGACGCCGGACCGTGAAAACAGATCACAGGGCCAGCGGTTTTGCGCGATGGGGATTCTGCCGGCATCCAGGAGGGACAGGATGAGTCCGCATCTGGTTTGCATAGGAGGCGAGGATCACCGGCTTAGAATTCCGTTCCTTCTGGCGCTGCGTGAACGGGGCTTTCGTGTCACTGCCGTCTCGAGCGATGCCGGAGACGCCTTTTCACCTCACGGCATTCCGCATCGCCGGTTTGGGTTCGACCGCTTTGCCAGCGGCGGTGGAGAATGGGGCGCTGTCAGCGCGATCCGTAAATTGATGTCCGAACTGCGTCCGGACATTGTTCAAAGTTTCGACACCAAGCCCAACCTCCTGACGCCTCTGGCCGTGCGCGGCCAGGTTCCGGTCATTCGCACCATCAATGGGCTCGGTTGGACATTCTCATCACGGGAACCGCGGGCGCTGGCGCTGCGTCCGGTCTTTTGTGGCCTTCAGGGACTGGCGTCGCTTTGGACAGCCATGACGGTCTTTCAGAATCGTGACGATCAGGCCTTCTTCGACCGCTATCGGCTGGCGGGTCGTGGCAAAGGGCGACTGATCCGGAGTTCTGGAATCGACCCGAATGCATTCTCGACAGCAAGATACCGTGGCCCTTCGGCCGCCGCTATGCGCGAGGAGCTTGGGCTTCAATCGGCCGAAGTCGTAATCTTTGTCGGTCGGCTGACTCGCCAGAAAGGGATTCCGACCCTGATCAAGGCGGTTCCCCGCGTCCTCTCCGAGAGGCCCAATGCGCGTTTCGTGCTTGTCGGTCCGCAGGACTCTGAAGGTCCGTTCGCGGTCAGTAGGTCCGATATCGAGCAATATGCTCCTTACGTCGTCGCCCTGGGGCCAAGGCGGGACGTTCCAGCTCTCCTTGGCATGGCGGATCTGTTCGCGTTTCCAACACAGTATCGCGAGGGTATTCCGCGCGTCCTGCTGGAAGCGGGTTTGTCCGGGTTGCCAATCGTCGCCTCGAGAATGCCCGGCTGCAATGACGTGGTTGAAGATGGCTGGAATGGCTATCTTGTCGCGCCGCGCGATGCCGATGGCCTGGCGTCCAGAATAATCGATCTTCTGTCCGACCGCGCCCGTGGCAAGATCATGGGCAGCCGTTCCGTCGGCCTCGTGCGGGAGCGCTTTTCGCTGTCGTGGGTCGTCGACCAGTATTGCGATCTGTACAAGACTGTCCTCGGTGGCAAATACCGCGGCAGTCTTGCTCGGCCCGCGCCCGTGATCTCGCGGGAAGAGGGTGCGCGGGCCCCCCGACTGGGTGAGGCGCGGCAATGATCCGTGATGTGATCCTGGCCTTCGGCATCGCAATGTCCTACGCGGTGCAGCTCAGCATCCCGGGGCTGCCGTTCGGCTACAGCGAACTGTCCCTCACGCTCTGGATATTGCTGTCGATCACCCGCATCCTTGCCGGCGGCCGACTCGAGGTTACGCCGGCCTTCACCAAACTTGCATGTTTCTGGGTGATCCTGACGCTTGCCCTGGGCGTGGGTTCCATCATCGGCTTTCTGACGACGACGCTGTTCCTCGATCCGTTGTTGCATGACACGATGGCGTATGTGCTGTTGGCCTGCGTTACCTGCCTGGCTGCCGCGGAACCCAACGCAGCTTCCCGTTTACGCCGCATCGCCTGGTGGATGATCGCTATCGCGAATGCGGGCTTTGTCGTTCAGGTGGGGCTTGGTTTCGGCTGGATCCATCAGTCTGGCGTCCACCCCTGGTTCTGGGACCGCTTCAGCGGTTGGTCTGACAATCCGAACCAGCTTGCGCTCTACTGCGCGCTCCTCGGTCCATTGGCCCTGCATCTTGCCACAACTACCAGCAATCCATGGGGAAGATGTCTCGGGCTGTCCAGCCTGATCCTCACCTTCTATGTCGGAAGGCTGACAAAGAGCGATACCTATCTCTATACGACGATCCTGGCATGCCTGATCCTTCTTGGGCTGAGGATTCGGGCATGGCTCACTAGCGACGGCGGCAAGATCAGCCTTTCACGGCAACTAGCCCTCCTGTTCACCATTGGATTCCTTCCATTGGCGGTCTCCATCACGCCTTACGCCCTCAGCGAGGCCGCCAACGCCGAAAACTTCGCCAAGAGCCTCACCAAGGACAAGGGCGGGGAAGCAACCGCGGAAACCGCGGCACTTCGCCTCCAGCTTTGGGACGAGGCATTGGACAAGGGAGCAAGATCCGGATCGCTGGGTCTCGGACCAGGCCCGCACCTTGATCGTCCCTCCGTCGTCGATCAGCAGTTTCTGCCGCGGCCTTTCGAAGCCCATAGCACGATCCTCGATCTCTATACTCAGGGTGGCCTGATTTCGGTCCTGGCCTTGCTGTGGATCCTCGGCTCGGCCGCCTTGTCCGCCTGGGGTGCGAGACAGGACACGCTCATGGCGCTCGTGGCATCGATCGCTGTCTTCAGTGCTCCTCACCTGATCATCCGCCATCCGATCGTGTGGTTCTGTCTGACCCTCTGCCTTGTCGCCGGAACGCCGCAGGCGGTCCCCGCGATCGCTCGCCAGAGGAGATATTAGAATGTGTGGGATCGCCGGAATTCTCTTGGCGCCCGATGCAGCCAATACGAACGCGCTCAGGGCGATCGGGCCGATGATGACGGCCCTTCGTCATCGCGGGCCCGATGGCGAGGCGCTTTGGATGAGCCGTGAAGCCGGGATCGCCTTCGGGCACCGGCGTCTGGCCATCGTCGACCTGTCGGAGGCGGGTCGCCAGCCGATGCACTCCGCGAGCGGCCGGTATGTCATTACCTTCAATGGCGAAATATACAACTTTCGCGATCTGCGCCGCGAACTGGAAGGGGCGGGCCACCATTTCCGCGGCACCAGCGACACGGAAGTGATGCTGTGCGCGATCGAGAGCTGGGGCCTCGAGGCGGCACTTGCGCGCTTCGCCGGCATGTTCGCTTTCGGGCTATGGGATCTGAAGAACCGGATTCTCCACCTCGCCCGCGACCGAATGGGAAAAAAGCCGCTCTATGTCGCCTCGACACGGGAAGCGCTTGTCTTCGCCTCGGAGCTGAAGGCGATCACCTGCTTCCCGGGATTCGCCCCGGAACTCGATGTCGATGCGGCGGCGACGATGCTTTCGAAAGGGTGGGTGCCGGATGACCGTTGCATCTGGCAGGACGTGTTCAAGCTGCCACCCGGTTCAGTCCTGTCGGTGACGGCGGAGGATTTCGCCAATGCCCGTGGCGCCGGCTCGCTTGCGCATCGCATTCGCCGCTGGTGGTCGCTTGCCGATGTCGCCTGCAAGGCGCAGCGGGATCCGATCGCCGGCAGCGACGAGGACCTTACGACCGAACTCGACAGCCTGCTTCGCCTCGCCGTCAAAGAACGAATGGTTGCCGATGTGCCGCTTGGCGCCTTTCTGTCGGGTGGAATTGACAGCTCGACGGTCGTCGCCCTGATGCAGGCGCAGTCCCCGAAGCCCGTTCGCACGTTCACCATAGCGTTCGGCGAGAGCGGGTTCGACGAGGCCCCTCATGCGGCCGCGGTTGCACGGCATCTGGGCACCGATCACACGGAACTTCATCTTTCACCGGCCGCGGCGCTTGAGGTCATTCCGGAACTGCCGAGGATCTGGGACGAGCCGTTCGCTGACGAGTCGCAGATACCGACGCTGCTGGTGTCGCGCCTCGCCCGGCGACACGTCACCGTGGCTCTGTCGGGCGATGGCGGCGACGAGTGCTTCGCAGGCTATTCTCGACACTTCCTGGCAACCCGCCTCAGAAGGCAGCACGAGCTGCCATCATCAATTCGGCGGATGTTGGCGGCGGGGGCAGGATTACTGGCCCAGGCCTCCCAGAAAGACATTTTCGGCAGCCTGCCGCTTTCGGCGAACGTGCGGCACGGATTGCGCGGTGACCGGTTGAACCGCCTCGCCCACCTGTTCGCAGCGGCAAATGAGGACCAACTGCTTCAGCGGCTGACGGAATCTTCGACCAACAAACTTCTTCATCACAAGCCAGCGGCATCCAATGCCGGCGCGACACAGTTCGACGACCTGCTGTCACGCCTGCTGTTCGACGACATGACCGGCTATCTCCCCGGCGACATCCTCGTGAAGCTCGATCGCGCCACCATGGCCAACAGCCTCGAGGGGCGATGCCCGATCCTGGACCATCGCGTCGTAGAATTCGCCTGGCGCCTGCCAACCGATGCCAAGGTCCGGAGTGGCAAGGGCAAATGGATACTGCGCCAGCTCCTTGATCGCTATGTGCCGCGCCGACTGGTCGATCGGCCCAAGCAGGGTTTCGACGTTCCGGTCGGAGCCTGGCTGAGAGGACCCCTGCGCGATTGGGCAGCGGATATCATCGCCACGACACGCCTGTCCGGAGACGGGGTCATCGACTGTGCGAAGGTCGACGCATTTTGGCGCGATCATCTGCATGGAAACCAGGATCATTTTCGTGACTTGTGGCCGCTGCTGATGTTCCAGGCATGGCGCAACGAAGCCATGCGGCCATCGGCGCCGGCATCGCGCCCTTCTTATGATATCGAACTGACAGGGGATTGAGATGGAAGGTTCCATAGCCAGCCGCGCCAGGCTTCCGCGTGCTACGCAGATGGCCGTCGCTACGCTCGACACCAATCCGCGGATGAGACGACCGCCGCGCGAGCCCATGCAACCGCCGTCTCCCTTCCATCAGCTCGTCGTCACCCTGGCGACGGGAAAATGGCTCTTGCTTGCCGTCGCCCTTCTGGGCGGCATACTGGCCGGCCTCGCGGGCCTTGCTCGTCCAGTGCTGTTCGAGGCGGCGACCCAGATCATCATCGATGCCCCGAGCACCGGCACTTCGAACGCTACGGCGACCGCTCAAGACTCGCTGGATTCGAGCATCGATGACCATTTGACGATGCTCTCGTCGCAAGCCCACCTGCGTCGAGTTCTGACGGCACTGCGTCAACCGCAGGCAGCCGACGCCGCCGGAAAAAGCGGCATCAGTGCCGTCCCGCCCACCGCAGGCTCGTTCGTGAGCGATCTGCTGAGCCGGGTCTGGTCGAAGGATAAGCCGGCGGTGGAAAATCCGGAGGCTGCGGATGCCGCCGCGCTGAAGACGCTGCGGAGCGGAATGAGGGTCGGACAAGAGCTGCGCTCGCGCGTCATCACAATCGGCTTCACCGATACCAGCCCGGCGCGTGCCGCGCTTGTCGCGAACACATTCGCTCAGGTGTATATCGAGGATCTCGTACAGAAACGGCGTGCATCGGATCAGCGCGAACTGGAATCGTTGGTCGCCAGCCTGCCGCAAGTACAAAGGGACCTGGTCGACGCGACCGATCGGCTGGAGACGTATCGGCTGACGCATGGCGCCGTTGATCAAAGCGCGGCCAACAACGCAGCCAATGAGACAGCGGAACTTGGTCGACAGATTTTCTTGTCGAAAGCCAATCTTTCCGCCTCGGAATCGCGCCTTCGCCATATCGAGGACCTGCGAAAGGCGGGCGCCCCTGTATCGGCCATCGCTGAAGAAATCGGATCGCCTGTGTTGGCCGACCTCGTGGCACGTCAGTCGGGTGCCGCTGCGGACGGCGATCTGGGCACAGCGATCAACCGTGAGATAGAGCAGGGCATCGCGCGCATCGCCGCCGAGGCAAACGTCTACCGCACCCAGGTTACGGCTCTCGAGGATCGCAAGAGGGTGCTCGACGCGGCCGTGGCCGACACTGCGAGCCAGCTTTCCGGCTTGCGTGCCCTTGAGCCGCAGGTCACCATCGTGACACAGCACTACAACGAGCTCCTTAGCCGGCAGCAGGACCTGATACGGCGCATCGCCGCTCCTTCGCCAGGTGTAGCGGTCCTGTCGACGGCATGGCCGCCGTCAAATCCCAGCACCCTGTCGAGAATTTTCCTGATTCCACCCGGCATGATCGTATTTGGTCTGATGGCGGCGGTCTTCGTCCTGGTCCGTAACATGTTCAACCAGACCTTGCGCAGCGAAGCTGAAGCCGAAGCCGAGCTTGGGGTCCCGTGCGTAGGACTGGTTCCTAAGGTTTCGGGACTCCACGCCAGACAACTGCGGCATCTGGTTCTGGGCCAGCAGAACTCGCCGTTCAGTCGCGCGGCGACATCCCTTCTGGTCACTGCGGCGCCAACTCAGGGAAGGGGGCAACCGCCGCACATCGTCCTCGTGACGTCCAGCATCCTGGACGATGGCAAGACAGAGTTGGCGTGGAGCCTGGCGCTGGCGGCAACGCGATTGGGAGGAAAGGTGCTTTTCCTCGACCTCGACCGCAAGGACGCGCGCCTGACGAACGAGTTTCGTGGCGAATTCGGAACCATCAAGGCTCACAACTCCTTTGGGGACTATGTGAGTGAACGCTGCGTGCTCCAGGATGCGATCACGAGAATGCCAGAAATCGGCATCGATCTGATGGCCGCTCCAGCACCTTCGGATGATCTGCTGACGCTTCTGTCCACGGTCGACAAATCCCAGTTCACCGAAGAACTGCTCTCGGTCTACGACGTCGTCATCATCAACGGGCCGCTGGGACTCGGGGGTCCCGAAACCAGGCTCCTGAAGCGCTGGGCCGATGCAGTGCTTTTTGCCGTTCGCTGGGCCAAGACGAGGCGCGGCATCGCCCGTGGCGTTCTGGAGTCGCTCCGTGCCGGTGGATCCGTCACCGTTCCGGTCGGGAGTGTGCTCACCCAAGTGAATTTAAAGAGGTACGCCGGCTCCAGGCTAGAGGACAACGCCGACCTGCTGTTGGAGAGGGTTTGATGAGGACCGTCGTCTGCGTTCTTCAAAAAAAATGCCACAGGGAACCAACTGCGTTCCAACAATCGGGCCTGCCCCAGAATGATCATTGAATTTTTCGGACCGCCAGGATCCGGCAAAACAACATTTGCGCATGCGCTCGCCCAGCAGTTGCGCGGGAAAGGCTATCGCGCCAAGGTCGCTCTCAGCTATCAGCCCAGCACCAGGGCCGGAAGCTTCGACCTTGGGATCGTTCTGTTCGTTTCCAGAATAGCATCGGCGATATTCTCGACTGCGGGAATATTTCTATCCTCGATCGGGCGACTGGACGATATTTCAAGTTCGGTGTCGATGGTGAAGTTGATACCGCCGAAGAAACGAATATGGCGCGCCCGGATCTGGCGATATATCTTGCACCTTTCGCGTTGCTGGAGCGCCGCGAAGCAATCGCCCGAAATTGTCATATTCGATCAAGGATACGTTCAAGCGATTGGATCGCTGGCGATGTTCAATGGGGGCACCGACCGCGAAGCGCTCGAAAAGGCGCTCAGTCTCGCGCCGCCGGCCGATCTCACCATCAGGCTGGTGGTGCCATCTGCGGTCGTGGAAAGTCGGCTCCGACATCGGATGGAGCACGAGCCGCCGGCGGAGCGGATTTTCGAGGCCGACTTGGACGTGAATATGAGCGCCTTTGGCGTGTTCGAATCGATAAACCATCTTCTCGCGATTTCTGGCCGAAGTGTCGTTTCCGTCGAGAACGCCGACAGTCAATCTGGGCTCAAAGGTATTTGTAAGGTCGAGAAGCAAATCATTTCCGCGCTTTCACGGATGGATAAAGGATTCGCAAATCGAGACCAGAAAGAAGGCGCACCACTTGCGCATGCTGCGGCAATCGACAGTCGCGTGTCTCGAAAGCCTCCGGGCGATCCCGCCGGTGCTCTTCCAGTGGCCACACCCCGGCGAAATAAGGACGTCGGCTCGCGGCTCGCGAGGGCGAGCGTCTTCGCCCTCTTGATCTATATCGGAGGTGCTGGGCTGACCAGCCTTGCACAACTGGCCATTGCGCGTCTCATCGGGCCTCACGACTACGGGATCTATGCCTACGTTCTGGCCTGGACCTCCGTGCTCGCCTATCTGGCAACGCTTGGTTTCAATGTGTCCCTGCTGCGTTTTGTGCCCGCCTATAGAGCCAACGGCAGGCTTGATCTGGCGCGAGGGGTGATAAAATTCGCCCTGCGGAGATCGCTGCTCGCGGCGACGCTGTTCGGGATGGCGGGTGCTGCCTTGGTCCTCTTCTTTTCAGAGCAGGCGCAACCGGATCATACGCAGAGAGGGCTTGAGATAAGCACCATGCTTGGCATGGCGGCCGTACCCTTGATTACCGCTTATGCCATTGGCGCTACGCTTGTGCGTGCTTTCGGCGGCGTCGTTTCGGCATTGTTGCCGGAGCGCATCGTGCGAGACGGGCTGCTGCTGGTATTGGTGGCGATCATGGCCGAGTCCGGATTGTGGGTGGTGCACGCGCCGCAGGTGATGCTGGCGGTGCTGACAAGTTCCGCCATCACTGTTGGGCTGGTGTTCATCACCGCCAGGAAGTTTGAACCACCTGGCCTGCGGCAGGCTCAGCCCGCTTACGAACCGAGGGGATGGTGGCTTGCCGTCCCCCCGCTCATGCTCATCACCGGCCTCGATGTCTTCGTCAGTCGTGCCGGCGTGCTGGTGTTGGGCTGGACCGATCATATCCGTGAGGCCGGTATTTTCGCCCTGGCGTTGAATGTGGCGATGCTTGTGGGGCTTTCCCGCATCGCTGTCGCTACCATGTTTTCGCCAACAGCGGCCGATCTGCACGCCAGAGGCGATCATAAAGGCCTGCAGCAGCTGTTCGCGCGGGCCACCTTGCTGTCTGCGGGCGGCGCCATCGCGGTGGCCGTCCCAATGATGATGATCGCCGAGCCGTTCTTGAGCTTCTTCGGGGAGGGCTTTGCTGCGGGAGCGCCAATCGCGCGGGTGCTCATTTTGGGCTATGTTTTCGTTGCGCTGTGCGGGCCTCAGCAGAATCTGCTGGCGATGACCGGAAACGAGTGGGCCGCGGCAACGACCATGATCGCCGGTGCGGCCGCCAACATCATAGCCTGTGCCGTGGGCGTCGAGATATACGGCCCAATTGGCGCGGCTGTCGGTGTCGCGCTTGCCCTAGCCATCTGGAACGTTGCCATGGCCGTCTATATCGGCAAGCGACTGAAGATCCTGCCTGGCTTGGTGTCTGCCCTGCTCTCGATCAGGCCAAGCGCGATTGGCGGCCAACAATGGAACTGGTTATTGAAGGCCGGCAAATGAGGTGGCCTATCCATCGATGATGTCCCTCACGACGGCGCCGGCGTATCGATCGGCCTGCGACCGCTAGCCCTGTGCCTGCAACATGGTTGAAGGAGCAGGTCGGCGGCCTGGCCCCAAAGACGCATCGATGGTCTCCCGCCCCCCGACACCATCGCGCCCGCCGACGCGGCCTTTGCATCCTGTGGTCCGTATGCGTCATTTGAAGGAGTGTTGGTGGGAAGGCGCGCCGCGTCAGCCATAGGTCGGGTGACCGAACCGGCGGTGTGCCCGCCGTCCGGCCTCCCGTGGTCTCGCCCTATGCCTGAACGAACGCATGTCGTTCTCGGCCGACGGGGCTTGCATGGAAATCCCGGTACCATTCCACGAAACGTTGCACGCCGTCCTCCAGTGCCGTCGCCGGTGCGAAGCCGACAGCGCGGCGGAGGTCGCTGACGTCGGCGCGGGTTTTCAGGACGTCACCTGGAGGTAAAGGCACGTTGACGCGAAGGGCGCGGCGGCCAAGGGCAGTTTCGATGATCGCGATCAGACGGTTGATTTCTTCGGGCCGGTCATTGCCGATATTGTAGATCCGATATGGCGCCGAACTGGTGGCGGGGTCAGCCGTGCGGCTGTCCCAGTCCGGATCCGGACGAGGCGGCGCGGCGAGCACGCGAACCACCCCCTCTACGATGTCGTCGATATAGGTGAAATCTCGCCACACGCGGCCGGCATTGGCAATCTCGATCGTGCGCCCCTCGGCGATGGCATGGGTGAACGTATAGACTGCCATGTCAGGCCTGCCCCAGGGACCATAGACGGTGAAGAAGCGCAATCCTGTCACCGGCAAGCCGAACAGGTGGCTATAGGAATGCGCCATGCATTCGTTTGCGCTTTTGGTCGCGGCATAGAAGCTGAGCGGATGACTGGCGCCATGGTGCTCGGAAAACGGCATGCTTCGATTGGCGCCGTAAACGGAACTCGACGAGGCATAAACGAGATGGCTGACGCCGGCGTGCCGGCAGCCCTCCAGAACATTGAGAAACGCGACTACATTCGACTGCACATAGGCATGCGGGTCGGCGAGCGAATAACGCACCCCAGCCTGGGCAGCGAGGTGCACGAAGTGCGATGGCTGGAAGTCGGAAAACAGCGCCTTCACCTGCGCCTGGTCAGCCAGGTCCATCCGCATGGGAGTGAACCTCGACTCGGCACAGAGCTGCGCAAATCGCGCCTCCTTTAGCCTGACGTCGTAGTAGGGCGTAAAATTGTCGACGCCGACAACGACAAGGCCGCGTCGCAAAAGCCGCAACGCGACATGAAACCCGATGAATCCGGCGGCGCCTGTGACGACGATCGGTCCCGCGCGTGCAAGTTTCAGTACAGCACCATCCGACCGCGTACGAGCGGTATCAGCCAGCTTGTGGACCGTCGAATTTGTTTCGACCATGGCAGGTCACTCCATTACGAGATTCCGCGCTCCGCCCGAGTTCGATAGCGCGTCGACAGGCTGGAGATGGCACCGCGAGTTTTGCAATCTGCGCAACCGCGGCCGCAGAATTTGCAGCCGCGTTGCCATGGCAATATATTTCGGTCTGCTGAATTCGACGGGTCCTGACGCCCGCCGAAATCGCTCTTTCATGGCAGGACCGAAATGCGCCCCAGAAGAGCTACCAGTTCGGCCTGACGCCTTGTTTCGGTCTTGGCGAACAGCGAGGCAAGCTGGGAGCGGATCGTCGTGCGGCTGAGATGCCAGCTGCGAGCAATCTCCAGCGGTGCATCGCCTTGCGCCAGGCGCAATGCAAGCTGCGTTTCCGCGCTGGTCAAACCGAACATCCTTTGCAAGGTCTGAGGGTTGGCCGCCGATGTGTTCTCCCGGTCCAGCAATGCGACGATGCTTGTCCCGTCGGGTGTGACGACGCACGCCTCATTCAGGATCACAGGCCTGTCGCCTCTGCTGCGGATCACCACCCATGAGAGTGATCCCGGCTGGAAATGGACCGGAACATTCGCGACCAGCCGCCTTAGCCCCGCGGACAGCTCGACGGCCGTGTCAGCCGCTTCGCCCTGCCGCTCAAGCGTGTCTTGCGCGGCTGTATTCCACTCGATTACTTTCCTGTCGCGGTCCAGCACAAGATAGCCGCAGCCGATGCGCTCAAGCATGCCGGTTATGGATTCCAAACTGCGTCGCTGCGGCCCGCCAGGTCTGGCGTCTGGCCGATCCGAAAGATGTATCGGACGTGCGTGACGAGTATCTTTCAATACAATGTATTGGCTGACTGCAACGGTTTCGTTGCGCCTCTCGATCAGTGTCATCGCTTCTACCCCAACCCTAGTTGCTACCGACCCAAGTAAATTTTGCGTGATTTACTTGCCTTTAAATTCCGCCTGCTGGCGGGAACGCGCTCCTTCCACTCGAATTTCGACACAACCGTAGAAATCTGCGGAAGGTTTTTCCGCAGCGTTCCTTGAATATGGCTTCCTGAAGTGCCCTGCCGATCCTGATTCTATTCGCAGGCAAAGGCATGGCAATCGGGCAGTGGTATTAGGCTGCCCCCTAGCGGCCTAGTCTCGACGAGCTAGACATAAGGTTGTAGTCTGGGCGCATGGGTTTGTATCTGCGCTGGCTCAAATCGAACGTGTCAAGCACCCCGTCGGCTCATGTGGCTTCGCTATTGGTGCTTGCAGGATCGATAATACTCGAAGCGATAAGTACGATATATGTCGGCCAGGGTGCGACGTTTATTGCGTTTATCCCCGTAATTATTGTTATCGTGTACCTCGAAGGGCGGTTGGTTGCCATCGCGGCAACGCTTCTCATGGCCGCCGCCGGCTTGTGGATGCGGCGCGTCCTCAACGCCCAACTCTCAGCTGAAGATTGGACGAGCGCTATCTTCCTTCTGGTCTCGGGTGGCCTGATCGCATCCGTGTTCCATCGCCTGCGACAGGATTTGCGCGGGGCGCTCGAGGTTGCGGAGGCGAGGCTCGCTGCCATCGATGCAGCCGAGAGCCGCTATCGTTGGGCCTTCGAGCGCGCTGCCTTGGGTTTTGCAAATGCCAATCGACGTGGCGAACTGTTGCAATCGAACAGACGTTTTTATGAGATGACCGGCTATGGAGAAAAGGAACTTGCCCAGCTGAAGCTGGAAGGACTCGTTCTTCCTGACGATCGAGATGCCGTGCGGGCCTTGTTGAAGGATCTGGATAATGGCGCCGCGTCGTCCGCTGCCGATATTCGCGTCTTGCGCAAGGACGGCAAGGCATTCTGGGCCCGTCTGGCCCTGTCCTCGTCGCGGCCTGACGAGGCATCCACCGAAAGCGTGTTCGTGGTGGTCGACGATATTTCCGAGCGACGAGCCGCACGCGAGGCCCTCCGGGCTCAGAAGGAATGGCTCGATCTCGCTCTGTCTGCCGGACGCCTGGGCACGTGGCGGATAGATATCAAGGAGGGGACGGTCGCGGGCTCCGGCAAGTTCTGGGACATTCTCGGCCTGCCCTCCAAGCCCGTGCGCCCCTTGGAAGAACTCTCGGCCGTGGTACATCCGGCCGACTGGCCGAAATTGGCTGCCTCGGCAAAACCCTCGCAGGCAGTGAACTACGACGTCGAGATTCGTGTCAGGCGGACGGATGGGCACATACGCTGGGTTGCTCTGCGCGGACGGCAGGAAGAACACGGCGACCGCGCAATGCGCATCGGGGTGGCGGCCGATCTGACCGAACGTCGACAGACCACGCTTCTTCGCGCCGCCGTGAAGAAGCACGAGCGCATCATGCTCGAAGACCGCCATCGGTTCAGCAATTTGTTCCCGGTGATCACGGCCCTGGTAAAAATGATCAATGTTCCCGAGAACGACGTTGCCAAATACAAGGAGATGCTGATCGATCGGATCAGAACGCTGGAAGCGACGCATCTCATCCTGTCTCGTCATAAGAGCCTGTCGGGGATGCTCCACGATCTCGTGGCTCAGGAGTTGCAGCCCTTCAAGGAGACACGGGACATAACGGTCAGTGGCCCCTCACTCACAGTGCCGAGCGGCGTCGCAGAGAGCTTTGCGATGATCCTTCACGAACTGACGACAAACTCCGTGAAACACGGTGCGTTGGGTGAATCACAAGGCAAGGTCGGAGTTAAGTGGCAATTCGCATCCGACGGCGCAGGGGACGATCTGGTTTTCGATTGGGTGGAATCGGGAGGTCGGAAGAACTCAAACGTCGTGCGCCACGGGTTCGGGTCCATGATAATCGGCGTGGACGGCACGCCGCTTGTCGGGCATTCGCCGAAATTGGAAATATCGGAATATGGACTGCGATATTCGTTGCGGTTATCGCGGAAGGAAATTGAGCTGTAGTTCTTGCCGCTCCGAAAGCGCGCCGGTTTCTTCGGGCGCGCCCAAGTCTATCCCATGCATGTCGGCCCGAACCGCTTCCCGCTTCGGGTGGCAAACATCAGTTCACGTTTCTCGACATCCACGTTTGCAGCAAAACGGCTGCTTCAGTCCGGTTTCGCACCCCGAGCTCGCGCAGAATGGCGGCGGCATGGATTTTCGTTGTCGCTTCGGCAATGTCCAGATTGCGGGCGATCTCCTTGTTCGAGTACCCTTCCGCCATCAGCTTGAGGACGTCCCTTTGCCTCGATGTCAGTCTGCCAAGATCGCTTGAGCTCATGCGATGACGGATTGGATTTTTCGCCGAGGGGAGGGCTGCATACGCTCTCTGGTCGGCAGACGTTCGAGACAAGAGTGATGGTACATAGATCCGGCCAGCAAGGATCTCATTTACCGCCAGAACGACTTCTTCGTCTTTCTGCGATTTGACGATGTAACCGTGAAGCCCGATCGACAGAGCGGTCAGGATCTCCGAGCGGGAATCGTCCCCGGAAACGATCGCAAAACGTGTGTGAGGATACGCAGAGAGAACGTCGCTGAGCACCTCCTGGTTAACCAGCCCAGGCATGTTCAGGTCGAGGATCGCAAGATCGATGGATGCCTGCTCCTCCAGAAGATTGACCACAGCATCGAAACACGCGGCCTCGAATATTTCGGCGTTTGGAATTCCAGCCGAAAGTGCCAGCCGAAGGCCGCGACGATACAAGCCGTGATCGTCGGCGATGACGATCCGATACATTGAACTACCCCAACGCGTTGCCCGGTTCCCGACGAGAATACCCGCTGGAACCTCCCATTCCTCTGTGATGATCGGAACCGCGGTGAGTCCAAAGTCGTAGCCAACCGCTGGTCATCACATCACTGTGATGGTCGCAGCGTCCCAACCCACGCACATCACACATGGCTAATATAATACTAATTTGTGAGAGCCGTCGTTATTTTTTTTAACGCTGGCGTCCCGTGCCTGCCTGCCGAGCGATATCGAGCGCCCGTCTCCAATGTTCGGTGTGCGCCAGGGTGTTTTGATGGCGGCACCTGCCTTCACCGAGGGCGCGCGGGACGGTTCCGGCACTTGGCGGATCGCTGCTTTTTGATCGCAGGACTCGTTCGGCTTCATTGGTCTCATGGCCAGGTCCAGATGCTTGGGTCCGTCCTTGACCTCGCGATTATCTAATACCGGAAACGCTTTGGATCGGTACCATTCGAATGCACGACGACAGCCGCCCCGGCTGTCACATACCCTTCAAGTATGATGTTCGGATTGCCGCCGAGGGTCGAGCCGGATTTGACGGAATGCCAGGTCCGAATGAGCTCGAACACGAAATGCCCGGACACAGGCAACTGCAAATCAGGAGGATCGGATGAAAGCGGTGATTCAATGTGGTGGGATGGGTACGCGCCTTCGGCCCTTCACCTCGGTCCTACCGAAACCCTTGATGCCGATAGGAGCCAGGCCCGTTCTTGAGCTGCTTCTGAAGTGGCTGCGGCGCAACGGCATCGAGGAGGTCTATATCACGACCGGGTATCTCGGGCACCTGATCCGCAGCGTCTGCGGCGACGGATCGCAATGGAATCTGAAGATCAAATACACGCAGGAAATGGAGCCATTGGGCACCATCGGGCCTCTCTCTCTGATCAGGGATGAACTGAACGACACCTTTGTCGTGCTCAACGGCGATGTTCTTACCGACCTGAGCCTCAGCCGGTTTGTGGCGGCGCACCGCATGCACAAGGATCCGGTTACGATCGCTACGGCCTGCCGCCTCATCAAGATGGATTTCGGCGTCATCGACGAGGTCGACAATGCCGTTCAGCTCTTCCGGGAAAAGCCGACGCTTTCCCACCTCGTCAGCATGGGGATTTACTGCATGAACCCGGATGTCCTGCGGTTCATTCCTTCCGGCATCCCATTCGGGTTCGATGACCTGATGCTGCAGATGATGCAGGGCGGCACGACCGTACACGTGTACAAGCATGACGGTCTCTGGCTCGATATCGGTCGCGTCGACGACTTCCAGAATGCGCAGGCGATTGCCTGGGAAGAGCAGTCGACCTCGATCGAGGTCGCGGCCGCGGCCGCATGAAAATCCGGATGTAGAGGCCGAACCCACCACAAGGATTTTTAGGAGGTCAACATGCTCTTGGTAAGCGCCCCGATCCTAGGCGTGCCGGAGAAGGCAGCCCTGTCAAAGGTGATTGACAGCGGCTGGCTTACCATGGGTGAGCAGGTGCGCGCTTTCGAACTGGCCTTTGCCGATATGCATGGCGCGCGAGATTGCGTGGCGGTCGGTTCCTGCACCGCGGCGCTTCATCTCATCCTGCATGCACTGGGAATAGGACCTGGCGACGAAGTACTGGTCCCGTCGCTGACTTTCGTGGCGACCGCGAATGCGGTGCTTTATGTAGGGGCGACTCCGGTCTTCGTCGATATCGAGTCGGTCGACGTGCCGTTGATGTCGCTCGCGGAAGCCGAAGCGCGGTGCACATCACGCACAAAGGCGGTCATCCTCGTTCACTTCGCGGGCTATCTCGCCAATCGGGAACAATGGCAGCGGTTCGCCCGGGTTCGAGGGCTCCATATCATCGAGGACGCCGCGCATGCGCCCGGCCTGAGGGAAGTGGGGACGTTCGGCACAGCGGCCGCCTTCAGCTTCTACGGCAACAAGAACATGACAACGGCGGAAGGGGGCGCCGTGATCGCTCGCGATTCCGATCTGCTAGACAGAATCCGCCAGGCCCGCGGGCACGGGATGACCAGCGGGACCCATCAGCGGCTGAACAGCCGTACCCCGCAATATGATGTCACGATGCTCGGGTTCAACTACCGCATGGACGAGATGCGGGCGGCGATTGGGCTGGTCCAGCTGCAGAACCTGCAAGAGTGGAACGAGATCAGACGTATCCTGGCCGTCCTGTATCGGCGCCTCATCGCGGAGCATTGCCCGGCCGTGACCATTCCATTCAGCGAACCCCGGACGTCGGCTCACCACATCATGCCGGTCCTTCTGCCGCGCTACGCAAGGCGGCAGGACGTGATCGACGAATTGCGGACGCAGGGGATACAGACCACGATTCACTATCCGCCGGTGCACCAAATGACGTTCTATCGCGAGCGTTATCCCGGCATCACTCTGCCGCGTACAGAGGACTTTGCTCAGCGAGAACTGACAATCCCATTGCACCCCCAGATCACCTCGACTGTCGCCGAGGCGGTTGTGGCTGCACTCGCAAGCGCACTCAACGGCGACGCCCAAGCAGGAACTGCGGCATGAGCGCACTGGACCTTTCCCTTCACCGGCACTTCGTCTCAAGCACCGCTCACGGCTTGGCAAGACGCTCGATCGATCTCGTGGTCGCGGGCGCCGCGCTCATCATATTTGCACCGCTGATGCTTTTGATCGCCGGCGCGCTTCTACTCGAAGGCGGTGGCTCGATCTTGTTCGCACAGACCCGCATGGGAGCTGGTGGCCGACCCTTCCGCATGTACAAATTTCGCAAGTTCGGTGTGAACTGCGATTCCCAAGGCCTTGCACTGACCGTCGTGGGCGACAGCCGTATGACGACGGTGGGCCGGTTCCTCGCGGCAACAAAATTCGACGAACTGCCGCAGCTGTGGAACGTCCTCAAAGGCGAGATGGCGATCGTCGGGCCACGACCCGAGAGCATGGCTTTCGCCGATTGTTTCCGCGGCGGCCTCGAGGCCGTCCTGCAATACAAGCCCGGCCTGCTGGGGCCAACCCAGGTTCTCTTCCGGCACGAGGCGCATTTCTTCCCCCGATCCGCGGATCCGATCCTGTTTTATCGGGAGGTTATGTTCCCCGCCAAGGCCAGACTCGACCTCTCCTATTATCCGCAGCGCACCATCGTCTCCGACATCGTGTGGATGGCGCGTGGCGTCCTGGCGGTTGTCGGCTGGGTTCCATCACAGCCGATCGACGTATGAACCCCAAAAGGAAAGCGCTCCAGTCAGCCAAGGGAATGCGCAGTCATGAGCTACAATGGCAAGAAAGTTCTGGTGACAGGCGCGGATGGATTTATCGGTTCGCATCTCACTGAGGCGCTCGTCCGCAACGGCGCGGATGTCACGGCTCTGGCGCTCTACAATTCCTTCGACAGCCATGGATGGCTGGACGATTTGCCGGACAAGATCCGCAGCCAGCTGAAGCTCGTCCGCGGTGACGTCCGCGACAGCGCCTTCCTGAACCGGATCGTGCGCGGTCAGGCCGTCGTGTTTCACCTGGCCGCGCTCATTGCGATTCCATATTCCTACGCGGCTGCCCAGTCCTATGTGGAAACCAACATCCTGGGCACGGTGAACGTTCTTGAAGCGGCGCGTCAATGGGAGACGGAGCGGGTGGTGCATACCTCCACGAGCGAGGTCTATGGAACCGCCCAGACCATGCCCATCAGCGAAACGCATCCGTTGCAGGGACAGTCGCCCTATTCGGCATCCAAGATCGGCGCCGACATGATGGCGGAGTCCTACGCCAGGTCGTTCGATGTCCCCGTGGTGATCATGCGGCCCTTCAACACCTATGGTCCGCGCCAGAGTGAGCGCGCCATCGTGCCGACCATCATCCGGCAGGCCCTCGATCCGAATTGCCCCGCGATCATGGTCGGCGATACGAGCCCGATCCGTGACCTGACCTTTGTCGAAGACACCGCGGCAGCCTTCCAGACCGCGGGCCTGGCCGGGCTCGAATTCGGCCACGCCTACAATGCCGGCAGCCAACGCGCAGTGACCATCTCCGACGTATTGGATCTTGTCCTCGAACTAAGCGGTTCCAAGAAACCGGTCCATCGTGACGAAAGGCGTTTGCGGCCGCAAAATTCGGAGGTTCGCGCCTTGCTCGCCAATTCTTCGCGTTTTGAAGGCGAGACCGGGTGGCAGGCGCAGACCAGCCTGCGCGATGGGCTGGAGCGAACGATCGCATGGTGGCGCGCGCGCCTTAGTGAAGGCCGGGTACGGCGCGAAATGGGTTACATGACATGACCCTGCTCCGCCGGCACATGTTGGCACTGCTGCTGATTGCCGGTGCCATGTTCGCGACTATTCATATGATCGGGGGTCGCGAAAGCAGCGCATCGCAAACGGTGAAAAACCTGCCGGACTATCTTGGCCAAGCAACGGATCCCTGGTCCGGCGCGACTTTCGTACGGATCACCGAACCCGGAATTCTCGGCCTCGCGGGTGTCTGCGGGAAGAAATACTGCACCCACCGTTACTCGAGTGCACAGGCCTGGAATGCTGATCAGAGCCTTCTCGTGATCGTCAATGGTTGTGGTGGCATGTGCTTTCTCGACGGGCACAGCTACGTGCCATTGTTCCACCGCGACCGCTCGAATGAAACTGAATGCGAATGGCATCCAAGGGATCCCCAGCTGATGATCTGCGTTGCTGGCCGGCGGATTTCGACCTGGGCGCCACGCACAAATCATGAGGATGTCGTGTTCGACACGGCAGCCTACAGCAAACTTCAGTTCGGGCCTTACAAAGGCAATCCGAGCCGCGACGGCGACCGCATTGCGGTGCGTGCAACGCGCAATGACGGCAAAGCGGTGGTCTTCGGCTACGACCTCAAGGAGCGGCGGAAATTCCCGGATATCGATCTTACCGCGCTTCCGGGAACCACCGGCTCCTGCTCGATCTCTCCGCTCGGAATCAATATTGTGTGCTCACAGGCATTGTCGGACGACCATGAACCGACCTTCGTCTTTTCCATCGACGGCGTCTTGCAACAGAAGTGGATGGAGCACCACCGTCCCGGTCACGGCGACATGACGGTCGATGCCGACGGCAGCGAAATATATGTCGGGATCAGCAAATCGGATCCCGACATATATCAGGTGATCAAGCGCCGATTGGCCGACGGCAAGGTCACGTCGCTGATGAAATATGGCGAGGCCATGCATGCGTCGCTCAGGTCCCTGGACAGGCCCGGCTGGGTGTTTCTGAGCTATGGCGGGACGCCAGCCGAAGTATCGCAGCACCCGGACTGGGCGCCTTACGCGCAGCAGGTCATTGCGGTGCGCACGGACGGCAGCGGAGAGGTCCGCCGTATCGTGGAAACGCAGAACGCCCACTTCGACTACTGGAGCGAGACGCATGCCTCGCCCTCGCCGGACGGCTCGCAGGTGATCTGGTCGAGCAATTGGGGTGTGCCCGGTGGCCCGGTATACGATTTCGTTACCCGTGTTGAATGGCCTTCGGAGCCGGTGCCGAACCAGAAGGAGATTGTCGCAAATGGCCTTCAGTAAACGAACCGTTCTTGCCGCGGTTGCGGTGATGTCCCTGACATCGGTGGCCGCCGCAGGCGAAGCCGAGCCCTATCAACTGTCGCCTGGCGATACCGTCGAGATAGGGATAGCGCCGATCCCGGATCGAGCCCAGCGCGCCGTGGTCCAGATGGACGGCAATATCGCCCTTCCCGAAGCCGGGATGATCATGGTCGCAGGCCTCACGGCGTCTCAATTGCAGACGCGCATGCAAGCGCTTTTGCCGACCAAGATCTTTCACGTGCGTCTGGCCGATGGACGGGAGCAGATGGTTGTCGTCAAGCCAGACGACGTGACCGCCATCATCGTGGAGTATCGTCCAATCTACGTGATGGGCGACGTGC
This sequence comes from Mesorhizobium sp. WSM4307, assembly GCF_007003945.1. Classification (NCBI taxonomy): domain Bacteria; kingdom Pseudomonadati; phylum Pseudomonadota; class Alphaproteobacteria; order Hyphomicrobiales; family Phyllobacteriaceae; genus Mesorhizobium; species Mesorhizobium sp. WSM4307. The sequence goes on from NZ_VFTB01000001.1 coordinate 157,292, forward strand.
TCACCCCGGGACAACAGGCCTACCGTCCGCTCATGACCGTACGGCAGGCGCTTGCCGTCTCCGGCGGCTTCAGCCTTTTGCGGTCACGCGCGGGCCAAACAGGCCCCGATCCGGTTGATCTCAGGCGCGATTACGAAACACTTTGGGGGGATTACACCAAAGACTATTTTCACGCCGCCCGTGTCCGCGCCGAACTTCAGGGCCAGGCGGATTTCGACAAGCAGACGCCGCAGGGGTCACCTCTGTCGCCCAGCGTCGGAGCCGCGATCGCCCAGGCTGAAACCGAGGGGCTGAAGATTGCGCTGAGCGATTTCCAGCAGGAGCAGGCTTTTCTTGAGAGGGGCGAGAAGGATGCGGCCGACCAAATCGAGGTTTTGCAGAAGCGCGAACAGGTCGAGGCCGAGAGCGTGAAGGCGGATCAGGAAGACCTGGCGAAAGTAACCAAGGCGTTTGATGCAGGCAATCTGACCAACACTCGGCTCGCCGATGTCAGGCGCGCCTTGCTTCTGTCGTCGAGCGGTGCGCTGCAAACTTCGGTCGAACTCATGAGAGCGCGGCGCCAGCAGGAGGACTATGTCAGGCAGCACGAACGCAATGACAATCAAAGGAGGATTGCCTTGCTGACGGATCTGAAGGAGACCAACGCGCGGCTGGCCGATGTCACCGCCAGGCTCCACGCCGCCAGCGAGAAGCTGCAACCGACCGGTGCGTCCGCCCAGCCATTGCCGATTGCCGGCGAAACAATCCGGGCTCAGGTCACGATCGTCCGCAAGGTCGGCGATGAATGGCGCAAGCTGTCGGCTGACGAAGACACGATCGTGATGCCGGGGGATACTGTCGAAGCCAGGTTCAGCAGTGATCTGCAAAGCGCGGCAATCCAATAGGCCGCCTCAGTCGCAGTCCGATAAAATGGGTGGGGAGCCTACTTGTTCGATCAGGGTGTCGAACACAACCGAACGGGAGAGACAGGTGAGGCTCAATTCCAGGCATGGGGTGAAGCCGCCGCCGCCGAACACGGCTCACATGGCTCAGTCGGCAAGTTACGCTTTCGGTACGCCTTCAGCATCGCGAGTTCCGTGGGCAAAGCCGCAGACCGGTGAGCCCGGAATTTGGCAGGAGCTGACGTCCAACCAGCAGGTCCACACGCAGGGCGACCGGGTGTCGCACGACTACAGGGCCAGCCACTGCGCGCCGGGCTACGGCGCGCAATACAACAAAACGCACGAGTCCGGCTATTATGGCGCGCTTTGGGAGAAAATCGAAAAGCCTTTGATCCTGGACGTTCTTCGCCCAATGGGCGGAGCCGGCCGAAACTGCCTCGATTTCGCATGCGGAACAGGTCGCATCGCCAACGTTGCTGCCGGGCTCTTCGGCGAGGTGGTCGGCGTCGACGTCTCCAAATCCATGCTCGACTGCGCGCAAGTTCCGCCCAATGTGCGATTGCTTCAAATCGATATGACAACGCGGGCCCTCGGCGAGACCTTCGACGTCACAACCGCATTTCGCTTCTTCCTGAACGCCGAGGATCAACTGAAGCGGGATGCGCTGAAGGCGATAAATGAGCATCTGAAGGACGGTGGGCGACTTGTGTGTAACGTTCACATGAATGCGACTTCACCCATCGGCATGGCCTCCCGGCTGCTCAATCGGTTGTTTGGACGCACAGTTCGCCACACGCTGAGCGCGGCGACGTTCAAGGAGCTCCTGACCGCGTCGGGGTTCCTTGTCGAGGAGATGATACCTTACGGCTATCTGCCCCGGCCGGGTAACCTCTTGCCAAGGGTGTGTGAAGCGTTGATGGAGCCCTTCGAGAAGGCGTCCAGAACTCTTCACGTTCCTGGACAGCTGGCGCAACATTTCCTGATTATCGCGAAGAAGCGCTAAACGACAATCGCACACTCAATTGGCTCCGTGAAACGGCCGGGGAGCCGTTTGGCTGGGGAGCGACTCACCCTCCGAAAGGGACGGCTCGGTGTCGGTCGCACTGCCGGGAACGCGACCTCCACAGCCTTCCGGGACACCTCAAAACGGCAGTTTTCCCCTGATTTAATGCGCCAGGTCCGGGTTTTTCGGACCGGCGCCACGATTTCGCTACATTTTGACCGAAGGCCACATATGTTAGTGGGGCGTAAATTAGAAGACAATGAGGGATACGCTCCTGAAAACCCAAAAATTGACCGTGGCCAGTGGGGCCAATGAGCTTGCGCAACGATTTCTCACCGGAGGTCGCAAGCGATGAGCTCCGGAAGGATACGTTCGCCCGATCTGCGTGGCGCCATGCTCGGCGCCGTGCCCGGGCTGGTAGGCGTCGGCGTCTTCTCGGCGGTCATAAACCTTCTCGCCCTGACCGGCTCCGTCTATATGCTGCAGATCTACGACCGCGTTCTGCCTTCGCAGAGCGTTCCGACACTTGTCGGATTCACGATCGGAATGCTGGGTCTTTACGCGGTCTACGGATTGCTGGATTTCGTGCGGCTTCGCCTCCTGGTTCGAATAGGCAATCGTCTCCATAAGAATCTGCAGCAAAGGGTCTTCGGCCTCTCGCTGTCCTTACCGCTCATCGGCGGGCAGGACGCGAACCGGATACAGCCGCTGCGTGATCTGGATCAGATCCGCGGCTTCCTTTCAGGATTGGGGCCGACCGTCATCTTCGACGCGCCGTGGATACCGTTTTATCTGCTGATCATCTATCTTCTGCATCCTGCGCTCGGTCTGCTGGCAACAAGCGGCGCGATTATTGTCGTGCTGCTCACGGTGATAGCGGAAGTCCTTGGCCGCGCATCGGCGGCGCGCGCGTCCGAGACGCTGGTGTCGCAACGCAATCTTGCCGATTCTGGCCGCCGCAACGCGGAGGTTGTGCGCGCGATGGGCCTTTCCGGGCGGCTTGCCCGCCGCTGGAGCGAGATCAACCACGCCTATCTCACGCACCAGGAACGGCTTTCCGACATTGTCGGCGCCACCGGTGCCCTCTCGAGGGCGCTGCGGATGGCCTTGCAGTCCTCAGTTCTGGGACTGGGCGCCTATCTCGTGATCGGGGGGGAAGCGTCGCCAGGTGTCATCATAGCATCGTCGATACTGCTGGGCCGCTCGTTGGCTCCGGTTGACGCGGCGCTGGCAAACTGGCGAGGCTTCGCGGCTTTCCGGCAAAGCTATTCCCAACTGGCCACGGCGCTGGCTGTCGTCGGTGGGCATGAAGAAGTCATGGAACTGCCGCGCCCGCAGGCGGCGCTTGCGGTAGAGGACCTGACAATAGCGCCGCCGGGCCAGCAAAAACCGACGGTGGCCAATGTCAGTTTTACCCTGTCTGGGGGCGCGGGAATGGCCATTGTCGGCCCGAGCGGTTCTGGAAAAACGACACTTGTGCGCGCTCTGGTGGGCGTGTGGCAGCCCCTTCGCGGAAGGGTAAGGCTGGACGAAGCCTCGCTCGACCAATGGAGCCCGGAAGAGCTTGGTGCTCATGTCGGCTACCTGCCGCAGGACGTCGAACTGTTTGACGGGACGGTTGCCGATAACATTTCGCGATTTGGCGGCAACGACGACGCCAAGGGCGTGCTGGCAGCTGCCAGGGCCGCCGGCGTCGACAAGATGATCATGCGGTTGCCGAATGGTTTTCAAACACGCGTAGGCGAGGGCGGGGCAGCCTTGTCGGCCGGACAGAGGCAACTCGTTGGGCTTGCCAGGGCACTTTATGGCGACCCGTTTCTGGTCGTCCTTGACGAGCCGAATTCAAACCTGGACGTCGACGGTGATGCTGCCCTGGCCGGCGCCATCCTGGGGGTGCGCCGACGTGGGGGCATCGTCATCATTGTTGCGCACCGTCCTTCTGCCCTCAGCAATATCGACAAGGTACTCGTCATGTCGAATGGGATGCTTCACTCCTTTGGCTCGCGCGAGGAGGTCCTGGCCAATGTCATCCGGCCTTTCCCGACCCCTGCCGAACGGCAGGCGTCGGTTGTTCCGATGCAGAAAGGGGTGAGCGGTCATGCGTAAGGTGCTGTTTCATGTCTGACGCGACGATGGTTTCGTATGCTCCGTTCGATAACGGGAGCCGAAGGGCCGAGGCGAATTCGGTCGAGGCGCGCGATGATATCAGGGGCAACCTGATCCTGGGCGCGGCGGTCACGGCCATGTTGGTTGTCGGCGGCGGGCTTTGGCTCGGTTTGACCAAGATCGCCGGCGCGGTGATCGCGCCTGCCACCGTGGTGGTCGAAAGCAACATCAAGAAGGTCCAGCATCTGACGGGCGGCACGATCGGTGGCATCTTCGCGCAAGATGGCGACCATGTGCGGGCTGGCGATGTGGTGGCCAGGCTGGATGACACGCTGACGCGGGCCAACCTGCAAATAATCAGCGAGGATCTTGATCGCACAACCGTCCGGCTTGCACGGCTGGAGGCTGAGCGGCAAGGCCTGCCGGAAATGCAGCTTCCGTCCAGCCTTCAAGAACGGATGGGCGACCCGGAACTGGCTGCACTGGTCAGAGGAGAGCGCACCCTTTTCGAAAGCCGCGCAACGGCGTTGACGGGGCAGAAGGCACAGTTGCAAAGCCGCTCGAGCCAACTCGAACGCCAGATCGATGGCCTCAAGGCGCAGCAGGCCGCGGAAGACCAGTCCGTGGTCCTGCTCGACGGAGATCTTGGCGATGTCCAGGCGCTCTTTACAAAAAAATTGGTGTCCAAGGAGCGACTGAGCAACATCAGATTGGATGCCACCCGAGCGCACGGAGAATCAGGACGCCTGGCGGCGGCGGTCGCTGAGGCACAGGCCAAGATTAGCGAGACCGAACTGCAAATTCTTCAGCTGGATGAGCAAAGGCGCAGTGAAGTAACGAGCGAACTTCGTGAAACCGAAGCCAAGCAGACCGAACTCAGCGAGCGCAAGGTCGTGGCGCAAGACGAACTGACCAAAACCAACATCCGCGCTCCGCAATCGGGAACGGTGCAGGAATCGGCTATCCACACGATCGGCGGAGTGATCGCTCCGGGGGAGGTGGTCATGATGATCGTCCCCGACACCGACAACCTCGTCGTCGACGCGCTGATCCCCCCCTCGCGCATAGATGACGTTCGTCCAGGCCAGCACGTCTCGATCCGGTTTCCGGCCTTCGATGCCGGCACCACGCCTGCTTGCCAGGGGTCGGTCAAGCGCATCTCGGCGGATCTGATCAAGGATCAGCAAAAACAGCTTTCGTATTTCTCGGCGCGCATCAATGTCGAGAACAAGGCGGCCTGCCTGACCGATGCCAAGGTGCTCAAACCTGGCATGCCGGCAGAGGTTCACATAAGCACCGACGAACGCAGCGTCTGGTCTTATCTGCTGAAGCCGCTGACGGATCAGATGTCCAGGGCTTTCCGCCAATGACGTGACGAACTGTTGGAAGCGAGCCGCAAAATACGATCAGCTAGCTCCTCCTACGACGCGGTGAGCGCCCTGCGGCGGACACGGCGAGCGGTGCGCACCGCTCGCTCCGCCGTCACCGGAACCTTCTTGGCCACATCGTTCGTATGCGGCAAGGCGTTCGTGGTGCCACGGAGCCTCTCATAGGGCAGCAGTTCCCTGATCCGGGCGTTGAGCGATGCAATTTCGGCCCGCAGGTCTTCGCATTCCTGCCGGCGGATATCGAGTTGTAGCTGATCGGATGCCTGCTGCAGCGAAAGCTGTGAGAAATTGGCGGTTATCTTCGAAAGGTTCAGCTTGTCGGTCTCGGCCTCCTTGGTGAGGGCCGCCAACCTTTCGTCCGCCACCTGTTTTTCCGCCACCGCGTCGCTCCATTGAAGCTTGAGCCTGGCGATCTCGGCCGATGCCTCGCTGTTTGCGTTCGAGGCGACCTCCAGTCGCGAATGGAGGTTCTGAATCTCGGAACGCAATCCCCGGATCTCGGCACGGCTGCGTTCGAGCCCGGCATCCTTGTCCGCCTCCATGATCCTGGCGGTTTCCGTCACTTCCGACAATTTCGCCTGGGTGGCCTCGAGCGCGGTGTGGAGCCGTGCCGCTTCCTTTTCGCTCTTGCCGAGCGCACCAAGCACTTCGGAATTTCGCGCGGCTTCGTTGGCATGGATCGTGGAGAAGGCGTCCAGCCGGTGCCGCGCCTCGTCCTCTCGCTTCAGCGCCTTTTCCAGGTCGATCGACAGGCTGACATTCTTTTCACGCAACAGTTTGTTTTCGCGCGCGCGCCTGTCGGCCTCGACGGTTGCGGCGGCAAGCGTGTTTGTGAGGTCTCCGAATTCCGCTTGGTTCTTGGCGTTGGTGTTCGCGGCTTCCACAAGCTCCAGCCTTGCCGCGGCCAATGCGCCACGAAGCGCCTCGGCGTCCTGAACCAGGCTTGCCTCGCGCTGCTGCAGGGCCTCCACCATGCTTTCGCGCTCATGCTGCCTTCGGGTCAGGTCATTGACCTTGTCCGACAGGCTCTTTTGCTCTGCGGTCAGGTTTAGATTGGCCAGCTCCAGTTCGTTGGCGCGGAGAATGTCGGCATGAAGGATGTGAAAGAATTCAAAGGTCAGCTGATGTGTGCTTGCGATCTCTGACAGTTTCGCGTTGATCTCCTCGAAATGGAGCTTCGCATCGCGAAACAGCCCGTCAAAGGAACTCAAGGCAGCCATACGGCTCTGCGTATGAGAGGTCAGTCGCCGCAAGGGTTCGGGAGTGCCGGCATCTTCGGCGCCGGCATCATCCTCGGTTTGCGCGCGGTCGCCTTGTTCGCTGTTGTCGTCTGGGATGGGCGGCTCGTCCGCGGTATCGTCCATTGCCAGCGCCGACAGGTCATCCAAGCCAAGGCACTCGTCAACGGCATCAGCCAAGTCAGCTTCGAGATCCTCGAATGACTTCTCCACATTGTTGTCGGCACGTCTGATCAGATCTCTGAACTTCATGCCCTGCATCCCCCTTCCGCATGCCTGGACCCAGCAAGGCGCGGACTGAGCTTCCTTCTGTATCGAGAGATCAGTTCGGCGTCTTCGTTCAATCAAACGATGCCAGGTGCCGGCGGTTCAGCGCCTTAACGGCAACGAGTCTTCGGTCTGGCGGTCGCCGATCACCTCAACCCACCTTTGTGACCCATGCCAGGATGGCTTTTGCGTCGGATGGTCCTTCTCGTGTTCATCTCTGGTTTTTCGTTGCGTGGATCCCAGCGCCGCTCGCTTTCCGGCACGCGAGGCAGTCGGGAGCGCTTTCGCGTGCAAGCCCCAGACAGATCAAGCGGCCCGACAGCCTCTTATAGGGGGGCATCAGGCGGCCGGGCCTAACCGGCTGTTGGGTGTGTTTTGGTTTGCCGGCTGCCTCAACATGCGCCTGGGCCGACGGAAGCGCATCATTCGAACGAACTGTTCGTCGGGCGGCTTCACGCGGCCAACGACGCAAACTCCGCCACCTGGACCCACGCCACTTCGCAGCACGATGGTTTCTGGTCGCGATTAAGGCCGTAGGCTCCTTCGAATGAACGATCAGCCCGTAATCAAGGAGGGGTATCTTGCCTTCTGCGGCGATATGGCCGGAATTCTGCAGGGGCAAAACCATGTGCGGCATTGTTGGAATCGTCGGGCACGCGCAGGTTACGCCGCTCATCCTTACCACGCTGAAGCGGCTGGAATATCGCGGCTATGACTCGGCCGGCGTCGCCACCATCGAGCATGGCGAGCTCGCCCGCCGCCGCGCCGAAGGCAAGCTGGTCAACCTCGAACGCCGGCTCAAGGAGGAGCCGCTCGACGGCACGATCGGCATCGGCCACACACGCTGGGCCACCCATGGCGTGCCCAACGAGACCAACGCGCATCCGCATTTTTCCGACGGCGTCGCCATCGTCCACAACGGCATCATCGAGAACTTTTCCGAGCTGCGCGACGAGCTGGTGCGCGACGGCTATGCCTTCTCCTCGCAGACCGACACCGAGGTCGTCGCCCACCTGGTGGCGCGGGAACTCACCAAGGGGCTGAAGCCGGTCGAAGCCGCGCACCAGGCGCTGAAGCGGCTGGAAGGCGCCTTTGCGCTGGCCATCATGTTCAAGGGCGATGAGGACCTGATCGTCGGCGCCCGCAACGGCCCGCCGCTGGCCGTCGGCCATGGCGACGGCGAGATGTTCCTGGGTTCGGATGCCATCGCGCTGGCGCCGTTCACCAATTCGATCACCTATCTCGAGGATGGCGACTGGGCGGTGGTGCGCCGCGACAGCGTCGCCATCTTCGACATCGACGGCAGACAAGTCGAGCGCAAGCGCCAGCAGTCGCTGTCGACCTCCTTCATGGTCGACAAGGGCAACCGCCGGCATTTCATGGAAAAGGAAATCCATGAACAGCCCGAGGTGATCTCGCACACGCTGGCGCATTATGTCGACTTCGTCTCCGGCGTCTCGAAGCCGCTCGACCTGCCATTCGATTTCGCCAAGATCGGCCGGCTGGCAATTTCGGCCTGCGGCACCGCCTATCTCGCCGGCCTGATCGGCAAATACTGGTTCGAGCGCTATGCGCGGCTGCCGGTCGATATCGATGTCGCCTCGGAGTTCCGCTACCGCGAAATGCCGCTGTCGGCCAATGATGCCGCCTTCTTCATCTCGCAGTCGGGCGAGACCGCCGACACGCTGGCCTCGCTGCGCTATTGCCGCAAGGCCGGCATGAAGATCGGCGCCGTCGTCAATGTGCGCGAATCGACCATGGCGCGCGAATCCGACGTGGTGCTGCCGACACTCGCCGGCCCCGAGATCGGTGTCGCCTCGACCAAAGCCTTCACCTGCCAGCTCTCTGTCCTGGCCTCGCTTGCGGTGCGCGCCGGCGTGGCGCGCGGGGTGATTTCGCAGGAGCAGGAAAAGACCCTGGTGCGCGCGCTTTCGGAAGCGCCGCGCTATGCCAACCAGGTGCTCAAGCTGGAAGAGCAGATCGAGCGAATCGCGCGCGAACTGTCGCGCTACAAGGACGTGCTCTATCTCGGCCGCGACACCAATTTCCCGCTCGCCATGGAAGGCGCGCTGAAACTCAAGGAAATCTCCTATATCCACGCCGAGGGCTATGCGGCGGGCGAGTTGAAGCATGGGCCGATCGCGCTGATCGACGAGAACATGCCGGTCATCGTCATTGCGCCGCATGACCGCATTTTCGAGAAGACCGTGTCGAACATGCAGGAAGTGGCGGCGCGTGGCGGCAAGATCATCCTGATCACCGATGCCAAGGGTGCCGCACAGGTGAGCGTCAAGACGATGGAGACGATCATCCTGCCGGACGTTCCCGAAATCATCTCGCCGATCATCTACGCGCTGCCGATCCAGATGCTGGCCTATTTCGCCGCCGTGTTCATGGGCACCGACGTCGACCAGCCGCGCAATCTGGCGAAATCCGTGACGGTCGAGTGACGGCAACGTCGATGGCCCGTTATCTCGTCGAAGGGACGATCGACAAGACCTGCAGTCACTCTCAATGCCTGCGGGATCGTTCGCGGCATCTCATCGGTTCTGGTTATGCCGCGCTCTGCATGGCCGCTCTCAGCAGCATGCCATAGAGGTCGCGCGGTTCGTCCGGATCGGCCAGCAGATCGAGCTCCTCGTAAAGGCCCGTTGCCTGCAGCTGGTCGCGCACATAGCGCAGCGCCGAAAAGTCCTCGATGGCGAAGCCGACGGAATCGAACAGCGTGATCTGCTTGGCGTCCCGGCGGCCTGACGCCTGGGCGGCGATGACTTGCCAGAGCTCGGTCACCGGATGGTCGGGATCAAGCTGTTGGATTTCACCCTCGATGCGTGTCTGCGGCGGGAACTCGACGAAAATGTCGGAGCGCAGCAGGATGTCCCTGTGCAGCTCGGTCTTGCCGGGGCAATCGCCGCCGACGGCGTTGATGTGGACGCCGGCTCCGACCATGTTGTCGGTGAGAATGGTGGCGCATTGCTTGTCGGCGGTAACGGTCGTGATGATCCCGGCCCCTTCGACCGCTTCCTGCCCGGTTTCGCAGATGGTGATGTCAAACCCCATGCCAGCCAGGTTCTTGGCGCATTTCAGCGAGGCGGATCGGTCAATGTCGTAGAGCCTGAGCCGGTCGACGCCGGTCAGCGCCTTGAAGGCGATCGCCTGGAATTCCGATTGGGCGCCATTGCCGATGATGGCCATGGTGCGTGCGCCGCGCGGTGCCAGATATTTGGCCGCGACGGCGGATGTCGCGGCGGTGCGCAGCGCGGTGAGAATGGTCATTTCGGTGAGCAGCATCGGGTAGCCGCTGCCGACATCGGCAAGCACGCCGAACGCGGTGACCGTCTGCAAGCCCTGGCGCATGTTCTTGGGATGGCCGTTGACATATTTGAAGCCATAGAGCCGCCCGTCGCTCGTCGGCATCAGCTCGATGACGCCGTCATGGCTGTGTGAGGCGATGCGAGGCGTCTTGTCGAAAAGCTCCCAGCGGCGGAAATCTTCCTCGATATAGCTGGCGAGCTCGGTCAGGAAGCGCTCGACACCGATGGTGATCACCAGCTTCATCATCCGGTCGACGCTGACGAAGGGGACGATGTTCAGCTTTGCCGTGGTCATGATCAAAAGCTCCCGGAATGGCTGCGGGTCGGGCGGTCCATGATGCGGCGGCCCATCAGGCTCGCCGTCAGGTCGACCATAAGCGTCGCGGTTCGGCCACGCTCGTCCAGAAAAGGATTCAGCTCGACCAGGTCGAGACTGGAGACGAGGCCGCTGTCGGACAGCATCTCCATCACCAGATGCGCCTCGCGGAACGTCGCGCCGCCGGGAACCGTGGTGCCGACGGCCGGCGCAATCGACGGGTCGAGAAAGTCAACGTCGAGACTGACATGCAGCAGCCCGTCTTCATCAGACACGCGCGCCAGGAAGGCGCGCAGCAGCGGCGCGATACCATGCTCATCGATGGCGCGCATGTCGTGCACTGTCACGCCCGCCTGGTTGAGCGCGCTGCGCTCGGCCGGGTCGACACTGCGCAGGCCCATGGTGCAGATGCGCTTGGGGTCCACCGCCGCCGGCAGGTCCGGGAAATAGCCGCTGAAACCCGGCTGGCCGCTGGCGTAGGCGAGCGGAACACCATGCAGATTGCCGCTGGCGGTCGTGTCCAGCGTGTGGAAATCCGGATGCGCGTCGAGCCACAGCACGAACAGCGGGCGCCCGGCCTCGGCGGCGCGGCGGGCGAGGCCCGACATGGTGCCGGCCGAGATCGAATGGTCGCCGCCGAGAAAGATCGGCATGGCGTCCTCGCTCGCCGTGTAGGCCGCCGCGGCAATGGCGGATGTCCAGGCCGATATTTCGGGCAAGGCCTTCAGCGCCAGATTGCCATGCACGACGCGCCTCGCCGGCATTGGCTGGACGGCGCCCATATCCTCGACGGTGTGGCCGAGGCCGGACAGCACCTCGGCAAGCCCTGCCGTCCTCAGCGCACTCGGCCCCATTTCGCAGCCCATTCTGCCGGCGCCGTCCTGCACCGGCGCCCCGACGATCTTGCAACGCATTGTTTTTCCCGCGGCCAAAGTTCGAATGGCGAGAGGAGAACACGGCGAGCCGGCAATATGAACAGGTAGAATTGGCAATCCGAGAAGTATAACCTATCATAATGGCGGCCGAATTTATCAAAATGGGAATCCCGATGGATGCTTTGGACGAACGGCTCGTAACCTTGCTGCGGCATGACGCCCGGCGCAGCGTGTCGGACCTTGCCGTCGATCTCGGCGTCTCGCGCGCCACGGTTCGGGCACGCATGGAGAGGCTGGAACGGTCGGGCGACATCATCGGCTACACGGTGGTGCTGCGCGCCGACGCCGTCGATCAGCGCATCCGCGGCATCATGCTCATCGAGATCGAAGGCCATGCCGCCGACCGCGTGGTTCGGGCGCTGGGTGGCTTCCCGGAAGTCTCGACCATCCATACCACCAACGGTCGCTGGGATCTGGTGGTAGAGCTCGGGACGGCGTCACTGACTGATTTCGATGCGGTGCTACGGCGTATCCGATTGATACCCGGCATAACGGGCAGCGAAACGAGCCTGCTCCTGGCGACGCCGCGCACGACGCGGGCACGACTGACGTAAGCACACCTTCAATGAAGTTCTGGCGGCCGAGGACGTTCTCCCCGACGAAGCCGAGGGGAAATAGCGCGGATGTTGGCGCGGCTTATGACGGCGAGAACCTCCGCCAGACCGCGGCGTGGACGCGCTTGTATTCAGCGATCGCCTTAGCCTTCAGGCCGATGCACGGTCCCATTCTTCGCATGGGCTGATCGTATCCGTTGCGATCGACGGCGAGCGTCAGCCGAGAAGCTCGGCGGCGACTTCGAGTGTGTTGCGGAACGACGTCTCGAGATGATTCTCCATCGCCTGCGCAGCGCCCTCGGCGTCGTGTCGCTTCAGCGCGTCGAGAATGGCCTCGTGCTGCTCGATCGTCTGCTCGCCATAGCCGGGCTTGGGAATGGCGAGATAGCGGCCGCGGTCCATCTGCGCCTTGGAGATGTCGACGGCCCGCCAGATCATCGGCAGGCCGCAGATCTCGGCAATGGTGCGGTGGAAGACGTCGTCGAGTTGGATAGCGGTGGCATACCGGCCACGTGCTATGGCGAGCTTGTGCGCCGCCATATTATCCTCCAGCAGTTCGGCGGACGCCGGCGTCAGCCTGGCGGCGGCGCGCCTGGCGCTTTCCATCTCGAGCGCCCGGCGGATGACATAGGCCTCTTCCAGGTCGGCGCGGCTGATCGGTGCGACATAGGTGCCGGTCTGCGCCAGGATTTTCACCAGGCCTTCGTCGCTGATGCGCTTGACCGCTTCCCGCACCGGGGTGCGCGATACGCCGAGCGCCTCGGCGATGGCCACCTCGTTGATGACTTCACCCGGTTTCAACTGGCCGACGACAATCAGATTGCGGATCTTGTGATAGATTTGATCGCGCAGCGGCAGCGCCCGATTGAGTGTCGAAGGATCCAGCTCCATGGCAAATCCGTATCTTCGTTCGCCTGAGACGGTCAATAGAATGTCAATGCACCAGGGACAAGGGGCCTAGGGTCTCCCTAACAGCTATGAGGCATCAGCCAGATGTTTCCGGGGGTGAAGGCTCTGTTCAACGTCAATTTCGTCGCAGGCATCCGCAACGCAATAGGTCAGCGCAGACCTCTCACCTTGGTCAGAATATCTTCCGACAGCGCCGAGACGAGCGCCCTGTCGGCGCCCTTGCTGGGGATCAGGACAAACTCCACATCCTCCAACGGCGGCAGGCGCCCGGATGGAATCTCTTTCAAACCCGAGGGCGACATGCTTTGCGGTTGCACCAGAACCCCCATGCCGGCGCGGGCGGCGGCGGTCAGGCCGCTCAGGCTCCCGCATGTGCAGACAATACGCCACGGCATGCGATGCCGTTCGAGCACTTCCAGCGCAATGCTGCGCGTGACGCTCGGCGTGGGGAAGGCAATCAACGGCAAGGCCGCGAGCGACAGGACGTGTTCCGGATCGCGGGCGAGCCAGACAAGCGGCTCGCGATAGACGAGCCGGCCACGGCTGTCGCCCAGCCGACGCTTTGCCAGAACGAGATCGAGCTCGCCATTGTCCTGCATCTGGTAGAGCACGCCGCTCAACGCCACGGTCAGTTCAAGGTCAACGGATGGGTGAGACCGGACGAAATCCTCCAGCACCAGCGGCAGCCGGCTCGTCACCAGGTCCTCGGATACGCCGAGCCTCAACGTGCCCCGCAGCCTCTGTGCGGTGAAAAGCGCCTGCACCTGTCCCTCTATCGACAACAGGGTCCGGGCATGGCCGAGCAGGGCTTCGCCGTCTGGCGTCAGCACCACCTTGTGCGTATCGCGGGCCAGCAACTGCCTGCCAAGCGCGGCCTCCAGCTTGCCGATGTGCTGGCTGACGGTGGATTGCCCGAGCCCCAGCCTCTCCGCCGCGAAGGTAAAGCTTCCCATCTGCTGGACGGCGACGAAGCTGCGAAGTTGGACCAGATCGAGCATTGATATCTCAAATTACGATAACTGTTATTCCTTGTATCCCATTTCGCAATGCACGAAAAGGCAGCACTGGACTTACTCTGGAGCGAACATGTCATGCGCCGCTTTCTGCCGGACACCTTTCTGATCCTCCTGTTGTGCACCGTCGCGCTTGCGTCGCTCGCGCCGGCGACCGGGACGTTCGCGGGATGGTTCGCGATCGCGACCAATCTTGCCGTGGCGCTGCTGTTTTTCCTGCATGGTGCAAGGCTCTCGCGTGATGTCGTCGTCGCCGGCCTGATGCATTGGCGCCTGCACCTGGTGATCCTTATGACGACCTTTGGCCTGTTCCCGCTGCTGGGGCTGGCGCTTGGCTATCTGCCCGCCTCGATCCTGCCCAAGCCGCTTTATCTCGGCATTCTGTTCCTCTGTGTCCTGCCGTCGACGGTGCAGTCATCGATCGCCTTCACCTCGATCGCCGGCGGAAACGTCCCCGCGGCCATCTGCTCGGCCTCCGCCTCCAACATCTTCGGCATGTTCCTGACACCCTTGCTCGTCGGCCTGCTCTTCTCCGTCGGTGGCCATGGCGGTTTTTCGTGGGACGCGGTGAGCCAGATCCTGCTGCAGCTGCTCCTGCCTTTTGCGCTCGGACAACTGCTGGAACCGCGCATCGGCAACTGGATACGCTCCCGCAAGACACTACTGATGCCTGTCGATCGCGGCTCGATCCTGATGGTCGTCTATCTGGCCTTCAGCACGGCGGTCGCCGAGGGGCTGTGGCACATGTTCTCACTGCGCGACATTGCCGTGGTCGTTGTCGCCGACATGGTGCTGCTCGGCCTGGTGCTTGTGCTGACGACCTATGGCAGCCGGATTCTCGGCTTCGACAGGGCCGACCAGATCACGATCACCTTCTGCGGTTCGAAGAAGAGCCTGGCGAGCGGCGTGCCGATGGCCAATGTGATCTTTGCCGGCCAGGGCGTCGGCGCGATCGTTCTGCCGCTGATGCTCTTCCACCAGATACAGCTCATGGTCTGCGCCATGATCGCGCAGAAATATGCCAAGGCGGCGCACCGGCCTGCCATACTGCAAGCCGAGCCAACGGCCTCGGTGGCTTAGTACTGTCGGGCGAAAGTCTCGGCAATCGCGAGGACCGCGGCATGAATCGGTCCCGCGGTGAGGTTGGGCATGATCGAGGCGTCCACGACAAAAAGATTGTCGAGCGCCTTGAGTCGTAGATTTGCATCGACGACGGCGTCCGGGTCCTTGCCCATTCTGCAGGTGCCGCAGGGATGGTGGTGCGTGATGACCGATCGCGCGATGAAGTCGTCCATCTCGGCCGCACTGTTCAGCGCGCCTGGCAGGAGTTCGCGCTCTCGCCAACCGGCGAGTTCATCTCTGTGCCCGATGGTCCGGGCTGCCTCGAGTGCTGTGCGAAACCGCTCGCGGTCTCGGCCGGTTTGCAGGTATGCCGGGTCGATGATCAACCGATCGCCGAGCTCAGGCCCACTTATGCGCACGCTGCCGCGGCTCGTCGGGTGGGTGATGCCGAACAGCAGCGAGTAGGCGGTGCCTGCGGCGGGTGCCTTGAAGCGTTCCGACACGATCGGCGCGACACCGCAGCCAACGACAATTTCAGGCTGCCCGGCGGCGGTGAAGCTGTCAGCCCGCATATAGGCCATCGATTCCGAATGTTGGAGGCGCGATGGCGGCACCGGTTTGCGGGCCGCGTAAAGGTTGCCGGCGCCAAGCAGGTGATCCTGGAGGTTTCGACCGATGTCAGGCATATCGATCTGGCAGTCGACCCCCGCTGCATCGAGCACATCGCGCGGACCGATGCCCGAACGCATCAGCAAGGCCGGACTTTCCAGCGCTCCGGCACAAAGCACAATCTGATCCGCAAACACTTCGACCGAACCCTGTCGCCCCACGACCTCGAGGCTGCGGACCTGATTGCCCTCCAGCTTGAGCCGCCGCACCCGGGTGCCCGTGAGGATGGTCAGGTTCTCGCGGCCTCGAACCGCCTTTGTGAGCCAGGCATCCGCCGCCGTAACCCGGCGCCCGTCGTGAATGTTCAAGGAGTTCGGGGTGACGCCGATCATCTCTCCGCTGTTGTGGCCTTCAAGGCGAGGCAGACCCAACGATGCGCCTGCCTCGATGAAGGCGCGAGCAAGCGGACTGACTTCGTCCGCCGGCAAATGGATCGGCAAAGGCCCGCCCTTGCCGTGAAGGCCGTCGCCACCAAGCGGGTGGTCTTCGATAGCCTGGAAAACGGGCATAAGTTCATCCCAACTCCATCGGCGATCCTCGGTTGCATCAACCCAGGCCTGGAAGTCTGACGGATGACCGCGCATATAGCCCATCGCGTGCAGGCAACTCGAGCCGCCGATCAACCGCCCGCGCGCCCAATGATGTACCCGGCCCGCGGTGCCGGCTTGCGGCTCCGTGCGATAGTCCCAATCGTAGCTGCGGCCCTGAAGCGCCGGCCAGGCAGCGGGGTTCCAGATGTCCGGGTCCGTCGGCTCCTCGCCGGCCTCGATCAGCAGAACGCGGCTGCCTGGATCTTCGCTCAGCCGCGCGGCAAGCAACGACCCGGCCGACCCGCCACCTACGATGACGATGTCGCAATTCGGTGCGTGCTCAACATTGGCCCCGGTCATCGCCACTCCATCTGCCACTAGCCGGTTGCGATAGTCGTCATGTCTGACACCGACACGGAGAAACCCCGCGCATCGATCCGCCTTTGGCCGATCCGAAACGTCATGAAGGACTTCGAGTCTTCAGACGGAACCTCAGTCCATCGAAGAACTCAAATCCCGTTGTCCATGGATATCTTCGCTGCCGCTTTCGCCCTCAAGACGTGCTGCTTCGAGGCTTTGCGGGCGGCTTTCTCGTCGCCGGCGGCGATGGATTCGAATATCTCCCTCATCTCCGCCAAGCTGCTTTGTGCTCTGCCCTCCAGCGACATCGATCGTCCTCGAAAGAAGCTGATCCGCGCCACCAGACCGCGGTGGACTTCCTCCAGGATCGGGTTGCCGCAATTGGCGAGTATGATCGAATAGAAATCCGCGGCGGTCATCACCTGCGCCAGGCTGTCGTTGCTGGAAGCCGCCTCTTCGAATGCGGAAAGCGATTTCTCGAGTTCACGCAACTGTTCCGGAGAAATCCTTAGCGCGCATCGTCCCGCCGCCTCGACTTCCAGCAACTCTCGAACCTCGTAGATGGCGGTTGCCACCTCCCAGGAAAGTGCCGGTATCGACGGCCCGCGGTTGGGCACGATCTCGATCAGGCGCTCGGCCTCAAGACTGCGCAAAGCCTCCCTCAGCGAGGGGCGGCTGATGCCGAGTTGTGTGCACAGTTGACTTTCGATGAGGCGGCTACCCGGCTGAAACAACCCGGAGAAGATCGCCAGCCGTAACTTGTCGACGGTCTCCCGTTGCACTGTCCGTGGCGAAATTCGCAAATTCAAATCTGGGGGCATTGGTAACGTCTCATGGCCTTTGAGTCGCAAAACTGAAGCAGCATACGCCACGCCGTGCAAATTTGACAGCAGGATAGCCAGATTGTCAAATATGAAGATTGTCAGACAATCGGCTTGACGTGACCCCAGTCTGTATGATCCTTTTGCGGGAGACGAGCGAGGCGAGGATCCAAGGATCATGGACATGGCGGCAGACATGGCTTCCGACCACTTCATCTCGCGACGCGTCGACATTGGCCGCATCACCTTGAACGTGCGCCAGAGGGGCAGCGGCCCCTTGATGCTGTTCTTCCACGGCATCACCTCCAACTCCGCCGTCTTCGAGCCCTTGATGGCTCGGCTCTCGGACCGGTTTACGACGATTGCGGTTGACCAGAGGGGGCATGGCCTCAGCGACAAGCCGGAAACCGGCTACGAGGCGAATGACTACGCGCACGACATCGCCTGCCTGATACGCACGCTCGATCGCGGCCGTGCCATCCTCGTCGGACATTCGCTTGGTGCTCGAAATTCGGTCGCGGCCGCGGCGAAATACCCGGATCTGGTGCGATCGGTCGTCGCGATCGACTTTACGCCGTACATCGAGACCGATGCCTTGGACGCGTTGGAAGCGCGCGTGAACGCGGGGAGCCAGCTTTTCGAGAATGTGAAGGCCGTCGAAGCATACCTCGCCGGCCGCTATCCGAACATTCCCGCCGACGCCATCAAGATCAGGGCTGAAAGCGGCTATCAGCCGGTCGACGGCGGATTGCGTCCATTGGCATCGCCCGCGGCAATGGCGCAGACCGCCAAAGGCCTGCGATCGGATCTGGTGCCCGCCTACCGAGATGTGACGAAGCCCGTCCTCATCGTTCGAGGTGAGGCGAGCAAGTTGGTTTCGGCGGCGGCACTGGCGAAGACATGCCGGCTGCGGCCTGACCTGCCCGTCGTCGTCGTGCCGGGCGCCGACCACTACGTCAACGAGGTATCTCCCGAGATCACGTTGAAAGCCATCACCAACTTCATAGACGCTTGACGGCCGAGCGCCGTCTTCTTGCACGCAGCATCAGGATAGAAAATGGCCAGTGTAAACAAAACTCCGGGCAAAACGCGTCGTGCCGAGGTCGCCGGCGGCGGCTTTGCAGGCCTGACAGCCGCCATCGCTCTCAAGCAGAATGGTTGGGATGTCAGGCTGCACGAAAAGAGTTCGGAACTGCGGGCATTCGGCGCGGGCATCTATCTCTGGCACAACGGCCTTCGCGTGCTCGAAGGGCTGGGCGCCCTTGACGGTGTTCTCCAGGGCTCGCACACGCCTCCGACCTACGAGACCTGGATGCACAACAAGTCGGTTTCCAAGGAGACGTTCAACGGTCTCCCCTGGCGCATCATGACCCGCAGCCACCTGCACGATGCGCTGGTCAACCGGGCCCGTGCCCTGGGTGTCGACATCCGCGTCAATTCCGAGGCGGTTGGCGCCGATCCGGAAGGGCGCTTGACCCTCCAGACCGGCGAGGTTCTCGAAGCCGACTTGATCGTCGGCGCCGATGGCGTCGGCTCCAAGGTCAGGGATTCCATCGGCTTCAAACAGGATCGCTGGGTTTCGAAAGATGGTCTCATCCGGCTGATTGTCCCGCGCATGAAGAAAGAGCTCGGCCATGGCGAGTGGGACAACACCATTGACATGTGGAACTTCTGGCCGCGTGTTCAGCGAATTCTCTATTCGCCCTGCAATGAGAATGAACTCTATCTCGGCTTGATGGCTCCGGCCGCCGATCCTCGTGGATCGAGCGTGCCGATCGATCTCGAAGTTTGGGTCGAGATGTTTCCTTTCCTGGAGCCGTGCCTGATCGAGGCGGCCAAGCTGAAAACCGCCAGGTACGACAAGTACGAAACGACCAAGCTGGATAGCTGGACAAGAGGCAAGGTCGCCCTCGTGGGGGATGCCGCGCATGCCATGTGCCCGGCTCTTGCCCAGGGCGCCGGTTGCGCGATGGTCAACGCCTTCAGCCTGTCGCAGGACCTGGAAGAGGGCTCTTCGGTCGAGGATGCGCTTGTCGCTTGGGAGACGCGCATTCGCCCGATCACGGATCGCTGCCAGGCCCTGTCTGGCGACTATGCGGCGAACCGCTCGCTCTCGAAAGGAAACATGTTCACGCCGGCGGCGCTGGAAGCCGCCCGCTACGACCCGCTGCGCCGTGTCTACTCGTGGCCGCAGTAGCGTCGGGCCAGCCGGTCAAGGAATTAATCGGTGCGCGCGGAAACAGCGCGCGCCTTTCAGGAGATAAAGATGAATTATTCCAGTGAAGTCGAAAGAGATTATGATGTCAGGGGATGGTACTCCTCGGTCCAGGAAAGCCGGCATGACGGCGGCACGCCTGGCGAAACCCTCGTCAAAGTCGCGACTGGCGTTGTCATACGCAATCCCTTCGCCGGAAAGTTCGTCGCCGAACTGTCCGATCTGACCAATCCGAGTGCAGCGATCGGTCATGCGCTCGGCGAGAGGGCCGTGGCGCTGCTCGGCAACAGGCCGGTCGAAAGCTATGGTAAGGGCGGTATCGCGGGTACATCAGGCGAACAGGAACATGTCGTCGCCTGCATCACCACGGTGTTCGGAGATCCGCTGCGGCAGCAGGTGGGGGGCGGCAAGGCCTGGATCTCGTCGGTCAGCAAGGTCGCTGTCGCCGGCACGACCATCGATATCCCGCTTGCCCACAAGGACGAGCTCTATATCCGTTCCCACTACGATGCCGTTACCTTTTCCGTGCCGGATGCTCCGCGCCCGGACGAACTTCTGATCTGCGTCGCCGTCGCATCGGGTCCGCGCGTGCACCAGCGCGTCGGCGGCAAATCCGTCGCCGACCTCAAGGCCGGCGCCTAGTTCGATCGAATTGCTGAAAGGACGAATTCCATGCCCCTGAACATCAAGGACCTCAAGATCACGTCCGCGGATTTCCAGCCGCTCGGGAAAATGCGAGACGAGCATGCCGGCGACAAGGGCAACGTATTGCCCAGGCTCAGGGTCAGCGGCGTCCCGGCAGGGACGAAGGAGCTCGCGGTCATCTGCCACGATCCCGACGCGCCCCTGCCCAACGGCTTCACGCATTGGGTCGTCTACGGCATCGATCCGTCGACCACGGATCTTTCTGGAGCACAGGAAAAGTTCCGCGTGGGACCCAACGGCGCCGGCGGCAAGCAATATTACGGGCCTCAGCCCCCCGCTGGCCATGGAGAGCATCACTACTACTTCTGGGTCTACGCCCTGGACACGAAGGTCGAGGGGACGCCCACCAGGGAGGAGTTCCTGCAGAAATATGCCGGCAACATCATCGAGCAGAACCGGATCGTCGGCATCTACGAAAACAAGTGAAATCCACGGCCCTGGCGACCGACAACAACAACAAGAATGGTCGCCATCGCCGCAATGGGAGAATTTGGAAATGACAGACAACAGCCCCGCGCGTCAGAAGGTCTTCGCGGAACTCGTCACGGCAACGAAGATACTTCTCAACGAAGGCATCCTGGATACGTTCGGGCACATCAGTGCCCGGGACCCTGAGGATCCCCAGAGTTTCTTCCTGGCTCAGAAGCTTGCTCCGAGCCTGATAACGGTCGATGACATCCTGCGTTTCAATCTCGACGGCGAGACCTCGGACAACCGGCCGTCCTATCTGGAGCGCTATATTCACAGCGAGATCTACAAGGCGCGGCCGGACGTTCAGTGCGTGCTCCACAGTCATTCGCCGGCCGTCCTGCCCTATTGCTTCACCGACCAGCCGCTGCGGCCCGTGACCCATATGGGTGCTTTCCTTGGCGACGCCGTCCCGGTCTATGAGATACGCGACAAGCAGGGAGACGACACCGATCTCTTTGGCGGCAGCCGGAGCGTCTGCGGGGACATCGCTGAAAGCCTCGGGAACTATCCCGTCGTGCTCATGGCGCGCCATGGCGTCGTGAATGTGGGCAATTCCGTCCGGGAAGTGGTGTTCCGGGCCTTCTATCTCGAACAGAACGCCGCGGCACAGACAGCCGGCCTGCAGATCGGCACCATCAAATATCTGTCGCCGGGCGAGATCAAGACGGCAGGAAAACTCGTCGGCGCCCAGATCGATCGCGGGTGGGATCACTGGTCGCAGCGCCTCAGGCAAGCGGGTCTCGCCTGATGTCCGTCGGGCTTTGAACATCAGCTGGAAAAGCTTGGTGTCGGCCAGGCTTTTCCAGCCTCAATCGCAATAGTTCTCTGACGCCGGGCGTCGGACGAAAGCAATGAAGCCATGCCGCACGCGGGAAGTTACGATTACATCATCGTTGGAGCCGGATCGGCCGGTTGCGTGCTCGCCAACCGGCTGAGCGCCGATCCGCGATGTTCGGTGCTGTTGCTGGAGGCCGGCGGCTGGGACCGCGATCCGATGATCCACATCCCGCTTGGCTGGGGCAAGATTCTGACCGAGCGCCGCCATGACTGGATGTATTTCTGCGAGCCGGAAGACAATGTCGGCGGACGCAGGGTCGAGTGCGCGCGCGGCAAGGTCATTGGCGGATCATCGTCGACCAACGCCATGGCCTATGTGCGGGGAAATCGCGGCGACTACGATCGCTGGGCAGCAACAGGGCTCAGCGACTGGTCGTACGACAAGGTGCTGCCGTATTTCCGCAAGCAGGAAAGCTGGGAAGGGGGCGCGGACCAGTATCGCGGTGGCAATGGCCCGGTCAGCACCCAGTTCTGCCGCTACAAGGACACGCTGATCGACGCCTTCGCGCAAGCCAGCGTGCAGGCAGGCTATGAGCAGACGAAGGACTACAATGGCGAGCGGCAGGAAGGTTTCGGCCGCCTCCAGATGACGATTGCGAAAGGTCGGCGCGCCTCGACCGCGTCAGCCTATCTGCGGCCGGTGCTGAAGCGGCCCAACCTGACCGTTCTGACGGAAGCGAGCGCAACCAGGATCGTGCTGGAGGGTGCGCGCGCCACCGGCGTCACCATCAACCATCGCGGCGGCGAGCGCACGATTGTCGCCCGCAAGGAAGTGCTGCTTTCCGGTGGCGTGATCAACACGCCGCAACTCATGATGCTGTCGGGCATCGGGGCGCAGGATGAGCTTGCCGCGCACGGTATCCAGACGCGGGTCAACCTGCCGGCGGTCGGCAAGAACCTGCAGGATCACGTCTCGGTCATTCTCATGTACCGGCGCCGCGCTCCGGGCGGCCCTTTCCTGCGCAACATGCGTGCCGATCGGATCGGCTTCGATTTCGTCAAGACCTACCTGACGGGTCGCGGTTTTTCCGGCGACGTACCCGGCGGGGTTGTCGCCTTCCTCAAGAGCGGTCCGGCGCGACCCTTGCCGGATGTGCAGCTGCTCTTCACGGCGGCGCCGCTCGCGGCATGGCCATACTTGAAGCCGTTCAAGGCGCCGTTTGCGGACGGCTTCGCAACGCGCATCGTGGCGACACAGCCCGAAAGCCGGGGAGCGGTGAAACTGGCCTCGGCCGATCCTTCCGCGGCGCCCCTGATCCACCAGAATTTCCTCGCCTCGCCGAAGGATTGGGAGTCGCTTCGGGCCGGCTTCCGGGTGGCAAGGGATCTGGCCGCGCAGCCCTCCATGCAGCCCTTCATCGAGGCGGAGTTCTTTCCCGGCCCGAAGTGCCAGAGCGACGACGAGATCGACGAGCATATCCGCAAGACCTCCATCACCGTGCATCATCCGGCCGGGACCTGCCGGATGGGGGCCGATGCGGCCTCGGTCGTCGACCCGCAACTGCGGGTTCGCGGCGTCGCCGGGCTTAGAGTGGTGGACGCTTCCGTCATGCCCGACCTGATCTGCGGAAACATCAACGCGGCAGTGATCATGATTGCCGAAAAGGCCGCCGACCTCATCGCGAGCTCAAAAGAAAGCAGGGCAGTGCAATGATCCGAAATATCGCCATCATCGGCCTGGGTACGATGGGACCGGGCATGGCCGCCCGGCTCGCCAGAGGCGGCCTGCAGGTGGTCGCCTGCGATGTTGCCCCGGCAGCGATAGAGCGCGCGCGATCCATGCTGAGCGTGGCCGAGACCGTTCTCGACGCCTTGGGCATCGCGCCGCCGTCGGCCGGCGTCGGGACGGTTCGCTTCACCGACGATATC
Source organism: Mesorhizobium sp. WSM4307 (assembly GCF_007003945.1). Lineage (NCBI taxonomy): Bacteria > Pseudomonadati > Pseudomonadota > Alphaproteobacteria > Hyphomicrobiales > Phyllobacteriaceae > Mesorhizobium > Mesorhizobium sp. WSM4307. The sequence continues at coordinate 180,755 of NZ_VFTB01000001.1, forward strand.
GGCGATGCGGTATCCGGCGCCGACCTCGTCATCGAGAACGTTCCTGAAAACATTTCGGTCAAGGCCGATGTCTATCGCACCATCGACAGTCTGATTGCCTCCGACACGATCGTCGCGTCCGACACGTCGGGTATCCCGATCACCAAGCTGCAGGCGCATATCTCGCATCCCGAGCGGATGGTCGGCATGCACTGGTCGAACCCGCCGCACATCATCCCGATGATCGAGGTGATCGCCGGCGAGACGACCGCGCCGCAAACCGTGGCGACGATCCGCGATCTCATCCGCTCGATCGGCTTGCTGCCGGTGGTGGTGAAGAAGGACGTCCCCGGTTTCGTCGAAAACCGCGTGCTCTATGCGCTGCTTCGCGAGGCGGTCGACCTCGTCGAGCGCGGCGTCATCGATCCGGAAGATCTCGACACATGCGTGTCCTGGGGCATCGGGTACAAGATCGCCGTGATCGGGCCGATGGCGCTGCTCGATATGGCGGGGCTGGATATCTACAAGTCCGTCTCGTCCTTCCTCAACGCCGATCTCTCCAATCGCGACGATGTCGCGCCCATGGTGCTGGAAAAGACCAACGCGTCGAAGTTCGGCATCAAGTCGGGCGAGGGCATGTTCTCCTATACGCCCGAGCAGACCAAGGCGCTGCAAGGCGAGAGGGCGCGCAAACTCGTCGCGGTGCGACGCATCCTGGAAGGCCGGGAGTAGCCAATGGTCTATCGAGCTCACAAAGCCGGCTGGGTTGGGGAGGTCGTAACGGCGGCCGCTTGTGCCAACGGCGCCTTCGCGGACCGGACGGTGCGGCTGCGGTTAACGCCGGCGCATGGGGTGGCAAGCCATGCGCGTTGAAACCATTCGAGCAGCCGGCGGCCGGCCCGCCCATATCCGTCATGACGACCTGATCTCCGCCAAGGGTGTGTCGGTGGTCATGGCCAAGCAACTGGTTCTGCAGAATATCGATCTTTCGGTGCCGAAGGGGTCGTTTGTCTCGCTTATCGGTCCGTCCGGTTGCGGCAAGAGCACCTTGCTCAAGGTCCTGGCTGGGCTTGTCGATCCGACGAGCGGCAGCGTTTCGATTGCCGGGCTTTCGCCTGTCGAAGCAGCGCGCAAGCGCATGATCGGCCTCGTCTTCCAGGACGCCAATTTGCTTCCCTGGAAGAACGCCGTCGACAACGCATCGATGCTGCTCGGCATCGCCGACAAGTCGCTCTCGCGTGCTAAGTTGCGGGCGCGCGGCCAGGAGATGCTGGAGCTGGTGGGGTTGGGCGACAGCGCCCACAAGCGCCCCCATGAATTGTCCGGCGGCATGCGCCAGCGCGTCGCCATCGCGCGGGCCCTGGCGCTCGATCCGGCGGTGCTGCTGATGGACGAGCCGTTCGGCGCGCTCGACGCCATTACCCGCGATGCCATGGGCCAGTCGCTGCTGGAGATCTGGCAGCGCACCGGCAAGACCATCGTGCTCGTCACCCATTCGATAGATGAGGCCATTCACCTGTCGCGTCATGTCCACGTGCTGGGGATCAAGCCTGGGCGGATCACCGAGAGCCTCGACATTGGTCTGCCCTATCCGCGCGACCTGTCGGTCACCGAGGATCCGGAGTTCGTCAGGCTGGTGGTTCAACTGCGCACCATGCTGCGCGCCAGCCATCAACCGGGAGGTGCGTCGTGAGCGATCAACCCACCACCAATTTCTCCGAGTCGCGGCCCGAATCGCGGCCTGCCTCAAGCTGGGGCGCGGCGACAGGCAGCTGGCTTCCGGCGGTCATTCTTCTGCTGGCGACGATCGTGGTGTGGGAAGCCGTGGTGCGGATTTTCGCCATATCCGCATTCATCATTCCCGCCCCCTCCGAGATCGCGCAATCGCTGGTCGCGCAATGGGGAACGCTGATGCAAGCGACGCTGGTGACGGCGGGCGAGATCCTGTTCGGATTCCTTGTCTCTGTCGCGGTCGGCATTGCCATCGCGCTGGTCATCGTGCGCTTCGACTGGCTGGGGCGAGCGCTCTATCCGCTGGTGGTGCTGTTCCAGAACGTGCCCAAGGTGGCACTGGCGCCGATCTTCATCCTCTGGTTCGGCTATGGGCTCGCGCCCAAGATCGGCCTGATCCTGGTCATTGCCTTCTTCCCGGTGACATTGTCGATGCTGGCGGGCATGCAGTCGGTCGATCGCTCGCTGCTGTCGCTGATGAATTCGGTCGGCGCCAGCCGCACGCAGATCCTGTTCAGGATTCGCGTTCCGCATTCGCTGCCCAACCTGATGGCTGGAACCAAGATCGCCGCGACGCTCAGCGTCATCGGCGCCATCGTGGGCGAATTCGCCGGCGCATCGGACGGGCTCGGCTACGTCATCCAGTTCGCCTCGACCCAGCTTGATACCGCCCTGGTCTTCGCTGCCCTGCTCCTCGTCTCGGTGTTGGGCATCGCCTTCTACTACGCGGCCGAAATTCTCGAACGCATCGTGGTGCCGTGGGCGCCGAAATTCAGCCAGTCCTAGGTCCGCTCTCAACCAACGAAAAAGGGAACAAAAATGCTCAGACGCTCACTCATTAAGGCAGCCGCGCTTGCGGCGTGTGTCGGGACACTCGGTTTCTCGAGCGTCGCCCTGGCGGCCGACAAAGTCAACGTCCAGCTCGACTGGGTGGTGCGCGGCAACCACGCCATGTTCTTCGTCGGCAAGGAGAAAGGCTTCTTCGCCAAGAACGACATCGACGTCGCCGAGATCCGCAAGGGGTCGGGCTCGCCGGACGCCATGCGGCTGGTGGGCAACGAGAACGCTGATTTCGGTTTCGGCGATCTTCCCACGCTCGCCGTCGCGCGGTCGCAGAATGTTCCCGTCGTGGCCTTGGCGGCCGTCAACCAGCACTCGCCGCTGGCGATCATCTCGCTGGCGAAGACGACGAAGCTCACCAAGCCGGCGGATCTCAAGGGTCTCACCATCGGCATTCATCCGGCCGGTTCGACCTACATCTTCTTCAAGGGCTTCCTGGCGGCCAACGGCCTGACCGAGAAGGACATGACGCTGAACAGCGTTTCGCCGCCCTATGAAAGCTATCTGCTTCTGGGCCGGGTCCAGACGGTGGTCGGCTATGTCGATGCCGAGGTTCCCGAACTGGAGGCCAAGGCCGGCGGCCCCGGTTCGCTCAGCATCATGATGGGCTCGGACCATGGCTGGAAGGCCTATGGCTCGGGCCTGTTCACCTCGCAGACAATGATCAAGGGCAAGCCCGAAATCGTCGCCCGCTTCGTCAAGGCGTACAGGGAGGCCTTCGACTATGTCGTGGCGCACCCCGAAGAGGCAGCCGAGATCACCGCCAAGGCCGCACCCGGCTACGCAGACAAGAAGGATGTGCTTCTGGCGCAGATCAACGCCGACATCGCGTCGACCTTCACCAGCCCGGACACCAAGGAACACGGCCTCGGCTGGATGACGAAGACGCAGTGGGAGGAAACGCTGAAGACGCTTACCGATCAGGGCGTGCTCAAGGCGGCCTTGTCGGCGGACGACGTCTTCACCGACAAGTTCCTGGCCAAGGAATAGGCCGCGCCATGTCGCGGGCCAACGGATCGATGAGCACCTATCGGCACGCCAGCGCGTCCTGCTCCACGCCGCAGGACACGGCGCGCGCTCCCTTGGCCGCGTCGGTGCGGTCAAGCGTGATCTGCACCCGGGTGGCGTATGCGCGGCCCGACAGGCCGCACCACAGCCGCTCGACCGGCAGGTTCTCGCGCTTGTCGTTGAGGATCGTGAACGTGCCGGTCTTGGCATCGAACCAGAGCTCGACGCGGGCGCTCTTGCCCGCCTCGACAGTCGCGATCCCTGCCGAATACCAGTGGGCGAAGTCGGCATTGCAGGACAGCCCTTCCTTGCCCGCATTCGAAATCGTCAACGGCACCATGTCGAGCCCGTCGGTGCCCTTGCGGACGATGACATGATGCAACTCGACCGCGTTGGCAAAGGATGTGAACGCCAGCGCCACAGGGAGAATGTAACGGATCTTCACTTTGCCTGAGCTCCATGGGTAAATTTTCTCAGGCAGTCTACCTCGCTTTTGCGCAATAACAACAAGAATATTGATTGGCAAATCAACGGAGAGGGTAACATGTTAAAGATTATAAAAAGCAGTGTAAGTGCGGTTATACTTAGCGGTATCTTGATTGGTGGCGCTCTTGCAGGTGAAATCAAGTCGATCGCCATCCTGACGCCCGAAGAAGGCACCGATTACGGCTGGAACCAGCAAGGCATCGACGCCGCCAAGGCGGCTGGCAAAGCCGCCGGCGTCGATGTGGTCGTGGCCCAGGGCCTCGGCTATGGCGACGTTCGTCCGACCTTGCGCGAACTTGCGTCAGACGGCGCCAGCCTGCTGATCGCCCACGCCAGCGGCTACAACACCTCGGCGCCTGAAATCGCCAAGGAGTTGAAGGTTCCGGTGGCGATCGTCGACACGCCGAACGGCCTGGAGAAGGGCCTCGTTGCCGATTACACGCTGAGCGGCCACCAGGGCGCCTATCTCGCCGGCCGTCTCGCCGCCAAGGTGTCGCGTTCCAAGTCCGTCGGCATCGTCGTCTCGGGCGAACCGCCATCATGGAATTCGCAGTCGGCGGCGTTCGCGCAAGGCGTGAAGGCGGAAAACCCGGACGTCAAGATCACCTATGCGGTGATCGGACCGGCCGCCTACAGCGATGCGGCCGGCGGCAAGCGCGTCACCGAAAGCGTGATCGCCTCGGGCGCCGACATCATCTTCGGCCAGGGCAACGGTTCGAGCTTCGGCATGCTGCAGGCGGTCGAAACGACTAAGGCAGCGGATGGCGGCAAGGTCTATTTCATCGACGTCATCGGTGACAAATCGCCGATCGACAAGGGCTTCCTGCTGTCGTCGGTGGTGTGGAACATCGAGCCGGTCTATGCGGCCATGATCGCCGACATCAAGGCCGACACGTTCGGCACCAAGCACTACACGATCGGTCTCAAGGACGACTCGGTGAAGCTGCTGAAAACCGCTGCCATTGCGGACAATGTCTGGGCCGAAATCCAGACGCTGCGCGAAGACGTCATTTCCGGCAAGATCAAGGTCGATCCGGTCTATGACGCGGCCGCTGTCAGGGCGCTGATGACCAGCGTCGCCCAGTAAGCGATCACGGGTCAGCCGCCGGAGGGGTGATCCGTTCGCCCCTCCGGCCGATTACCATTCTTTGGTGCAGGGCTTTCATGAGCGGTTCTTCTTCATCGTCCGTTGCCGGGCGCGACATCGTCGCGCTTGAAGGCGTGACCAAGCGGTTTCCCGGCATTGTTGCCAATGACAGCGTCGACCTGTCGATCCGTCCCGGCGAGGTGCATGTGCTGCTCGGCGAGAACGGCGCGGGAAAATCCACTTTGATCGGCATGCTGTCGGGCCTGCAGCAGCCGGACGAAGGGCGCATACTGGTCGACGGCAAGCCAACGCCGATCACATCGCCGCGCCATGCGCTGGCGCTGGGCATCGGTACTGTCTTCCAGCACATGATGCTGGTGCCGACGCTGACGGTGGCGGAAAACCTGTTGCTTGGCGGACCCTGGTGGCAACGCCCCAGGACCGAGGAGCTCGAAGCGCGCGTCGCCGAGATCACCCGCAGTCTCGGCATCACGGTGAAGCTGCACGCCAAGGTGTCGGAGCTTTCGCTTGGCGAGCAGCAGCAGGTCGAAATCCTGCGCGCCATGGTGCGCAACAGCCGGCTGCTGATCCTCGACGAGTCCACCTCCATGCTGACGCCGAAAGGCATCGACGAACTTGGCGCGCTGATGCGTCGCCTCGTCGAGCAGGGCCTGGCCATCGTCTTCATCACCCACAAGCTCAAGGAGGCGGCGGCCTTCGGCGACCGCATCTCGGTGCTGAAGCTCGGCCGCAAGGTCGGCGAGATCCCACCCGAGCGGTTTCGCGCGCTGGGTGAACAGGCGATCATCTCGGAGATCGTGGAACTGATGTTCGGCAAGCAGAAGGACGATCCGGAAGCTGTCGAGCGTCCGGTCCGTACAGTGCGGGCCGAAGCGGCGCCGCTGCTTCAGGTCGCGGATCTGGCGGTCGCGCCGACGGGCAATGCGCCGGGCCTATCGTCGATCTCCTTCGACATCCGCCCGGGCGAGATCCTGGGCATCGCCGGCATCGACGGCAACGGACAGAAGGAGCTGGCGGAAGCGCTGGGCCGCCCGCCCCCCGCGACCCGCGGGTGGGGGGGGGGCGCGGGCGGCCGCGCGGGCCGCCCCGCGCGCGGCGACCGGCGGTTCGGTGCGGCTGGAGGGCGTCGCCATCGAGGCGCTGAGCGTCGGCGAACGCCGTCGGCGCGGTCTGCGTTACCTGACCGACGACCGGCTCGGCGAAGGCACTGTCGGCACCTTCCCGGTTTCGATCAACTTCTTCCTCAAGCAGGTCGGCGCTGCGCCGTTCTGGCGCCACGGCGTCGAGCAGCGTGGCGAAATCGACGAGCGCGCCGCCCAGCTCGTGCGCGAATACGACGTGCGCACGCCAAGCCTGAAGACGCCGGTCGCCCGGCTGTCCGGCGGCAACATCCAGAAGGTGCTTCTGGCACGCGAACTGGCCGAAGGCGCCAAGGTGGTGATCTTCAACAAGCCGACCTATGGGCTCGATCTCGCCAACACATTGGCGTCGCGCCAACGCATCCGCGATACGGCGGCCCGCGGCCTTGCCGTGCTGCTCATCTCCACCGACCTCGAGGAGTTGCTCAGCATGTGCGACCGCGTCGCCGTCATCGCCAACGGAGCGATCGTCGGCACGGTCGAGAACACGGACGATGCCCGCACCAGGATCGGCCGCCTGATGATCGGACTTGCCGCATGAGCATCGACACCGCCCCCACCACCAGTGCCGCCGCGCTCGATGCCACGAGCGCGGCGGCGACGCGTCGCGACATCCTGCATCGGCTGCTGATGACGCTCGGCCCGATCCTCATCGCTCTCGTCATAGCCGGCTGCATCCTGCTTGCCGTCGGCGTCGACCCGCTCGCCTATTACGGCTTCGTGCTGGAGAAAGGACTGTTCTCCCCGCTCGGCATCCAGCAAACGCTGACCCGGATGGCGCCGTTGCTGTTTCTTGCCGCCGGCCTGATCGTCGCCTTTCGCGCGGGCATGTGGAATCTCGGCGGCGACGGCCAGTTTCTGCTTGGCGCGGTGACGGCGGCGGCCAGCGCGCCCGTACTCGTTCAGATCATGCCGTCCTGGCTGGCGCTGACCTTTTCTTTCCTCATCGCCATGGCGGTGGCGATGATCTGGTCGCTGGTGCCGGCTCTGCTGCGTGCCTATCAGGGCGTCAACGAGATCATCACCACGCTGATGATGACGTTCCTGGGCACCTCGCTCGCCAATGTTCTGGTCAAACTGGTGTTTCACGATCCCAGCACGACCGTGCCGCAGACGCGTACGCTGCCGGTGGAACACCGGCTGCCGCGCCTGTTCGAAACGACCATCACAAGCGGTCTGCTGCTCGGCCTGGCGGCGATCATCATCGTGCATCTGGTGATGACGCGCACGGCGTTCGGGCTGAAGCTCCGGATCGTCGGCGCCAATCCGCGCGCCGCGGTCCATGCGGGGCTCGGCGTGTCTGGCCTGACCGTCACTGTTTTCGCCATTTCGGCCGGGCTGGCCGGCCTTGCCGGCGCCGTCGACATCATCGGCGTCCAGGGCAATGTCCGCGCCGACTGGAATCCCGCCTACGGGCTGGCGGTCATTCCGGCCGTGTTCCTCGCCCGCATGAACGGCTTTGCCGCGATCGGTTTCGTGTTCCTGCTCTCGGTGCTGTCGATCGGCGGCGAGAGTGCGGCCCGGCGGCTCGGTGTGCCCAATCATTTCACGCTGGTGCTGGTCTCCATCGTGCTGATCGTGCTGGCGCTCGCCGAATATGTCGACCATCGCTACAACCAGTCGAGAAAGGCTTAGGGCATGACCGGGCTCTTCAGCGAAGTCTTTCTCAGTGCGCTGCTGTTCGGCGCCGTCACCGCGGCGATCCCGCTGCTGCTGGCCGGCCTCGGCGAGCAGATGTCGGAAAAAGCCGGCGTGCTCAACATCGGTATCGAAGGCATGATGCTGGCCGGCGCCTATCTCGGCTTCGTCGGCGCCTTCTATTCCGGGTCGTTGTGGCTGGGCTTCCTTACAGGTGCCGCCGGCGGCGTCGCGGTGGCGCTGATCATGGCGCTGCTGTGCGTGCGCATCGGGCTGAACCAGATCGTCATCGGCATCGCGCTGACGCTCGGGCTCGAAGGCCTGACGGCACTGCTTCATCATTTCCAATTCTCGCGCAGCTATCCCCGCCTGCCGGCGGCGGACGCTACCGTCATTCCGCTGTTGTCGGATATTCCTGTCGTCGGGCCGGCCTTCTTCAAACACCATCTGATCGTCTATCTGGCGGTCGCGCTGGTGTTCGGCATGGGCTATCTCTATCGGCGCACGCAGCTCGGCCTCAATCTGCAGGCGGCCGGCGACAAGCCGGCAGCACTCGATGTCGCCGGTATCGACGTCATCAGGACCCGGACGATCGCGGTGCTGACGACCGGCGCGCTGGCCGGGCTCGGCGGCGCCTATCTCGCCAATGTCGGGGCCGGCCTGTTCATTCCGTTCATCACCAATGGCGCCGGCTTTCTCGGCATCGTGCTGGCCATGCTGGCGCGCGGCCGCCCGGTCTGGGTGCTGTTCGGCGCCCTGCTGTTCGGCGTCTGCCTGTCGCTGACGACGGCCATGCAGGTGGCCGGCATCAACATACCGACCGACGTCATCCAGATGCTGCCGTTCCTGGCGGTGATGACCATGCTGGTGCTGTTCGGCCGGCGTGCCAGCCTGCCGGCGGCACTAGGCATTCCATACGAGCGCGGCGCGCGCTGACCACAATCAGATGCGCGGAAGGGACCCGCGCCAAACAGGAGGCAAGAATGTCGGATACCAAGGTCTACCTGCTCGACGGCGGCTCGCTCGTTCTCGACGGCTATCACGTGTTCTGGAATCGCGGCCCGGGCGGCGAAGTGCGCTTCCCCGTCTATTCGATCCTGATTGAGCATGCCGAGGGCCGGTTCCTCATCGACACCGGCTACGACTACGATCACGTCATGAAGGTGCTGCCCTTCGAGAAGCCGATCCAGGAAAAGCACCAGACCATTCCTGGCGCGCTTGCGCTGCTCGGGCTCGAACCCAAGGACATCGACGTCGTCGTCAACTCGCATTTCCATTTCGACCATTGCGGCGGCAACAAGTATTTTCCGCATGCCAAGAAGATCTGCCATCGCTCGGAAGTGCCGCAGGCGTGCAATCCGCAGCCTTTCGAACATCTTGGCTATTCCGACCTGAGCTTCTCGGCGGAGGCCGCCGAAGCGCGTGGCGCGACCGTGCAACTGCTGGAAGGCACGACGCGCGCCAACTCGACCTTCGAGGGCATCGACGGCGACGTCGATCTCGCCAAGGGCGTCAAGCTGATCTCGACACCAGGCCATTCGATCGGCCACTACAGTCTGCTGGTCGAGTTCCCCAAGCGCAAGCCGATCCTATTCACCATCGACGCCGCCTACACCCAGAAGAGCCTGGAGACGTTGTGCCAGGCGGCCTTCCACATCGACCCGGTGGCGGGAGTCAATTCGATGCGCAAGGTGAAGAAGCTCGCCGAGGACCATGGCGCCGAGCTGATGTACTCGCACGACATGGACAACTTCAAGACCTACAGGACCGGCACGCAATTCTACGGCTGACCGCCGCCAATCCGGAGACAAGATGATGCGCTATCCCGAACACGCCGATCCGGTCATCACCCTGACCGCGGGGCCGGTGAACGCCTATCCAGAAGTGCTGCGCGGCCTCGGCCGCACGGTGCTTTATGATTACGATCCTGCGTTCCAGCTCTTCTACGAGCGTGTGGTCGACAAGGCGCAGAAGGCGATGCGGCTGTCGAACAAGCCGGTCATCCTGCATGGCGAACCGGTGCTCGGCCTCGAGGCGGCGGCGGCGTCACTGATCGCGCCTGATGACGTCGTGCTCAACCTTGCCTCGGGCGTCTACGGCAAGGGCTTCGGCTTTTGGGCGAAACGGTACTCGCCGCATCTGCTCGAGATCGAGGTGCCCTACAATGAGGCGATCGACCCGCAGGCGGTCGCCGGCATGCTCAAGGCGCATCCGGAAATCACCATCGTCTCGGTCTGTCATCACGACACCCCGTCCGGCACCATCAATCCGATCGACGCCATCGGTGAGCTGGTTTCGGCGCATGGCGGTTATCTCATCGTCGACGCGGTCTCGTCCTTTGGCGGCATGAAGACGCATCCAGAAGACTGCAAGGCCGATATCTATGTCACCGGCCCCAACAAATGCCTGGGCGCTCCTCCCGGCCTCACCATGATGGGCGTCAGCGAGCGGGCCTGGGCCAAGATGAAGGCCAATCCCCTGGCGCCGCGCGCATCGATGCTCAGCATCGTCGATTGGGAAAACGCCTGGTCGAGGGACAAGCCGTTTCCGTTCACGCCGTCGGTCTCGGAGATCAACGGGCTCGATGTCGCGCTCGATCTCTACCTCAATGAGGGACCGGAGGCGGTGTGGGCGCGCCACGCGCTCACCGCCAGGGCCATGCGCGCGGGCGTCACCGCGATGGGCCTGGCGATCTGGGCCGCCAGCGACAGCGTCGCGTCGCCAACGACTACCGCCGTTCGCACCCCCGACGGTGTCGACGAGAAGGCGCTTCGCCAGGCCGCGCGCGCCCGCTACGGCGTGGTGTTTTCGTCGGGCCGCGGCGAGACATTGGGGAAGCTGACGCGCATCGGCCATATGGGGCCGACCGCCCAGCCGATCTATGCCATCGCGGCGCTGACGGCACTTGGCGGCGCCATGAATGCCGCCGGCCAGAAACTCGCAATCGGAAAAGGCATCGAAGCGGCGCTGGCCGTTGTCGACGCCAACGGCTGAACAGACATCACCAGATCACGGATTGAGGGAGCATTTTCATGACTGAACGGCTTGCGGGAAAGACGGCCCTGGTTACCGGCGCCGCACAGGGTATCGGCAAGGCGATCGCCGCTCGGCTTGCCGCCGACGGGGCAACCGTCATCCTCAGCGACATCAACGCCGAAGGCGCCAAGGCTGCCGCCGCGTCGATCGGCGGGAAGGCGAGGGCGATCGCCTCCGACATTTCCGATCCGGCCTCGGTCAAGGCACTCTTCGCCGAAATCCAGGCTCTGACCGGAGGGATCGATATCCTGGTCAACAATGCCAGTATCGTGCCGTTCGTCGCCTGGGACGACGTCGATCTCGACCATTGGCGCAAGATCATCGACGTCAATCTCACGGGGACCTTCATCGTCACCCGCGCCGGCACGGACCAGATGCGCGCGGCAGGCAAGGCCGGGCGGGTGATCAGCATCGCTTCCAACACCTTCTTTGCCGGCACACCGAACATGGCGGCCTATGTCGCGGCCAAGGGCGGCGTGATCGGTTTCACCCGGGCGCTGGCCACCGAACTCGGCAAATACAACATCACCGCGAATGCGGTGACGCCCGGCCTGATCGAGAGCGATGGCGTCAAGGCGAGCCCGCACAACGAGGCGTTCGGCTTTGTCGAAATGCTGCAGGCGATGAAGGGCAAGGGGCAGCCGGAACATATCGCCGATGTGGTTTCGTTCCTGGCCTCCGACGATGCGCGCTGGATCACCGGCCAGACGCTGAATGTCGACGCCGGGATGGTCAGGCACTAAGTCAGACAGCGGCTGCTCAGCCCCGCGATGCAACCGGCGGCCGTACCGTGGCCGCCCGTCGCATCTGCCAGGCTAGGCTGCGGACCTTGCAATCACACCGGGTTGCCTCGACCATTGGGCATACCAGCTGTCGAACAGTTTGAGCTGCGCTTCGGCATAGCCGCGCTGGCTGTCGGTCAGGGCATCCGTGTCGTTGAAGTGCAGCAGGTACTCGGGATTACCCTTCAGCACCATCATGTGCTTGAAATAGAGCACCAGGTCTGGGCCTTCGTCGAAGGAGGACAGCACGGCGAGCGCGGCGTCCAGTTCCAGCGCGCGCTGGCGGGCCTCGGCGTCGCCCTTGGCTGCCGCCTGGCTCAAGCCCACAAGGTGCAGCACTTCCTTTGGCAGGACGTTGCCGATGCCGGTGATGGCGCCGGACGCGCCGCAATTGACGAAACCGTGGAAGACCGCTGTGTCGACGCCGATCATCAGCGTGACCTCATCGTCGCGGCTGGTGATGTTTTCCGCCGCGTAGCGCAGATCCGACGGGCCGCCGAACTCCTTGAAGCCGACCAGGTTCGGATGTTCGGCGCGCAGGGCGAAGAACAGGTCCGCACGTGTGGCAAAGCCGTAATAGGGGCTGTTGTAGATGACCGCCGGCAGGTCGGGCGCGGCGGCAAGAATTGCCTTGAAGTGATGGCGCTGCGCCGTCACCGAGGGCCCGCGCGACAAGACACGCGGGATCACCATCAGGCCCCGGGCGCCGACCCTCTGGGCGTGCGCCGCATGCGCGACGGCCTTGGCGGTGTTGACCGCGCCGGTGCCGACGATCACCGGCACGCCGGCCTTCGCCAGGCGCTCGACGCCTTCCATGCGCTGCTCGTCGGTCAGGAGCGGCCAGTCGCCCATCGAGCCGCAATAGACCACAGCCGACATGCCGGCCGCGATCAGCTCTCGTCCCTTGCGCACCAGCGCGTCGAAGTCGGGCTGGCGGTCCTGCGTGCATGGGGTCATCAACGCCGGCATGCAGCCGGAAAAAACATTAGAGGTCATTTCGGATTCTCCTTGAGGCTTGCACGCGGATTGATCAGTTTGTCCCGAAGCGGCACGGCTTGCCAAGCAAAATAGTCGTGGCCGCCAGGGACCAACGCAGGAACAGCAATGCGCAGCAAAACCAGCATTCGTGTCGTCGGCTGTCATGCCGAAGGTGAAGTCGGCGACGTCATCATCGGCGGTGTCCTGCCGCCGGCTGGCCGCACGATGATGGACAAGATGATCACGATGGAGCGCGATCATGACCATATCAGGCGCATGCTGATCTGCGAGCCGCGCGGCAGCGTCGCGCGCCACGTCAACCTGCTCGTTCCGTCGACGCGCGAGGATTGCGCCGCCGGCGCCATCATCATGGAGCCGACAGAATATCCGCCCATGTCCGGATCCAACACGATCTGCGTCGCCACGGTGCTGCTCGAGACCGGCATGGTGCCGATGCAGGAGCCCGAGACGCGCTTCAAGCTCGACATGCCGGGTGGCGTCATCGAGGTGCGCGCGCAATGCCGCGACGGCAAATGCGTCTCGATCACGTTGCGCAACGCACCCGCCTTTGCCGAACGTCTCGACGCTGCCATCGAGGTCGAGGGGCTGGGCACGCTCATCGTCGACATCGCCTATGGCGGCATGTTCTACGCCATCGTCGATGCCAAGGCGCTCGGCTTCTCGGTCGCCCCCGACGAGGCGCGCGAACTGGCGGTGGCCGGCGAGAAGATCAGGCGGGCCGCGCGCGGGCAGCTCGATGTCGTGCATCCGCAATTCGACCATGTGCGCGGTGTGTCGATCGTCCAGTTCGCCATGCCGTTCCAGGGGCCGGGCAATGTCACGCGCAACACCTGCATTGTCTCGCCGGGCCGCTCCGACCGCAGCCCGACCGGAACGGGTACGTCGGCCCGCATGGCCGTGCTGCAGGCGCGCGGCATGATGGGCGTTGGCGACGTGTTGATCCACGAATCGATCATCGGCTCGCGCTTCACCGGCAGGATCGTGGAGCTGACGGAAATTGCTGGGCGCAAGGCCATCGTTCCGGAGATCACCGGCCGGGCCTGGATTACAGGCGAGCACAGCTACTATCTCGATCCGACCGATCCCTATCCCCAAGGCTACGTGCTGTCGGATACCTGGGGCACCTCCACCTCGGTGAAGCAGTAGGCCGAAGCCGGCAATTCACTGGACTGGCGGGTTCTCGCCAAGCCAGAATGGCCTCAACGGCGGCATGCCCGTCATATCAGTACCTGGTGAGAATTCACGCATGAACATGGATGGTATCTGCGATCCGCGCTTTGGTGCCGTGCGCGCGGCGTTTGCCGAGTGTTTCGTCGAGGGGCTGGAACATGGCGGTGGCGTATCCGTCGTCGTCCACGGCAAGACTGTCGTTGACCTGTGGGGCGGTCATGCCGATGCCGCGCGAACCCGCCCGTGGCGGCAGGATACGCTGATCAATGTCTGGTCCTGCACCAAGGGCGTCGTGGCGCTGGCGATTGCAATGTTGGTGGAGCGCGGCAGGCTGGACTATGCCGCACCCATTGCCCGTTACTGGTCGGAATTCGCGGCCGGCGGCAAGGGGCGCATCACGCTCGACCAGGTGATGTCGCACCAGGCGGGGTTGAATGGTCTTGCCGTGCCGATGGACGAGGCGGGTATGTTCGCCTGGACGCCCTTTGTCGACGCGCTTGCGGCCATGCCGCCGCTCTGGGAGCCCGGCAGCCGCTGCATCTATCACGCGCTTACCTACGGTCATCTTGCTGGCGAAGTGCTGCGACGAGTCGACGGACGAAGCATCGGCCGCTTCATCGGCGAAGAGATCGCGGGCCCGCTCGGAGCCGATTTTCATGTCGGTCTGCCGGACGGTGAGGATTCCAGGGTCGCCGAGATGATCGAAGGCCCCGGTGCCTCGGACTGGGTCGACTTTGTCCGCGCCTCGCCCTTTCCCCACGCAGCCGACAATCCGGCGCCCCGTGCATTGGCCCCCAACGACCGCGTCTGGCGCGCCGCCGAGGTGCCGGGCGGCAATGGCCAGTCGACGGCGCACGCACTGGCGCGTATTTACGGCATGATGGCAGCCGGTGGCGTCTGGGAGGGCCATCCACTGATCGGCCGCGCGGCAATCGAAGCGGCGGCGCGTCAGCGTGTTCGCGGCACGGACGAAAGCTTCGCCGCACCCACCGCCTTCGCCGCCGGCTATCAGATGGAAGATCCGGTCTATGGCGGCCGTGCGTCGCCGCAAACGTTCGGCCACACCGGCTGGGGCGGCGCCATCGGCTTTGCCGATCCCGGTGCCGGCGTCGGTTTCGGCTACGTCACCAACCGCATGCTGGGTTTTGACGACATGGACCCGCGCCGCAAGATGTTGATCGAAGCCATATACGACTCGCTCTGACTGAATGGCTGAGAGCCAGCCGAGTGGCCCGGCAGGCCGGAAGCGGTGCGCGCTCGGCGGGGCGAAAAGTGACCCTGGTTCACGCCGGCGGCTTGCCGGCTTCGGGTCGTTCGGGATTGTAGGCCCATCCTTCCGATGGAAGACACATAGCTCCCTCGCTATCCCCCGGCGTTCCAACAAAAGCTGTGGCTAATCCCTCTCCTGCGCCTTCGCAAATATCCGCATCACGCCACCATCTGTAGTAGTCTCGGCCTGAAACCCCCGGCTGAGAATCAGCCGGGGCGGCGGGTGGTTGATTGTGGCGACATTCAACGCGCAATTTCTGGACTTTTTCGACTGGTGGCTCGATGAGCTGCGAGGGGTCTGGACGCGGGTTGTTCCCAGGAAAGAGCAAGTGTCCGCCGCCGACTGGATCGTCAGCCTGGCGGATGACGGCATTCGTGTGCGCGAGGCCAAGGCGCCGGAGTTCCAGTCGATCCCGCTGACGCTGACGGCTTCCTCCGACGAGATACTGGCACTGCTCCAAGGCGGGTCTCGGCGCAGGCGGCCGAGCTTCGATATCAGCATCCAGCCAGGCCTGTTCCTGCCCCGCCATCTCGCGGTGCGGCGGTTGCCTGTTCGGCAGGCACGCGACATGGCCGAACTCGACCTTATGGCTTCGACGCCGATCGACCCGGCGCAGGTGCATGTCGTCTTCGCCACGACGGCGGCGCAGGACAGCGTCTACCACGTCGTCAAGGCCAAGACGCTTGCCGCCGTGCTGGACGCGGTCCGCCGCGCCGGCGGGTGCGTTCGCTGCCTGTCGCTGTCGCACCCGGCCGGCACGCTGCGCGCCGATCCGCTGAGCCTCGCCGCCATCTGGCCGCCGACGGCGCGTGACCGGCGTGCCAGGACCGCCTGGATTGCGGCCCTTTCGGTGCTGGCCGGGGCCGTGCTGGTGACCTTCGCGCATGCGCATTGGCGCGCCTGGCAGGCCGAGGCTGAACTGGATACGCAGATCGCCGATGCGCAGGTGCTGGCCAAGGCGGCGCGCACCTCGCTGCAGAAGCGCCAGGCCGGCATTGAGCGGATCGAAAAGATCCGCCTGGAAAAGAAGACGACGGCATCGCTGGTGCGGGTATGGGCCGAGCTGACGCATCTGCTGCCCGACACGGCCTGGCTGACCGATCTCTCGGCCAAGGGCGACGACCTGACCATATCAGGTTTTTCCACCTCGGCCGCCGAGCTGATCCAGCCGATCGACGCCTCGCCACTGTTTTCGGCGCCCGAATTCGCCTCGCCGGTGGTGAAGGTTCCCGGTCAGGACGGCGAGCACTTCACCATTTCGGCCAAGATCGGGGCGCTCTGACGATGCTCTCCGCCATCCTCAACACGAGGCCGACGATCCGCCGCCTGATTGCGCTGGCGATCGCCGCGGTCACGGCCTCTGCGCTTGCCTGGCTGGTGTTCGCTGCGTTCGACAGCGTCGCCTCCGCACAGGCTGGGATCGAGGAAAAGCGCGAGCTTCTCGGCCAGCTGCAGAGCGTGGCCGCGCTGGCAAAGCGCCTCGATGGCGCCGCCAGTCCGGAAGCCGCGGCCAATCCCGAATTTCTCACCGGCGGCAGCGAGGCCATCATCCGCGGCGGGCTGCAGACCCGGCTGAACGCGATTGCCGCCGCCAATGGGGTCAGCGTGCTGTCTGCCGGCAATGCACCGGTGCTCAGCGAAGCCGGCGTCGATTTCATCGGGCTGCGGGCCAACCTTTCGGGGCCTCTGGAAGGCATCCACAACGCCATTCTCGCCATCGAGACCTCGCTGCCGGTGCTGTTCATCCGCGAAGCCACCTTGCGCACCACCGATGTCAGGCCGGCGGCGGGACGGACCGGCGACCCCGAGCTTTTCGCCGAGATCCTGTTTTACGGGCCTTTGCAAACGCAGATGGCACCCGCCGGGGTCAAGCCATGACCGGGAAATTCACCGGCCTGGCGATTGCGGCGGTGATCGCGGCCCTCGCTTTGGTCAATGTCGCGCTCTACGATACGCCTGTCGACATCACACCCGTGGCCTCCGGCAAGGGGCACGATGGCGGCCCAACCTCGGTGGCGGGATCGCTGCAATTTCCCGAAGCCGGCGATTTCAGCGAGACGTTCCAGCGCCCGCTGTTCACGCCGACACGCCGGAAATTCGTGCCCCCGCCGGTCGCGCCGCCTCCGGTGGAGGTTGCCGTTGCGCCGGTCGAGCCGGCGCCGGCGCCACCACCACCCGAAGCCCCGCCGGCCGTCGCCCCATCGCTGCTGGGCATCAGCATTCACGGCGGCGCCGCGAAGGCGCTGCTGCGCGTCGCCGGCAGCGAAGCCGCGGTCTGGTATGGCAGTGGCGACACTGTTGACGGCTGGAGGGTGTCGGCGATCGACAAGGATCAGGCCGTGCTGGAGCGGGATGGCAAGCTGGCGCGCATCCCGCTTTATCCGCCATGGAAGAATGCGCCGCCGTCACTCCCGAGCGAACCGCAACTATGAGCGACCGCGCTCCCCATGACAGGGCGGGCACCAGCTCGCGGGATGAAAGCGCCCGCAGCGGCTTCTCGCTGGTTGCCGTGCTGGTGTTCATGCTGATCGTCTCGGCGATCGTCGTCCCCTTTGCCGTGACGGCCAAAACACGGTTGATGATCGCCAACAGCGAGGTCGAACAGGAGCGCCTGTCGCTGCTGGCCGAAGGCCTCGGCAATGTGGTCGCGAGCATGTTGACCGGCACCTCCGGCCGGCAACAGTTTCCGCTGGATTCCACGCCGGCATCATGCCGGTCGGCAGGGTTCAGTTTCGCCGTGCGCGTCCAGGATCATGGCGGGCTGATCGATCTCAATGCCGCGGATGACCGCCTGCTCGAGCTCGGCTTCTCTGCGCTCGGCTTCGAGCAGCGGGCGTCGACCGAACTGGCCAAGGCCGCGCTCCGGTTTCGCGACAACGCCAAGCTGTTCGCCGACTTGCCGCGGTCGAGAAGCGCCGTCGGGCCGCCCGAGGACAAGCAGGCGCCGTTCGAATCCGTATCCGAACTGCAGGAGTTTTCAGCACTGTCGTCGATACCCCTGCGGACCTTGAATGGCGTTTTCACGGTCAACTCGAAGCGTGGCACGATCAGCGCCGACCGCGCGCCAAACCGTCTGCGCGCCGCCCTTGCCGGTGGCTCCAGTGCTTCGGTCGTTCAGGCGGTGGCCGATGCGTCAGCCTATACGGTCGAAGTGGTGGTGAGGCGGGACGGTTCCGGCATCGCGGGCGAGGCCGGGTTCATCATCGAAAAATCTCCGACTGGCGCGGCATTCTCGCGCGTCTCCCGGAGCCCGGCCGCCGAAGCCGGCGCATTGCCGCCGGTCGCCGGCACCGTCGGCTGCGAGGTGCTTTTCGGCACTGAGGCGGCGCAGATCCTGCGGGGGTGGAGCTCATGAACGCTGCCGTCCAGACGAAGGGGATCGAGGCGTTTCTCGCCTTTCTCGAGGGCGAGAAAGTGCTGACCGCGCATGCCGCCCAACGCGCCTTGGGGGCATCGCGAACTTCGGGACATCCGTTCGATACGGTGATGACGGAACTTGGGCTGATCGGCGAGCAGGAGCTTGCCAGCAGCCTCAGCCGCTACCTCGACGCACCGATGCCGGTCGAGATCCCCGAACAGGTCAGCCCCGAAATGCTGGCAAGCGTGCCGCTGGCCTATCTCAGGGAAAACGCCATCCTGCCGCTGCAGATGGACGCCGAACGGCTTGTCGTCGCCGTGGCGGATCCTTTCTCCTCGGCCACCATCGATGCATTGGCCTTCCACTATGAGCGGACCCTGGCGCTGCGCATCTTGCCAAGGCGCCTGATCGCCGAATGCATCGACCGCATCGAGCAATCAGCGCTGGCTGCCGTTTCGAATGGCGGCAGCAACGGTGAAATCCTGGATTTCGGCCCTGACGACCTCGAGCGCTTGAAGGATTTTGCCCGTGAGGCGCCGATCGTGCGCTTCGTCGCCGAGACCATCCACAAGGCGGTCGATGCGAGAGCCACCGACATCCACATCGAGCCGCTCGAGGACCATGTCCGCATCCGCTTCAGGCATGACGGCATGCTGTCCACCGTCGACACCGCGTCGATCGCGATGCTGTCCGGTATCTCCACCCGCATCAAGATCCTGTCGCGGCTCAACATCGCCGAACGGCGCCTGCCGCAGGACGGGCGCATGCGTATTGCCGTGCGCGGCCGCGACGTCGACCTGCGCGTCTCGGTCATTCCGTCCATTCACGGCGAGGCCATCGTACTGCGCATTCTCGATCGCGCCGGCGTCGAGCTGAAGCTGGAGAAGCTTGGCTTCGACGGTGCCGCGCAGGCCAAGATCCGCAACATGTCGCAAGCGGCCAATGGCATCGTGCTGATCACCGGGCCGACCGGCAGCGGCAAGACGACGACGCTCTATTCGATCCTGGCCGAGCGTTCGCGGCCGGACGTCAAGATTTTCACCGTTGAGGATCCGGTCGAGTACCGCATGGCCGGCATCACCCAGTTGCAGGTCAATCCCGCGATCGACCTCGACTTCGCCGCTGCCTTGCGCTCGATCCTGCGCCAGGATCCCGACATCATCCTGCTCGGAGAGATTCGTGATCGCGAGACGGCGCAGGTCGCGGTCCAGGCGGCCTTGACCGGCCATCTCGTGTTCTCGACACTGCACACCAACAGTGCCGCAGGCGCGCTGACGCGGCTGCGCGACATGGGCATCGACGGCTATCTGCTCGGCGCGACGATCCGCGGCGTCATCGCGCAGCGGCTGTTGCGCCGTATCTGCCCGACCTGCCGGGGCGCGGAGCAGACCGGTCCGGCCTGCCGCACCTGCAACGGCTCCGGCTACAGCGGCCGTACGGTGACCTATGAAATGCTGCAGGTGTCGCCGCGCATCGCCGAGCTTATCGATCAGGGCGCCGGCGAAATGGAGATCGGCCGCATTGCCGCCGAGGACGACCTCGTGCCGTTGTCGGTCCACGCAACCGCGCTTGCCCGATCGCAGGTCACCACCATGGACGAGGTCCGCCGTGTCATCGATCTCGCGGGAGGTGACTGATGCCGGCCTTCGCCTATCGCGCCTATCTGGCCGACGGCTCGATGGAGGCCGGCGTTCTCGATGCGTTGACCAAACAGGACGCCGCCCGCAAATTGGCGCAGCAGGGCCGCCGCTCCTATCATCTTGCGCCCGTGAACGGCGAAAGGCCGCGGCTTCGCCTGCCGGGGCGCGGCGCGCTGACGCTGACCCGCAGGGTCGACCTCAGCCGACTGTTTTCCGAGCTTGCGGTGTTGCTGAACGCCGGCTTCACGGTCGACCGCGCCCTGGGCGCGGTCATTTCCGGCGAAGCCAACCGGCAGCGGCGCCAGCAACTGCAATCGGTGCTCGACCTGACGACCGGCGGCCGGCCGATCGCCGAAGCCTTTGCCGCTCTGCCGGGCATCACCCCGGACGTTGCCGCCTTGCTTGCCAGCGGCGAGCGCAGCGGCAAGATGGCCTTTATCTGCCAGCGGCTGGCGGACACGTTCGAGGCGACGGCCAAGCGCCGCGCCGCGATCATCGAGGCGCTCGCCTATCCGGCCTTCCTGCTCCTGGTCATGAGCGGCGCGCTGGTCATTCTGGCAACGGTCCTGGTGCCGGCGCTGGAGCCGATCTTCGAGGGCTCATCGGCCCCCAAGCCGTTCACCATGACCATGCTTTCCGCCTTCGGCACGGTGTTCCGCGACTACCCCTTCATTTTCCCGCTGGCTGCGATGCTTGGCCTGCTTTGTTATCTCCTGCTGTCCCGTTCCGCCGGCGCCAGAAGACAGCTTTCGCGCTGGCTGTTGAAGATCCCGCTGATCGGCGCGCTGGTCAGGGACGCCGTGATCGCGCGCTATCTCGAAACGCTTGCGCTGCTGCTCGGCAATGGCGTGGCGATGACCGAGGCGCTTGGCCTTGCCGCCAATGTTTCCAGGCAGAGTTCGCTGGCGGCAAGCTTTGCATCGATCGAAGACAATGTCGCCAATGGCGCCCGCCTGCACGGCGCGATCGTCAAGGCAGGGATTTTCGACCATGCGACAATGTCGCTGGTCTCCCTTGGCGAAGAGGCCAATGCGCTTCCCGTGGTGCTGGATCGCGCCGCCAGGATGCTTCAGCTGACGCTGACGCGGCGGATCGACACCGTGCTGAAGCTGTTGACGCCGGCGCTGACGATTTCGCTCGGTTTTCTCGTCGGCAGCCTGGTCATTTCGGTGATGACGACGATCCTCAGCATCAACGATCTGGCGCTGAAATGACCGCGGCTTCCGGAGCCAACACACCGGCGGACGCAACGGCGGGGTTCACGCTGGTCGAGATGCTGGTGGTGCTGGCCATCATGGCGCTTGTCGCGGCCATCGCCGCACCGGGGCTGGTCAGCCACTATCGCACCAAGAGCCTGGAGACGGTGGCCGGCGAGATCACCATGCGGCTGCGCCTGTCGCGCACATCGGCCATCGCCACCGCCCGGCCGAAGCAGGTCCTTGTCGATCTGGGTAGCCGTTTCATCCGTTTCGGCGAACGAGACAGCCTGGCCTTGCCGGACGATGTCAAAATGACCGTCATCACCGGCCGGGAGACTGTCGTCGCCGACCGGCAGACGGTGCTGACCTTCCTTCCCGACGGCCGCGCTTCCGGCATGGACATCACGCTGCAGCAAAAAGGCCGGACCGCGCGCATCGGGGTCAACTGGCTGACAGGGCTTCCGACATGGCGAACCCTGCCATGACCGGGCCATTGCCCCAATCCTCGTCCGAAGATGGATTCTCGATCCTGGAGATGATCGTCGCCATGACGATCCTGGCGCTCGTGCTGGGCATCGCCAGCCAGTCGATCGTGCTGTCCAGCCGCAGCATTGCCGCGGCCAAGCGCCAGGTCGAGGCGGCCAGAACGGTTCGCATGATGCTGGCCGACTACGAGGCCCGGGCACAAACCGCGGCGCAACCCGGCTGGACCCTGAAGACCCGCACGATAGACGTCGCGAAAGCGAAGGTGACCGCTGTTCTCATCGAGAAGCCGGGCGGCGCGTTTCCAAGCGGGTCGTTTCTGACCTTTGTGCCGGCGCAAGGCCCGGCCGCGCCATGAGTTGGCCGCTCTCCCGCACTCGGACGAAGGCCCGCGCCGTTCGCCGTCATCTTGCGCGTGCTTCTTCATTGGGCGTCGATGCGCATCCGCAACCCTCTGCACCGGTGGCGGGTTTTGCGCTAATCGATGTGTTGGTGGGGTTGGCGCTGATCGGCGTCATCACATCGCTGATGGTGGTCTTTCTCGGCCAGGCCCGAACGATGATGCGCATCGAAAAGGCAACCGAGTTCCAGATGGAGGCCGATGCCGCATCGCGGTTCCTCGAAACGGCGATCAGCCATGCCGAGCCTTTGCCCCTGTCGAAATCGTCGCCGGACCAGGTGCTCTATCTCGGCGGCGATGCTGCCCGGATCGAGTTCAATGCCGTTCAGGCGATCGGTTTCAAATCCTCCGCATTGCGCGAGATTACCGTGTCGCTTGGCGACGGAGGCCAGACGGGACCCGCCCTGGCCATCGTCCAGAAAACGCGGCGCGGCGGCAAACCCGGCGCAGCGGTGCCCGGCGAACCGGTGCGGCTGATCGGCGGCGTGAGTGCCATGAAATTCGAATATCTCGACAACGCGCTGGCGCCGCCATCATGGCTGCCGGGCTGGAATGCGCCGCGGCGACTGCCCGCCGCCGTGCGCTTCACCCTTTCGGTGGTACGCGATGGCGCGGCCTATTCATCGCGAGGGTTTACCCGCCTCGATCTGGCCGGCCCCCCTCGCACGAATTGAGCGCGCTCTCACCGGCCGCCCTCAGTTGGTGACATCCTGGTCCTCGCCGGTTCCGTCGGGCTTGCCATCCTTGCCAAGGCTGCGAATGACCACGCCGCTGGCATCGGCCTTCACTTCGTAGGAGTAGGGCCTGCCCCATGGATCCTTAAGGCCGGTACTTCCCTTGAGATAAGGCCCGTTCCAGCGCGTTTCACCGGCCGGCTGCGCGACCAGGGCGTTGAGCCCCTCTTCGTCGGTCGGGTATTTCGCATTGTCGACATAGTAGAGTTCGAGCGCGCTTTCGATGTTGCGGATCTGCGCCTTGGCCGCATTGGTCCTGGCCGCGCCGAGATAGCGCAGCACCTGTGGCGCCGCCAGCGTGGCGATCAGCGCGATGATGGCCAGCACGACCAGAAGCTCGACCAGGGTGAAGCCGCTTTCGCGATCGTCGCGAGCACGGCCTTTTGTTTCGGAGGATTGAAGGTTTTCGGAGGGTTGAAGAAAGCGCATCATCAGAGCAGTCCCATGTCTAGACCTGCAAATTGCTCCAGCGCCCAGCTTGCGCCGAGGCCGATGGCGATGAACGGACCGAAGGCGACGCGGGCCCGCGCTGCCGCCGGCCCTGTCGCGGCCACCTGTCCGCCGACGAACAGCAAAGCGCTGGCGCTGGCGATGAACAGCAGCACCGGCAACAGCAGCGGGCTGATGCAGCACGAAGCGGCCGCCAGCATCTTGACGTCGCCGAGGCCGAGGCCGATCCGGCCGGTCATCAGGAAATGGCCGCGCCGCAGCAGCCAGGCAGCCGCGAAAGTCGTGGCGGCGAAGAGGATCTGCACCGGCACCCCCTCGGCGTCCGCCGCCAGCTGATAGGAAAGGCCGATGCCGGCGAGCGCCAGGTTGAGCCCGTCCGGAATGATCTGCCGGCGGAAATCGGTGATCGAAATGGCGGCGAGAACGGCCGCCAGGGCGACCGTGGCGGCAAGCACGAGAGAGGGGTGCGTAGCCATCGTCAATATGCCAGCCTCTTCAGATCCTGCTGCAGCTTGGTGCCGCCGCGCCGTTTCTGGATCGGCGTCTGCAGGCTGATCTTGCCGCGGAATTCGTCGGTCACCTCGCGGGCCTCATTGATGTCGCGCACGACATGCGGCCGGATGAAGATGATCAATTCGGTCCGCCTGATGGTGTCGTTCTTTTGCTTGAACGCATTGCCGAAGATCGGGATGTCGCCGAGGATCGGCACCTGGCTGCGGTCGACACTGTTGTTCTGCTGGATGAGGCCGCCCAGTGCCAAGCTCTCGCCGTCGTTGACCAGCACGCGCGTCTGGATCTTGCGCTGCTGGATGGTTGGCGAGTCGATATCGGAACTGTCCGTCTTGGTGACGTTGCTGACCTCCTGCTGGATGTCGAGCATGACCCTGCCGGCATTGTTGATGCGCGGCGTCACCGTCAGGATGACGCCGGTATCCTTCATCTGGACCGAGTTGATGATCGGCGCGCTGCCATTGCCGGTGTCCTGCGACTGCTGGGTCAAGATCGGCACCTGGTCGCCGACCTGCAAGATCGCCTTTTGGTTGTTGAGCGCCATGATGGTGGGCGCCGAAATGACGTTGACGTCGGTGATCTTGGAAAGTGCGCTGAGCGTCACCTGGATGTTGTCGGTTGCATAGCTCCAGTTGAAGCCGGGCAGGGTGGCCGCCGCGGCGGCCTTGGCCACGTCGGTCACGGAGACCTTGGTGCCGCCATTCTCGAAGAACCAGCGCAGGCCGTATTTCAGGTCGTCGTTGAGCGTGACCTCGGCGATCACCGCTTCCAGCATGACTTGCGTCGGCAGCACGTCGACCTTGGTCAGGATCTGCTCGATGCGCTGGTAGTCGCGCGCCGTGGTCTGGATCAGCAGCGCATTGTTCTCGACATCGGCGACGACAGTGGCATGGGCGGGCGCCTCGTTGTCCTGCTGCGGCAGCGAGGGCGAGGGCCCGGTCAGCGGCGCCGGCGTGACGCCGTCCGACTGCATGGCGATCGGCGTCTGGTCGGGCGACACGTTCGAGCCGCCCGACTGGCCTTCGGTCTTCACCGTGGTGCCGAGAACCGAACTCAGCACCGATGCCAGTTCCTTGGCCGGCCGGTTCTGGATCTGGTAGACGAAGAGCTGGCTTTCATTGGTCTCGGCCAGCCTGTCGAGCTTGTTGATCCAGGTCGCCGCCCGCGCCAGATAAGCCGGGCGCGAGGTGATCACCAGCACCGAATTCAGCCTGTCATTGGGGATGAACTGGATGAGCTTGGCACCCGGCCCGTCCTTGGTGCCGAAGATCGAATCGAGTTCGGCGGCGACCGCTTCCGGCTTGGAGGTCTTCAGGGGATGCAGCGCCACCGACATGCCGCGCATCCAGTCGACATCGAACACCGAAACCGCCTCCCGGATGGCATTGAGGTCGCTGTCGCTGCCGGCGACGGTGATGATGTTGCGGGTGGAATCGACGCGCAGCACCGAGCCCTGGCGGGTGATCGGTTCCAGAATGGTCTTCATCTCGTCGGCGGCGATGAACTGCAGCTGCAGCACCTGCACCTTGACGCCGGGGCCGGACGGCGAGGTCGACGGCACGCTGACCGGCGGCGTGCTGGCCATGATCTCCGACAGCGGCACGATCTGGTAAGTGCCGCCGCGGCTGGTGATGCCGGCGGCGTTCACTGCCAGCGCCGATTGCAGGATATCGACCAGCGCATCCTGCGACACCGGCTGCGAGGTCTGCAGCGTCACCGTGCCCTGCACGCGCGGGTCGACGATGTAGTTGAGGTGCAGCGCATCCCCCAGCACCGCCTTGGCCGCGTCGGCGATCGGCGCGTTGACCAGATTGAGCTCGAACTTGCCGGATCCATCGCTCGTCACCTTGGTGACCGGGGCGCCCGACGAGACGAACTGGCCGGTGCCCTGATATTGCGCGCCGTTGAAGCGCTGTGCCGCGTTCGACGCCGAAGTGACGGCGGCAGGCCCGCTATAGCCCGCCCGCAGGGGCGAGTTCTTGGCGTGCAGGCTGTCGATGGTCTCGGTGAAGAAGTCCTTGCCCGGCGCGGAGGTGCAGCCGGCAACAGCCAGCAGCGTGAACAACACGACGCAACGACTCGGCTTGCTCGACATCCACCCGATTCCCCAAGAGCCTCAGTCTAGGGCTTCTTGCTGGCGGATGTCGGGAATGATGGCGGTGTTTGGGGTCTATCCACAGGGTAGGTGGTGGAGGGCAGTAAGCGGCTGGGGGAAACGGAAGCGTCAATGATATCGACTGGGACGGACCGGCACTTATGCCTCGACCAGAACAGCGAAATGCTACCCGAGACCGCGATGTGCCAAATAGGCCGCGCCGCCGAGCACGCCCTTGGCTCAAATATGCTGCCTCCCGAACTATGGTAAAGAAAGCATTGTGCCCTGGTTATTCAAAATGTGTATGGTCACCATGATTAAAATCAACTGTTACCGCCGCTCAGAACGCGCGTTCTCTCACGTTAGGCGAAAGTCTCCGCCATCTCCGAGCCCACCCAGGTGACTAAATATGTGAATTGTACACCCGCAAACACCGGGATATTAATATAATTCGCATGTATTTTTGAAAGGAACATCCTATCGGCATCCACGACTGAAACTACCGATTCTTCTCCCAATTTTCGAGAAACGAAATTGACCAATCTGACAACGTCGCATAGAAATAGTCCGATCCCAACGTGAGATCAGAAATAGAATCTGCAATTGGCTTGTTTTTGAATCCTATCAATCTAACCGAATCTTTGAGATCAAAATGGAATATGTGACCACCGTCGTCGAAAGCCTCATCGCCGTCTGGTGCCCATATCAAATTGTTTTTCAAGATTAAGTCGACGACATGCGCCTCTTTCATTCCAATAAACGGTCCGCGTAGACGTCCAATGCCGTAGTTAGATTTTTGATAAGATTCAACCAAATCCGACGCGTTGAAATCGTTACCAAACGGCGAAATATGCCTCCCTCTATTAGATATTCTTTTTTTAACTTCGTGATATGAACAGCCAAGCATGGAGGCATCTCTCTCATGCACACCATATCGAATTCCATTTATATGAATGTTGAAAAATCCCAAGGCCATCAAGCTCTCTGCGCTATAAAAATCTTTAACCACGCTTTCTACAGCAAACTTTTGTACATTTCCAAATATCATTTGATTACCATTTTATTCCAAGAGCGTTTTTTATTTCTTGCGGGACATTTTGACTCTTTATTGGATCTGTGCCGGTGGTTGAACCGTTCCAGTGTGTCTCCCCATTGCTCGGCCGACTAAATCTATGAACTGTCCCATCCACATCCTTTGCCCAGCGCACATTCGTCTTATCAGGTATAGATTTCTCGTACAGCTCCTTGACATTCTTTGGCTCCGGACTTTCTGAATTGGGATGGTGCTTTGGGTTTGACGTCAGTTTCGCCTTATCGGCATTCTCGTCATCCGGGCCACCAGGCGGGGTTGCGGCTGTTCCGCTGCTATCTTTTTTCCTTTGGATTTTGCATCATCGTCCCCACCCGGAATTGCGGTGACAGTGCACTAATTTTTCCCCACCGGCCCTCGCATCCCTGGTTTCACAGCTCTTCCAGTTTGCGCGGCAATCCGGCTAAGAAGCGCCTCGCCGCCCACCGGCCGGCCGATGCTCTCGGCCTTGCGTAGCGCGTCGAAGGTCGCGGCATCCGTCTCGGCCAGGTCGAACAGCCCGCTGGACGATGGCAGGCGGTCCCTCATTGGCTGCAGATCGGCAACGCATCGGGCTCACCTGTCAGGTGCGCCCGAAGCGCTTGACCAGGGCCAATCGGCCGCCTGTTTCACCAGCCCTGCGCGCACCGGGTTCAACCCGACATACCGCACCGCCGACAACAGGTGGTCCTCGTCCGTCGCGACGGCGCCGAAGCGGCCTTGCCAGAAATGACCGGTTTTCTTCTGCCGCGCATGGATGGCGCCGGCATAAGCGCGGTGCACTTTGGCGAGCGCACGCCGCAGGCCGTCCGGATCGGCCGGCGTCAGGACCAAATGCACATGGTTCGGCATCAGGCACCATGCCCAGATGCCGACATTGGCGGCGCGTCAATGCTTGACCAGCAGGGTCTTGTAGAGCGCGTAATCCCCGGGGGTGAAAAACACTTTGGCGCGCCCGTTGCCACGTTGCGTGACGTGGTGCGCCAGATCGGGAACGACGATACGGGCAAGGCGAGCCATATACTCAAACCAAGAGTGACGGACTTCCATAGCAGGCATGGCAGGCAATTAGTGCACTGTCACCGTAATTCTAATTTTTTTTAGAGTCTTTGGATATAATACTCTGCCAGAAAGCAGATTCTGTGTGTTTGTAGTTTTTAAGATATGAAATCTGTACCGGATCAGCTAAAAATCGCCCTCCATAAGAGATTATTTTTTGAGCGCACTCGACGCAATTGGCAATTGCTGCAAAGTAAAGCGGGCTTGCTCCTCCGTATGTCGTATTGGGATTGCCATTATACTTCAAAATTAACTCGACCATAGAAATGTCTTTTCCGTTAACTGCTGCCAACAACGGAGTAACTCCGTCAGTCGTCGTACAATTCGCATCGTAGCCACTTTTTAGCGCGGCTTCGGCTTTATCTGTATTTTTAGAGATTATCGCGTCAAATAAATCGCCTCCTCTATCGCAGTATCCACTAATTATAGCTGTGATCGAGATCACAGAAAATATCTTGATAATCCTCATTGTGAATATCCAATTCTTGAAAGGGCTTGATCTGCGCTCATGCTGCCTCTAGAAATGTTTATTGTGCGACTCGGAACCGATAGACTTTCCGCAAGATTATCGTTGAGAGCTGCCGGTGTGCCTACGGGAAATCCACTATTGATGTTTATCCCAGCAGATTTTAAAGCGGACGAAAGTTGATCAGCGCAATTATTTGTCAGCATAGGCGCAGTTTGATCACCTTTCTTCACATAATAATCTGCAATCTTCTCATCTTGATCTTTTGTTGTTTTTATTGTGGTTACGACCTGATCTCTAACAGGTATCTGCTGGCCCATAAAATCCTTCGCCGAAGATCCGAACGGCGTTCCGGTTCCTGGGGAATAAACACCTTTTCCGTCGACCAAGACCGAGACGTGACCAAAAACATTCTTGCTGTCCACTCGCTGTTTTCCGTAAACAATATGAACATCCGCAACTTTTTGGCCGACTTCATTCTTTTTCTTATCTTTGACATTTTCTAGGCCTTTTGCAGCCTTGTCTCCTGCTGCTTGCAGATCTTTCGACTTCGTGCTGCTGTCTGCCGCCTTGGAGCCCCCTTCAGCCCCCAGGGGCTCCTTGCCTTCGTTCGGATCGATGGCATGTCCGTTCGGATCACTCTTATTGACCGGATCGTTCTGAGCATAGGCGTATCGGTTCGTACCGACGTCCGGCAACGTCGGATCCCAATCGTCCGGCGAAATGAACCGCCCCAGCACCGGATCCATATACCGCGCATTGAGATACAGCAGCCCGGTCTCGGGATCGAAGCGCTCGCCGATGTAGCTCTTCTGGGTCTGGAAGCCGGTGTTGAGGCGCTCGCCGTAGCTGGCATAGTTGGTCTGCTCGACGATGGCGCCCGAGGCATCGGTGACCATGCGCACCGAGGCCAGGTGGTCGCGATGGAGGAAATATTTGACGCCGTTGACGACCTTGATGTCGGGGTGGGGATAGCGGGTGTAGATTTCCGCGCCCGGTGTCGCCGGGTCGATCTCGACGGACGCGTCGGGATAGAGCGTCGTCGCATAGCTCGATGTTTTCTTTGCCCGTGCTCCGTCAGGACCATAGGCAAGGTTGACGGTGTTGGAGGCAAGGCTGACCGTCTTCAGCCGGTTGGCCTCGTCCCAGCTCAGCGTGCGGCTGCCGTCGGAGGTGAGATTGCCGTTGGCGTCATAGGCCATCGCATTGGCGCCAACGCTGACGGGTGCATGCGGGCGAGGGGATGTGGCCGCGGGATAGACATAGCTGCCGGCGACGCGGCTGCGCGAAAGCATGTTGTCGTTGGCGGCATAGACGAAGCTTTCGCTCAAGCTGGTGTTGCCCAGATTGGTGCTTGAGGTCAGCCGGTCGGCATTGTCATAGCCATAGGTCCAGCTGCCGGAGGCGGTGAGCCCCGTGGTGCCGGTGATGCGGCCAAGATTGTCACGCGCATATTGCTCATCGAGGAGAACGGTCGCGCCCTTCGAGGTGGTGACGCGCGTCAGCCAGCGGCGGGTCGGCGAATAAGTGAAGCTTGTCTTCACGCCATTGGCGTAGGTGATCTCCTTCGTCTGGCCATCGGCTTCGTAGACGGTCGAGGTGATGTAGCCGGGAGCCGAGTAGAGCCTGTTGCCGGCGGTGTATTGCAGCGGGTCGTCCCAAGTGCCGAACCACAGGTCCGACGGCGCCTGATAATTCTTCAAGATCGTTTGGCCGGACCTGTCATGGATATCGACCGTGATGTGTGTCAGGCCGGCAATGGTCGTGTCATGCCGGCCAAGCTTGCCAAGCCCGTCATAATTGTAGCTGTGCGTCGCTGCCGCATTGGTCGAGGTGGTGAGCTGGCCGATATTGTACCAATAGCTTGGAGCCGCCTGGTCATAGGTGTTCTGGGTGAGCACAACCGGGCTGCCGCCAGGTGCGGTTGCCGTCTTCAGCGTCAGCCGGTCCATCTGGTCGTAGCTGAGATTGGTGACCGTGCCCCTGGCGTCGGTCAATCTACGCGCGGCGATAGCCAGGCGAACGGGGTAAAAGTGGACTGTCACCGTAATTCTGAAAGATATTCACCCTAATTCGGGAGCGTTGACGGTAGGGTCGAAGTTTTCTTCAATTTTTATAGCGCGTACTTCTGAGAATTTTAAATTTAACATTACAATAGATGACGCAATGAGCCGCAATTCATCATGCAAAAATTCCCTATTTAGAGGTTTACTTGGAGACGCAATCTTTTCATATTTTCCCATCTTCCTCGCGTTCGTGCGACTTATATCTTGCCAGTCATAGACAAAAAACCCGCGCGCTGCCATCGCTACGAAATCGTCTGGGCGTTTGATTGGAATAAGCATTTTACCCGTGGATATCAAAGGTAATTTGCATATTGCCTCTTCGATATCTGTAATCGGCAGCCAATCGTTATCCAGTACTCGCAATGGGATTGGTCCTGCACCAGCAGTAGTGAAGGCGCCCAAATCCCCTACCGCATCCGATGCTATCCAGACACAATCTATCCCGATCGGATAATTCGACGTTGTCATATTCAATACCCGTCAGAGCTAAACTGAGTACCTGAAGGAAACGCGCCTCGACCATAGCGGGCTTCGCAGCGTCCGCATACCGGAACCTCATTGCCAGTTCGTGGACGCGTTGCCGGAGTAAAGTGTGTAGCCGCTTTGTCACTTCCTAATGCCTCAAATACATGGTCTTCGGCGCACCTTCCTCCCTCGCACGCCCGAGCACTACCTGCCCGGTTGTCGTGTTGTATCCGCCCGTTACGGTCGCTGGTGCCCGACCTTTCAATGGAGCCAACGACTCCGCTAGTACATCGCGGGCGGCAAGTGCCCGTGCCTCAAGAAGCGACACCCTTCCAGCAGCTACCTTCGCCATCGCTAACTCGGAGAGGGTGGTCACCGCTTTTATGCCAACCCCTGGACCCGGCATGAGCCCAAATGCACCGTCAGCGTTGTCCACCCGTCCTGAAGAGGTGAGTTCGCTCTGGCGAGCCACTTCATCGGATACTCTCGGGCTTAGGCGCTCATATGCGTCCTTGTCTGCGTCGTAGAAATCTCGTCGACCCGTCATTATTGCCTTCGCGCGCGCTTCAAGCGCGGCTTGCTTTCGATCTTGCTCCGCTGCCGCCGCTCTGTCCTTGGCGGCTTGCGCCGATGATGGCGTGCCAGCAACATGCCCATTGGCATCACTCTTATTGACGGGATCGTTCTGGGCATAGGCATACCGATTGGTCCCAACACCCGGCAACGTCGGGTCCCAGTCATCGGGCGAAATAAACCGCCCCAGCACCGGATCCATATACCGTGCATTGAGATACATCAGCCCGGTCTCGGGATCGAAGCGCTCGCCGATGTAGCTCTTCTGGGTCTGGAAGCCGGTGTTGAGGCGTTCGCCGTAGGTGGCGTAGCTGGTTTGCTCGACGATGGCGCCCGAGGCATCGGTGACCATGCGCACCGAGGCCAGGTGGTCGCGATGCAGGAAATATTTGACGCCGTTGACGACCTTGATGTCGGGATGGGGGTAGCGGGTGTAGATTTCGGCTCCCGGCGTCGCCGGATTGATCTCGACATCGGCGTCGGGATAGAGGGTCGTGGCGAAGCTCGAGGTCTTCTTGGCGCGCGCGCCGTCCGGACCATAGGCAAGGTTGACGGTGTTGGAGGCAAGGCTGACCGTCTTCAGCCGGTTGGCCCCGTCCCAGCTCAGCGTGCGGCTGCCGTCGGAGGTGAGATTGCCATTGGCGTCATAGGCGAGAGTCTTACTGCCGACCGCGGTTGGCGCATGCGGACGAGCCGCGCCCGCCGAGGGATAGACATAGGTGCCGGCCACACGGCTGCGTGAGATCAGATTGTCGTTGGCGGCATACGCGAATTGCTCGCTGAGCACGGCGTTGCCCAGATTGGTGCTCCAGATCAGCCGGTCGGCATCGTCATAGCCATAATTCCAACTGTCGGAGGGTGTCCGCCCCGTGATGGTGGTGATGCGGCCGAGAGCGTCGCGCACATACTGGTCGTCGAGCAGGATGGTGGCGCCCTTCGCGGTGGTGACGCGCGTCAGCCAGCGCCGGGTCGGCGAATAGGTGAAGCTTGTCTTCACGCCATTGGCGTAGGTGATCTCCTTGGTCTGGCCATCGGCCTCGTAGACGGTCGAGGTGATGAAGCCGGGAGCCGAGTAGAGCCTGTTGCCGGCGGTGTATTGCAGCGGGTCGTCCCAAGTGCCGAACCACAGGTCCGACGGCGCCTGATAATTCTTCAGGATCATTTGGCCGGAGCGATCGTGGATATCGACCGTGATGTGCGTCAGGCCGGCAATCGTCGTGTCATGCCGGCCGAGCTTGCCAAGCCCGTCATAATTGTAGCTGTGCGTCGCTGCCGCATTGGTCGAGGTGGTGAGCTGGCCGATATTGTACCAATAGCTTGGAGCCGCCTGGTCATAGGTGTTCTGGGTGAGCACAACCGGGCTGCCGCCAGGTGCGGTTGCCGTCTTCAGCGTCAGCCGGTCCATCTGGTCGTAGCTGAGATTGGTGACCGTGCCCCTGGCATCGGTCTGGCTGACCAGCCGGTTGGCGGCATCGTAGACATAGGTCCAGGTGCCGAGATCGGGATCGGTCGCCGACAGCCGGTTGCCGAGCATGTCGTAGGTATAGGTCCAGTTCGAACCGCCGGGATCGATGACGCCGATCAAGCGGCCGAGCGGATCGTAGTTGCGCCGTTCCGCCAGGCTGAGGCCGGTGGCATCGCGCGCGATGCCAGATCGGGAACGAGGATGCGGGCAGGGCGAGCCAAGCGGTCAATCTACACGCGGCATGGACGGACGACATGGGAAAAG
Source organism: Mesorhizobium sp. WSM4307 (assembly GCF_007003945.1). Taxonomy (NCBI): domain Bacteria; kingdom Pseudomonadati; phylum Pseudomonadota; class Alphaproteobacteria; order Hyphomicrobiales; family Phyllobacteriaceae; genus Mesorhizobium; species Mesorhizobium sp. WSM4307. Next base: position 214,237 of record NZ_VFTB01000001.1, read on the forward strand.
GTGCACTGTCACCGTATTCCCATGCGGTCAATCTATACGCGGCGATAGCTAGGCGAACAGGGTAAAAAGTGCACTGTCACCGTAATTCTGTCGGGGGCATGAGAATTTCGGAGGGAAGCTTTACAAGCAACTCTCTGCCGATAACATCTTTAATATAGTTATCGCCCAGCGGCAGGTCTCCGTTCTCGTAACTTCCCTTTATTACTTTTAGTCCATCGGGTCCAACTGTAACAAGGGCAATTGAGAAGGCGTTAAGTATAACGCTCGCCTTATCCCTGAATAGTTCTGCTCCAATTATCGGAACGAAGGAGTAGAACTCGTCATAAGATATAGAACCATCTTTCTCTCGAAGCCAGTCGATATCTGATGATATTTTCCACCAGTCATTATGTCTTTCAACTGCAATATTATTAGATCCAGCCAGCATCAAATCTCCAACTAGTCTTGCAATTAGATTTTCTGGAGCGTACTTATCTCCGATATGCATCCTTGGATTGCTGGCTATATGCCCTAGCGCGTCCGTTAGTATTTTCACGTCAGATTCTGAATACGATTTGACCATCGGACGGCTCCACCTATGGAATTACGCTGACTGGCTGCAGATCGGCAACGCATCGGGCTCGCGTGTCAGGTGCGCCCGAAGCGCTTGACCAGGGCCAGTCGGCCGCCTGTTTCACCAGCCCTGCGCGCACAGGATTCAATCCGACATAGCGCACCGCCGACAAAAGGTGGTCCTCGTCCGTCGCGACGGCGCCGAAACGGCCTTGCCAGAAATGTCCGGTTTTCTTCTGCCGAGCATGGATGATGCCGGCATAGGCGCGGTGCGCCTTGGCCAGCGCGCGCCGCAGGCCGTCCGGGTCGGCCAGCGCGCGCCGCAGGCCGTCCGGGTCGGCCGGCGTCAGGATCAGGTGAACATGGTTCGGCATCAGGCACCACGCCCAGATGCCGACATTGGCAGCGCGAGAATGCTCGACCAGCTGGGTCTTGTAGAGCGCGTAGCTTCGGGCGTGAAAAACACCTTGGCCCGCCCATTGCCCCTCTGCGTGACATGATGCGGCAAACCGGGAACGACGATACGGGCAAGGCGAGCCATGCGGTTGATCTAAACGCAGCGACAGCCAGGCGAACAGGGTAAAAAGTGCACTGTCACCGTAATTCCTTCACAACGTAATTCCTAATGCCATGTGGGAATAAGGTATTGCGAAATAGCTCGTATAATACCAAGAACGGAGTCAATGATATCAGAATTCGTATGCTCACGAGGAGCAATCCAATCAAGCTCAGGAATTTCCGGAAAATTTACTTGATTTCTAAGGGTTAGAGCGGTGAGGTCATTGTGAGTAAGTAAAGCTGGCTCGCCTTGTCCAAAATACGGAAAACGAAAACTCAACCAAATTTTACCCCCGTATCTGGTTTTCACCGACATTCGCATAGACACTCGATGGCCAAACCTATCATTCAAAAAACCTGAGAAAACCAAATCGCTGCCATCAAACTCTACGGTCGGATGATCCAGATTCATCGATGGAATCGTATTAAAAATATACGGTTTTAGGTGCCTATAATTGGATATCTTCATGTCATTTGAAGTCAAGCGCAGCGGAGAGGTGCTATAGTCAACCTCCAATCTCCAACTCTCAACAGCTTTCTTGAAATTCTCAAATATCTCTCTATTTTTATTATCTGGCTTAATCCCGCAAAGGTCGGCACTGCGTATTTTTGTTATCATCTCTTTAAGCTCATCGACAAAGCACCCGGAGCGTTTCGCCCAAAAATCTGTCGCCATAAGCCACGGAGAATTATAACTAATTCCGCTAAAGCCACCTCCGTGGCTGTCAAAATCACGCAAAAGTGCAGCCAATAGATCCCGCAAGCCCTGCATTCTCGCATCAGTCACGTAATCTCTCCTCTAGTCGCTTATGGTAAGCGCGGTCGTGGACGGCCGACTGGGCCTGGCATGGCGATTGGTGGACCTCTTTCAATCCCCTGAATAAGTCCGTTTAGCGCATCATTTGCCCAATTGCTCGCATTTTGTCGTGCGTTGTCAAATACGTTAGTATTGGTCTTTACGAGATCATAGTTCGCGATACCATGTATTTTGCTTGTGTAAGTAATAACATCGTAATTGCTCAAATCGGTTCCAACTATCTGGCCGATGACGGCCCGATCCTTTACTGCCTTAGAAATCTCGTCAGGCGTTGCTGGGCGCAAATCGATACCCAAAGCCTTCGCTGCAGCCTCCCATTTGCTAGCTTGAGCGGCGTCTTTTGCCTGAAGGTCGGCACGGTATACGTGTGTTACCGGCTTCCAATCGAAGTAGCTGGCCGATTTTGGACCTGTTATCTGGATGGCGTCTGGTCTGCTCTTTAGACCTAATTTACCTCGACTTGTAATGAATCCAACTAAATCATCTGCCATCTGCTTTATGCTAACTTCTGGTGTGAATTGATGCCCTTTACTATTACCGCCCGCCAAGCTGCCTGCCAATTTGTCGTGTGCTAACGTTCCGTTGATCGAGTTGAATTTCGAGTCAGGCTCGTTTGTCTCGACAGAATGCCCATTCGGATCACTCTTATTGACCGGATCGTTCAGTGCATACGCGTATCGGTTGGTACCGACGCCCTCCTTGGTCGGATCCCAGCCATCCGGCGAAATGAACCTCCCCAGCACCGGATCCATGTAGCGCGCGTTGAGATACAGCAGCCCGGTCTCGGCATCGAAGCGTTCGCCGATGTAGCTCTTCTGGGTCTGGAAGCCGGTGTTGAGGCGCTCGCCGTAGGTGGCGTAGTTGGTTTGCTCGACGATGGCGCCCGAGGCATCAGTGACCATGCGCACCGAGGCCAGGTGGTCGCGATGGAGGAAATATTTGACGCCGTTGACGACCTTGATGTCGGGATGGGGGTAGCGGGTGTAGATTTCCGCGCCCGGCGTCGCCGGATTGATCTCGACATCGGCGTCGGGATAGAGCGTCGTCGCATAGCTCGATGTTTTCTTTGCCCGTGCTCCGTCAGGACCATAGGCAAGGTTGACGGTGTTGGAAGCCAGGCTGACCGTCTTCAGCCGGTTGGCCTCGTCCCAGCTCAGCGTGCGGCTGCCGTCCGATGTGAGATTGCCGTTGGCGTCATAGGCCATCGCATTGGCGCCAACGCTGACGGGTGCATGCGGGCGAGGGGATGTGGCCGCGGGATAGACATAGCTGCCGGCGACGCGGCTGCGCGAAAGCATGTTGTCGTTGGCGGCATAGACGAAGCTTTCGCTCAAGCTGGTGTTGCCCAGGTTGATGCTTGAGGTCAGCCGGTCGGCATTGTCATAGCCATAGGTCCAGCTGCCGGAGGGTGTCCGCCCCGTGATGGTGGTGATGCGGCCGAGAGCGTCGCGCGCATACTGGTCGTCGAGCAGGATGGTGGCGCCCTTGGACGTGGTGACGCGCGTCAGCCAGCGGCGGGTCGGCGAATAGGTGAAGCTTGTCTTCACGCCATTGGCGTAGGTGATCTCCTTGGTCTGGCCATCGGCCTCGTAGACGGTCGAGGTGATGAAGCCGGGAGCCGAGTAGAGCCTGTTGCCGGCGGTGTATTGCAGCGGGTCGTCCCAAGTGCCGAACCACAGGTCCGACGGCGCCTGATAATTCTTCAGGATCATTTGGCCGGACCTGTCATGGATATCGACCGTGATGTGTGTCAGGCCGGCAAGGGTCGTGTCATGCCGGCCGAGCTTGCCGAGCCCGTCATAATTGTAGCTGTGCGCCGCTGTCGCATTGGCCGAGGTGGTGAGCTGGCCGATATTGTACCAATAGCTTGGAGCCGCCTGGTCATAGGTGTTCTGGGTCAGCACAACCGGGCTGCCGCCAGGTGCGGTTGCCGTCTTCAGCGTCAGCCGGTCCATCTGGTCGTAGCTGAGATTGGTGACCGTGCCCCTGGCGTCGGTCTGTTTAATCAGCCGGTTGGCGCCATCGTAGACATAGGTCCAGGTGCCGAGATCGGGATCGGTCGCCGACAGCCGGTTGCCGAGCATGTCGTAGGTGTAGGTCCAGGTCGAGCCGCTGGTGTCGGTAAGGCCGACCAGCCGGCCAAGCACGTCGAAGGTGCGGGTTTGCGCCAGCTGAAGACCGGCGAAGTCACGAACCACGCCCGCGACATCGCCACGCGTCGACCATGCCGTTCGGGTCTGGTGGCCGAGCTCGTCGGTCATTGTCGTGCCATGCAGTCGCGGGGTGGTGGTGGGCGCGGTGGCCAGGTCGTTGAGATAGCTGCGCTGGCTGCCATCCGGATTGACGGTCTTCGTCAGCCGGTCGGCCCAGTCGTAGCTGTTGGTGGTCCACTGCGGCGTTTGGTCGGTGAAATGCGGAAACGCGGTGCGCAGCACATTGCCGCGCGGGTCATAGTCGGTCTCGGTGAAGCGCCTTGGAGCAGCGGCGGTATCGCCGGGGGCTTCCACGCGATAGACCCGGCCAAGCCCGTCATAGCGGGAGACGGTAAAGTCCTCACCCGCGCCATTGGGCAGCGGCGTGTATTTGATCAACCGCTGATTGTTCGGATCGCCTTCGGCGAAGAACTGCGTCCTGACATAGGCGCCGGTCACACTCTGCGAGATCTGGTACGGACGGCAGAACGGATCGTAGGTGAAGGTTTTCACCAGGCCGTTGAAGTCGGTCCTGGTCGCCGGCAGGCCGCAGACAGAATTGTAGGTGGCGGTCGAGACAAAGCGCGTGTCGGCCGTCTGCCCGCCCGTCGCGAAGTAACGCGGTGCCCGCTCGGTTACGGGGTAGAGGTGATAGGTGGCGTCATAGTCCCATTCGGTCTTGTGGCCGAGGCCGTTGGTGGCCGAGATCTTGTTGCCATAGCTGTCATAGGTAAAGTACTGACTCACCGACTTTTGCGGCGTCGAGGTGACATCGCTGACGGTCAGCACCCGGGTCAGATTGCCCTTGGTCGGCACCGCCCAGACGTCGGTATTCCCGTCATAGTAATTGTGCCTGTAGCCGACATAGGGATCGGTGCTGGTCAGGCCGGCATGCGTCCGCTCGGCAATCAGGGCGGAGACGATGTAGGCCGAGGTGTTGGGCGAGAAGAAGCGCTCGGTCCAGGTCTCGTCGCCGCTGGCGTCCGTGCGGCCATAGTCCTTCAGGCTGACGACATTGTTATAGGCGTCAAAGCCCCGCTCGACCCGGAGCGTGTACGTGACATTCTCGATGAACGTCGTGTCGGTCGCCGTGTTCTGCACGGTGTAGGGCTTTGCCGCCGTGTTGACCGCGTAGGTCTCGGCGACCTGTTTGTGCACGACACCCGCACCATCCTTCCACACCGTCAGCGAGGGCAGGCCGTAGCTCGCCAGATCCTGGCGATAGGTGGTCGTCACCGTCGAGGGCGCCGTCTCGCCATTGGCCAGCGGCCTGGTCTCGACGATCGAGGCAAAACCCAAGAACTTGCGCGCCGCCGGATCGTACTTGCCGCCGGCATACTGATAGGTGCTCACCGCCGTCTGACCACGTCCGTCGCTGACGGAGAGCTTCGTCACCGCATGCACCACCTGCGGCAGGTAGTTGTTCGTCCAGGTCGAGGACGGCGTGTACTCGGCCGCGACCGTGCCGCCGAGTTCGGTGGTGATCTGCTTCAGGAGGTTCGGGTTGCCGGTGCCAGCGTTCGAAATGAACATGTTGCTGTAGTCGGTAAAATCAGGCAGGCCGTCGCCGTTAAAGTCGCCAATAACGACGCCGGCTGTGATCGGCGTCGCCAATGTGAACTGCACCGGCGCCACCGCTGTCGATGAAGGACGAAGTGAATAGACTTTGACCGAGCCTTTGCTCTGGGGCGGCGGCGGTGTTAGCGGGCTAGGTATAATGATGGCGTCCATGCGTCCATCATTGTCGAAATCGCGCAAGACTATGGATCCAGCAGAAATCGATGAAACCGAATAGCTTTTGAAGCCAACACCGGTAGACAACCATAGCCAGACATTACCGCCATTGCCGTCGTAGCGGAGTAAGTCCGTCGCGCCATCACCATTGAGGTCAACCAGCGCGCAGGTGCCACTGCCGTGGTAAAACTCTGTTGGACAATTGATCCCGAATGACGTCCCGCTGCGCTGCCACTTGCCGTTTGAGAGTACGCCCTTTTGGGCGGCAGGACCCGGCGTGCGAAAGAGCGGCTGTTGATGACCATTGCCAAGGAAATCGCCGACACCGATCTCATGGTCATCGTAGTCATGAATGTTCACCGTATCGATGCCGTCGCCGTCTGCGTCCGCGGCAAAGGAAATGCTGTCAGGATATGGTGCCGTCACGCTCGCTGGAACTGCATTACAGTCGACTTCGTATCCAGATGGTGGCGTGGGTTTGCAGTCCACCTTCGTCATACCCAACTGACTGTCGGTCAGCAGGAGAGCACCGGTCGGTGAATAGAAAATAGGAGTACCCTGGTTGTTTGTGCTGGTGACCTTGTTGTCATAAAGAAAAAAATCCATGGTATTCTTGGAGCCAAGGAAACGCCCGGGGCCTGAGAAGTCCCATCCGGCGTAGGCCGGCGGATCCTGTGCCAAAGTGTCTATCTGTATCGTCTTGCTGTCCACACGCGATCCGCTGGCATCAAATCGGATTACTCTCTTGTAGATTCTTTTTGTGGTTGTCGTTTCGCCGCCGCTGCCGCCGCTACGGGTGGTTTTGGATTCGATATAGTCGCCGTAAACTTCATCGCGCCCGTCAAAGTTGAGATCACCAACCTCGCGCGGCTTATCGTGGGCGCTGTCTCCCCAAATGAGGGGTTGACCGCCATATATGTCGGACGCCACCGTCCCATACACCCCATCGGTATTCTGATAGCTCATCTGGGCCATGACCTTCGCGGTGCCGCCGGTGATGGTGCCGTCGGCGGCGACGGTCGCATCGCTGCCGTAGCGCGTGACAGCGGTGAGCCGCGAGGCGTTGGAGAATGGCGCCTGGTCGTAGGTGAGCTTGTAGGCGGTGCGCAGCACGTTGTTGACCCAGACACTGATCGACTTGATGCGTCGGGTCGTCTCGGAGATGTCGCGCCCATTGCCCATCAGGATCGTATCGGGCCGCGTCTCGTAATGAAAACCGATCACCGTTCTATTGTAGGTGATCATGTTGGGATAACAGACCGGGCTCGCCGGGCAAGAGTAGCTGTAGCTGACGGTGTTGTTGTTGGTGTCGGTGACCGAGGTCAGCAGCCAGCGATAGTTCGTGGCAAGGTCAGAAGCCGCCATGCCCGCGACCGCCGCCACCGACTGGAAGGTCGAGACCGTACCATCCCTGTCGGTCACCTTCCATTCATTGGCTGCCGAACTATACGCCATGCGGCGATAGGTTTCATTCTCGGTCGTATGGTTGCCGCCGTTCGAGCAGGACGGCGAAACCATGCCGGTCGTGCAAACAAACATCGGCTGGCCATCGAGCAGAAAGATATCGGTCGCTAGGAACTCGGGCATGCCATAGCCCGGACTCGCCCGCTCGATGACGTCGAAGCCATCGAGACCCCAGGCATAGCCGAGCCAGCCCTGGTAGAGGCCGCCGAGCTTGGTCTTGCGCGAGGAATTGTAGTTGAGCGCGATCTGCGGCTCGATGCCGTGGAAGGCGGGAACGTCGATGCCGATCGAATAGCCGAGATTGCCGTTGCCGGCCGCCTTGGGCAAATCAACCTTCGGTGTGCCGATCGCCTCGGGATCGCCGCTGTCGGTCGTCGTGGTCGCGGCAGCCATTGCCTGCGCCGACGACTCCTCCGGGGCGGCCTCGGTGTCCGTGGTCTTCGCCGTCTCGGTGTCGGCCGCCTTGGTGCCATCCGTAGTGCTGCTGCCGTCGCCGGCTTTGGCCTCGGCCGGCCTGGCGCCGACCTTCGCCGCAGCGTCCGGACTGCCGGTCCCTGATGAACCATCTCCGGCTGACTGCGCCGACGGGGAACTCGACGGGCTGCCCGCGGCCTGGCCGCCGGTTCCCAGCGCCGCCCCGCCATTGCCGTAGCCGGCGGCAGCATTTCCTGGAGTCGTCGAAGAGCTTTGGTTCTCCTGCGCGAGTGCTGCCATTCCTGCACTTCGGCTAATATAAGAGACAGAAGAAATATCCGCGCCGACGACACTCGCGACAAGCACTGCCGCGCCAACAAGCAACCGTTTCATGAGTCCCCCGAGCCAAGTTGCTTATCGTTACGCACCTTTCATTTGGTGGATACGACACGCTCTCGTCGCCAGGCCAATATCCACAGACTTATTTTCGGGGGAGAAAAAAGAACACTGCGCAAGCTCAGTGAACGGATCGAGCATCTTTTCGAATGATGCGATCCATCGCGCTGCATCACCGGCACAAAAAGACGGCGGAGAATTTCATGGTGGCGAGCGCTGCACTTGGCATCCGCCAAGGATGGGCACGGACAACTCTTCGCCAGCTCTATCGCCTTCGGCGGCAATGATCCATGCGCGCGCCTGTCGTGCGCTTCATCGGTTCGTGCCAACTCCGGCTGGCGGTCGAACCCGGCAGGCCCTACACCGGTTCCGTCTCGTCCATCATCTGCTTGACGGCGTCGGCGGCCCTGCTCATCCCTGCTTCATCGATCGCCCAGCCGGCGAAGCGTTCCAGCAGGGTGGCGAACGTCACCAACTCCTGCTCGTCCCATTGCGCCAGTGCCTCGGCGAAAATCCGCCATTTGGTCTGGCGCACCGCCGTCACCAGGCGCTCGCCCCTGGCGGTGAGCCTGAGGCAAATGCGGCGGGCATCGAGTTGCGATGCGACGCGCAAGGCGTAGCCGCGCTCGACGATATCGGCCGAGATGCGGCTGGCGCGGGACGGGTCGATCCCCAGGCGCTCGGCGATGTTGCCGACCGTCACCTCGTCCGGCGGTGCGTCGCCGACGGCCGGATTGTGCGCGATGGCGATGATGACATCGAGATGGCTCACCTCCAGCGAAGGGTCGATGCGGGCCAGGATCAAGCGGCCGAAGTCCCGGCGCTGGATGGAGCGGCGTACCTTGTTCAGCACCGCATCGATTGCGGCGACGGCGTCGGCCGCCGCTTCGGACAGGCCGTTGCTGCGCGCCAGATCGGCGAGATTCTGATCGCCATGCGTCTGGCATACGCCAGAAAATCGATCGGCCTTGCCCGGCCCGGTATCGTTGCTGCTCATGTCACAGCGCGCTAGCAAAAATATATGCCGATGTCAATTACATGCTTATAGCATATATTTGATATTGACATATATCTGCTGCGGGCACATAAACCGGCCCCGAACGTCGGAGATACCCCATGAGCATCGACTCGACCCTCCCGGACGCGCCGCCCGCAGAGGCCGTGGCCAAGCCCGACATGACGACGTTGGTCGTCTATTGCGGCGCGCTGATCGCCATGTTCATGGCCACCATCGACATGCAGATCGTCGTTACCGCCTTGCCCACCATTGCCGGCGAACTCGGCAACCTGCATCTGTTCGGCGGGGTCGGCGCCGCCTATCTGCTGTCCACCGCCGCCGTCGCGCCCTTCTACGGCAAGCTTGGCGACATGTATGGCCGCAAGAACGTGGTGTTGACGGCGATCGCCTTGTTCCTGCTGGGTTCGCTGGTCTGCGGCATGGCCTGGTCCATGGAGAGCCTGATCGCGGCGCGCGTCCTGCAAGGCATCGGCGGCGGCGGCCTGATGGTCTCGGCCTTCGCCATGATCGGCGAACTGTTTGGGCCGCGCGACCGCGCCAAATACCAAGGCTACAGTTCGGCGGTGTTCGCCCTGTCGTCGGTCCTCGGTCCCTTGGCCGGCGGCTATATCACCAGCCTGTTCGGGTGGCGCTGGGTGTTCCTGGTCAATCTGCCGATCGGCATCGTCGTGCTGGCGATCCTGGCATTCGCCATGCGCAGCCGGTTCAACGAGAAGAGGCACAGCATCGACTATCTGGGCGGCTTGCTGCTGGCCATCGGCACCACGGCAATCGTCTATTGGGGCTATCATGTGCTCGACCCCGCCGGGCCGGACCTGCTCACCTTCGTGCTGCCGGTCGTCGCGCTGGCGGCAATCGCCTCGTTCATCCTGGTCGAGCGGCGGGCCGAGGAGCCGATCGTGCCCTTGCGGCTGTTCGGCAATTCGACAGTGCGCATCGTCTCGGGCGTGTCGGTGGTTGCCGGATCGGTGACGCTCGGCATGTTCTTCTATTTCGCGCTCTACATGCAGACGTTGACCGGGCTCAGTCCGGCCGAAGTCGGCTTCCTATTCCTGCCGGCTTCCCTGACCTCGATGGTCATCTCGATCGTGGCCGGGCGGGTGATTGCCGCGACCGGCCGCTACAAATGGATGCCAGTGGTGGCGATGGCTATTGGCGGGGTGTTGATGATAGGTTTTGTCTTCATCAATTCGCACACGCCGATCTGGGTGCTGGCGGTGATGATGGGCCTGTTCGGCATCAGCATGGGCCTGCAGTTCCAGGTGCTGATCGTGGCGATCCAGGCCGCCGCACCACTGCAGGATATCGGCGCGGTGACGTCGCTGATCACCCAGGCGCGCACGATAGGGGCATCGCTGGGACTGGCGCTGAACGGCGCGGTGATGACCTGGACTCTGAACCGGCAGACCTCGCAGCTTCCCGCCGATGCCGCCGCTCTGCTGCCGGATGGCTTGACCGGGCTGACCCCGCATCTGGCGTCAAGCCTGCCGGCCGCGGCCCGCGACGTGGTGCTCGCCCATTATTCGAGTGGTTTCAACGTGATGTTCATCTGGGTGGCGGCGCTCTATTTCGTCGCCATGGCGCTGACGCTTCTGCTCGAGGACATCCAGATCCCGAAACGGGCTTGAGCCCGAGCATCCCCCGGCGGCGACCCTCCAACCATGCGGTGTCGCAGCTGGTGAATCCGACGAGGACGTTTGCACCGGACGACGGTATAAAGGGATCGACGCCGCACGAGAATCCCGGCCCAATAGCCGCACCTGTTCTTCGCGTGGAACGTTGTTCAAACGGAGCAGCCAATGTCGACTGAAACGAACATTCGCATCGTGCTTGCGGCGCGACCGCAAGGCCGGCCGAAGCCGAGCGATTTTCGCATCGAGTCCGTTGGGATCACCCAGCCGGGCGAGGGCGAACTGTTGCTGCAGATCCTCTATCTGTCGCTTGATCCCTATATGCGCGGCCGCATGAACGCCACCAAATCCTATGCCAAGCCGGTCGAGATCGACGGCGTGATGGAGGGCGGCACCGTTGCGCGCGTCGTCAGATCCCGCCATGCCGGTTTCGCCGAAGGCGATATCGTGCTGTCGCACTCGGGATGGCAGGGCTTCGCCCTGTCCGACGGTGTCGGGCTGCGCAAGCTCGATCCCGCGGCGGCTCCAGTCACCACCGCACTCGGCGTGCTTGGCATGCCGGGCTTTACCGCCTATGCCGGCCTGCTCACCATCGGGCAGCCAAAGGCCGGCGAGACAGTGGTCGTGGCGGCGGCGAGCGGGGCGGTCGGCTCGGCTGTCGGCCAGATCGCACGCATCAAGGGCGCGCGCGCCGTTGGCATCGCCGGCGGCGCCGACAAATGCGCCTTCGTGCGGCGGGAGCTCGGTTTCGACGCGGTCGTCGACCACCGGGCCGACAATTTCGCCGAGCAGTTAAAGGCTGCCTGTCCCGATGGCATCGACGTCTATTTCGAGAATGTCGGCGGTCCTGTCTGGGATGCGGTGTTTCCCCTGCTCAACGAGTTCGCGCGTGTGCCTGTCTGCGGGCTGATCGCTCAATACAACACCATCGCGGCTTCCGCCGCCGACCGGCTGCCAACGCTGATGCAGCAAGTGCTCTACCGCAGCCTGACGATCAGGGGCTTCATCCAGCGCGAATTTGTCGACCAGCGCCCCGTCTTCTATCGCGATATGGCCGGGTGGATCGCGTCCGGCCAGGTCCGCTACAGGGAAGATATAGTGGATGGCCTGGAGAACGCGCCGCAGGCTTTCCTGGGCCTTCTCGAAGGCAAGAACTTCGGCAAACTTATCGTGCGGGTAGCGCAATAACTGCATCTCGCAAAGCGAAGCGGTGTCCCGCTGGCCGATTGGCCGGCAGGGTGCTCGATTCCATTTTGTGGTCCTTCCGCGCAAAATACGCATGCCGTATTGGGCAGGCGAGCATGGCAATGGCCTGCCGGGCCGGTTCGACCTTGCAATCGACCGCACCATCCGTAATCGCGAACTGGGCGGATCAGTCGGGCTGACGGTCCGCGGCCGGACGGCGCCTGTCGATCCACAGGGCAAGCAACGTGCAGGCAGCGCCCGACAGCAGATAGGCGCCGGCGGCGATGAGGCCGAAATTGCCGGCCAGCAGCAGGGCTGCGAGCGGCGCGAAGCCGGCGCCGAACATCCACGCCAGATCCGAGGTGATCGCCGAGCCGGTATAGCGATATTGCCGCGAAAAGCTCGAGGCGACGACGCCCGACGATTGCCCGAAGCTCAACCCCAGCAGGATGAAGCCCAGCACCATGAACAGCGCCTCGCCGTCTGCGCCGCCGTCCAGGAGCTGCGGGGCAAAGCCGCTGAAGGTCGCGATGGCGATCGCCGAACCGCCGAGCAGCGCACGGCGTCCGACGCGATCGGCCAGCGGCCCCGAGGCGACGATGGCCGCAATGCCGAACAGCGCGCTCACCGCCTCGATCATCAGGAAGCGTGCCGGCCCCTCATTGGTGAACAGGAACACCCAGGAAAGCGGAAACACCGTGACCATGTGGAACAGGGCGAAACTCGCCAGCGGCGCGAAGGCGCCGATGACGACGTTGTGGCCCTCCGCCCTGATCGTGTCCCTGATGCGCGTCGGCTGCAGGTCACCGCTCTCGTACAATTTCGAGAATTCAGGCGTGACGACAATGCGCAGCCTGGCGAACAGGGCCACGACATTGATGGCGAAGGCGACGAAGAAGGGATAGCGCCAGCCCCAGGAGAAGAAGTCGTCGGCCGACAGGTTGGCGACGAAGAAGGCGAAGAGGGAGCTTGCCACGATAAGGCCGATCGGCGCGCCCAGCTGCGGGATCATGGCATAGAAGCCGCGTCGGTTCTGCGGCGCGTTCAGCGCCAGCAGCGAGGGCAGTCCGTCCCATGTTCCGCCGAGCGCCAGCCCCTGGCCGATGCGGGCAAGCGCCAAAAGCCACACCGCGACCGCTCCGATGTCGCCATAGGCCGGCAGAAACGCGATGGCGACGGTCGACGTGCCGAGCAGGAACAGCGCGATCGTCAGTTTCGCGCCGCGGCCATAGGCGCGGTCGATGGCCATGAACAGCACGGAGCCGAACGGACGCGCGACGAAGGCCAAAGCGAAGATGCAGAAGGAATAGAGCGTGCCGACGAGCGGATCGTGAGTCGGGAACACCAGCTTGGGAAACACGATGACGGAGGCGATCGCATAGACGAAGAAGTCGAAGAATTCCGACGTCCTGCCGACGATCACGCCGACCGCGATATCGCCCGCGCTGACCTGGCCATGATGCGAGCCGATCAGTTCGCTGTTCGTTTCGGCAGTCGAAGTCTGAGCCATCTTATCCGTCGCCACCGCGTGGAATGAAGTGTCCGGAACCCAATTCCGGGGATTCCCCAAGGGTTCCATTGTGCACTGCACACTGCGCCAAAGCCATGCCTGCTGGGCATTGGACAAATTGTCCAATGTCACCACGGCGCCGCGAGCAGTAGCCCTTGGATCGATACCGCACTGCAACATGAACGGTTGCGGCGGTCCTTCGAGGGCAGCGTTTGATGAAACGATTTGGAGCCTTGCTTCTGTTCCCCCTGGCCGGGCTGTTGAGCGGCTGCGATCTGGTCGTGCTTGCGCCCGCCGGCGATGTCGCGGCCCAGCAGCGGGACCTGCTCGTGGTCTCGACCCTGCTGATGCTGGTCATCATCATCCCGGTCATGGCGCTGACTGTCTTTTTCGCCTGGCGCTATCGGCAATCCAACACCGCGGCGACCTATGCGCCCGACTGGGATCATTCGACGAAGCTGGAGCTGGTGATCTGGGCGGCGCCCCTGCTCATCATCATCTGCCTTGGCGCGTTGACCTGGCTCGGCACGCATCTGCTCGATCCCTACCGCCGGATCGACCGCATCGAGCCCGGCCAGCCGGTCACTGAAGCGCACAAGCCGCTCCGGGTCGAGGTCGTGGCGCTCGACTGGAAATGGCTCTTCATCTATCCGGATTACGGCATCGCCTCCGTCAACGAGCTGGCGGCGCCGGTCAACCAGCCGATCGACTTCCGCATCACCTCGTCGGCGGTGATGAATTCCTTCTACATTCCGGCCCTTGCCGGGCAGATCTATGCCATGCCGGCGATGGAGACGAAGCTGCACGCCGTCATCAATCGGCCGGGCACCTATAGCGGCTTCTCGGCCAATTACAGCGGCGCCGGCTTTTCGGGGATGCGCTTTGCCTTCCACGGCCTGTCCGACCAGGCTTTCGACCAGTGGGTGGCGCAGGCCAGGGCCGCGTCGGCGGCGCTCAGCCGCGACAACTATCTCGAACTTGAAAAGCCGAGCGAGAACGAGCCGGTCCGCCACTATGCCTCCGTCGATCCCGATCTTTATGGCGCCATTCTCAATCTGTGCGTCGAGCGCGGCAAGATGTGCATGAACGAGATGATGTCGATCGACGCCAAAGGTGGCCTCGGCCTTGCCGGTGTGCGCAACACGCTGCCGCTGCAATACGACAAGCTCGCCCGGCGTGGTGCGGTGTTCGGCAACGATCCGTCCTATGTCGCCAGCATCTGCACGGCGGAGGAGGCGGCTGCCGCGGCGCGCGCGACCAGCGATGCGACGCCGGCGGATTGGCCGGCCAGGAACCTTTCCCCGCTGCGCGGGGCAGGGCTGCTGAGGCCCGAGACCGAGAGCCGTCGCGCCGAGGCGGATACGCCGCCGCTCGGCCTGCTGCGGCGCGAATTGTGAGAGACAGCCGATGCCCGATACGCTGACCAGATTCATTTTCGGCCGTCTCACCTGGGACTCGCTGCCGCTGCATGAGCCGATCGTCGTCGCCACCTTCGTCGCGGTGGCGCTCGGCGGCATCGCCCTTTTCGGCGTCATCACCTATTTCAAGCTGTGGGGTTACCTGTGGCGCGAGTGGTTCACCAGCGTCGACCACAAGAAGATCGGCATCATGTACATGGTGCTCGGCCTGGTCATGCTGCTGCGCGGCTTCTCCGACGCCATCATGATGCGCCTGCAGCAGGCCATCGCCTTCAACGGCTCCGAGGGCTACCTCAATTCGCATCACTACGACCAGATCTTCACCGCCCACGGCGTGATCATGATCTTCTTCGTGGCGATGCCCTTCGTCACCGGCCTGATGAATTTCGTCGTGCCGCTGCAGATCGGCGCGCGCGACGTGTCCTTCCCCTTCCTCAACAATTTCAGCTTCTGGATGACGGTCGGCGGCGCCATCCTGGTCATGGCCTCGCTGTTCGTCGGCGAATTCGCCCGCACCGGCTGGCTCGCCTATCCGCCGCTCTCCGGCATCGGCTACAGTCCGGATGTCGGCGTCGATTATTACATCTGGGCGCTGCAGGTGGCGGGCGTCGGCACCACCCTGTCGGGCATCAACCTGATCTGCACGATCATCAAGATGCGCGCGCCCGGCTTGACCATGATGCGCATGCCTGTCTTCACCTGGACGTCGCTGTGCACCAACGTGCTGATCGTGGCGTCCTTCCCAGTGCTGACGGCGGTGCTCTCGCTCCTGGCGCTCGACCGCTATGTCGGCACCAACTTCTTCACCAACGACTTCGGCGGCAACCCGATGATGTACGTGAACCTCATCTGGATATGGGGTCACCCGGAAGTCTACATCCTCATCCTGCCGCTGTTCGGCGTCTTTTCCGAGGTCACTTCCACCTTCTCCGGCAAGCGGCTGTTCGGCTACACCTCGATGGTCTACGCCACGGTGGTCATCACCATCCTTTCGTATCTGGTCTGGCTGCACCACTTCTTCACCATGGGCTCCGGCGCCAGCGTCAATTCCTTCTTCGGCATCACCACGATGATCATCTCGATCCCGACGGGAGCGAAGATATTCAACTGGCTGTTCACAATGTATCGCGGCCGCATCCGCTTCGAACTGCCGATGATGTGGACGATGGCCTTCATGCTCACCTTCGTCGTCGGCGGCATGACCGGCGTGCTGCTTGCCGTGCCGCCGGCGGACTTCGTGCTGCACAACAGCCTGTTCCTGATCGCGCATTTCCACAACGTCATCATCGGCGGTGTGCTGTTCGGCCTGTTCGCCGGCATCGCCTACTGGTGGCCCAAGGCCTTCGGCTTCAAGCTAGATCCGTTCTGGGGCAAGGTGTCCTTCTGGTGCTGGGTGGTCGGCTTCTGGTTCGCCTTCATGCCGCTCTACATACTCGGCCTGATGGGTGTGACGCGCCGCATGCGTGTCTTCGACGATCCCTCGCTGCAGATATGGTTCGTCATCGCCGCCTTCGGCGCGGTGCTGATCGCCGCCGGCATCGCCGCGTTCCTGATCCAGATCTTCGTCTCCATCCGCAAGCGCGAGGCTCTGACCGATCCGACCGGCGATCCCTGGGACGGCCGCACGCTCGAATGGTCGACGTCCTCGCCACCGCCCGCCTACAACTTCGCGTTCACGCCGGTCGTGCGCGACAATGACGCCTGGTGGGACATGAAGAAGGCTGGCTATGTCAGACCGCTCTCCGGCTTCAAGCCGATCCATATGCCGAGCAATACCGGCACCGGCGTCATCCTGGCCGCCTTCAGCGTGGCGCTCGGCTTCGGCCTGATCTGGTACATCTGGTGGCTGGCGGCGCTGAGCTTCGTCTGCCTGATCGCCACCGCGATCGGCCACACCTTCAACTATCACCGCGACTTCCACATTCCGGCTGCCGAGGTCACGCAGACGGAGGAGGCGAGGACGACGCTCCTCGCCGCCCAGGGCTAGGGTTTGATCATGGATTCGAGTGCGACCACGGCCGGCACCGGACCGGTCTTCCACCTGGAAGAAGAGCATGCGCACGCCGAAGGCAGCAGCACCATGCTCGGCTTCTGGCTCTATCTGATGAGCGACTGCCTGATCTTCGCCATGCTGTTCGCGGCCTACGGCGTGCTCGGCGGCAATTACGCGGCGGGGCCAGCGCCAAAGGACCTGTTCGATCTCGATCTGGTGGCGGTCAACACCACCATGCTGCTGTTGTCCTCGATCACCTATGGCTTTGCCATGCTGACCATGGACAAGGGCCGCGTCGCGGCGACGCAAGCGTGGCTTGCCGTGACCGGCCTGTTCGGCCTGGCCTTCCTGTCGATCGAGCTCTACGAATTCGCACACATGATCCATGAAGGCGCCACGCCGCAGCGCAGCGCCTTCCTGTCGTCCTTCTTCACGCTGGTCGGAACGCACGGGCTGCACGTCACCTTCGGCACCGTCTGGCTGGTGACGCTGATGACGCAGGTCTCCCGGTTCGGCCTCACCGAGGCCAACCGCCGCCGGTTGATGTGCCTCTCGATGTTCTGGCATTTCCTCGACGTCGTCTGGATCGGCGTCTTCACCTTCGTCTATCTGATGGGGATGTTGCGATGAGCGCTCATGATCACGCCTCGGGTCACGGCCACGGCGGGCCCGCGCACGGGTCGTTCAAGGGCTATCTGACCGGCTTCGTCCTGTCGGTGATCCTGACCGCCATTCCGTTCTGGCTGGTCATGAGCGGCGCCATCGACAACAAGCAGGCCACGGCCATCGTCGTCATGGCCTTCGCGGTGGTGCAGATCGTCGTCCACATGGTCTTCTTCCTGGATATGAACACCGCCTCGGAGGGCGGATGGTCGATGCTGGCGCTGATCTTCACGCTGATCCTGGTCGTCATCGTGCTGACCGGCTCGCTCTGGGTCATGTACCACCTCAACGCCAACATGATGCCCGGGCTTCACGACATGCGCGAGATGCCATGAGCCCGGCGCCGGGCGCGGGGAGGACCACTGTCGAAGTAAGGATCGGGCAGGCCGGCATCAGCTTGCCCGCCGCGCCAGGAAAGGATGCCGGCAGGTCATCCGCGTCGCGGCTTTTTCTCGCATTGCTTGGGCTCCTCGGCGTGACGGTGTTCGTTGGGCTCGGCATATGGCAGTTGGAAAGGCGGGTCTGGAAGCTCGACCTGATCGCACGCGTCGACCAGCGCATCCATGCGCCGGTTGTCGATGCGCCAGGCCCGGCGACATGGGGCGGCATGACCGCCGCGGGTTACGAGTACAGCCATGTGCGGTTGGCCGGACGCTTTTTGGGCGGCAAGAACACGCTCGTGCAGGCGGTGACAGAGCTTGGCGGCGGCTATTGGGTGCTGACGCCGATGCGGACCGACCGTGGCTTCGTCGTGCTGGTCAACCGCGGCTTCATTCCCCAGGAGCGCAAGGCCGAGTTCGAACAAGAAAGCGGCGGGCTCGGCTCGCCGACCGTCATCGACGGCCTGTTGCGCATGAGCGAGCCGGGCGGCGGCTTCCTGCGCAGCAATGATCCGGCGGGCAATCGCTGGTATTCGCGCGACGTCGCCGCCATCGCAGCCACGCGCGGCCTGACGAACGACATCGCCCCTTATTTCGTCGATGCGGAAGCATCCGCGGGCTGGCCGCGCGGCGGCCTGACGGTCGTGACTTTCCGCAACAGCCACCTCGTCTATGCTTTGACCTGGTTCACGCTCGCTGCGATGCTTGCCGCGGCCCTGGCCGCGCCGATGATTGGCGCCCGCCGGCGGCGAGGACCGGCACGATGAGCGTCCCGACGCAAACGCTTCGCAACGACAAATCCTTCGCGGCCGCATCGCTTGCGGGCAGGAACGGCGCGGTTCCCGATCCCGACGCGGCGAACAGGAAGAACCTGCTCTTGCTCATCCAACTGCGCTGGCTGGCGGTGGCGGGTCAGGTGCTCACCATTCTGGTGACGCAATACTGGTTCGACATCCCGCTGCCGCTGGGGGAGATGGCCGGGGTGGTGCTTTTCCTGGTCGGGCTGAACATCTTCAGCCTGCTCGCTTCGCGGGGCCAGCGGCCAATCAGCAACGCCCAACTGTTCGTCGCGCTCATCTTCGACATGGCGGCGCTGACGACCCAGCTTTACCTCAGCGGCGGTGCCTCGAACCCGTTCGTGTCGCTCTACCTACTGCAGATCACGCTTGGCGCCGCGCTTTTGACACCCTGGTCCACCTGGAGCCTGGTGGCCGCCGCTTCCGCCTGCTTCGTCTTCCTCACCTTCCAGTTCCAGCCGATCGCCATCCCGCATCACGGCGGCAGCGACCTGCTGGCCCTGCATATCAGGGGCATGTTCATCTGCTTCGTGCTGGCGGCCGGCCTGATCGTCATCTTCATGACGCGCATCAACCGCAATCTGCGCGAGCGCGACGCCTATCTCGCCGATCTACGCCAGCACTCGGCCGAGGAGGATCACATCGTTCGCATGGGCCTGCTGGCCTCCGGTGCCGCGCATGAACTGGGCACGCCGCTGTCGACCATCTCCGTCATCCTCTCCGACTGGCGCCAGATCCGCAGCGTCACGCGCAACCGCGAACTGGCCGGGGACGTGGCCGAAATGCAGGCGCAGATCGAACGCTGCAAACGCATCGTCTCGGGCATCTTGATGTCGTCGGGGCAGGCGCGGGGAGAGGGCACGATCCGCACCAGCATCCGCCATTTCCTCGACGATCTCGTCCAGGAATGGCGTGTCAGCCGCCAGCCGCTCAATCTGGAGTACAAGAACGATTTCGAACCTGACGAACAGATCGTGTCCGACACGGCGCTGAAGCAGGTCATCTTCAATGTGTTCGACAATGCTCTGGAGGCATCGCAGGATTGGGTCGGCGTCGCCGCCGAGCGGCAGGGCGAGAAACTGGTGATTTCGGTGCGTGACCGCGGGCCGGGCTTCGACCAGGGTATTCTGGCCGCACTCGGTCAGCCCTATATGTCGAGCAAGGGACGGCCGGGCGGTGGCCTTGGCCTTTTCCTCGTCGTCAACGTGGTTCGAAAGCTGGGAGGCGACTTTTCCGCGCGCAACATGGAGCAGGGCGCCTGTGTTACGCTTTCGCTGCCGCTCGCGGCGCTGACCGATGGAGATGATCATGAGGCCTGATCGATCCCTGTTTATCGTCGAGGACGACGCCACCTTCGCGAAGACGCTGAAGCGCTCCTTCGAAAAGCGTGACTACGACGTCGTGGTCTGCCACGGCAGGGATGAGCTGCTCGGCGCCCTCGAAACAGCGGTTCCGGCCTACGCCGTCGTCGATCTCAAACTTGGCGCCGGCGGCTCCGGGCTGGAATGCGTCAAGCTGCTCAGCGCCCGTGACACGTCGATGAGGATCGTCGTGCTGACCGGCTTCGCCAGCATCGCCACGGCTGTCGAGGCGATCAAGCTTGGCGCATGTCATTACCTGGCCAAGCCCGCCAACACCGACGACATCGAGGCCGCCTTCGGCAGGGCCGAGGGCGATGTTTCCGTCTCGTTGAGCAGCCGTCCCACCTCGATCAAGAACCTCGAATGGGAGCGTATCCACGAAACGCTCGTCGAGACCGGCTTCAACATCTCCGAAACCGCGCGCCGGCTCGGCCTGCATCGGCGCACTTTGGCCCGCAAGCTCGAGAAACGCGTGGTGAGGTAGGCTCAACCATCGTTCTTCAGTGTCGTGGTGCGGCAGGACTATTCCGCGGCAAACCCAGATAAGCCGCTGGCCTGATCCATAATTGCAGTGGGGCTGTAACGAGGCCGGATCGTCGAACGCGCCGACATGCATCGCTCCTTGGTTGGGCGATGCGTCGTACCGGCTGAACGCGTCGATCAATCGCGTTGGCTGCCGCCGGTCCACTCAGGAACGAGTCCTGGCTTATGGCGTTCCCATGTCCTGGACGACACTGGGAGAAGTCCATGAGAAGACACCGCCAGCCGGATATTCTTTGATGTCGGTGCCGGGCTTGGCATATGGGCCGTTGGGTCACGGGTGCATGCATGTCTGCGTGGATATGCAGCGGCTGTTTGCGGAACCGTCGCCGTGGGCGACGCCCTGGATCACGCGCGTCCTCCCCCAGATTGAGAGGCTCGTTGAAAGACGGGCAGAACAGACGGTCTTCACGCGCTTCCTGCCCGCGCAGAGGGGGGGGCAGGGTGTCGGGGCATGGAAGCGCTACTATGAGCGCTGGTCTTCGATGGCGATCGACAATATCGGTCCGGAAATGGTCGAGCTGTTGCCGTCATTGGCGGCTTGCTGCCCGCCGGCGGCGGTCATCGACAAGCATATCTATTCGCCCTGGTTTGAAGGCCGTCTGCGAGCCTTTCTGATGGAACACGAGATCGATACGCTGGTCATCACCGGCGGTGAAACCGACGTGTGCGTTCTGGCCACGGTGCTCGGCGCGATCGATTTCGGCTATCGCGTGGTTCTCGTCACGGACGCGCTGTGCAGTTCTTCCGATGCGACCCATGACGCCCTGCTCACCGTCTATCACCAACGTTTCGCGCAGCAGGTCGAAACGGTCGAGATGGAGACGGTTCTTTCGAACTGGACTTGAATGTCACCAGCGTCGAGGAGGCAGAAGCATCAGGTGCTTCTTCGCGCGGGCTCGGATACCTATCTGTCGAGACAAGACAGACATCGGAACAGGCAACGGAATTGGCGCAACGATCGGGCAGTGCTAATCTTCCACTTCACGGCGGTCGCGTGCCGAAATGGCTCGGCGACCGCATGACGCGGCTTGGCGCCGTGATGTGCGAGGCGATCATCCATCACTATGGCCGCAACGAGCTGCTGCGGCGTCTGGCGCATCCCTTCTGGTTCCAGTCCTTCGGCGCTGTCATGGGCATGGACTGGCACTCGTCCGGCATCACGACCAGCGTCGTCGGCGCCTTGAAACGCGGTCTGACGCCGCTGTCGGGCGAACTCGGCATTCATGTCTGCGGCGGCCGTGGCGCCCATTCGCGCAAAACTCCGCATGAGCTGGCCGCCATCGGCGAGCGCATCGGCTTCGACGGACAGCGCCTGGCAACCGTCAGCCGGCTTGTCGCTAAGGTCGACAGTGCCGCCGTCCAGGATGGGTTCGACCTCTATCTGCACGGCTTCATCGTCACCGACGACGGCGACTGGGTGGTGGTGCAGCAAGGCATGAACGGCGACAGCAAGGTGGCGCGCCGCTACCATTGGCTGTCCGAAGGTTTGAAGAGTTTCGTCGATCAGCCGCACGCCGCCATCGAGGGCGCCAACCGGGGCGAGATCGTCAACCTGACCGACCGCCGTGCCGAGGCCTCGCGCCAGGGACAGCTGGACCTGCTCCAGGACCTCGGCCCAGACCGCATCCTGCGCGAATTCGCTGCCCTGGATGCCGGTACAGCGGCGGCTCCGGAACAGCCGATGCTGCCGCATCTGATCATGCCGGCTCACCATGATGTGCGCGAAAGCGATATCGTCATGCGCCGCCTGCATGGCAACATGGCCGCTGCCGCCGAACGTGGCCCGGCGGATTTTTCCGAGCTTCTCCTGGTTCCTGGCGTGGGCGCGCGCACAGTGCGCGCGTTGGCGCTGGTCGCCGAAGTGGTGCATGGCGCGCCGTGCCGGTTTTCGGATCCGGGCCGGTTCTCACTCGCCCATGGCGGCAAGGACAGGCACCCGTTCCCGGTTCCGCTCAAGGTTTATGACGAGACGATCGGCGTGCTGAAGTCCGCGGTGCAGAAAGCCAGGCTTGGCCGCGACGAGGAAATCGGCGCGCTGCGGCGGCTCGACGATCAGTCGCGGCAGGTCGAACGATATGTCACCGGCCCCAGCCTGAAGGAAATCGTTGCCGGCGAATTCGACCAGTCGCACCTGCTTGGCGGCCGCAGCGTCTTTGGCTGGGAGCCGCCGCCGGACAAGGCACCGGCGGAGTTGGACAAGAAGGCATGACGGGTGCAGGCTGAACTCCGCAGTCGGGCTCGAAATCAACCGTCCAGGTCGATCAACGCAACGCCCAATTCCGGACGCCTGCTACGGCGCAGATGGCCGGGCGCCTCCACCAAAGTCACTTCCAGCGTCGGTCGAACCATGGCCTCGAGCAGGTGTCCGCCCCGGGTCGTGCCGTCGCTCAATCCCAACACCGTATGAACGTGGAGACTGGGCTTGCCGTCATCGCCCAGCGCCACATCGCCAATGGCGCTCAGAACTTCGCATTGTTCGTCGATCGGGATCTTGCGGTAGGTCTTCGCATTGGGGTCGAACCAGCCCACGATCGCTCTTTCAAAGGCGCCGATCGCTGTCAGCGAAGCACTGTCGACTGCTTGATCGATCGCGAAGGCGGTCAGCGTGCCGAACGCTTCTTCGCCGGGGTCGAGCACCACGACAAATGTTCGCTGTCCGCTGGCCTCGTTGACGAGCCGCGATTTCATGCCTGTGCCCTCATAAGGTAGGTTTTTCAAGACAGACCAAAGGGTGTTTGTCGACGTCAATGGGCATGGTGCTCGGCATTCCGCTTGCGCGTTGCCGCGGCCTTCCTCGCCGATTCCGACCGACTTGCAGCCGGGCGTGCGGCTGACGCCTTGCCGCCGCTCTTGCCGCCCTTGTGTGCTGCCGGGTGGCCGGTGTGCTTGCCGCGCCCGGAGCCGCCTTCCTTCTTGCCGCCGCCATCATCCTTGTTGACCGTGGCCCAGGCGCGGCGTTCGGCCTCCTTCTCGGAGATGCCGCGCTTCTCATAGCCTTCCGCAATGTGGTCGGCTTTGCGCTCCTGCTTGTCGGTGTATTTCGATTTGTCGCCTCGTGGCATGGCCGTATCTCCTGTTGAACAGGGTCTGAACGTGAAGCCGCCGGGTGAGTTCCAACTGACCCCGGAAAAGGTCATGAACAGACAAAGCAGACGCGTTGCGCGCTAGTCTTCCGGTGCCGTGGCGGGAGCCGTGTAGCGGCGGCGCACTGCATCAAGCACACGCTTGCGGCTCTCCTCGGCGGAGAGCTTTTTATCGTTCTCCGCCTCGGCGGTTTCGCGCGCCAGATCCTTGTCCCTGATCTGGTTGCGGAACCATTTGGAATAGTCGCCGGCACGCAGGTGGAACTGCCAGGTGCTGTCGTCGATGCCCTCGGCGATCTGAGCGAAAATCATCAGATTATGGGCCCTGAGGTTCATCGCATCGTCGGGGCCGTGGAAATAGAAACTGCCCGCCTCGTCGAGTTGCCCCTCGGCATATTTGCGGCTGTGCCGCTTGAGGGATTGACGCGGCTCGATGACCTTGACCATGGCGATCTTCTTGCGTTTCTGCGGTCGCCAGAACAGCACGCGCTCGCCCTTGGGCGAGGCCATGTCCTTTGGCGGGTCGATGCCGGTCTCGCTGCAGTAGGCCTTGACAACACCCTTTGCCTTGGGGCCAAGGGCGATGATGGCGGTCACCAGGCGCAGCGCGTCGGTCGAGATCGCTTCGGGATGCACTGTGATGAGCACCGTGCCCGGCAATTCCAGGGACAGGATCGCGCGCGTATCATCACGCCGCTTGGGCAGAAGATGGTGCGCTTCGTCGATGACAAGCCAGTGCGGCCTGGCCGTTCGACGTCGAAAACTGCCTAGGCCGGGCAGCAGGTCGGCAAAGAAATCTGGGCGTTCATTGACGCGCAGCGCCAATCCATTGATGACGACATTGCTATCGGCTTTCTCGATGAGGTCCAGCACTTGCGCCTTGGTCGGCGCGCTCGAGCCGTCGCCCAGACGCACGGCGCCTTCGAGGCCGTCATAATCGCCTTCGGGGTCGAAGATGCAGAATTGAAACCCGCTCTCGACGAAGCGTTCCGTCAGCGCGGTGGCCAGGGTGGACTTGCCGATGCCGGAGCTGCCGGCGATGAGGATCGTGTCGGTTGGCGACAGGTAGATCTCGTCGCCGCCGGCGGAGCCCAGCACGATGCCGTCATGCCGCCTTGGCAGGATGTCGTGATCGCGTTTGATCAGCCTGTCGGCCAGTTCCTCCACGCCTTTCCCGCGTGCGCCACGCGTGACCAGATCCGCTGTGGTCTTGACCGCGGGAATTGCATTGTCGACGGCGACGCTGCAGCCGCAAGCCTTCAGGAAGGCATGGTCGTTCTCGGCGTCGCCGACACCGACCACATTGTGTGGCGACAGCCGGAGATCCTGCAGCGCCGCGGCCAGCCCGGTGGCCTTGTTGATGCCGCTCGGCAGGATCATCACCGCGCCCTTGTTGAAGATGATTTCCAGTTCGAGCCCCATCTTCTTGATGGTTTCGAGCACGGTCGTCTGATGCGGCTCCCAGGTCGCGACGATCGACCGGCCGACGGAAAGCGGCTTGACGCCCTGCTTCTTCAGTCTGGAGACGAATTCGGTTTCCGGCGAAGGTGAGATCACCCGCTCTTCCTCACTGGCCGGCGTGTAGATCAGCGCTCCGTTCTCGGCGACCACCTTGTCGAAAAGGCCGATCTCGGGAAAGACGCGTTTGAGGTCGGGCAGCTCGCGCCCCGTGACGAGCACCAGCTTGCGGCCACTTTTCTTGAACCGCTCCAGCGCGGCAAGGGTCGTCTTCGAGACGATCCCGTCATGCGCCAGCGTGCCGTCGTAATCCGTCGCCAATGCGATGAAATACATTGCATTGGACCTCAGTAGCCGCCGACCACGGGCAATATCTCGCCGGTGATGTAGCTCGAGCAATGTGGCGAGGCGAGAAACACATAGGCCGGTGCGAGTTCCTCCGGCTGCGCCGGCCGCTTCATCGGTGTGTCCGCGCCGAACTTCGAAACGTCACCGGCCTCCTTGTCCGAAGGGTTGAGCGGGGTCCATACCGGACCCGGTGCAACCGCGTTCACCCGGATGCCCTTGCCGAGGAGATTGCCGGAGAGGGCGCGGGTGAAGGCATGGATGCCGCCCTTGGTCATGGAGTAGTCGACCAGCGCCTTCGACCCGTCGATGCCGGTGACCGAACCGGTGTTGATGATGGCCGAGCCCGGCTTCATATGCGGGACGGCTTCCTGTGCCATATGGAAATAGCCGTAGAGGTTGGTCTTCAGCGTCGTGTCGAAATGCTCTTCGGTCAGTTCTGCGAACTCGCTTGAATGAATCTGGAATGCCGCATTGTTGACCAGCACGTCGATGCGGCCGAATGCCTTGACCGTTTGCGCCACCGCGTTGCGGCATTCGTCGCGTTCGCTGACGTCGGCCTTCACCAGGATACAGCGCCGTCCCTCCGCCTCGACGGCGGACTTTGTCGCCTTGGCATCCCTGTCCTCGGCCAGATAGACGATCGCAATGTCGGCGCCCTCGCGGGCGAACAGAACCGACACCGAACGGCCGATGCCGGAATCGCCGCCCGTGATGAGAGCGACCTTGTCTTCGAGCTTTTTCGATCCGAGGTAGAAGGGCGCATCGTAGAGCGGCGCCGGTTCGATCGCCCATTCATCCCCCGGCTTGGGATGATGTTGCTCGGGAAAGGGTGGCTCGGGGTATTTTCGGGCGCCTGCCTGCATGGCGTGTTGGCCCTTGCCGTTGCCTTTCGATTTGTCCCTGGCATCGATGCCACGCTGGATGCGACGCTGCTTGGCGGCTTCGCTGGCTGTCCTGCTCTGCATGGCGCTCTCCTCGGCTTCGAGGAGGAACAACGCGCGTCGGACGAAAAGGTTTGCGCAAAAAAGACGATCATGCCGCCCGCGTCATGCCACACGGCGGTAGCTGTAGTGATCCCTGATGAATTCATTGAAGAAGCGGCCTTTCGAGGCAGCTTTCCTGAAAGCGGCATAGGTTGCCGGGGCAACCTCCGCATAGTCGTAGCGATGGCCGCTCGGCACGAACCAGACGGAGAGGATTCTGGTCGCGGGATCGTATTGTGTGCTTCGGATCGCGGTCGACGGCATGTTGGCTACCTGACTGCTCAGCTAGATAAATCCGTCAGGCGTGGTTCCGGTTCCCAGTCGTCATTCATCGCATCATCCATCAACCACCGAGGCGCCGCTCGTATTGCCCTGCTGCTCCGCCCTCACCATCTAGGCGGGATGTCACGCCTCAAATCGAAAGCAACCGGCCGGGCCTTGGCATTCCAGCATGACCTCTTTGGTGACGCCGAGGATTTGCCGGAGGGCTTTGCCTATCAGCCCGGATTCATCACGCCGCAGGAAGAGACAGAGCTTGCCCGGCATCTCGAGGGACTGCCGTTCCAGGCGTTCGATTTCCATGGCCATCTGGCAAACCGGCGTGTCGTCGGGTTTGGTCTGCGCTACGATTATCACCGGCGCGAAGTGGTCGAGGCGCTGCCGATCCCAGACTTCCTGCTGCCTGTGCGCGACAAGGTCGCGGCCCTTGCGCGCCGGCCGGTCGAGGCTTTCGCGCAGGTGCTGATCAATGAATACCGGCCTGGCGCCGGTATCGGCTGGCATCGCGACAAGCCGCATTTCGAGGATGTCGCCGGCATCTCGCTGTTGGCGCCCTGCAGTTTCCGGCTGCGGCGAAAGAGCGGTGACGGGTGGGAGCGCCGGACCATCGTCGTCGAGCCAAGATCGGCCTATCTCATGACGGGACCTTCGCGCACGGAGTGGGAGCACAGCATCCCGCCGCTTGCCGAGCATCGCTACTCGATCACCTTGCGGACACTGCGGTCTCGAAACCCCTGAGGCAAAGCCGATCGCCGAGGCTCTACTTCACACCAATGCCGGCGGTCAGGCCGCCGTCGATCCTGTAATCGGCGCCGGTGCAGAAGCCGGCTTTTGACGAGCACAGGAAAGCGATGAGCTCCGCCACTTCCTCCGGCTCGCCGATGCGGCCGAGCGGATGGGCAGCGCCGAAGCGCTTGTAGGCTTCCTCGACATCGGCGTCGCTGCCGTGGTCGCCACGCGCGGCCTTGTCCAGGATCGGCGTGCGGATCGAGCCGGGGCTGACCGAATTCACCCTTATGCCTGCTGCCGCGTAATCGAGTGCGAGCGAGCGCGTCAACGTGTGGATGGCGCCCTTGGTCGTGGCATAGGCGGCAACGTTCTGCTGACAGGCGAAGCCTTGCACCGAGGCGACGTTGACGATAGCGCCGCCGCCGCGCTTGATCATTTCCGGAATGCCGAAATGGGTGGTCAGGTAGATCGAGCCGACATTGACCGTCATTGCCCGGTTCCAGGTTTCCCAATCGGTCGTCGTCGCGGTCCCGTAGGGATGGACCGCAGCGGAATTGACGATGATGTCGATGCCGCCGAATTTCACGACGCCGGCGACTACCGCGTCGCGAACCTGATCGGAAACGGACACGTCGACCGTTTGCACCAGCGCATCCGCTCCGGCCTTGGCAAGGCTTTCCTGCATGGCGGCATTGGCTGCCTGATCGATGCCGCAGGCGATGATCGCCGCACCTCCCTGCGCCAGCCGCCTTGCGGTGGCGAGCGCGATGCCGGTCGTGCCGGTGATCAACGCGACCTTGTTTTCAAAGTCAGTCATTGTGCAAATCCTTGGAAGAAGTCGGGCCCGGCATTGCCGGCGAGGTCCGTGCGTTTTCGAGGTCGTCGGGAACGAAGCGCAGCCCGAAATCGAGATGCCGGCTCATCAAATAGCTGTAGGCAATGCGGTCGCGCGAGCGAAGCGCGGCAATAATCTCGCCATGGGCGTGACGTGTTTCTCTCAACACCGGCCGGATCGATTTGCCGACTGTCATGATGTGCAGGATGACCGGCGACAGGAACTGGTAGGTCTGCACCAGCATGCGGTTGCCGGCGAGCTTCATCAGCGCCATGTGGAAATCGAAATCGCGCTGTGCGGCTTCCTGGACATCCTTGCTGGTCTCGATCAGGCCGTTGACCTCGTCCAGGGCGTCGAGTTCGGCGGCGCTGGCATTGAGAATGATGTGGTCGCCGATGCTCACTTCAATGATGCGGCGAAACCCCTGTATGTCGTTAAACGAGGTTCTCGAAATATCCATCTGTGCGGCGAAGAAGTTCTGGATCGCGATATCATGGCGATCGGCTAGCACCGCGCCGACGCGCGGCTTGGGATCGATCAGACCATAGGTGCGAACGGTGCGCAGCGCTTCGCGTATCGTGTTGCGGCTGGCGCCGAACAGTTCGCCAAGCTCGCGTTCGGTGGGCAGGACGTCGCCGACCGACATGGCGCGGTTTCGAATGAGGTCGAGGATCTGTTGCACGGTCTGGTCGACGGCCGAGCTGCTGCCCCCCGCATCTTCCGCCACTTCTTGCTCCAAGGGATCCCTCCTTGCGATTTGTTGGACCAAGACTAGTGCTTCTCGACTAGAAAATCAATTGACAAGCCGTAAAAGGCTCGAAGTGCAGCCCAAAAAGTGGATTATTGACATGCTATTGGTCCAACAATATGGTCGTTACCGAACATTGAGGAGGCTTCATGGAACAGTGCTGGCGCTGGTATGGTCCGGATGATCCGGTGACACTCGATCATGTCAGGCAGGCCGGTGCCACCGGCGTGGTTTCGGCGCTTCACCACATCTACGATGGCAGGGCCTGGCCCGAAGCCGATGTGCTCGAGCGCAAACGGATCATCGAGGCCGCCGGCCTCACATGGTCGGTGGTCGAGAGCATCCCGGTCCACAATTCCTTCAAGATCGGCGCGCCGGAACGCGAGCGCTACGCCGGCTACTATCGCGACAGCATCCGCACGCTCGCCAAGGCAGGCATCAAAACGATCTGCTACAATTTCATGCCGGTGGTGGACTGGACGCGCACCGACCTCATGTATCGCCTGCCGACTACCGGCTATGCCTTGCGTTTCGACGCCATCGATTTTGCCGCCTATGACCTTTTCGTGCTGCAGCGCAAGAACGGCGTCGCCAGCTATACGCCGGCGCGGATCGCCGAAGCCGAGAAGCGGCTGAAGGCGTTGACGCCAGAGCAGGTCGACCAGATCGAGCGCAACCTCATCGCCGGCCTGCCGGCAACCGAGCGCAAGTATGACCGCGACAGTTTCCGCGAGGCTTTGACGGAGTATGATGGGATTGGGCCTAAGGAGTTGCGCGACAACCTCGCCTGGTTCCTGCGCGAGATCATTCCGGTCGCCGAAGGGGAGGGGGTGCGTATGTGCATCCATCCCGACGACCCGCCCTTTTCGCTCTATGGCCTGCCGCGCGTCGTTTCGACCGCGCAGGATGCTCGCTTCATCCTCAGCGCCGTCGACAGCCCGGCCAATGGGCTGACCTTCTGCACCGGCTCCTACGGCACGCGCGCCGACAACGACATCGTCGCCATGGTCAAGGAATTCGCCGACCGCATCCATTTCGTCCATCTGCGCAACATCACGATCGAGGAGGACGGCTCGTTCTACGAAGCCGAGCATCTCGAGGGCGGCACCGACATGGCGCATGTCATCCTGGCTCTGATGCAGGAGGAGGCACGCCGTCGCAAGGAGGGCCGTGCCGACTGGCGCATCCCGATGCGGCCGGACCATGGTCACCTGCTCGCCCACGACATCGGCAAGAAGAAGATCAATCCTGGCTACTCGCTGATCGGCCGGCTGAAAGGCCTCGCCGAGTTGCGTGGCATCATGCGTGCGGTCGAGCAGCTCGGGCTGGCGTGACCAGCCAGGCACCTCAATGCAGGTGCCTGAGCTTGTCGGGATTGCGCACGACGTAGATCGCCGCGATCTTCCCATCCTCGATGTCGAGTGCGGTGGTCTGGAATTCGCCATCGGCTTCCAGGGTGACGAACCCCGGCAATCCGTTGATGAAACCGACGCGGACAAGCTTCGAGCCATGCGTGCGCAACCAGGCGGCGACCTGTTCATACTGTCTCATGACGGCATCCAAGCCCAGGGCCGGCTGCGTGGCCGCCGGGCGCTTGCCGCCACCGTCGGCATGGGCGATGACATCGGTCGCCAGCATGGCGCCAAGCGCCTTCATGTCGCCGCTGCGCGAGGCCGTGAAGAAGGCCTCGGCCAGCGCCAGGCCGCGTTGCCTTTCTACCGTGAAACGGGGCGGCGCCTCGCGGACATGGCCACGCGCCCGGGCCGCGAGCTGGCGGCAGGCCGCCGGGTCGCGCTCGATGGCGGCCGCGACCTCGTCGAACCCGAGCCCGAACACATCGTGCAGCAGGAAGGCGGCACGCTCGAGCGGAGACAGGCGCTCCAGCACCAGCATCAGCGGCAAGGTTACGTCCTCCACCTCGTCCTCTTCCACAACGGGGTCGGGAAGCCAGGGGCCGACATAGGTCTCGCGTTTGTGCCGCGCGGATTTGAGCTGGTCGAGACACAGCCGCGTCACCGTGCGGCGCAGGAATGCCTCGGGTTCGCGGACGGCACTGCGGTCGGCCTTCATCCAGCGGATGAAGGCCTCCTGCACGGCATCCTCGGCGTCCGAGACCGAGCCCAGCATGCGGTAGGCGACACGCATGAGCTTTGGACGCAGCGGGCCGAAGCCCGCCGCGGCGTCGTCGTCGGGCGCTGAGCTAGTCATCAGACCGCGGCCACCCGGGCGGCCTTCACGGCAGCCGGGTCGGCATACAGGCCGAAACCGACGGCGATGCGGTTCCAGGCGTTGATGATGTTGATCGTCAAGGTAAGCTTGATCTGCTCCTCCTCCGTGAAATGCGCCTTCAACGCATCATAGGCGCTTGCATGGCTGGTACCTTCCGAGAGCCGGGTCAAGGCCTCGGTCCAGCCGAGTGCGGCGCGTTCGCGGTCGCTGTAGCAGGGCGCTTCACGCCAGGCGGGCAAAAGGTAGATGCGCTGCTCGGTTTCCCCGTTCTCGCGCGCTTCTGTGGCATGAAGATTGATGCAGTTGGCGCAGCCATTGATCTGCGAGGCACGCAGCTTCACCAGTTCGGTGAGGCTGTGCTCGAGACTGGCGGCGGCGGAGAGCTCGATCGAGGATCGCTGCCAGTTCTTCATCAGCGAAGGGGCGGCGGCGAAGAGGTCGATTTTTGCGGTCATGGTGGGCTTCCTTCTGTTGGTGCCGACCGCATGACGAGGCAGCATCTGCCAGTGTGACATGCCTGCCAGGATTTTTGTCCGCCATGCATCGTTCCCCTCAGTTGCTCCAGAATGCTTCGCGGCGTCGGCCAAGCGACCTTCGACTGGTCACCGCCCTTGATGCGCGCCAAGCGGCGGCTCACCGTCTGGCGTAACTTGCGCGATGTCTAACATAAGAGCAGAATTGAAGGCGTTTGAAGGAGATCGGCTCATAAGCAAATCGGGAGGAAACCATGAACACCATGAGCCTCACCACGCTTGATCGCGGCAAGACGACAATCGACGCCGCAACCATCGAAACGCTTTCGGCACAATTGCGCGGCACACTGCTTCAGCAGGGGGACGCAGCCTACGACGAGGCCCGCACCATCTGGAATGCCATGGTCGACCGGCGCCCCGGGGTGATCGTGTGTTGCGTCGGCGCCTCCGACGTCATCCGTGCCGTGAATTTCGCCAGGGAAAACAGGCTTCTCGTCTCCGTGCGCGGCGGCGGCCACAACATTGCCGGCAGCGCCGTCTGCGATGGCGGCCTGATGATCGATCTGTCGCCGATGAAGTCGGTGCGGGTCGATCCCGCCGCACGGCGGGCATGGGTTGGACCCGGCGCCACGCTCGCCGATGTCGACCGCGAAACGCAGGCCTTTGGGCTGGCGGTGCCGACCGGCATCAATTCGACCACCGGCATATCAGGCCTGACCCTGGGCGGTGGCTTTGGCTGGATCACCCGCAAATTCGGCCTGACAATCGACAATCTTGTCTCTGCCGATGTGGTCACCGCCGACGGCATGTTGCTGCGCGCCAGCCAGACGGAAAATCCGGACCTGTTCTGGGCACTGCGTGGCGGCGGCGGCAATTTCGGCATTGTCACGGCATTCGAGTTTCAGCTCCACAAGATGGGTCCGCAGGTTCTGTCTGGGCTTGTCGTGCATCCTTTCGCCGACGCCGAGAAGGTGCTGGAGGAGTATCGCAACGCGCTCGAAACAGCGCCCGACGAACTGACCTGCTGGGTGGTCATGCGCCAAGCGCCGCCACTGCCCTTCCTGCCGGCCGAGTGGCATGGCAAGGATGTTCTGGTTCTGGCCATGTGCTATTGCGGTGATCTCCAGGCGGGAGAAAAGGCGACGAAGAAGCTTCGCGCCATCGGCTCGCCGATAGCCGATGTCGTCGGCCCCAACCCGTTCGCCGGCTGGCAGCAGGCATTCGACCCATTGCTCGCCCCCGGCGCCCGCAACTACTGGAAGAGCCATGACTTCACCGAGCTCTCCGACAGGGCAGCTGAGGTCGTCACCGAAGCGATACGTGAGCTTCCTGGCCCGGAATGCGAGATATTCATCGGCCATGTCGGCGGTGCGGCGGGCCGTGTGGCGCAGAACGCGACGGCGTTTCCGCAACGCAGCTCGCACTTCGTCATGAATGTCCATGCCCGCTGGCGCGAACCGGCAATGGACAGGGCTTGCATCGGCTGGGCGCGCGGCCTCTATGAGGCGGCCAAGCCCTATGCCGCCGGCACAGCCTATGTGAACTTCATGCCTGAGGACGAGGTCGACCGGGTGGAAGCGGCCTATGGCGGCAATTACCAGCGGCTTCTGGAGATCAAGCAGCTCTATGACCCGCTGAACCTGTTCCGCATGAACCAGAATTTGTGGCCGAAACAAAGCCGGCGGGCCGCCTGAGCCGCCCGCATGGCAGTGACGAAAGCCCGCGCCTCCGCTACAGGCGCGGGCTTTCGCATGGCCATGGGTCTGGCTCTTCCGCGGCTCAGTTCAGATGGGCTGCCACAGCGTCAGGCGCTGGTCCTCACGAAACCGTCTCCGTTTCGTGCGCGGGCAGCGCCGCCGCCAGCCGGTTCGCCCACTCCTCGATGCCGGCCCGGTTCGCCAGCAAATCCTGCCGGATCTCGACGAGGACGGCGGGGATGCCCCGATCGTCGCCATGGACAGGCACAGTAGTCGGCGTCGCGGCTGATCACATAGGGCACGTTGGCCGGCCCGAGCCGCATCTCGCGATCTCCTCTTGAGCGATCGGCCCCTCAGGGAACGGGACCAAAGCGATTAACGCCGGTCTGGACAATCGCCCTCGAGACAATAGCTCTCAATTCGACAGGAACGGGTAGCTGAAAGGTGGTTGCCAATAGTGTTTGATATTACGGCGGACTGTTGCCGTGATGTGGCCCAATCAAATCGCCGAATGACAGGCACGATTTCGCCCTTCTTCCTTGTACTTGCGGGCTGAAAGGACGGTGCTATCGAAGCAGCCGCCGAGCGAGGCGGAGCGGCCCCGCTTCGCCTGAATTCCTTCGGACCGCGATCATCATCCGCTTGTCCCTGCTAATGGAAAAATTGTTCGTCACGGCCGCGCCTTAGGGCCGATCATTCCTTTCCCGGCCATCCGAAGTCGATAAGACTAGCGCGCAATGATGGCGGTTAGGGTGGGGCAAAAAGTGCCTGCATGTTTAATCGGCTGGGTTTTTCGGACGGAATTTTCAAACAACATCCGGAAAGCACTGGGAAAGGAGCTTGATATGCCCAGAATAGTGCCTGTGCTCGATCTGAGCCGTCTTGAACAAGGCGCGTCGGAACGCCGGACATTTCTGGCGGATCTTCGTTCCGCGTCGCGCGACATCGGCTTTTTCTATCTGGCCGGGCATGGCATCTCCTGGGCGGAGATCAGCGAGGTGCTCACCGCGTCGCGCCAGTTCTTTGCCTTGCCGGAGGCCGACAAGCTGGCGATCGAGATGGTCAAGTCCTCGCAGTTTCGCGGCTACACCCGCGCCGGCGGCGAACTGACCAAGGGCAAGGAGGATTGGCGCGAGCAACTCGACATCGGCGTCGAACGCCAGGCAATCGCGCAAGGGCCGGGAATGCCCGCCTGGACGCGGCTGCAGGGACCGAACCAGTGGCCCGCGGCGCTGCCGGATCTCAAACCGGCTCTGCTTGCCTGGCAGAGCAAGGTGACGGCCGTGGCGATCCGGCTGCTGAAAGCCTTCGCGCAATCGCTCGATCAGCCCGAGGATGCCTTCGATCCGATCTACAGCAGCGAGCCCAACCATCGCATGAAGATCGTGCGCTACCCCGGCCGTGATGCAACCGATGGCGACCAGGGTGTCGGTGCGCACAAGGATGGTGGCTTCCTGACACTGCTGCTCCAGGATGACAATAAGGGGCTGCAGGTCGATTATGACGGCAGCTGGGTGGATGTGGACCCCATCCCCGGCACGCTCGTCGTCAACATCGGCGAATTGCTCGAACTGGCCTCCAACGGCTATTTGCGCGCGACCGTGCATCGCGTGGTGACGCCGCCCGCCGGCGTCGAGCGCATTTCGGTGCCGTTCTTCTTCAGTGCCAGGCTCGATGCGACGATCCCGCTGCTTGGCCTTTCCGAGGAACTGGCGGCACAGGCGCGCGGGCCGGCCAGCGATCCGGACAATCCGCTGTTTCGCGATGTCGGAACCAATGTGCTGAAAAGCCGGCTACGTTCGCATCCCGACGTCGCTCGGCGCCATTATGCGGATCTGCTCGAAGGGGAAAGCCGGGTTGGCTGACCTTCCTCCGTAAGAAAGGACAGGATTTTCGCCATTCTGCCCGATCTTTGGAAAACAATTCGTCGTATCTGTCCGCGAATCGGTTCAAAAGAGCAAAATCCGTTCGGTGTTTTCCTCCCAATTCGCCGAGCGGTGTTCCCCTCTGAAGGTTATGACCTTCTTTTTGGCCGGGCCGGTTTCGCGCCCGGCCTTTTTCTAGCCACGTTGCGCGTTGCCGTCGCCGCGCTGATCCGGCAAGTTCACCACAGCTCATTCGCCAGCCATCGACCACGGTCCCGTGGAAAGAAGGAGAGGTTTCATGACATCCAATGTCGCAATTATCGCCGGTGCGGGTTCCGGCTTGAGCGCCTCGCTGGCGCGCCTCCTCGCGAAGGAAGGGTTCAGCGTCGTTCTGGCCGCCCGCAACATTGAGAAGCTTGGTGCCTTGCAGGTCGAGACCGGCGCGCAGGCCGTGGCAACGGATGTTTCCGATGCCGCGTCGGTGGAGCACCTGTTCGATGTCGCCGACAAGGCCGGTCCGCTCTCGCTGGTGATTTTCAACGCCAGCGGACGCGCCCGCGGACCAATAGCCGAACTCGATCCCGAGGCCGTCCGTCAGGCTTTGCTGGTTGGCGCCTATGGCGGGTTCCTGGTTGGCCAGCAGGCGGCTCGCCGGCTCGTCGTGCGAGGATCGGGCTCGATCCTTTTCACCGGCGCGACGGCCAGCGTGAAGGGGTTCGCCGGCTCCGCCGGTTTTGCCATGCCAAAATTCGGCTTGCGCGGGCTGGCGCAGTCCATGGCCCGTGAACTGGCGCCGAAGAATATCCACGTCGCGCATTTCATCATCGATGGCGCCATTGCTTCGGCCGCGTCCGGACAGGAGTCCGGCCCGCAGGATCGCCGGCTGTCCCCGGACGCGATCGCCGAGGCCTATCTCTCCATTCATCGCCAGCACCGCAGCGCCTGGACCTGGGAGATGGAGCTCAGGCCCTGGGTTGAGACCTTCTGAAGGGGCTGGCGAGGTGCGACGTTCCGGGAGTCGACATTGCATGGGGATATCACTATATAGCGGCGGCTTCGACCGGCGCGCCAAGCGCAGCCCTCCGGAGCGACTGTAAAAATGTGTTACGCATTGCGCCATCATTTGTGACGAAAAATCGGCTGGAAAACCGGAAAAGCAAATAGAAACAGTGGCGCGAAGCTGGATTGATCCAGCTCACGGAAGCAACCCTCCAGAATCAGAAATGTGCTTGAATCCTCGATTTCCTTCGGCTCTGTGGACCCTGCACGGCATTGACTTGCCGGCTGGCCGCGACTCGGCTGGAATGGGAGGATGCATCCTTTGCGGGATGCCGACGTTTATGATTACCAACGGCTTTGCCGCCAGGGAACAGCAGTATGAGTGAACACGCGATCGAGTTCTTGCGGGGATGGATCGGCGAAAAGGTCCATTGCCAGTCCCAGGCCAGGATCGACAAGCAGGCTGAGACCTTGGCCAGGGAATGTGCCGCCAAGGCTGCGGAAGTCGGTATTCCCCTGGAAGATATCCAGGAAGAAGTCGGCGACATCCAGGAACTCATTGCCTCCCGGCTCGAGGAGGCCGCCGAGGCCGACGAGGACCAGCATGCGGTCAGCAAGGCCGCGGAATAGATTTTACCCGGAACTCTCTGTTATCTGAATGCGCGGGCCCTTCGGCCCGCGTTGTCGTCTCAGCCGAACGTTTCTTTCAGCCCGAATTTCTCTTTGACCCACGCCTTCGGCAGCGCCGGCACGAAATTGCCGTCGCGCCCGGTCATGTCGTTATTGGCGGCCAGGGCGTTAAGGATCGATTCCTCCACCGTCTGGATCACCGCATCGAAGAATGGATCGATGTCTGTATCGGGAATGAAATCGGCCTTGGCGATCCGGCCCGACGGCGCAAGTGCGGCGGCAGGATTGGCTGTCGAGAAGGCGAGAAAGATGTCGCCCGAACTGTGATAGCCAAAGCCGCCGGTCATCGCGACGCCCAGCGGCACCCGGCGTGCCAGCCGCTTCATCTGGTGCGGCAGGAACGGCGCATCGGTGGCCACAACGGCGATGATCGAACCCTTTTCGGCGCGCGGCGTGCCTTCGCGGATCGCGGGCTCCTCGAGTTCGGATCCGGCGCGCAGGCCACGAACGGTGAAATTGCGCCGCTTGCCGAAATTCGACTGCACGAAGGCGCCGACCGTGTAGGAATTTCCCTGCCACCCTATGATGCGCGACGCGGTGCCCGAGCCGGCCTTGAAGCCGAAAGTGATCATGCCGGTGCCGCCGCCGACGCTGCCTTCCTCGACCGGGCCGCCGGTTGCGCCATCGAGTGCCTGGGCAACGTGCTCTGATGTCAAATGGTGGCCATTGATGTCGTTGAGAAACCCGTCATAGGTCTCCGCCGCCACCGGCAGGCCCCAGGCGCTGTCGACCGCGATAGGCAGTACGCGTTGCATCCAGCGCAGCGTGCCATCACGCGAAACACCGCAGGAATGCGTGTTGGTGATGGTGATAGGGAAGTTGAAAGCGCCGGTTTCCTCGATGATGTGCGAGCCGGTCAGCTCACCATTGCCGTTCTGGCTGAAGATGCCGGCGAAGACCGGTGTAGCCAGGTCGGCGCGCGGTCTGGGCAGGATCGCCGTGACACCGGTGCGCACCGGCCCCTTGCCGACGACGAGCGGCCCGTCGCCTGAAATCAGCGTCGCATAGCCGACCGCGACACCGGGCACGTCGGTGATTGCGTTGAACGGCCCGGGCGTTCCGTCGAAACCGATGCCGAAGCTGCGTGCGCGCGGCTTGCCGCTCGGCGTGGCCAGATGGTGCGGATTGTCGGTCATGGTCAGAACAGCGACCCCTGATTGCCGGGTTCTTTCGCCTTGGCCGCCGGCCTGGCTGCCGGCTTTGGCCGCGCTGCGCCGCTGGTTGCCACCGCGTCCGCCGTCCCGTCGGCGAACTCCAGCGAAAGCGCCATCCCCGATGCCACGTCAGCCGCCTGCTTGATGACGGCGCCGTCGGCATCCTTCACCAGCGCGAAGCCGCGCGCGAGCACGGCCTTGTGCGAAAGCGTGGTCAAGAGGCGTTCGGCCTGGCTCAACTGGCCGCGCAGGCGCTCAAGCCGCAGCGAGATGACCCGATCCTGCCGCCTGGCGAGCGCCGCCAGCGTGTCGGCCTGCAGTTTTTGCCGGCGCGCGATCGGCGCCGGCGACAGCCGCGTCGCGGTGCGCGCGAAGCGCGCGCGACGTTCGCGCACAATGGCAAAGAACGCCGCCTGCGCGCGGGCGAGGTCACGCCCGGTCAGCGTGCGCGCCTCGTTGATGCGTCGCGACAGCGTGGCCGGAGTCAGCCTCTGGGCCTGGAGACGCGCCCGCTTGCGATCGACGCTGACGGACAGGCCGCGGCCGAGCCTGGATGTCGCCTCGTCAAGGCGTCGGCGCGGCAACGCCAGCAATTGATCGGGCGAGGGCAGGGCGCGCGCCGCCGCGCGCGCGGCCTGCCGCTTGCGTTCGAAATTGCGCAGCACCGCTGCCTTGAGCCGCGCGCCGAGGCTGGCCAGCGTCGCTTCGAGGTCGGCCTTCACCGGCACGGCGATTTCGGCCGCGCCCGTCGGTGTCGGCGCCCGCACATCGGCGACGAGGTCGATCAATGTCCAGTCGGTTTCGTGGCCGACTGCCGAAATCACCGGAATGCCTGAGGCCGCAACGGCGCGGGCCAGCGCCTCGTCGTTGAAGCCCCAAAGATCCTCGAGGCTGCCGCCGCCGCGCGCCACGATCAAGAGATCGGGGCGCTGGATCGAACCGTCCCAGGTCAGCGCGTTGAAGCCGGTGACGGCATTGGTCACTTCCGCACTCGCGGTATCGCCCTGCACGCGCACCGGCCAGACCAGCACATGCAGCGGAAAGCGGTCCTTGATGCGGTGGATGATGTCGCGGATGACGGAGCCGGTCGGCGAGGTGACGACGCCGATGACGCGCGGCATGAAGGGCAGCCGGCGTTTGCGGCCGGCATCGAAAAGCCCCTCCGCCTGCAGCCGGCGCTTGCGCTCCTCCAGCAGCGCCATCAGCGCGCCTGCGCCGGCAGGCTCCAGATTGTCGATGACGATCTGGTAGTTGGACTTGCCGGGATAGGTGGTGAGCTTGCCGGTGGCGATCACCTCCATCCCTTCCTCGGGGCGGAATTTCAGCCGGCTCATCGTGCCTTTCCACACCACGGCGTCGAGTCGGGCACGGTCGTCCTTCAGCGCGAAATAGGCATGGCCGGAGGAATGCGGGCCGCGATAGCCCGAGATTTCGCCGCGCACCCGCACATTGCCGAAGACGTCCTCGACCGTGCGCTTCAGCGCGCCGGAGATCTCGCTCACCGTGTATTCAGTGGCGTTGGTGCGTGATTCGGATGCTGCTTCGCTCATCGGCTGATTGGGGGCTGGTTGGCGCCCCGCGTCAAGGCGCCACGATCCTTCCTACCAGCCCGGCAGGATCTGGTTCGCCTTGGTACGCCTGATCTTGGCGTAGGCAAGTGCTGCGAAATCGAATGTCCCGGCCTCTTCGACGAGCGGCACCGAGATGTTGTCCAGGCTCTCCGAGATGTGGCGGGCGAGCGCATCGACGATCTCCGGCCGCGAGGTCTGGCCGCGCATGATGCCGATGCGGCAGTCGGGCAGGGTTCCGAAGCCGTCGGCTTCGCCCAGCACCCGCATGCCGGGCCTGAGT
Source organism: Mesorhizobium sp. WSM4307 (assembly GCF_007003945.1). NCBI lineage: Bacteria > Pseudomonadati > Pseudomonadota > Alphaproteobacteria > Hyphomicrobiales > Phyllobacteriaceae > Mesorhizobium > Mesorhizobium sp. WSM4307. Next base: position 254,284 of record NZ_VFTB01000001.1, read on the forward strand.
GCGCATTCCGGCAGCACCGAGATCGCCAGGCCCGACAGAACGGCGGCGGTGATGACGGTCGCCGAGAAGCTGGTGAACAGGATGCGATAGTCGCGGTTCTGCTGGTCCAGCACATCGACGGCGGCGCGCCGCCAGATGCAATTCGGCCGGCCAAAGGCCATCGGCAGCGTCTCCTGTTCATGCGTCGCATGATTGGCCGAGGTGACCCACAGCAGCGGTTCGCGCCGCACCACTTCCGACTGGCCGCGCACGTCATTGTGCGTCACCAGCGCGAGGTCGAGATTGCCGCGCTTGATATGCTCGACCAGCCCCGGTGTCGGCTCGCAGATGACCGTCAGCTCGACGCGTGGGTTGGAGCGGGTGAAGCGCGCCATGATCTCGGGCAGGAAGCGGTCGGCATAGTCGTCCGGCGTGCCGATGCGGATCGTGCCTTCGAGCCGCTGGTCGTCGAAGGCGGCGAGCGTTTCGCGGTTGAGGTAGAGCAGCCGTCTTGCATAGGAGAGCAGCTTGTCGCCTTCCTCCGTCAGCCTGTTGGAGCGCCCCTCCTTCTCGAACAGCGGCTTGCCGATCCGCTCCTCCAGCCGGCGCATCTGCATCGACACCGCCGACTGGGTCCGGTGCACCTCTTCTGCCGCCCGCGTGAAGCTGCCGGTATCGGCGATCGAAATGAAGGTTTGCAACTGATCGAGATCGAGCGGCGCTTTCATCGGCGTGATCCATCACTGGTGTTGATGGTAAAGATTAAAAACATTCGTTGGATTAATCAATCGGCCGATGGCAAATTGCTGACATCCACATGAAGGCATGTGAATCGAAGCCGGAACGGCCGCTGTCACCAGCGCCGGCTGCTTGGCTTTGTGTGTTCGAGACTGAAGGAGACCGACATGACCACGATCGATTTCGCCACCGAGACCTCGCGCATCACCTCGCGTCCGGCCGTTGCGACGCGCGTGGCCAATACCGTCTTCAATATCTACCGCGCCTGGAAAAACCGTCGCGCCTTCTACCGCCTTGGCGAGATGTCGGACGCCGAACTCGCCGATATCGGCCTGACGCGCGCCGACCTGCATGTCGCCATCGACGTGCCGTTCGGTCGTGACCCGACGGCGATCCTGCGCGAAATCGCCAGTGATCGCGTCGAAACGATCGAGGACATCGACCGCAAGGTGGCCTGATCGGCTGATTTCGGTCCTGCTGAACCTTTTCAGGGCTCAGCGCGACCAAGGATTATGCAGGCTCCCCACTCCCTGCCGGTTCCCCGCCGGCCTGCCTGCACGTTGCCCGGTCCTCCCAAGGACCGGGCTTTTCTTTTCTGGCTTGCTCGGAAAGGGCTCTTGGTTTGGCGCCTAGCGCCGGTCCATGTCCCGCTTGAACTGGTCGAAGATCGTTTCCACGCCCTTCTGGTAGTCGTCACGCTGCTGGGCGCCGGTCTCGAACATCTTGCCGAACAGATCGTCGAACGGGTTTCGTGGCCGGCCGCTCGGATTGGTCTGCGGCGGCGGCGCCTGGCGCTGCTGCGGTGCCTGCGGCTGCGGCGCCGGCTGTCCGCCGCCAAATCCGCCCCCGCCACCTTGCCGCAGCATCTCCTCGAAGATCTTTCCCAGCGGATTGTCGCCGTAGGGGCTTTGCGTCTGCTGCGGCTGCGCCCGGCCCTGCGGCTGCGGCGTGCCGCCACCAAACATATCCTGCAGCACCTTCCCGAACGGATTGTCGCCATAGGGATTGGGTGCCGGCTGCGGCTGGCTTTGCCCGCCGAACATGTCCTGCAAGACCTTGCCGAGCGGGTTGTCCATCGGGTTCTGGGGCTGCGGTGCCTGGCGTTGTTGTGGCGCCGGAGCCTGCATGCCGCCCTGCCGCATCATCTGCTCGATGATCTCGCCGAGAGGGTTGCTGCCGCCGCCAAAACCGCCGGCGGCCTGCATCTGGTTTGTCGTCTGCTTGAACAGTCCACCCATCACCATCGAGGCGATCGCCGGCAGCATCTGCTGCAGGATCTGCTGGCTGACGCCACTCGCTTGCGCCGCCTGGCTGGCGACGGCGCGCGACAGGTCCTTCGAGCCGAACAGGTGTCCGAGAATGCCGTTGCCTTCGTCGACGCCCTGCGGCGAGAAGGCCCGGGTCGCGTCCTCGAAATATTTGGCGTGCTGGCCGCTTGCCATCGCCGTCATGAAGGCGCCAAGCCCGTAAGGATCGGCGGTGTTGCGTTGCAACCCCTGCGAAAAGGCCGGCAGCAGGGCGGCGACTGCTGCCTGTGTCTGCTGCATTGAAAGCCCATATTGCTGGGCAAGGGCCTGCATGCCGTTGCCGTTCTGGGCCTGCGCCAGCATGTCGAACAAGGTGGGCATCGGCGTCTCCTCCTGAATTCCTCGGAAGGGAGCCTAATTCGTTTCAACGGTCGATTGAAGCGGCATTTGCCGCTGGCTTAATAGGCGTATTCCATGAACACCGGCTCGATCGAGCCACCCCAGCGCGTGTGGTAGGCCGAAAGCATCTCCTCGGCGCTGGTCGTGCCGCGCGCGACCACCTCGTCCAAAGTGTTGAGGAACGAGGTCTCGTCATAGCCGTCGCGGTTCTTCTTGCCGCGGTTCTTCAGCCCGGTGCGCGAAATGGCCAGCACATCGCGCGCGATCTCGCGCAGCGTGGCGTTGCGGAAGGGCGCGGCAATGCCGAATTCGGGCACGGCGTTGCGCATCGCCAGCACTTCCTTGTATGTCCAGCTCGCGGTCAACGCCTCGGCTGCATCGAGTGCCGCCTCGTCGTAGAGCAGCCCGACCCAGAAGGCCGGCAGCGCGCAGATGCGCCGCCACGGGCCGCCATCGGCGCCGCGCATTTCGAGGAAACGCTTCAGCCGCACGTCGGGGAACAGCGTCGACAGGTGGTTCGCCCAGTCGCCCATGGTCGGCAGGCCGTCCGGCACTTCGTTGCGCGCGGCGCCGGCCATGAACTGGCGGAAGGTGATGTGCGTCATGTCGTGATAGTGGCCGTCGCGGATGACGAAATACATCGGCACGTCGAGCGCCCATTCGACATAGTCGACGAAGCCGAAATCGGGCGAGAAGCAGAATTCGAGCAGGCCCGAGCGCTGGTTGTCGGTGTCGCGCCAGATGTCGCCGCGCCAGCTCTGCAAACCGTTCGGCCGGCTTTCGGTGAAGGGCGAGTTGGCGAACAGCGCCGTCGACAGCGGCTGCAGCTTCAGCGACACCTGCATCTTGCGGCGCATGTCGGCTTCGCTCTCGAAGTCGAGGTTCACCTGGATCGTGCAGGTGCGGTACATCATGTCGAGGCCCTTGGTGCCGACCTTGGGCATGTAACGCGTCATGATCTCATAGCGCGACTTCGGCATTTTCGGCGTTTCGGCCAGCGACCATTTCGGGCTGCCGCCGAGCCCGAGGAAGCGGATGCCCATCGGCTCGGCGATCTCGCGCACCTGCGCCAGATGCGCATTGCCCTCGCGACAGGTCTGATGGATGGTTTCCAGCGGCGCGCCGGAAAGCTCGAACTGGCCGCCGGGCTCGAGCGAGATCGCGCCCTGGCCGGTCGGTTCGACCAGGCCGATGATGCGGCCGTCGTCGATGATCGGATCCCAGCCAAGCTTTGACTGCATGCCTTCGAGGATGGCGCGGATGCCGCGCTCGCCGCCATAGGGCACAGGCGCGTTGCCATCGACATAGAAGGGGAACTTCTCGTGCTCTGTGCCGATGCGCCACTTGTCGCGCGGCTTGTTGCCCTCGGCCAGGTGGTCGACGAGTTCGTCGACGCCTTCGATCGGCCGGAAATCGGTTGTGTCGCGCGCCATCGCTGTGCCCTCAGAGACGGTCGGGTGACCGCCGGCGGTAAATGGACGAAATGTCAGTAGCCGATCAAGCGAAAAATCCTGAGCCACAGGTCAAGAGGAATTGAAGGCCACGAACCGGGCGGCCTCTTGCAAGACATCGCGTCCTACCAGTCTCCGACAGTTGCCTGCATCACCGCAAGTGCGGCCACCGCCGCCGTGTCGGCGCGCAGGATGCGGGGGCCGAGCGGAATGGCGGTCACGAAGGGCAGGGCGCGCAGCATCTTGCGCTCGTCATCGGAAAAGCCGCCCTCCGGCCCGACCAGCAGCGCGAGCTTCTTCTCCTTTACGGCCTGCAGGGCAGGCAGCGGATTGTTGGTCGAGGCGTCCTCGTCGCAGAAGACCAGCCGCCTTTCCTTGTCCCAGCCGGTCAGCAGGCGTTCGAATTTTTCCGCCTCTCGCACTTCTGGAACCGCCAGGATGCCGCATTGCTCGGCGGCCTCGACGACATTGGCCCGCAGCCGATCGATGGACGGCTTGGCCACTTGCGTGTGCTGCGTGATGACAGGCTGCAGGACGCCGGCGCCCATCTCGACCGCTTTCTGCACGAGATAGTCGAGCCGGCCCTGCTTCAGCGGCGCGAAACAATAGATGAGATCGGGGAGGGGTGGCTGTGGCCGTTGCAGCGCCAAGACCTTGAGTTTGACTGCCTTCTTCGACTTCGCCGCGATGGCTGCCGACCATTCGCCGTCGCGGCCATTGAACAGCAGGATTTCGGCACCTTCGCCAAGCCGCAGCACATGCATGAGATAATGGCTCTGCTGTTGGTCGGCATCGAACTCGGCATCCGGCCCGAGGTCGTCAGGCACGAACAGACGTTGCATCTTGTAATTGGCGCGCATCGCCGAGGAATGAGCGAGCCGGTGGCTGGCGTCAACCCTCGGCCGACGGATGCCACACCGGACGAAAGCCATGCCTCAGGACGGCAAGCGTTGTCCCGGGGGTCAGCAGCATAAGCGCCTTGTCTTCCAGCTGGCCAAGACCGGCGGGTGGGCCATATCCGGCGAAGGACCAACGCAACGCCTTGCCGTGACGCACGGCATAGGCGTTACCGCCGGTGCCCACCACCGCGCCGTCGGGCAGGCTGGACACCTCATGCATCGCCACAGCAGGGCGTCTGCCACCCGACGCCAGCCGCTCCTTGTGCAGCCTTTTGTCGACCTGTGGCGCGCGGGGCTCGGCAATGCCGAAGGCTTCGCCGAAGCGGCCGACAAAATCCCTGGCCCGTTCGCGCTGGCAAAAGAAGCAGGGCCGATGACCGGCGGCCAGCGCCGTCACCTCGTCGAGGAAGAACAACTCGGTCCAGCCGACCTTGCCTCCCGGCCTGTTACGGCCCATCGGCTCGCGCCGGACATTGCGGAATTGGCATATGCAGATGATCCAGGCCTGAAGGGCCCAGCGCTTCCTCAGCAGCGTCTTGGTCGCGGGATCGTGGATGATGCCGCGATTGCCGGTGAACAGCCCGCGCTCGGGCACGGCGTGGATGGCGCCGAACGGATCGACCCGGTTCTGCAGTGGCATAGTTCTCTCCCAGAATACGATCTTGGCTGCAATGCGGGCGGCATGATATCGCTCGTGACATCTTTTTCATGTCAGCAGGGTTTTGCGATGCGGGTGCTGGTGGTCCAGAACTACGACAATACCGGCCTCGGCCAGGTCGGTGCCGCCCTTGCGGAAGCCGGCGCCGATCTCGACGTGCGCCTTCCTTACAAGGGTGATCCCCTTCCCGAAGATGCGAACGGGCACGATGCGATGGTGGTGCTCGGCGGCGGCCAGAATGCGCTGGCCGATGATGAGTATCCCTATTTCCCCGCACTGCTCGAACTCACCCGCGATTTTGCCGGCAAGGACCGTGCCGTGCTCGGCATCTGCCTTGGCAGCCAATTGGTCGCCCGTGCCTTCGGCGGCGAGAACCGCATCGGCGGCGCCAACGAGTTCGGCTGGCGCGGCGTGTCGCTGACGCCGGACGCCAAGGCCGATCCGGTGCTGGGCGCCCTGCCGGAAAAGTTCCCGATCTTCCAGTGGCACGACGACACGTTCGAACTGCCGCAAGACGCCGTGCGGCTGGCCGGCAACGAAGTCGCCGAAAACCAGGCGTTCCGTGTCGGCCGCGCCATCTATGGCTTCCAGTTCCATTTCGAGGCCGACCGGCCGATGGTGAAGGACTGGAGTACCTCCTTCGCGTCGACCATCGCTTCGCGGCATCCCGATTGGGCCGACAAGCTCGATGGCGAAATGGCCCTTAACGGACCCGACGCCGATGCCGCCGGCATGGCGATTGCCCGCGCCTGGGTAGCCACGATCTACACGATCTAAGAGCCTGCCCCTGGCGCTCCGCGTGACATAATTGGCACGCAGCCGTGAAACCGGCTGGGGAAAACCCCTTTCATCCTTGGCTTGTGTCCGACCGCCATCCTAGAAGGCGCGCGCTCTGCATCGGCTGTGCAACCGGGATGAACCTTTTGTGTGACCCGTGCGACACACCTCCGATACAGAACGCGCTTAGAAGCGCGAAATCGTCGAAACTTTGAAGCGAATTCTCCGTTTCAACGCATTGGTAACCGCCTGGTGCACAGATGCAGCAAGCTCAACAAGAGATGACGTCCGTGAAAGCAGCGCTTCTGTCCTTTGCCATGTTGTCCGCCATCGTGCTGTGCGGTCTCGGCATCTATTCCGCCGATGCCGCCAACAACCACAACGCCGTCGACGGCTACGGCGTCACCGCCTCGCTTCGCTAAAAAAGCCGGCCCTCTCGCGACGCATCCCTGCGACGTAGCTGGGCTCAAGCTCCCTTTATAGCCATTTCCAGGATGCGTTTGTCCGCCCCGTCGACGACGAGGGCGGTCAGCATGCCTGATTGCCAGGCAAGCGTGTCGACATTGACGCGGTTGGCCATCACTTCGGCCTCGCGGACGGGTGTGTGGCCGTGCACCACGATTTTTGGGAACAGGCCGGTGTGATCGTGGAAAACGTCGCGGATCCAGATCAGGTCCTGCGGGTTCTGCTTGTCCAGGGGTATGCCCGGCCGGATGCCGGCATGGCAGAAGTAGAAGTCGCCGAACGTTAACGAAAACGGCAGCGAGCGCAGGAAATCGACATGGCCCGGCGGCATGGACTCGAGCAGGGCCTGATGTCCGCGTCTCATTGTCTCCATCTTGCCGAACCAACTGGCGTCGTTGGTGAGCGATACACCATAGGACAACGCCGTCTGGACGCCGCCATAGCGCATGAAAAGCCCTTCCGGGTCGGGGGTCCTGAGGAAATCGAGAAAGCCGATGTCGTGGTTGCCCGCCAGCATCAGATGGCGCGGATCGCGTTCGCGCGCCGCGATCAGGAAATCGATGACGCCCTTGGAGTCCGGTCCGCGGTCGACATAGTCGCCGAGATGGATCACCCGCCAGTCGCGAACCGGCTTCCACTCCAGCTCGCTCTCGATGCGCTGGTGCATGGCTGCCAGCAGGTCGAGCCGGCCATGCACGTCGCCGATTGCATAAAGTCGCACACCCTCCGGCCCATGCGCGTCGAGAAAATGGATGCCGGGTTCCGCCAACGCGTCGTGGTCTCCGTGGTCACGCTGTCACCCGACCCTAGCGCCGGAGCTGGTCCTTGCCCATGTCGGTGACCAGACGTTTTCCGCACAGAGCCAGCGTGATGTCCATCTCCTTGCGGATGATTTCCAACGCTTTGGTAACCCCTTCCTTGCCGAGCGCGCCCAAGCCGTAAAGGAATGGGCGGCCGATATAGGTGCCCTTGGCGCCGAGACAGAGCGCTTTCAGCACATCCTGGCCGGAGCGGATGCCGCCGTCCATATGCACTTCTATTCTGTCGCCGACCGCGTCCGCGATTTCTTCCAGCGCCATGATCGAGGACGATGCGCCGTCGAGCTGGCGCCCGCCATGGTTGGAGACCACGATCGCGTCGGCGCCGGTCTTGGCCGCCATCAGCGCGTCCTCCTTGTCGAGGACGCCTTTGAGGATCAGCTTGCCGCCCCAGCGTTCCTTGATCCAGGCGACATCCTTCCACGACAGCTGCGGGTCGAACTGCTCGTTTGTCCAGGACGACAGCGAAGAGACGTCGCCGACACCCTTGGCATGGCCGACGATGTTGCGGAACGTGCGGCGCTTGGTGCCGGCGATACCCAGGCACCAGCGCGGCTTGCTGGCCAGGTCGATGATGTTGGCCAGTGTCATCTTGGGCGGCGCCGAAAGCCCGTTGCGCACGTCCTTGTGGCGTTGGCCGAGGATCTGCAGGTCGAGCGTCAGCACCAGTGCCGAGCATTTCGCCGCCTTGGCGCGGTCGATCAAATCGAGCACGAAATCCTTGTCGCGCAGCACATAGAGCTGGAACCAGAACGGTTTCGTCGTCGCCGAGGCGACATCCTCGATCGAGCAGATGCTCATCGTCGACAGGGTGAAAGGCACGCCGAATTCCTCGGCCGCCTGCGCCGCCAGCATCTCGCCATCGGCGTGCTGCATGCCGGTCAGGCCGGTGGGCGCCAGCGCCACCGGCATGGACACTTTCTGGCCGATCATGGTCGATTCCAGCGAGCGGTTGCTCATGTCGACCATCACGCGCTGGCGGAACTTGATCTTCTGGAAGTCTTCCTCGTTGGCCCGATAGGTGCTCTCGGTCCAGGCACCGGAATCGGCGTAGTCGAAGAACATCTTGGGCACGCGCCGGCGGGCGAGATCCTTGAGGTCCGCGATGGTGAGAATGTCGCTCATGATGGTCCCCGCTTGATTTTATTCACTAGGAGCGTCTGCGCGCCGGTTCGGTATCGCTGGCTTCCGAACGCTGCCGCAGCCGCAGCCGTGACACGCGTTGCCAGTCGCCGCTGCGCTCGGCTTCTGCCATCGACCGCTCGACATAGGTCATGTGGTCCATCGCCGCGCGCCGGGCAGCGTTGGGATCGCCGGCCTTGACCGCGGCGTGGATTGCCTTGTGCTGCGCCAGCAGCGCCTCGCGCGCGCCAGGCACGGTGAAGACCAGCAGCCGGTTCTGGAAGACGCCTTCCGACAAAAGCCGGTAGCAGGAGCGCAGCGTGTGCAGAAGCAGGATGTTGTGCGCGCATTCGCAGATCGCTTGATGGAACTCGACGTCGATCTCGGCCTCGTCGTCGAAATCGCCGGTGCGATGCGCCTCGTCCATGCGCGCCATGATGCGGTCGAGCAGCGCCAGGTCTTCCGGGGTGGCGCGCCGCGCCGCGTATTCGGCGGCTATGCCTTCGATCTCGCGGCGGTATTCCAGATAATCGGTCACCGCCTTGCGATGCATCGAGATCAGGTCGGCCACCGGCTTTGTGAACAGCTGGCCGATGATGTCGGCGACATGCGTGCCGCCGCCTGCCTTGGTCGTCAGTAGCCTGCGCCCTTCCAGCGCCTTCAGCGCGTCGCGCAGGATCGGCCGCGATACGTCGAACTGGCGTGCCAGTTCGCGCTCGCCCGGCAGCCGGTCGCCGGTGCGCAGCACGCCTTCGAGGATGAGGCTTTCGATCTGCTGCACCACCTCGTCGGCGGTGCGCGAATGCTCGATCCTGGAAAAAATATCGCTCAACAGCTGTGCCTGGGAATTGAACCGGTGTCGCGCAGGATAAAGCCTGCGTCGCCAACTGGTCAAATTATTTATCCAATTGGTCGAAACGTGTCGGTTTCGCCGTCCGGCGCAATATCATCTCCGGCTAAACTTGTTGTTTGCGTCGTCAGCCTATTGGCTCTAGAGGACGCGACTGCAAGAGGGTCTAGAGAACCCCGGGGGACAAGCCGTGTCAGACGACCCGTCCAATCTCGAATTCCAGCCGCGCGCCAAGGGCAGCGTCATGGGTTTCCCCGCGCATGAGGGCCGGCCCGGCGCGCTGGGAGAGGTCCATGCCAGGCCGCATCCGCTCATCGAAAAGCCGCGCGTCCTGATGCAACTCGCCTTCATGACCGAGGGTGGCTCCGGCGTCGACCATGCCGTGCTTTCCGAACTGTCGCGGCGTCTTGGCATCGCCGCGCCCGACCGTCAGGCCCGCCATCACGCCATGAAATGGGGCAAGGGCTCGCTGCGCTGGGAACGGCATACGGAGTTCTCGACCTATCTGTGGGAAGGTCCGCTTTCCGAAAGCGGCAGGGCGCAGGAGGACACACCCTTCGGTAACGGCTTTTCGCCGCCGGGCACCGTCATTTCGGGTATCCGGCTCGAGATCCGCAAATGGACGCAGGCGAGCGAGCGACTGATCGCCGCTTTCGATCCGACCAGCCTGTGCTACTCGCTGGTCGAGCGCGGCAATGCGGCCATCGTCACGGATTTCCGCCAGGATGGCGACGGCATGACCCGCATATTGGTGCTTGACCGCGGCCTGACGCCGGCGCGCACCGGGGCGCTGTCGCAGCGGCTGATCGACATCGAAACCTACCGGACGCTCGCCATGCTCGGCCTGCCGCTGGCGCTGACCTTGTCCGGCCGCGCCCGCCGCATCGAGGACAGGCTCGCCCAGACCACGCTGGAAATGAAGGTTGCCGAGACCCGTGACAGCCAGACTTTGCTCGCCGACCTGACCGAACTTGCCGCCGAACTGGAGGCCGACGCTGCCTCCAGCCTCTACCGCTTCGGCGCCAGCCGCGCCTATGACGGCATCGTCGTCGAGCGGCTGGAAGCGCTCGAGGAAGAGGCCGTGCCAGGCTACGACACCTGGGGCGGGTTCCTGCAGCGCCGGGTCGCACCTGCCATGCGCACCTGCCGGTCGGTCGAGGAGCGGCAGGCCAATTTGTCGCGCAAATTGACCCGCGCCACGACGCTGCTGCGCACCTGGGTCGATGTCGAGGTCGAGAAGCAGAACCGCGATCTGCTCGCCTCGATGAACAACCGCGCGCGGCTGCAGCTGCGCCTGCAGCAGACCGTCGAAGGACTCTCGGTGGCCGCCGTCTCCTATTACGTCGTCGGCCTCATCGGTTATGTCGCCAAGGGCGCCTCGATCTTCGGTCATGCTTTCGCGCCGGAAGTCGTCACCGCTGCCTCGGTGCCGGTCGCCATCCTGCTGGTCTGGTGGGGCGTGCGTCGCGTGCGCCGCATGCATTCCGAGCCGGCCAAGCACCCCGGCGAATAGCGGCAGCCCTACCCTCCAACTTGTGGGGAGGGTCGGCTCATGATCGTAGCGAAGCAAAGATCGTGAGCCGGGGTGGGGGTCTTCATAAGCGCCGCGCTGCCCCCACCCCGCTCACTTCGTTCACGACCCTCCCCACAAGAGGGAGGGTAAGACAGCGGCAGATTGCCGCTGCGGAAGGTTCTCTCGTCTCGTGAACGTGGGCTCCGCCACCACGGCATTTGCAACCAGCGCGCTTCACTGGTAAAAGATTTTGACCAGTCAAGCAAAATGAGGCTACTGATGTCCGGCCTGGCCATGCCGAAACCTGACGACGCCACGATGCGCCGGCGCGACGAGATCGTCGCCGACATGCGCATCATCGTGCCGGGCGAGGGTGTGGTCGACGCGGCCAATGCCATGCGCGCCTTCGAGAGCGATGGCCTGACCGCCTATCGGCAATTGCCGCTGGTCGTCGTTCTGCCCGAGACGGTGGCGCAGGTCTCCCGCCTGCTGAAATACTGCAACGACCGCAACATCCGCGTCGTGCCGCGCGGTTCCGGCACCTCGCTGTCGGGTGGCGCGCTGCCGCTGGAAGACGCGGTGCTTCTGGTGATGAGCCGCTTCAACCGCATCCTTGCGATCGATTTTCCAAATCGCATCGTCGTCGCCCAGCCGGGCGTCACCAATCTCGGCATCACCACCGCCGTCGAGCAGGAGGGCTTTTACTACGCCCCCGATCCATCCTCCCAGATCGCCTGCTCGATCGGCGGCAATGTCGCGGAGAATTCAGGCGGCGTGCACTGCCTGAAATACGGCCTCACCGCCAACAATGTGCTCGGCATCGAGATGGTGCTGATGAATGGCGAGGTGGTGCGGCTCGGCGGCAGCCATCTCGATGCCGAGGGCTATGATCTGCTTGGCGTGATGACCGGTTCCGAAGGCCTGCTCGGCGTCGTCACCGAAGTCACGGTCCGCATATTGAAGAAGCCGGAGACGGCGCGCGCGCTGCTGATCGGCTTTCCGACCAGCGAGCAGGGCGGCCAGTGCGTCGCCGACATTATCGGCGCCGGCATCATTCCCGGCGGCATGGAAATGATGGACCGGCCGGCGATCCACGCGGCGGAGGATTTCGTCCACGCTGGCTATCCCCTCGATGTCGAGGCGTTGCTGATCGTCGAGCTCGACGGGCCGGGCGTCGAGGTCGATCACCTCATCACCGCTGTCGAGGCGATCGCCATAAGCAACGGCTCGACCACCTGCCGCATCTCGCAATCCGAGCAGGAGCGGCTGAGCTTCTGGGCCGGCCGCAAGGCGGCCTTCCCGGCGGTCGGTCGCATCTCACCCGACTATTACTGCATGGACGGCACAATCCCCCGCAAGGAACTGCCGCGTGTGCTCGCCGGCATGCGCGAGCTGTCGGAAAAATACGGTCTCGGCGTCGCCAATGTCTTTCACGCCGGCGACGGCAATCTGCATCCGCTGATCCTCTACGATGCCAATGTTCCCGGCGAACTCGACAAGGCCGAAAGTTTTGGCGCCGACATATTGCGCCTCTGCGTCAAGGTCGGGGGCGTGCTGACGGGGGAACATGGGGTCGGGGTCGAGAAGCGCGACCTGATGCCGGAAATGTTCAACCAGGTCGATCTCGACCAGCAGATGCGCGTCAAATGCGCCTTCGACCCCAATCACCTGCTCAACCCGGGAAAGGTGTTCCCGCAACTGCGCCGGTGTGCGGAGCTGGGAAGGATGCATGTGCATCGCGGGCAAGTGGCGTTTCCGGATATTCCGAGGTTTTGAGAGGATGCTGTTCCGGGACCAGACCCTTGCGGCCATTGCGTCGGGCGAAGCGACGCTCGCCTTTCGTCGCTGGCGGCGGCCGACGGTCAGGGCTGGCGGGCGGGTGAGAACGGCGTCGGGCGTCGTGCTGATCGGCGATATCACGGTCGTGGAGATGTCCGCACTGACGGAAAAGGATGCCAGCGCGGCTGGCTTTCCGACACTCGCGGCCCTGCGGGAGATGCTTGGGCCTGATGACGGCACCCCGGTCTATCGCATCGAACTCACCGGTCTTGAGCCCGACGAGCGGGTTGCCTTGCGCGGCGAGGCCTCGCTGTCCGATGCGGATTGGCACGCCCTGACCTTGCGCTTTGCCCGCTGGGACAAGACGGCGCCTGGCTATTTCCCGTCGATCCTGCGGGCAATCGGCGCCCATCCGGAAGTGCGGGCGGCGGACCTGGCGGCCAAGGCCGGCGTCGAGACGCCGAAATTCAAGCAGGATGTCCGCAAGCTCAAGGAACTCGGGCTCACCGAGAGCCTCGAGATCGGTTACCGGCTGTCGCCAAGGGGCGAAGCCGTGCTCGAGAAGCTCAGGGAGCACAGGCTTTGACGACTTTCACCCCGAAAACGTCAGGCGAAGTCCTGTCCACCATTGCCTGGGCGGTGGCGGAAGGGACGCCGCTCGAAATTATCGGCCATGGCTCCAAGCGCGGCATCGGCCGTCCGTTGCAGACCGAGCACACGCTCGACCTGTCGAAACTCACCGGCATCACTCTTTATGAACCCGCCGAACTGGTGCTGTCGGCCAAGGCCGGCACGCCTTTGGCCGAGATCGAAAAGCTGCTGGCGGACAACGGCCAGCAGCTCGCCTTCGAGCCGATGGACTACGGCCCGCTGCTCGCCGGCGAACCGGGCAAGGGCACGATCGGCGGCGTGCTTGCCGCCAACCTCTCCGGTCCGCGCCGGCTAAAGGCGGGCGGGGCGCGCGATCATATCCTCGGCATCAACGTCGTGTCCGGCCGGGGCGAAGCTTTCAAGTCCGGCGGACGCGTGGTCAAGAATGTCACCGGCTATGACATGTCGAAGCTGATGGCCAACAGCTGGGGCACGCTGGCCGTTTTCACCGACGTCACCTTCAAGGTGCTTCCTGCCGCCGAGACCGAGGTGACGCTCGCGGTCCGTGGCCTGCTTGACGACGCCGCGGCGAGCGCCATGGCGTTGGCACTCGGCTCCAGCGCGGAAGTGTCGAGTGCCGCCCATCTGCCGGAGCGGATCGCCGCGCGCGTAGCCGGCGGCGCGCTCGGCAGCGACGCTGCCACGCTGCTGCGCGTCGAAGGTTTTGGCCCGTCCGTCGCCTATCGCATCGCCGCGCTGAAGACGCTGCTCGGCAAGGCCGGACCGCTGGAGGAGATTGCCGGCGAGGCTTCGCGGCTGATCTGGCGCGGCGTGCGCGATATCAGGCCTTTCGCCGACAGCAGCGAAAAACCGGTCTGGCGCGTGTCGATGACACCTTCCCAGGGCCACCAGATGGTGCTGACCTTGCGCATGCAGGCGGCCGTCAGCGCCTTCTATGACTGGCAGGGCGGGCTGGTGTGGTTGCGTATGGAGGAGGGCGATCCGGAAGCCGCTCTGCTGCGCGGGCTGTTGCGAAAACATGGCGGCGGCCATGCGACGCTGGTGCGCGCCGTCCCCGCCCATCGCGCCGCGCTGCCGGTGTTCGAGCCGCAGCCGCCGGCGCTGGCAGCGCTCAGCCAGCGGCTGAAGCAGGAATTCGACCCGAAGAACATCCTCAATCCCGGCCGCATGGCCTAGGACATCAGCGATGCAGACGAATTTCTCATCCGATCAGCTCGCCGACCCGCATGTCGCGGAATCGGAAAAGATCCTGCGCAAATGCGTGCATTGCGGCTTCTGCACCGCCACTTGCCCGACTTATGTGACGCTCGGCAACGAGCTCGATTCGCCGCGCGGGCGCATCTATTTGATCAAGGACATGCTGGAGAACGGCCGTCCGGCCGACAAGGAGATCGTCACCCATATCGACCGCTGCCTGTCGTGCCTTGCCTGCATGACCACATGCCCTTCGGGCGTCAACTACATGCACCTGGTCGATCACGCCCGCGCCCACATCCAGGAGACCTATAGCAGGCCGCTGCTAGACCGCCTGACTCGCGCCATGCTGGCCTTCGTGCTGCCCTATCCCCAACGTTTTCGCGCCGCGCTCAAGCTGGCGAAACTCGGCAAGCCCTTCATCGGCCTGTCCGAGAAGATCCCGGCACTAAAGCCACTCGCCGCCATGCTCAAGCTCGCGCCGGCTTCAATCCCGGCGGCCTCGCCGATGGCCTCGCCGGGTGTCCATGCCGGGCAGGGGGCCAAAAAGGGTCGCGTCGCCATTCTCACCGGCTGCGCGCAGTCGGTGCTCGACCCCGCCATCAACGACACGACGATTTCGCTGCTGACGCGCCTCGGCGTCGAGGTCGTGGTGCCACCGGGCGAAGGCTGCTGCGGCGCATTGGTCCATCATATGGGGCGCGAAGAGGCCGCGCTTGCCTCGGCAAGACAGAATGTCGATGCCTGGACGCGCGCCATGGACCAGGGCGGGCTCGACGCCATCATCATCACCGCGTCCGGTTGCGGTACGACGATCAAGGATTATGGCTTCATGCTGCGGCTCGATCCGGCCTATGCCGGCAAGGCCGCGCGCGTCTCGGCGCTGGCCAAGGACATCACTGAATATCTGGCCGCTTTCGACATGCCCGAGCCGGTGCGCAAACCGGGCACGGTCGTCGCCTATCACTCCGCCTGTTCGATGCAGCACGGCCAGAAGATCATCCGCCAGCCGAAGGAGTTGCTGGCCAAGGCCGGCTTCATCGTGCGCGAGCCGCGCGAGGGTCATCTGTGCTGCGGCTCGGCCGGAACCTACAACATCCTGCAGCCCGAGATTTCGGCAAAACTGCGCGACCGCAAGGTGAAAAACATCGAGGCGACGGGCGCCTCGATTGTCGCCACCGGCAATATCGGCTGCATCACCCAGATCGCGTCGGCCGCCAGCATGCCGGTGGTGCACACCATCAAACTGCTCGACTGGGCTTATGGCGGGCCGAGGCCGGAGGGTGTTCAGGACGAGAGCCTGATCGCGGCGGAGTAGGGAGCGGCGCCTACTCCGCCGCGAGCCTATCCGCCGTGCCATAGGTCGCCTCATAAAGCGCGCGCTGGCGGCTGAGCGCCACCATCGTGTTGCGCAGCAGGATCGCCACCGTGATCGGGCCGACGCCGCCCGGCACCGGCGTGATCCAGGAGGCCACGTCTTTCACACTGTCGGTGTCGACGTCGCCGACGATGCGGCTCGTCCCATCGGGTCCGATCTCGGAATTGATACCGATATCGATGACGGCAGCTCCTGGCTTCACCATGTCGGCCTTGATCAGCCGCGGCCTGCCCACGGCGACGAACAGCGCGTCAGCGCGGCGCGCATGCGCTGCGACCGATCGCGTCATGTGATGGCAGACCGTGACCGTCGCGCCTTCGCTCATCAAGAGGAAGGCGATCGGCTTGCCGACGATTTCCGAATGGCCGACGATGACGACTTCGAGCCCCTTGAGGTCGAGGCCGGTCTCCTTGAGCAGTTCGACGGAGGCAGCCGCCGTGCAGGGCGCCAGATCAAGCTGGTTGTAGACGATGTTGCCGATCGAGGCCGGGTGCATGCCTTCGACATCCTTGAGCGGATGCACCGCCGCCTGCAGCGTCTTGACCGGAATATGTGCGGGCACCGGCCGCTGGATGATGATGCCGGTGACGCGTGGATCGGCGTTCAGCCCGTGGATGGCCGCTTCCAGTTCGCCCGAGGTGATGGTGGCGGGAAAACGCCGTTCCTCGAAATCGATGCCGGCAAGCTGCGCCTTGGCGCGTTGGTTGCGCACATAGACATCCACGGCATCGGTATCGCCGACGGTGATCGAGATCAGCTTAGGCGCAAAACCCTCGGCCTTGGCAATCGCCGCATCCTCGCGCACGGCGGCGATGATGCGCTGGGCAACCGGGCCGCCCTTGAGATAGCGGCTGTCGTCGGGCAGGGACATGGCTGGCACTCTTTTCTTGCGTTGGCGCCGACATAGCAAAAGACCATCGAAAATGGCAGCATGAAAGCGAAGCGCCATGCCTTCTGCGCGACGCAACGACGCGGGCTTTGTCGCAGGTGCGGGACGCCGATCAAAGAAGAAGGGCAGCGCGGTTTCCCGTGCTGCCCCTCCTGACTGACCGCATCCCCATACGGCCCGTCCCCCGTTATTCCTTCCGACTTCAGGAAACGATGTGCTTCCCGACCAGGTGATTCGCTACGGCTATCATATCACCTCGACCGTGGTTCCGACATTGACCCGTTCATAAAGGTCGACCACGTCCTCGTTGCGCATGCGGATGCAGCCTGACGACACCGCGCCGCCGATCGTCCATGGCTGGTTGGTGCCGTGGATGCGGTATTCGGTCGTGCCGAGATAGAGCGCGCGGGCACCGAGCGGGTTCTCGATGCCGCCGGCCAGATAGGTCGGCAGATAGCGGCCCTTGGCGGCTTCGCGCTTGATCATCTGCGCCGGCGGGCGCCAGTCCGGCCACTCGCGCTTATTGGTGATCTTGTGCGTGCCCGACCATTCGAAGCCTGGCTTGCCGGTGCCGACGCCGTAGCGCCGCGCCTTGCCGTTCTTCTCGACCAGATAGAGGAAGTTCTGCGTGGTATCGATGACGATCGTGCCCGGCTTCTGCGGGCCGTCATAGGCGACTTCCTGCGGCAGGTAGATTGGGTTGATCTGCGGGCGCACGACCATGCGTTTCGCCGGCGCCTGCACGGCCGCCGTCTGCACGCGGTCTGGCTGTGCCGGTTGCGCGGTGCGCAGGCGCGGCTGCTGGCGGTTCTGCCGCACAATGCCGGGCGCATTGCCGAGTTGCAGCACCCAGGGGGCGGAAAGGTCGGGGCTCACCATCACCGGCGGCCTGTCGGCATAGCGGTCGCCAGCGGCCGAGGGTGTGACGCCGGCAAACACAGCCACGGCGCCGAGCACGGAAAACACAACTCTCTTCATCGGGAACGCACCTTGGATCGTCTGATACACCGGGTGGAAACGCTCCCCGGTCCAGCGATCATTGGCGCGCAAGCAGCAACCGAAACATGAATCGGAATGCGTAAAATGCGGTTCTGTCAGTAAACCTTTTGGTGTGGTTACCGCCGGGTTCAGGAATCTGGTAAAGCCACGGTAAAAGCAGCGCCAGAGCGCGTTAACGGATGGACTTTTCGCAATGAGCAATGAAAACACCGGCCTGCTTGCCGGCCCCGACGGGGTCGCGCGCTGCTTCTGGCACGGCAACCTGCCCGACTATCTGCACTATCATGATCATGAATGGGGCCGGCCGGTGGCCGACGACCGCAGACTGTTCGAAAAGATCTGCCTCGAAGGGTTTCAGTCCGGCCTGTCGTGGCTGACCATCCTGCGCAAACGCGAGAATTTTCGCGAGGCCTTCGCCGGCTTCGATTTCGACAAGGTCGCCGCTTTCACCGACAAGGATGTCGAACGCCTGCTCGGCAATGCCGGCATCATCCGCCATCGCGGCAAGATCGTCTCGACCATCAACAACGCCAAGCGGGCCCGCGAAATGGTCGACGAGTTCGGATCGCTCGCCGCCTGGTTCTGGAAGTTCGAACCCGGCAAGGCGGAACGGCCCGAAATCGTCGACCTCGCCCATCTGCGCGCCAACCCGACGACGGCGGTCTCGGTGCGGATTTCGAAGGAACTGAAGAAGCGCGGCTGGAGTTTTGTCGGCCCGACCACGGTCTATGCCTTCATGCAAGCCATGGGCTTGGTCAACGACCATCTAGAGGGCTGTGTCTGCCGCAAGCAGGTGGAGAAGGAACGCAAGGCGTTCAAACGGCCGACATAGCTCCCTTCTCCCGTTCACGGGGAGAAGCCCAGCCGCATTACCAATCCTGCGATCAAGAAAATATGGAACCAACGAAGCGGGCGGTTTCAGGTGCCGTTGACGCTGGCCAGGAGCAGTCCGGCGACGATCGCCACCACCGTGGCCACCGTCGGATAGATCACCAGCAGACCGGTCACCAGGGCGTCACGCAGGGAAGGGCCCTTGCCGGTGTCGGCGGGCATCTCGAACGGTCCGGCAGCCTGGCCAGCCGGTCTCGGCGCATGGGTGCCGGCCGGGCGCAGCCGCGCTGGCAATTCGCCGGCATCGCTGTTGGCATGGAATTTCACTGCGCTGGTCATGTCCCGAACCCCTTCGTGTCGATGCGTCATATCGGCTCCGATTGTGTCGGCACGATGCCGCGCCCATGGCGGGATTGTTTCATTCTCGGTGCGTTTCTATTTCACCGTAGTTCGCTTCTGTCTTCTTTTGACCCGAGCAGGTCTGAAGCACCCGCCCTTGCCGCTCTGCGCTTCATCGTTTAGGACACGCGCGTTGCGAAAATCGCAACATTGTTGACCTGCAAGCATCACGAAACACCGGGCAAAACATCTCATGGCCGACAAATCGGAAAAGACGAAAGCGCGGCTGCCGCGCGGTTTTGCCGACCGCAGCGCCGAGGACATCCGCGCCGTCGAAAAGATGATGGCGACGATCCGCTCGGTCTTTGAGCTTTACGGTTTCGAAGCGGCCGACCAGCCGCTGATCGAATACACCGATGCGCTCGGAAAATTCCTGCCCGACCAGGACCGCCCGAACGAAGGCGTGTTCTCTTTCCAGGACGATGACGAGCAGTGGCTGTCGTTGCGCTACGATCTGACGGCGCCGACGGCGCGTTTCGTCGCCGAGAATTACGAGCGCCTGCCAAAGCCCTACCGCAGCTATCGCTCCGGCTGGGTGTTCCGCAACGAGAAGCCCGGCCCCGGCCGCTTCCGCCAGTTCATGCAGTTTGACGCTGACACGATCGGCACACCGGGCGTCGCCGCCGACGCCGAGATGGCGATGATGATGGCCGACGTCATGGAAGCGCTCGGCGTCAAGCGCGGCGACTACGTCATCCGCGTCAACAACCGCAAGGTACTCGACGGCGTGCTGGAGGCGATCGGCCTTGGCGGTGACGAGAACGCCGGACGCCGACTGACCGTGCTGCGCGCCATCGACAAGCTGGACAAGCTCGGGCCGGAAGGGGTGAAGCTCCTGCTTGGCCCGGGGCGCTGGGATGGCGGCAAGGAAGGCGAAGGCGATTTCGCCAAGGGGGCAGGCTTGAACAACGGGCAAGCCGAGGCGGTTCTTCAGGCAACGGCGAGGAATGCGCAGGCCGGCCAGGATTCCATGGTCAATTCGAACGCGACCTATCAGGAAGGCGTCGGCGAACTTGCGATCATCGAAGCGCTGGTCAGGGCGGCGGGATATGGCGAAGACCGCATCGCCATGGACCGCTCGGTGGTGCGCGGCCTCGAATATTACACCGGCCCCGTCCTGGAGGCTGAACTGCTGGCCGAAATCCCCAACGAGGACGGCCAGATCGTGCGCTTCGGCTCGGTCGGTGGTGGCGGGCGCTATGACGGCCTGGTCTCGCGCTTCCGCGGCGAGCCGGTGCCGGCGACCGGTTTTTCCATCGGCGTCAGCAGGCTGATGACGGCGCTGAAGAACCTCGGCAAGCTCGACAGCGCCGACGTGATCGCGCCGGTCGTGGTCCTGGTCATGGACAAGGACACCGAAAGCCTCGGCCGCTACCAGAAGATGGTGAGCGAATTGCGCGCCGCAGGCATCCGTTCCGAAATGTATCTCGGCGGGGCCGGCATGAAGGCGCAGCTGAAGTATGCCGACCGGCGCGGCTGCCCGGTCGCCATCATCCAAGGCGGCGACGAGCGCGCCAAGGGCGAGCTGCAGATCAAGGACCTGATCGAAGGCGCGCGCATGTCGGCCGAAATCACCGACAACGCCGAATGGCGCGCCGCACGCCCGGCGCAGGTGACGGTGGCGGAAGATGAATTGGTCGCGGAAGTGAAGAAGATCCTGGCGGCGCAGGCCGAGGAGAGGGCGCGTGGCAAGTAGAGGCCGCCCCGCTGGTCCCAAATCAGCTGATCGTGCGATACGGAGGCCAAATTGACCTCCCGCTTCCCCGCCATCGCAGCCGACATCACCAGTCTCTTCGCCACCCGCAACACGCATGCGGTAGAGGTCGCCATATTGCAGCCGGCGGACCCGTTCCTCGACATGGCCGGCGAGGATCTGCGCCGCCGCATCTTCCTTACCGAGAGCGAGACCGGGCAGACACTGTGCCTGCGGCCGGAATTCACCATTCCGGTCTGCCTTGACCATATAGGCTCGCAGGCCGGCACGCCGCGCCGCTATTCCTATCTCGGCGAAGTCTTTCGCCAGCGCCGCGAAGGCGGCAACGAGTTCTTCCAGGCCGGCATCGAGGATCTCGGCGACCGTGATACGGCGGAAGCCGATGCCCGTTCGGTGGCCGACGCGCATGCGCTGCTTTCGCTGGTGCTGCCTGGCCGGTCGCTTGAGGTCACGCTGGGCGATCAGGGCATCTTCGAAGCGGTGCTGGCGGCGCTCGGGCTGCCGCGCGGCTGGCGCATGCGGCTGGCCCGTGCCTTCGGCTCGGCGCCGATGCTGCAGGCGGCATTGGCCGACCTTGCCAACCCGCCGCGCAACGGCCAGCTTTCCGGCGACGTCGCTGCCCTTGTCCTTGACGGGGATCTTGAAGGTCTCTCGGCGCACGTCGCCGGCGGCATGGAAGAGGCCGGCCTGTCGGCATCGGCCGGCCGCGCGCCCTCCGACATTGCGCGGCGGTTGATCGAGAAGGCCGAATTGCGCAGCGTGCGGCTGTCGAACGAGGCCTTCGCGGCGCTGAAGAACTTTCTGGCGATCGACGTGCCGCTCGATGGCGCGGCGCAGGCGCTGGAAAGCTTTGCCGCCGGCGCCGGGCTGTCGCTTGGCGCCGCGCTGGAGAAATTCGCTGCCCGTGCCAAGGCGATCGAGGCGCATGGCTTGCCGGCGGCAAAAATCCGCTACGATGCCGCCTTCGGCCGTCCGCTCGATTACTACACCGGTGTGGTCTTCGAGATCGCGGCGCAAGGCGGCGAGCGTCCCCTGGCCGGTGGCGGCCGCTACGACCGGTTGCTGACCCTGCTTGGCGCCAAGACGGCCATCCCCGGCGTCGGCTTTTCCGTCTGGCTCGACCGCATCGAGGCGTTGCGGGAGACGACACCATGATCACTCTGGCGATCCCTTCGAAAGGCCGGCTCAAGGAACAGGCGCTGGAGGTGCTGGCCAAGGCCGGCCTCGCCATCAGCCTGCCCGGCGACGAGCGCAAATATCATGCCCGTGTCGAGGGCCTGGACAATGTCGAGGTCGCCTTCCTGTCGGCTTCCGAGATTGCAGGCGAGATCGGCCAGGGCGCGGTCGATCTCGGCATTACGGGCGAAGATCTGGTGCGGGAAAACCTCGCCGATTGGGAAGCCCGCGCCGAAATCGTCGCCCGCCTCGGCTTCGGCCATGCCGATGTCGTGGTGGCGGTGCCCGAAATCTGGCTCGATGTCGACACCATGGCCGATCTTGACGACGTTGCCGCCGATTTCCGCCAGCGCCACGGCCGGCGGCTGCGCATCGCCACCAAATACTGGCGGCTGACGCAGCAGTTCTTTTCGCAGAAACACGGCATCCAGGTCTATCGCATCGTCGAAAGCCTCGGTGCCACCGAAGGCGCGCCGGCGGCTGGACTGGCCGATGTCATCGTCGACATCACCACCACCGGCTCGACGCTGCGCGCCAACCATCTCAAGGTGCTGGGCGACGGCGTGGTGTTGAAGTCGCAGGCCTGTCTGGTCGCCTCGAAAAAGGCGCGAACCGCAGGCGATGAAGCCACCTTGCGCGACATCGCGGCGAAGATGGCGGTGGCGGTCGGATAGCCAAACCACCGCTCCGAGGGACCGGAACTCCTCGACCATCGACAGGATTTCCACTGCCACGCCGGGCTGATAGACTCGGCGCGGCCTGGGGAGGAAACAGCGATGCCGGTCAATCTCGACGAGCTGAAGAACGCCACCAATCTGCGCGGCCGCGCTGGGCGCGCCGGCAGCGTCTTTATCGCACCCATCGACGGCAGGGCGCACGTCTCGGGCGAGCGCAAGGTGCCGCTGCTCGACAAGACCATTCCCGCCCTTTTCTCCGACACGGCCAGCAAATACGCCACGCAAGATGCCGCCGTCTTCGTCGGCCAAGACAAGCGCTTCACCTGGAGCGAACTATCCGACACGGTGGATGCGCTGGCTGCCGGCTTCCTGGCACTGGGTCTCGAAAAGGGCGAACGCGTCGGCATCTGGTCGCCCAACCGCTGGGAATGGCTGGTGACGCAGTTCGCCACCGCCCGCATCGGCCTGGTCCTGGTCAACATCAACCCGGCCTACCGGCTGACCGAGCTGGAATATGCGCTGAACAAGGTCGGCTGCAAGGCTTTGGTCACGGCCGCCAGCTTCAAGACCTCGGACTATCTCGGCATGATCGAGACGCTGGCGCCGGAGATCGCGAAGGCCACGCCGGGCAAGCTGAAGGCGCAAAAATTGCCTGATCTGAAGATCGTCATCCGCATGGGCGAGGACAATTCGCCGGGCATGTTCAATTTCGCCGACGTGCTGGCCATGGCCGGCCGCGACGAGCATGACAGCCTCGACCGCATTTCCGAGGGGCTGAAGCCGAACGACGCCATCAATATCCAGTTCACCTCGGGCACGACGGGCGCGCCCAAGGGCGCGACGCTGACGCACCACAACATTGTCAACAACGGCAATTTCGTCACCGCCGCGATCAAGCTCACCGTCGACGACCGGCTCTGCATCCCGGTGCCGCTCTATCATTGCTTCGGCATGTCGATGGGCACGATGGGCTGCGTCACCAAGGGCGCGACCATGGTGTTTCCGGGCGAGGGCTTCGACCCGGGCGCCACGCTGAAGGCGGTGGCGCAGGAACGCTGCACCGGCCTCTATGGCGTGCCGACCATGTTCGTCGGCATGCTCGACCATGCGGATTTCGCGACCTTCGATCTCTCCAGCCTGCGCACAGGCATCATGGCCGGTTCGCCATGCCCGATCGAGGTGATGAAGAAGGTGGTGTCGCTGATGCATATGTCCGAGGTGACCATTGCCTACGGCATGACCGAGACCAGCCCGGTCTCGTTCCAGAGCGGCGTCGGCGACCCTCTGGAAAAGCGCGTTTCCACCGTCGGGCGCATCCACCCTCATGTCGAGGTCAAGGCCATCGACGCCGACGGCGCCACCGTCGCGGTCGGCGCGCCGGGCGAGCTCTGCACGCGTGGCTATTCCGTGATGAAGGGCTATTGGGACGACGCCGAAAAGACCCACGAGGCGATCGACGCCGATGGCTGGATGCACACCGGCGACCTCGCCACCATCGACGCGGAGGGCTATTGCAATATTGTCGGCCGGGTCAAGGACATGGTCATCCGCGGCGGCGAGAACGTCTATCCCAGAGAGGTCGAGGAATTCCTCTACCGCCATCCCATGGTCAGGGAGGTGCAGGTCTTCGGCATTCCCGACCAGAAATATGGCGAAGAGCTGTGCGCATGGATCGTGCTCAAGCCCGGCCAGATCGCCACCGAGCAGGAGATCAAAACCTTCTGTGCCGGCCAGATCGCGCACTACAAGATCCCGCGCCACATCCGCTTCCGCACCGAATTGCCAATGACGGTGACCGGCAAGCCGCAGAAGTTCCTGATGCGTCAGGCGATGGTCGAGGAACTGGGGCTGGTGGCGCAGAAGACGGCGTGAACGGGTGAATGCTTCGATCTGTCGGTGCGCGAATGCAGCCACGGTTCGCAGAAGCACGCAGGGGCTTGGATGAGCGGTTTCGGACGATCGATGACTTCCTATGCGATGCCGCTGGCCGCCTTGGTGATGGCTGTCGCGGTCAGAGCGAGCGGGCTGTCGGTGGACCAAGGTTCGCTGAACGCCAGGATCCTTGTCGGTGCGCTGTCGAGTGCGATCATGTTCGTCACCATTTTCGTGGTACTCGACCACGCCGAGGCGGTGGCTCGGCGGGTAGGGGAACCGTACGGCACGCTGGTGCTGACCTTTGCCGTCACGGCAATCGAAGTATCGATCATCGTTTCCATGATGCTGCATGGTGAGAACAACCCGACGCTGGCACGGGAGTCCGTCTTCTCGACGGTGATGATCACATCCACCGGCGTTGTCGGCATGTGTCTCGCGCTTGGCGGCTGGCGTCATCGCAAGCAGGCCATCTTGCGGCAAGGGACCAGTGCCTATCTGGCGGTTCTGATCGCGCTGACCGTCATGACGCTTATTCTGCCGACCTACACCCGGGCCACGGATCCCGGCACGTTTTCGGCAGCCCAACTTGGTTTCGTCAGCGTCCTTTCAGTGCTGCTCTATGCAAGCTTCGTGTTCGCGCAGACCGTCCGGCACCGGGAAGACTTTATCCAGGGACAACCACACGACGTTTCGGTGCGCGCTGCCCCTCATGAGAACATCTCTGCCAGCGCCCTGCTGCTGATGGCCGGGCTGATCGGAATTGTCATGCTCGCCGAGCAGGTCGCGGCAAGCGTCGAAGATACGCTCGTTGCCTATCAGGTGAGCCAGGCTGACAGCATTGTGGGGGCAATGATCGCGGGGCTGGTGCTGATGCCGGAGGCCATTTCGGCGGTGCGCGCTTCACTAAACAACGAGCTGCAGCGCGGTTTGAATGTCGCGATGGGTTCGGCCTGCGCCACGATCGGCCTGACCATACCGGGAGTCGCAGCTGCCAGCCTGCTGACGGGGAGAGGACTGACCCTGGGGTTGCCGGCTGCTGATGCGGTCCTTTTGGTCTTGGCGCTTTTCATATGCAATGTAAGCTTCAGCACGGAAAGAACGACGTTCTTGACCGGAACGGTCCATCTTGTAGTATTTTTTACTTATGTATTTTTGATATTTGTACCATGAAATATTTGGTGCAAGTAAGCGACCGGATGCAGGGATGAGGCACCCGCTGATCGGGAAACCGTTGCCGACCGGGTTATCGAGAGAGCAATCATCCACTTCCGCAACGAACTGCCGATGACGCCAAGAGGGCGGCACTCTTGATTGCCTCAGATCGCGGATTTGAGGTGATCGATGAAGGCGCGCAGCTTCGGCAGGATCTGGCGCTTGCCGGGGTGATAGAGGAAGACGCCAGGCGTCATCGCGGCGACGGTGTCCAGCACGGGCTCGAGTTTTCCCTGGGCAATCGGACCTTCGGCGACCGGTCGCGGCGTCTGCGCCAGACCGATCCCTCGCATGGCGGCCCCGAGCAATGTCGGATAGTCGTGGGCGATCAGCGGACCTGAGACCATCGCCTCGATCGCTTCGTTGCCGTCGGCGAACGTCCACGGCGCGATGGCGCCGTTGGAACGACGCAGGCGCAGGCAGGCATGCCGGCGCAAATCGTCGATACGCTCAGGGCGGCCATGGCGATCGAGATAGTCGGGACTGCCCACGACCACGAACGAGAAGGACGGCGTCAGCCGCACCGCCACCATATCGGTGGCAATGAACTGCCCGAGGCGGATGCCGGCATCGAACCCGCCTGTCGCCAGATCGACCATCTCGTCGCTCGCGGCGATCTCCAGTTCGACTTCGGGATAGGCCTGGCAGAACGAAGCGATCACCGGCTCCAGGATCAACGGCACGACGGCGCGCGGCACCGACAGGCGCAGCAGGCCGGTCGGCCGCTGGCCGACGTCACGCGCGGCCTCGCCCGCGGCGACGATCTCCTCGAAGCCGGGGCCGGCACGGTCGAGGAAGCGCTGACCGGCCTCGGTCAGGCCGACACTGCGTGTCGTGCGGACAAACAGCGCCGCGCCGATGCGGACTTCCAGCGCGCGCACCGCCTGGCTTACGGCCGACGGCGTCACGCCGAGATCGGCGGCGGCGCGGCGGAAGTTGCGGTGTCTGGCGACAGCCAGGAACACCTCGACGCCCTCCAGCGCCCCGTGTCGGATTGTGTAGTTCTGCTTCATGGGTCATTGTGATTACACCGGATAGTCGAACGATGGAAGCGGGTTTAGGTAAGAGCTTGAGACAGGAGCATCTTGCCATGACCGATGAACTTGATGGAGTGCGCGACCATTATCGCGCGACCGGCCTGACTGAACGGTTGAGGACGGTACTGGCTGAGTTCGGCCCGGAGCATCAGCTTCTCACGCCGCAGCAACTGGGCACCCTCGACCAGTTTCACACCCGTGGGCTTGCGGCCACCGCCGAGCTTGCCCAATTGGCTGACATCACCGCTGACATGTCGGTTCTGGACGTTGGCGCGGGCGTCGGCGGGCCGGCGCGCTTCCTGGCTGCGACTTATGGCTGCCACGTTATCGGCGTTGACCTCAGCGAGCCTTTCGTGGATGCCGCGCGCTACCTGACCGAGCGCACCGGGCAGGGCGAGCGTCTGTCGTTCCAGACCGCCAACGCCCTGGAGCTTCCGTTCGATGACGGCCGTTTCGACATCGTGCTGCTGCAGCATGTGGCGATGAACATCTTCGACCGGGGGCGGCTCTATCGCGAGATTCGCCGCGTGCTGAAATCAGGCGGCAGTTTTGCCACCTTCGACGTCGTGTTGGGCGGCGGCCAGCCGCACTATCCGCTTCCCTGGGCGCGAACACCGGCGACGAGCTTTCTCATGACAATCGACGCGACGCGTGAGGCGATCGAGCCGGCCGGCTTCCGCATGCTGGCATGGCAAGACGACACCGAGGCCGCCAAGGCCTGGTTCGCACAGTTGCGGGCGTCGGGTCCGCCGCCTTCGCCCAATCTCGGCGTGGTGATGGGGCCGGACTTCGCCGAGCTTGCAGCCAATTTGGGACGAAATCTCATGCAAGGCCGGCTCGGCATCCTGACCGCGCCGACCAACAGCTGACGGGAGACCACAATGTCGACGGAAATCCTTTTCCAGATCCAGCTCGTTCTCGGCTATGTCGCATGGCTGCTGTGCTTTGGTGCCTACATCTGGCCCTGGCTGAGCTCGATGGACGGGGTCGCGGCGCAACGCGCCATTGCCACCCTGCACAGTTTCCGTTTCTTCGGGCTCGTCTTCATCCTTCCGGGCGTCGTCGGCCCCGACCTGCCCGCCAGCTTCGCCACCTTTGCCGCCTATGGCGACTTCGCAACCGGGCTGTTGGCCATGCTGGCACTGTTTGCCGTAAGGATACGCCCGCTTTTCTGGCTATTCGTCATTGCCTTCAATGGCGTCGGGACAGTCGATCTCGTCGGGGACTATTACCTCGCCATCCAGGCCGATCTTCCTGCCCATGCGGGATTGTTGGGTGCGACCTATGTGATCCCGGTCATCTACGTGCCACTGCTGATGATCACGCACGTCGCCGCGTTCTATTTTCTGCTACGTCCCCATCAGAACGCGACTCGCGCCATTACCAACGAGGCGGCTGCTTCGTAGATATTCGGAGGTCCGCTGGACGCGCCGCAGCCCATTATCGCTGGCACGCCCTTTAGCGCCGTCCGCTCTGGATCACCGACGGCCGCGGCGCCGAGCCTGGCTCCTGCACCAGCGGTCCGAGCAAGACCTCTCCGAACAGCGGCTGGTAGCTCCTGCGCACTGCCGGATCCTCCTTGAAGGACAGCGCGTACTGGCCGATCTGGTGGAAGTAGGTGATGCGCGCCCGCACCAGGCTTTCGTCCTCGGGATAGCCCATGGCGCGGAAGGAGCGGATCAACAGCGCGATGCGCAGATCGTCCATGTCCTTGACCTCCCGCGCCAGCTTCTTCGACGTTCGCGACCAGTCGCGGACCGCCAGGTCAAGCAGCGGGCTGAACGGCGCTTCATCGACCCAGACATGCACGATGTCGGTGAAGAACTGCAGGCCGTCTATGTCGTGCATGTCGCGCATGGCCCGGAACGGCGCGCAATTGGTGTTTCGCCATTCCTGCAGCAGGCCGTCGCGAAGATCGGCAAGGCTGGCGAAGTGGAAGTAGAAACTGCCGCGCGTCACCTTGAACTGGCGCGCCAGGCGATCGATCTTGACCTCGCCGATGCCGCGCTTTTCCAGCACCTTGCGCGCGGCCGTGATCCAGGCTTCGCGGCTGAGCGTCTGCCGCGCCGCTTTCGCAGGCGGGGCGGCCTTGGACGGTCTCTTGCTTCTGGCCGGGGCGCTTTCGGCTTTCATCTGATCAAGACCTTCATCGCCATGCGCGACGCCTGCAAACCGTTCGTCGGCTTCGATGCGCTTCGCGACTCATCAAGTGTCCATCTATCGCGGACGGCGCAACTCAGGGCAATGCGCTGATTCGCTCCAGCATCAACTCGAAGAACGGCGCCGGTTCGATGCGTCGCAGGACATTGCAGTTCTTGCGCCGGCCGGTGACATGCCACCAGTCGACCACGGTCATGCCGATCGTCTCCGGCGAGACGATGTCGACCGTCACCGCGCATTGGCGCTGCTCATAGATTTGCGGCGCCAGCAGATAGCCGGTGACGCAGGCATCATGGATGGGGCGCGCCGGCGTTTCGAATTTGTGCGTGCCGTACTGGCGGTAGAAGTCGGCCAGATTGGCGGCCTCGACCGCCGCGCGGCTGCCGGTTGCCCGCAGTCGGTCGAGCCATTCCGGCGTCATCAGCGCGGTGTAGGTGCAGTCTATGCCAGCCATGGTCACCGGCACGCCGCTGTCGAATACCTTATGCGCGGCATGCGGATCGACGAAGATGTTGAATTCCGCCGCCGGCGTGGCGTTGCCGCCCTGGAAGAAGCCGCCGCCCATCAGCACGACTTCGCGCAGCCGGGGCACGATCCTCGGCTCCATGGTCATGGCCATTGCGAGATTGGTCATTGGCCCCAGCGTGCAGACGGTCAACTCACCCTCCGGCGCGTCCATGATGGTGCGCACGAGATAATTCACCGCGTGTTCGCTCTGCAGAGGCGTCACCGGTTCGGGAAGATCGGCGCCGTCGAGGCCGGTTTCGCCGTGAACATATTCGGCAGTGATCAGCTTGCGCACCATCGGCGCCGGGCATCCGGCATGCACCGGCACATCGGCCCGCCCGGCAAGCTCCACCACCTTGAGCGCATTCTTCGACGTCAGGGCAAGCGGCACGTTGCCGCCGACCGTGGTGATGCCGACCACGTCGAGTTCGGCCGGCGACCCCAGCGCGAAGAGGATGGCGAAGGCGTCGTCCTGGCCCGGATCGGTGTCGATGATGATCTTGCGTGGTGCCATGTTTGAGCGCTCTTCCTTTTGCGATCGAAAGCCTATTGATGAGGCCGTTCGGATGTGTAGAAATACAGTACTGTATCTTATGTTCAAGACAGGGTGTTCGAAAATGGATGCACAAGAGCGCGGCGATTTTTCCGAAATTCCGATCCTCGACGTCTCGGCGCTCTATGGCGACGATGAGGGCGCCGTCCGGGCAACGGCGGCGACGCTGCGCCGCTATCTCGAGACGATCGGCTTCCTCTATGTCACCGGGCATCCCATTCCGCGCGCCGATGTCGAAGCCGTGCGCGAAGCCAGCAAAAGCTTCTTTGCCTTGCCCGAAGAGGAAAAGGCGAAGCTGAAAATCGACAGGAATTTCCGCGGCTATCTGCCCTTTGCCGGCTCGACCATCGTGACCTCGTCGGTGGCAACCGTCAGCAAGCCCAACCAGAGCGAATCGATCTTCTTCATGCACGAGGTCGGCGCCGACGATCCAAGGGCCTTGGCCGAAAAGCCGCTCCAGGGCCCCAACCAATGGCCCGACGAAACGGCACTTGCCGGTTTCAGGGAGACGATAGAGCGTTATGTCGACGAGATGGGGACGCTCGCGCGCAAGATGGTTCGCGCCATCGCGCTCTCGCTCGGACTGCCCTCCGACAGCCTCGACCGCTATTTCGAGCAGCCGACGACCTTCCTGCGGCTGCTGCACTATCCGACGCAGCCCCACGAAGAAGGCCTCTTCGGCTCGGCGCCGCACACCGACTACGGCTTCATCACCTTGCTGGCGCAGGACAATGTCGGGGGCCTCGAGGTCAAGAACAAGGCCGGCGACTGGGTTCCGGCACCTCCCGTTCCAGATTCCTTCGTGATGAATGTCGGCGACATACTGGCGCGCTGGTCGAACGACCAGTTCGTCTCGACGCCGCACCGGGTCATCAACCGGTCGGGGCGCGAGCGCTATTCGCAGCCCTTTTTCTTCGATCCGTCCATGGACGAGACGATCGAGGCGCTGTCGGTCTGCGTGCCGGCCGGTACGCAGCCGAAATACGGGCCGGTGCTCTACGGCGACTATCTGATGGAGCGCATCGACAAGAACTACCACTATCGCAAGAAGAAGGCGGCGGAAGCCGCCGGCGCATAACGGCAAACAAGCAAAAGTAAGGGGAACAGCAATGAATGCATATCTGCGAATGACCGGCCTTGCGCTGGCGATATCCACCATGGCCTGGGGCGAGGTTTCCCAGGCCGCCGAGGTTGCGAAATCCACCGACGTCAAGCAGAGCGGAACGCTCGCCGTCGCCAACACGCTGGACTATGCGCCGTTCGAATATCTCGATGCCGACGGCAAGCAGACCGGCATCATCATCGAACTGGCCGGCGAGGTGGCCAAGCTCGTCGACGCCAAGCTCGACGTGCAGCGCACGCCCTTTCCCTCGATGATCCCTGGCCTTGCGGCCGGCCGCTTCAAGATCGCCTGGGAGACGTTCTCGGCGACGCCCGAGCGGCTGAAGCAGGTCGATTTCGTCATGTTCCTCAAGGCCGGGCTCGCGGTCTCGACATCGCCCGACAAGAAGGCGAGCTTCAGCGGCGACACCCCGCTCTGCGGCAAGCGCATCGGCGTCTCGGCCGGCAGCGCCTCGGACTTCCTTGTCGACAAGCTGAGCAAGGAGTGTACCGACAAGGGCCAGGCGGCCATCGCGAAGTCGGTCTTCAACTCCTCGACCGATATCGTCCAGGCCGTGCTGTCGGATCGCGTCGACGCCCGCATGGACGATGCCACCGCCTCGAGCTATTTCGAGGTGACGAGCAAGGGCCAGCTGCTGGTGCTGCCGACGCTTTACGAGGTCGCGCCGCTCGGCATGGCGATTGCCAAGGACGACAAGGAGACCGCCGACATGATGGTGGGCGCGCTTGCCGAACTGTTCAAGAACGGCACCTACAAGGCTATCCTCGACAGATACGGCATGGGCGCCTACGCGATCAAGGAACCCTATTTCGTCGGCACCATGGACGCGCTTCGCGCCGAATAGGAATTGCCCGGCGCCTGATCCTAAGTCAGGCGCCGGCCAGCAACCAGGAGACCATTGATGGGCGTGGCCCACCCGACCGAGATTGGCGTCGAGCCCGGCATTGCCGCCGCCGTGTCACGATTGACCGTCGTGCCGCAGCGCCGCTACGGCATCTGGATCGGCACCGCGTTCGCCTTGCTGCTGGCCTTCCTGATCGTCCGCGCTTTTGCCAGCAACCCAGCCTTCGCCTGGGACACGGCCGCCGGCTACCTGTTCCATCCCTCGATCATGCGCGGCCTTGGCAACACGCTGGTGCTCACCGTCATCATCATGGCGCTGGCGATCGTGGTCGGCACCGTCATCGCCATCATGCGGGTGTCGCCAAGTCCGGTGCTGCGCGCCTTCGCGGGGGTCTATGTCTGGTTCTTCCGGGGTGTCCCGGCGCTGATCCAGCTGATCTTCTGGTTCAACCTGTCGCTGCTGGTGCGCGAAATCTCGCTCACTCTGCCCTTTCTGGGCACGCCGTTTTCCGTGCGCACCAATGATTTCATGACCCCGTTCTTCTCCGCGGTCGTCGCGCTTTCGCTGTGCGAGGCCGGCTACATGGCCGAAATCATCCGCGCCGGCATAAAGTCCGTGCCGTCGGGCCAGGCGGAAGCGGCGAGTGCGCTCGGCATGCCCTACCGCATGATCCTGAAGCGCATCACCCTGCCGCAAGCCATGCGCTTCGTGCTGCCGCCGACCGGCAACGAGGCGATCAACCTCCTGAAGATGACGTCGCTGGTGACCTTCATTGCGGTCGACGACCTGTTCTACACCGCGCAAAGCATCTATGCCCGCACCTTCGAGACCATCCCGCTCTTGATCGTGGTCGCCTTCTGGTACCTCGCCGTGGTCAGCATCCTGTCGGTTGGGCAGCATTTCCTGGAGCGCCATTTCGGCCGTAGCGACACGCGCCGTGAACCTCTGACGATGCGCGCCTTGCGCAACGTGATCAGCCTGCGCGGCATTGCCCGATGAGCGATGTGAAGTCCGATAATCGCGCCCGCTTCGGCGTGCCGGCCGATTCCATGGTGTTCGCGCGCGGCGTGCGCAAAACCTATGGCTCGCTCGAGGTCCTCAAGGGTGTCGACTTCGACGTGCCCGAGGGCTCGGTGGCCTGCATCATCGGCCCGTCGGGATCCGGGAAGAGCACGTTCCTGCGTTGCATCAACCATCTGGAAAAACTGAGCGGCGGCATCCTGTTGGTGGACAGCCAGTTCGTCGGCTACGACCTCCAGGGCGACAGGCTCTACGAGGTCAAGGACGATCTCCTGTGCCAACGCCGGGCTGAGATCGGCATGCTGTTCCAGTCGTTCAATCTGTTCTCGCACATGACGGTGATGGAGAACCTGATCGAAGCGCCGACGCAGGTGCGGCGCGTCCCGGTCGACCAGGCCAAGGCCGAAGCGGAAGTCCTGCTAAGGCGCGTCGGCGTTGCCGACAAGGTCGACCGCTATCCGCGCGAACTGTCCGGCGGCCAGCAGCAGCGTGTGGCGATCGCGCGCGCCATGGCGATGAAGCCGAAGGTGCTGCTGTTCGACGAGCCGACATCGGCACTCGACCCGGAACTGGTCGGCGAGGTGCTGCAGGTGATGCGCGATCTGGCCGAGAGCGGCATGACGATGGTCGTCGTCACTCACGAGATCGGCTTTGCCCGCGAGATCGGCGATCAGCTCGTCTTCATGGATGGCGGTGTGATCGTCGAACGCGGTGCGCCGCGCGAGATGATCGCCGACCCGAAATCGCCGCGCACCCGCGAGTTTCTGTCCCGCGTTCTCTGACGTCCGGTTGATCATTTCTCACGCGGCCAACACCGCCGCGCCGAGGCTGCGGATGATCTTGGCCAGTTCGACGCATTCGCCATGCCTTGCATTGTTCCGCCGCCAGGCAAGGCAAATCATGCGCTGCGGCATCGGTTCCTGGAACGGCACGATCTTGAGGTCGGGGATGGTGCCGGCTGGGCCGGTCGCCATTTCGGGGATCAGCGTGACGCCGAGCCCGTGCGCCACCATCTGCAACAGCGTGGTCAGGCTGGTGGCGCCGTAGCTGGCCATCGCCACCGGCCGCACATTGCCGCAGACCGCCAGCGCCTGTTCGCGCAGGCAATGGCCCTCTTCCAGCAGCATCAGCCTTTCCAGCGCCGGGCTTTCGGGCGGAACCGGCGGCGAGGCGAAGGCCGGGTCGCCCGCCGGGACGGCAAGGAAGAACCGGTCGGAAAACAGCGCCTCGGTGATCAGGCCCGGATGATCGAGTGGAAGCGCCGCGATGAAGGCGTCGAGCTTGCGCGATGCGATGTCGTCGACCAGCGTGGCGGTGACCGCCTCGCGCAATTCGAGCAGCAGGGCCGGAAAATGCTTTTTCAGTTCGGGCAAAGCGCGCGGAAGGAGATAGGGCGCGACCGTCGGGATGATGCCCAGCCGGAAGCGTCCCTCCATGGCGGTGCGGCCGCGCCTTGCCGTCGTCTCGACGTCGCGTATGTCGGCCAGGATGCGTTCGATGCGCGGCAAAAGCGCGATCGCTTCGTCGGTCATGCGCACCGACTTGCCGCCGCGTTCGAACAGCCGGCAGTTCAGCCTCTGTTCCATCTCCGCGATCTGCGAGGACAGCGCCGGCTGGCTGACGCCGGCCAGTTTTGCCGCGCGTCCGAAATGTAGCGTCTGCGCCAGCGCGTCGAAATAATGCATCTGGCGAACTGTCAATCCGATCATAAGAAAATCCTATCGAAAGGAACAGGAAAGGCAATTTGTTTTTATCGCCAATGCGGCCTAGTCTGGAATCATTCCAAGATGGTGCGGCCGACGAGCCGCCCCCAAAATCCTGGCAAAGATCAAAACTCGGCAAAAATCGGAGACTGAAGATGGACGCGAACACCGATGACAAAAGCGCGGGCAAATGCCCGGTTGCGCACGGAGCCGTTGGCAGGACCAACCGTGACTGGTGGCCGAACCAGCTGAACGTCCAGATCCTGCATCAGCAGTCGTCGCTGTCCGACCCGATGGGTGAGGCGTTCGACTACGCCGAGGAATTCAAAAGCCTCGACCTCGACGCCGTCATCAAGGATCTGCATGCACTGATGACGGATTCGCAGGAATGGTGGCCGGCCGATTTCGGCCACTATGGGCCGCTGTTCATCCGCATGGCGTGGCACAGCGCCGGCACCTACCGCATCGCCGATGGCCGCGGCGGCGCCGGGGCCGGACAGCAGCGTTTCGCGCCGCTCAACAGCTGGCCTGACAACGTCAACCTCGACAAGGCCCGCCGGCTCTTGTGGCCGATCAAGCAGAAATATGGCCGCAAGATTTCCTGGGCCGATCTGTTGATCCTCACCGGCAACGTCGCGCTGGAATCGATGGGTTTCAAGACATTCGGTTTCGCCGGTGGCCGCGCCGATGTCTGGGAACCAGAGCAGGACGTCTACTGGGGCCCCGAAGGCAAGTGGCTGGCCGACGAGCGCTACAGCGGCGACCGCGATCTGCAGAACCCGCTCGGCGCCGTGCAGATGGGGCTGATCTACGTGAATCCGGAAGGGCCGAACGGCAATCCGGATCCGCTGGCCGCGGCACGCGACATCAGGGACACCTTTGCGCGCATGGCGATGAACGATGAGGAAACCGTGGCCCTCATCGCCGGCGGCCATACGTTCGGCAAGACCCACGGTGCGGGCGATGCGAGCCTGGTGGGTGTCGAGCCGGAAGGTGCTGATATCGAGCAGCAGGGCCTCGGCTGGGCGAGCAAATTCGGCACCGGCAAGGGCGGTGACTCCATCGGCAGTGGTCTGGAAGTCATCTGGACGACGACGCCGACCAAATGGAGCAGCAACTTCTTCGACAATCTGTTCGGCTTCGACTGGGAGCTGACCAAAAGCCCGGCGGGCGCGCATCAGTGGACGCCGAAGGGCGGTGCCGGCGCCGGCACGGTGCCGGACGCGCACAATTCGGCCAAGCGCCACGCACCCTCCATGCTGACCACCGACCTCGCGTTGCGTTTCGATCCCTCCTACGCAACGATCTCGAAGCGCTTCCACGAGAATCCGGATCAGTTCGCCGACGCCTTCGCCCGCGCCTGGTACAAGCTCACCCACCGCGATATGGGCCCGGTCGCCCGTTATCTCGGCCCGTTGGTTCCGAAGGAAGAGCTGCCCTGGCAGGACATCATCCCGGCGGTCGATCATGTGCTGATCGACGAGCAGGATGCCGAAGCGCTCAAGGCGAAGATCCTGGCTTCGGGCCTGTCGGTGTCGCAGCTGGTCTCGACGGCGTGGGCGTCGGCCTCGACCTTCCGTGGTTCCGACAAGCGCGGCGGCGCCAATGGCGCGCGCATTCGCCTCAGCCCCCAGAAGGACTGGGCCGTCAACCAGCCAGCCGAACTCGCCAAGGTGCTCGACAAGCTCCAGACGATCGCCAAGGACTTCAACGCCGCGCAGACCGGCAGCAAGAAAGTCTCGCTTGCCGACCTGATCGTTCTCGGCGGCAACGCAGCGATCGAGAAGGCCGCGAAGGCCGCCGGCCACAGCGTCGACGTTCCCTTCTGGCCCGGCCGCATGGACGCCTCGCAGGAGCAGACCGACATCCACTCCTTCGCGCCGCTGGAGCCGATTGTCGACGGCTTCCGCAACTATGTAAGCGGCAAGCAGCGGCTGACCGTCGAGGAAGCGCTGGTCGACCGGGCGCAACTGCTGACGCTGACCGCGCCAGAAATGACGGTCCTCGTCGGCGGCCTGCGTGTTCTCGGCGCCAATGCCGGGCAGTCGAAGCACGGCGTGTTCACCAAACAGCCGGAAACGCTGAGCAACGACTTCTTCGTCAACCTGCTCGACATGGGCACGGAGTGGAAGGCGACATCGGACGCCAAGGACGTGTTCGAAGGCCGCGACCGCAAGACCGGTGAAGTGAAGTGGACTGGCACTCGTGCCGACCTGATCTTCGGCTCGCACTCGCAGCTGCGCGCGCTCGCCGAAGTCTATGCGACGGCGGACGCCAAGGCGAAGTTCGCGAAGGACTTCGTCGTGGCCTGGACCAAGGTGATGAACGCCGACCGCTTCGACATCGCCGGCTGATCCAGACAAGCTCTATCCAACAAAAAAGGCGCGGGCCGTGGCCCGCGCCTTTTGCATCCGGCTTTCGGGATCAATCCTTCTCGAAGATGCGTGCCTTGGCGACCACACCGGCGATGGCGCCGCCGATCAGGGGGGCGACGATGAACAGCCAGAGCTGGCTGAGCGCCGCACCGCCGGTGAACAGCGCCGGGCCGATGGAGCGGGCCGGATTGACCGAGGTGCCGGTGACCGGGATCATGGCGAAGTGAATGCCCGCCAGCGTCAGGCCGATGACCAGACCGGCAAAAGCCGTCGAGTGCTTTTCAGCGGTAACGCCGAGGATCACCGTGACGAAGGTGAAGGTGCCGATCAGCTCCCACAGGAACGCCGAGCTCATGCCCCATTTCGTCTCGTCCCAGCCATTGGCGCCGAAGCCGCCTGTGTGGCCGCCGGCCTGGCCGGAAACGATGATCCACAGTGCCAGCGAAGCCAGGATGGCGCCGATGATCTGCGCGATCCAGTAGGGGATGACGTCCTTGGCCGGCAGCCGGCCGGCGAGGAAGACGCCGAGCGTCACCGCCGGATTGAGATGCGCGCCCGAAATCGGGCCGATCGCATAGGCCGCGGCGATGAGACCGATGCCGAATGCCAGACCGATGCCTTCCTGCCCGAGCGGCAGCGCGCCGCCGAAGCCGCCCGTCACCACCGACGCCGTGCCGATGAACACCAACAGAAATGTGCCTAGAACTTCCGCCAGATAAGTTTTCATTGCCCTCTCCTCGTAGCGATCCGCCGGTTCGCGTTTTCCGCGCCGCGAATCATGGTGTGAAGAGTATTCCCAACGGAAAAACTTGGAAAGCAGAGCAGTTGCGCCACCTGCCGTGCTTGCAGTCGACAGTTGCGAACATTAGAGACCTTGCATCTATTGATCGATCTGCTGTTGCCGGCCCGCAATATTTATCGATCGGACAGATTTCAGGCGGCCACTTCGTCGCGTGGCGGAGCGGGGTTCAATCCGAACGCGAAAGGCTCTAAGAGCAGGCGATAAATCTCGATTTGATGGAATGATCAATGCGACTGGGCGGACGGCTGGCTGCGGCCATCGAAGTGCTGGAGGACATTGGCCGGCGTCACCGGCCGGTGGCTGATGCGCTGAAGGATTGGGGCCTGTCACACCGCTTCGCCGGTGGCGGTGATCGCGCGGCGATCGGCAACATCGTCTACGACGCGCTACGCCACAAACGTTCCGCCGGCTGGCTGCTCGGCGAAGACACGCCGCGCGCAGTCGGCTTCGGCGCGTTGCTGCTCGAATGGGGCCAGACGGCGCAGTCGCTCAACGACGCGCTCGACGGCGACAAGTTCGCGCCGCCGCTGCTCAGTGCCACCGAGATGCAGACGATTGCCGGTCGCCGGCTTGCCGACGCGCCGCCCGCCGTGCGTGCCGACATACCAGATTGGTGTGAACCGCTTTTCGAACGGGCTTTTGGCGAGGCATGGGTCGGGGAGGGCGCGGCGCTGGCGACCCGCCCGCCGCTCGACATAAGGGTCAACACGCTGCAGGCCGATCGCGCCAGGGTGCTCAAGGAACTGGCCGATACAGGGGCGCAGGCCGCGCGGATCGCACCGCTCGGCATCCGCATTCCGCCCATCGACGGCGACGGCAGGCACCCGAACGTGCAGGCCGAGCCCGCCTTCCAGAAAGGCTGGTTCGAGGTCCAGGACGAGGGCTCGCAAATAGCGGCAACACTTGCCGGCGCCGAGGCCGGCATGCAGGTGCTCGACTTCTGTGCCGGCGCCGGCGGCAAGACATTGGCGCTGTCGGCTGCGATGGACAATCGCGGCCAGATCTTTGCCCATGATGCCGAAAAAGCGCGCCTTGCGCCAATCTTCGACCGCATCCGCCGCTCGGAAAACCGCAACGTGCAGGTCGTCACCAAGCCGGCCGAGCTCGCTCCGCTTGCTGGTCACATGGACATCGTGCTGGTCGACGCGCCATGCACCGGCAGCGGCACCTGGCGCCGGCGCCCCGACGCCAAATGGCGGCTGACGCAAAGGCAGCTCGATGCCCGCAAGGGCGAGCAGTCGGCGATCCTCGATGCCGCACGAGCCTATGTCAAACCCGGCGGCCTGCTGGTCTACATCACCTGCTCGGTATTCTCCGAGGAGAATGGCGAGCAGATCGCCGCGTTCCGCGAGCGCAACAGCCGTTTTGTTCCGATTGACCACCGCGCACTTTGGGAGAGCCATTTCCCCGGCCACGAGGCGGCCGCGCGGATCGGTTCCGCCGGCGAGATCTCACTGTCGCCGTTGCTGAGCGGCACGGACGGGTTTTATTTCTGCGCGCTGCGCCGGACCAACTGAGCCAGCCGGATCCCCGGCCACTCAACCCATGACGGCCGACGGGACGAATTGTTGCAGTGCAGCAATTGAGATTGCCTGCTGCCCATCCCTCTGCAATAAGCTTTGCCAGACAAACGAAGGCAATTGCGATGGCAGCAAAGATCGTACCGGCCCCGGACTATGAGGATCGCGTCAGGGCGTCCTTCGCGCGCCAGCAGGCGATGGCGACGATCGGCGCCGAACTGACGCTGGTGACGCCCGGCATCATCGAGATCGAGATGCCCTATTCGGCGGCGCTCACCCAGCAGCATGGTTTCCTGCATGCCGGGGTGATTTCGACGGCGCTGGACTCGGCCTGCGGCTATGCTGCCTTCTCGCTGATGCCGGAAAACTCCGGCGTGCTGACCATAGAGTTCAAGGTCAATCTTCTGGCGCCGGGCAGGGGCGAACGCTTCCTGTTCCGCGGCTCGGTAACCAAACCCGGCCGCACCATCATCGTCGCCGACGGCCAGGCCTATGCTTTCGCCGCCGACGGCGAGGCCAAGCTGATCGCCACCATGACCGGAACGATGATGACGGTGGTTGGGCGTGATGGGATAGCGGGGTGATGGTCAACGTTACGCGAATTGGCGGCAAGGACGTTCTCTTCGTCATGGCGGCGCAAGCCGAATATGGTCCGCATCTGCAAAAACTGTTCACACCGCTGATGACGGGCGTCGGTCCGGTCGAGGCAGCCGTCAGGCTGGGCGCGGAACTGTCCTGGCTGAAGTCGCAGAAGGCTTTGCCGGACCTTGTCGTCTCGCTCGGCTCAGCCGGCAGCCGGACGCTGGAGCAGACGGAAATCTATCAGGCCGTCTCCGTCAGCTATCGCGACATCGACGCCTCGCCCTTGGGCTTCGAAAAGGGCGCGACCCCTTTTCTCGATCTGCCGGTCACCGTGCCGCTGCCGTTTCGTATTCCTGAAGTCAGGCAAGCCACACTGTCGACCGGCGGCGCCATCATCACCGGCGCTGCCTATGATGCAATCGCGGCCGACATGGTCGACATGGAGACCTTCGCCTGCCTGCGCGCCTGCCAGCTCTTCGATGTGCCCCTGATCGGCCTGCGCGGTATTTCCGACGGCGCTGCCGATCTCAGGCATGTCGGCGACTGGACCGAATATCTCCACGTCATCGACGAAAGGCTGGCCGACGCCGTCATGCGCCTCGAACAGGCGATCGGCTCGGGTCTGCTGCGAACCGCTCCATCCAACGACCAGGCCAGACCTGTCTGAAAGTCAGGCTACGCAACCCATTGCGTCGACTCATTTCTTTCTCTAAACGCTCGCCATGAAAACAGCCAATCATCCCGACACCGTCCTGATTGTCGATTTCGGCAGCCAGTTTACGCAGCTCATTGCCCGCCGCATCCGTGAGGCCGGCGTGTTTTCCGAGATCGTGCCGTTCCAATCGGCCGAAGCCGCGTTCAAGCGCATCAATCCCAAAGCCGTCATCCTGTCGGGCGGCCCGGCTTCGACGTCGGATATCGGCAGCCCGCGCGCGCCGCAGATCGTCTTCGATGCCGGGGTGCCGGTGCTCGGCATCTGCTACGGCCAGATGGCCATGTGCGTGCAGATGGGCGGTGTCGCCGAAAGCTCCAACCATCGCGAGTTCGGACGCGCTTTCGTCGAGATCGAGAAGGACAGCCCGCTGTTCGAGGGGCTGTGGGCGACCGGCCAGCGCCACCAGGTGTGGATGAGCCATGGCGATCGCGTGATCGCCTTGCCGCCGGGTTTTCAGGTGTTCGGCAAGTCGGAAAGCTCGCCTTTCGCCATTTTCGGCAATGTCGAGCGCAAGATGTACGGCATCATGTTCCACCCCGAGGTGGTGCACACGCCCGATGGCGCCAGGCTGCTCCGTAATTTCGTCCACAACATCGCCGGCATCGAGGGCGACTGGACGATGCGCGCCTACCGCGAACACGCGGTCGAGGCGATCCGCAAGCAGGTCGGCAAGGGCAAGGTCATCTGCGCGCTGTCGGGCGGTGTGGATTCCTCCGTCGCGGCGCTGCTGATCCACGAGGCGGTCGGCGACCAGCTCACCTGCATCCTCGTCGACCATGGCCTGATGCGCAAGGATGAGGCGGCGGGCGTGGTGGCGATGTTCCGTCAGCATT
The DNA here is from genome assembly GCF_007003945.1 of Mesorhizobium sp. WSM4307. Lineage (NCBI taxonomy): Bacteria > Pseudomonadati > Pseudomonadota > Alphaproteobacteria > Hyphomicrobiales > Phyllobacteriaceae > Mesorhizobium > Mesorhizobium sp. WSM4307. The sequence continues at coordinate 295,709 of NZ_VFTB01000001.1, forward strand.
ACAATCTGCCGCTGATCCTGGTCGATGCCTCGGAAAAATTCATCTCGGCGCTGGAAGGCGAGGTTGACCCCGAGAAGAAGCGCAAGACCATCGGCCGGCTGTTCATCGAGGTGTTCGAGGAAGAGGCCAAAAAGCTCGGCGGCGCCGACTTCCTGGCACAGGGCACACTTTATCCCGACGTCATCGAAAGCGTCTCCTTCACCGGCGGCCCGTCGGTGACCATCAAGTCGCACCACAATGTCGGCGGCCTGCCCGAGCGCATGAACATGCAACTGGTCGAGCCGCTGCGCGAACTGTTCAAGGACGAGGTGCGGGCGCTGGGCAAGGAGCTCGGCCTGCCCGAAAGCTTCATCGGCCGCCACCCGTTCCCCGGTCCTGGCCTTGCCATCCGCTGCCCGGGCGGCATCACCCGCGAGAAACTGGAAATCCTGCGCGAGGCCGACGCCATCTATCTCGACGAGATCCGAAAGGCCGGGCTCTACGACGCCATCTGGCAGGCCTTCGCCGTGCTCTTGCCGGTGCAGACCGTCGGTGTGATGGGCGATGGCCGCACCTACGAGTTCGTCTGCGCGCTGCGCGCCGTCACCTCGGTCGACGGAATGACGGCGGATTTCTACCACTACGACATGGCCTTCCTGGGCGCCGCCGCCACGCGCATCATCAACGAGGTCCGCGGCATCAACCGCGTTGTCTACGACGTGACGTCGAAGCCGCCTGGCACGATCGAGTGGGAATAGGAAAAGACCTGCGAAATTCGGCGAAACGGCGTGAAAAAGGATAGTGTTATCTGCGGTCTTGTTGGCTATCGGTCCTGCATCATCAACTGAAGCCATCGCTCTCTTAAGTCACTGATTTTTATGCCTCTGTGCCAACCATGGCTGTGTTGTCAGTCAGCGCTGCGGTTGGAATCCGACGGTACTATTGACGGTACTTTTCGCGCTGAGACACGCCCATAAGAAAGTACCGTCACTCGCACTACAGTTGCCGCGGTACTTATTTGATATCTAACGCTTTGAAATAGAAATAGAAAACGGCCCCAAAGTATCGTGTCGATGACCGTACTTTTAGTCCTCGGCTGGCATCGCCGGATTGGACGGCTGGGACGGTCAGGGCAGCGCCTCATTTATGAACCTGGCCTCCTCGGCGAGACCGCTGTTTGAAACCTGATGGCTCGAGGCTCAACCTTGGCCAGGACACCGGCTGCCTTTAGCTGCTCTGCCGCTCGCACATTCTCGCCTGAAGGCATATCGGATCGGCGTCATCGTGTGAATCAGGTGCAAACGGGGTGCCGGTTGCGGGAGCTAACGGTAAAGCCGATGCCAGGCGTCCCGAGAAAGCGACCATTGCCCCAATAACGTCCTGAATTTCGAGAAAGGCATGGGCTGGCGAGGGAGGCGTAGGGCGACCCCGAGAAGGCCGGACCGGCGCGCATGCCGTTGGGGCGCTTCATCGAGACCGAGGAGGTCGCGGAGTTGTGCTCTTCCTGCTCTCCGAGCGTGCCGCCATGGTGAACGGCATCTCGATACCGGTCGATACGGCTTCGGGATCAATTAGGTGCCGGCGTAATCCTAAGGGATGAGAGATTCATGCTAAGGTTCCAGCGTTTCAGATAGAACGAGATTTCATGGCGAGAGAGTTGGAAGGAAAGATTGCCGCGGTCACGGGGGCTGCCTCGGGTATCGGGCTGGCGAGCACCGAAGCAATGTTGGGTGAGGGCGCGCGCGTCGTGATGATCGATCGCGATAAGGTTGCCCTCGAGGCTTACCAGGCCAAACACGGGGAGGCGGTCATCCCGCTTGTCATCGACCTCCTCGACCCGAAGGACTGTGCGACGCTGATGCCACGCGTTCTGGAAACCGCAGGTCGACTCGACATCTTTCATGCCAATGCGGGCACCTATGTGGGTGGTGACCTGGTCGACTCCGACACAGGTGCCATCGACCGCATGCTGAACCTGAACGTTAATGTCGTGATGAAGAATGTGCACGACGTGCTGCCTCACATGATCGACCGTAGAACGGGCGACATCATCGTTACGAGTTCTTTGGCAGCCCACTTCCCGACGCCATGGGAGCCGGTCTATGCATCGTCCAAGTGGGCGATCAACTGCTTTGTGCAGACGGTTCGACGTCAGGTGTTCAAGCACGGTATTCGGGTCGGCTCGATCTCTCCTGGACCTGTGATCAGCGCACTGCTAGCGGACTGGCCACCAGAGAAGCTGAAGGAAGCCAGGGAGTCGGGCAGCCTGCTGGAAGCAGGCGAAGTGGCGAATGTGATCACCTTCATGCTGACGCGACCGCGCGGCATGACGATCCGCGACGTGGTGATGATGCCGACCAACTTCGATCTCTGAGGGCCTGGGTATTCGCCGACAGATCATCTTCCCGTGGCCAAACTTCCGTGGTGCAATGTATGATCCGCAATGCAATTCCGGCAAGCAGCATGTATTCAAACAGGACTTTTCGCCAATCCGCCATGCAACTTTATTCGGGCGGCCGCATCTGCAATGGCGCTGACAATCGCCGTGCGCGCGGCGGCGCTGTCGCCATTGTCCAGCGCCGCAAGAAGCATTTCGATGCTGTCAAGCTGAGACGCCGCACCCGTCGAGGACGATAGTCGTGATGGCGGCGGCCGCTGCGTCGTAGTCGGCCTTGGCCAGTTTGCTCTTTTCGAGCGCATTGGCTGCCAACGGTTCGAAATCGCCGTAGAACTGCGTCGCCGCCCACAGCATGATGAAAAAATGCCGGGCATCGACGGGCGCCATCTTGCCGTCGCGCACCCAGCCCTCGACGACGGCAGACCGCTCGCGCGTGACCCGCTGCATGTGCAGCTTTTGCTGCTTGCTCAGGAAGTGGGCACCTCGCAGCATTTCGTTGGCGAAGAAACGCGACTCGGCTGCATGCTTGCGTGAATAGTCGAGCTTGGCGCGGACATAGACGGCAATCGCCTCGCGCGGGTCGCGATCAGGCGTGATGTGCTCGAAGGCCTTGTCCCACCCCGTCAGCAGATGCTCGATCACGTGGGTGTAGATTTCCTGCTTGGTCGAAAAGTAGTAGTAGACATTCGCCTTGGGCAGCCCGCAATGGTCAGCTATTTCCTGGATGCGCGTCCCGTCGAGGCCCTTTCGCGCGAACACGTCGACCGCCGCGCGCAGAATCTTCTCCCGGTTCCTGGCGCCAACCCTGTCTTCGGGGTTCTTGCCGCCCGGGCGTGCCGCTTTCTGTCCCGCCATATTCGCTCCGCCCCCCTGCCTGTACTTGTCCGGGCTCTATAGCACCCTTCGAAAATCGGCCCAAGCGATAGTGGCATGGTTTCAAAAAAACTGACGATATGGTCAGGTTTTGTAATTTTGGAAGTTGACATTTTGGTCAGGTTCTTCGTAACGTCCCGATCGTTGGGAAGTTAAAGGGGAGGGCGTCGCCGCGATGCCGGTTCAACTCAGGTCTGCGATGATTGAAACCTTGGCGGGTTGGCACGACGACATCGCACCGGCCTGGCGGGCCGCCCTTGGTGCCGTGTCGCTGGATTTCGATGCCATCGACCCGATGCTTGAGCTTGAGCCTTGGGAGCCGATCTTCCCGTCGCGGCGCGATAAGACTTTTCCTGGCGCGCCCAAGGGCGCGCACATGCTACGCGCCTTCGACGGCATTGCGCCGGAGGATGTGCGTTGCGTCATTCTTGGCCAAGACCCTTATCCGGAGCCCGGTTTTTCCACCGGCCGTGCCTTCGAGGCCGGCAATGTCGCTGCCTGGCGCGAGCTCGACAAGATGTTCTCCAAGAGCATTCGCGCCTTCACCCAGCAGATCGTCGCGGCGCGCACCGGCAATCTCGCCTATGCCCGGTCCTTCGCCGATTGGCCGGCGACGCTGGCCGCCATCGAGGACGGCCCGGTCGATCTCGAGAGCGCCGACGTGCTGGCGCAGCGATGGGTCGACGACGGCGTTTTGCTTCTCAACGCGTCGCTGACGCTGTCTCGCTTCAAAGTCGAGATCGACCCGCACCAGTCGAGCGGTCATCTGCCCTTGTGGCGTCCGCTGATACTCGCGGTGCTGCACCAGCTCGCTGGCCGTGGCGCTCCCGTCATCTTCATCGGCTTTGGCGACGCTGCCGCGCAGACGCTTGCTTTGGCGGACATCATCGAAGGCCAGGGCCTACTGACCGGCTGCATTCTGCGCGACCATCCGGCGCGCGCCGATGCGGTTCTGACGCTCGAAAACCCATTCCTGCTTTGCAACCGGTATCTGGAGGCGATGGGCGCCAAGCCCGTCGCATGGTGACATATGTCTGCAACCGAGACCTACGATTTCATCATCGTCGGCGCCGGCTCGGCCGGTTGTGTTCTGGCCAACCGGCTGTCCGCCAACCCCGATCACAAGGTGCTGTTGCTGGAAGCGGGCGGTCGGGATTCCAATCCACTGTTCCGACTGCCCATGCTGATGGGCAAGCTGTTCCAGTCCGGCATCTACAACTGGCATTATCACACTGAGCCGGAACCCTTTCTCAACAACCGCTCGCTCTATTGGCCGCGCGGCAAGGCATTGGGCGGCTCGTCCACCATCAACGGCATGATCTATGTGCGCGGCAACCGCCACGACTACGACCGCTGGGCGCAAATGGGGCTGCCCGGTTGGTCCTACGAAGATGTGCTGCCGGCCTTCCGCAGGTCGGAAGGACACATTCAGCGCAAGGATGCCCCGCATGGCACCGGGGGTGAGCTGACCGTCTGCCGGGCGCGCGGCTGGAACCCGCTGCTCGACGTGTTCTCGGCAGCGGGCGCGCAAGCCGGCTATCCGATGAACGACGACTTCAACGGCGACGAACAGGAAGGCTTCGGCAAATTCGACTTCACCATCAAGGACGGCAAGCGCTGGTCGACCTCGTATGCGTTCCTGCGCCCGATCGCCGGACGCAAGAACCTGACCGTCCTGACCAAAGCGCTGACCCAGCGGATCGTCCTCGCCAACGGCAGAGCCGCCGGTGTCGAATTCTCCCATAACGGTACGCTACGTACCGCTCTTGCCGAACGCGAAGTCGTGGTTAGCGCCGGCGCGGTGAACTCACCGCAAATCCTTTTGCTGTCGGGTATCGGGTCTGCCGACGAGCTCGCAGAGCATGGCATCAAGGCCATTCACAATCTGCCCGGCGTCGGCAAGAACCTGCAGGATCATGTCGATTGCGTGTTGTCCTACGAATGCACCCAGCCAATCACGCTGTTCAGCGACCTGCGTGTCGACAGGCTGACCTGGTCGCTGGTCGAAGGCATGTTGTTCGGCCGCGGCATCACCACGACATTCCCCTATGAGGCAGGCGCGTTCATCAAATCGCGGTCGGATCTGGTTGCGCCCGACATCCAGCTGCATTTCATGCCAGCTCTGGAAAAGACCGCCAACCTGCACTTTCCCAGTCCGTTCAAGCGCGCGGCTGTCGAAGCCAATCACGGCTTCACGCTGCGGGTAGGGCCTGTCAACCCGGAGAGCCGGGGCGCCATCACGCTGGCATCCGCCGATCCCAAGGTGCCGCCCAGAATCCAGGCCAATTATCTCGAAACCGAGTTTGATCGTCAGACCATGATCGCCGGCATTCGGCTGACGCGAGAGATCATCAACCAGCCCGCCTTCGACGCCTATCGCGGACGCGAACTCGCGCCCGGTCCTCAGGTCGAGACCGACGCCGATCTTGTCGAATGGCTGAAGGCGACCGCCATGACGACATTCCATCCGGTCGGCACATGTAAGATGGGCAACGATGAGCGCGCCGTCGTCGACGCGCGTCTCAAGGTCCATGGCATCGACGGCCTGCGCGTCGCCGACGCTTCGATCATGCCGGTCATTTCCAGCGGCAACACCAATGCGCCAGCGATCATGATCGGTGAAAAATGTGCCGAGTTCATCCTGAACGCTGCCTGACGGGACAAGGAACGCCATGATTGTCGAACACCGCACCTACACATTCCGGCCCGGCACGGTCGATTCGTGGATGCAGAAATACGAGGCCGAGGGCCTCCCTGTGCAAAAGAAGCACCTCAACCGTTTCCTCGGGCTCTACGTTTCCGAGATCGGGCATCTTCATACGACGGTTCTGATGTGGGGCTACGACAGCCTCGCCGATCGCGAGGCGCGCCGCGCCGCCATGTATGCAGACCCCGACTGGCAGAAATTCATCGGCGAAGTCTGGGCGCTGAACGCCATCCAGTCCCAGGACGTGATGATCATGAATCCGGCACCGTTTTCCCCCGGTGTCTGATGGCGAACACGAGCGTGACCGGGGACGGATGAGGCATCGGATGCCGCCTCAAGAAGGTGGCACCAGAACTTTCAAAGGAACGGCGAGCCGGAAACGCGGACGCCAAAAAAGGGATGACTGTCATGACGAGCAATTTTGACGACCGGGCGATCCTCGCCGCGGGATTGAACCGCCGCAGCTTCATCAAGGCCGGCGCCAGCGCGGCAGCGCTTGCCGCCATAAGCGGTGCGCTGTCCAAGGTGGCATATGCGGCTGACGGATTCATCGCGCTGGTGCACACCCAGGCAGCGGGCGACCAGAGCGCGGTCGATTCCATGATCGCCAAGATCAACCAGCTGGCGCAGGAAAAGGGAGTTCAGGCGCGCGTCGTCTACGCCCAGGATCCGGCGACCTACGAAACCATCTTTCGCACGCTGGCCGATGCCGGCGCATCGGTCATCGTCTCGACCTTCAACGAGGTTGGCGAGCCGTTCAAGGCGCTGGCGCCGTCCTATCCCAAAACCAAATGGATCCAGCTGTTCGGCGACGCTATCGAGCCGCCGCTGCCCAATGTTGTGACCGTATCCTATGACTATTATCTCGGGTGCTATCTGTCGGGTGTGTTCGCCGCGCGCATGACCAAGAGCGGCAAGATCGGCTATATCGGCGGCATCTCCATTCCCCCGCTCAACGCCGATTTCAATGCGCTGAAGGCCGGCGCTCTTTCGGTCAATCCGGACCTAACCGTTACTGCCGCCTTTGCCGGTTCGTTCCAGGACCCCGCCAAGGGCCAGGAAATCGCCACCCAGATGTTCAACGACGGCATCGACTACATCCAGACCGACTCTGCGGCCACCGATGGCGGCATCATTGCCGCCGCCAATGAGGGCGCGGGGCGCATGCTCTCCACCCTTGCGCGGGCGCAGTATCCACTCGGTCCGAAGTCGATCGTCGGCATCGTCAGCCTCGACTTCGGCCAGTCGCTCTACATCGAGGTCGGCAAGGCGCTTGGCGCGGAATGGGCTGGCGGCAAGCATGTCGCCACCGGTCTGGGCACCGGCGTGGTCGAATTCGAGCTGTCGCCGCTCTATGCCGAGCAGGGCCCGGCGGATCGGGTTGCCAAATCCAAGGAAATCTGGGCTGAGATCGAGAAGACCAAGACCGGCATTCTCGACGGTTCCATCGTCGTGCCCTTCAACACCACGCTTTGAGCCTGTTGGCTGACAGGCGAACCTGGATCGATGACCCCGATGGACAATCCCGCACTCGAATGCCGTGACGTTACCGTGGCCTATGGCAGCGTCATGGCCCTTTCGGGTGTGGGCATTGCTTTCGAACAGGGCAAGATTCACGCCGTGGTCGGTCAGAATGGCGCTGGAAAAACCACCTTTGCCCGCGTCGCGGCCGGACTTGTCCGGCCGGCCGCGGGCGAACTCAGGATCAACGGCCAGCAAGTCAAGACAGGCAAGGTCAAGGACGCGCGCGCCGCCGGCGTCGAACTCGTGCACCAGAGCTTTGCCTTGCCGCCGTCCTTCACGGTGGCCGAAGCCATGGAGTTCGGGTCGGACAGAGGCGCCGCTATCTTCACCCGCTCGGCATTGCAGAAGCGCTGGGCGCCGCATCTCAAGAGCCTCGATGTCAATGTCGATCCGAAGCGCCGGGTGCGCGACCTGCCGGTCGAGACGCAGCAAGGCATCGAGATCGCCCGCGCGTTGGTCGCCGACGCTAGGGTTCTGATCCTCGACGAGCCGACGGCGGTGCTTTCGCCTTCCGGAATCGAGATGCTGTTCGAGCGGGTGCGCAAGCTCAGGGATCGCGGCGTCACCGTGATCCTCATCCTGCACAAGATACGCGAGGTGCTGGCGATTGCCGATACGGTCAGCGTGCTGCGCGGCGGCAGGCTTGTCGACGGGCCGGTGGCCTGCGCCGAGATCGGCGCCAAGCGTCTTGCCGAGATGATCGTCGGCCCGGCCGTCGCCAGGACCCTGGCGCCGGGTGATGCCGACGCGGCGACCGGCCGAGGCGCACCAGCCGCGCACACGGCGAACCACCACACTCCGGCCGATGCTGGGCTGGTCCTCGACATGCGCGGCGTCTCCACGCTGAGCGACGCCGAAGGGCCTGCCCTGCGCGATCTTTCGCTCACAATCAAGGCCGGCGAGATCGTCGGCATTGCAGGCGTCGAGGGCAACGGCCAGCGAACGCTGGTGCGCGCCATCGCTGATCTTGTCGACGCGATGCACGGCACGCTCGCCGTGGGCGGGGTCGATGTCACGGCCGCACCGCTGGCGCGCCGCCGCGCCGCCGGCCTGCGCATCATTCCATTCGAGCGCAACACTGAGGGCTTGAGCCTTTCGAGCAGCCTGTGGGAGAACTGGTCGGCGCGCGAATTGCTGCAATCGCGCTTGCTGAGCGCCATCAATCCGGCGCGGCTGAAAAAGCGCTGTGACGAGGCGCTTCAAGCATGGAGCGTGCACTATGCGACCACCGGCCAGCAAGCGGGTTCACTGTCGGGCGGCAACGCCCAGAAGGTGATCCTGGCGCGCGAGGTCGATGCCGACGCCAAGCTGATCATCGCCGCGCAGCCGACGAGAGGTCTCGACATCGGCGCGACAGCCTTTGTCTGGCAATCGCTGCGAGAGGCACGCGACCGCGGCTGCGGCGTGCTCTTGATCTCCTCGGACCTCGACGAGCTCTTCGACATCAGCGACCGGGTCGTCGTCATGCTGTCGGGAGAGGTCGCCGGCACATTTTCGGCGCCCTACCGGATCGGCGCCGTCGGCGCGGCCATGACAGGGGTTTCCCAATGACGGGCAAATTCGTTTCGGTCTTGCGTGGGCTGATCTTCATCGTTATCGCCCTGGCGCTGTGCGGCGTCATTTTCCAGTTCGCCGGCTATTCGGCGCTCGGCATGTTCCACAGTGTCGCCGAAGGCGCGTTCTTCCGCCCGGGCGCATGGCAGCAGAGCCTGCGTTGGGCGCTGCCGCTGTTCATCACCGCCGCCGGTGTCGGCATTTCTTTCCGCGCCGGCTATTTCAACATCGGCGCGCAGGGCCAGTTCTACCTCGGCGCCATCTGTGCCGCTTTCATGGCCGAGTGGCTCAACGGCGCGCCCGCCTTCGTTGTCATTCCGGCCTGCTTTGCAGCCGGCATGACAGGTGGGGCGCTCTGGGCCCTGTGGCCGGGACTGCTGCGCCTGCAGTCCGGCACCGACGAAGTGATCACCACTCTGATGGGCAATTTCCTCGCTGGGCTGTTGCTGGTCTATGTCACCGCCGGCCCGCTGAAGGACCCGTCAGGTTCGGGTCAGCAGGCCTCCAGCCGGCCGCTCGCGGCTGCCTATCGCATTTCGGATTCGCTGGGTCTGTCGCCGACCATTATCGTGATCGCCGCGCTGGTCGCGGTGGCGATGTGGCTGCTGGTCAATCGCACCGCCTTCGGCGTTCTGGCCAGCCTTGCCGGGCGCAACCCGACCATGGTGCAGTGGCAGGGCGCAACGGTCTGGCGTTTGGGGCTTTCGAGCTTTCTGATCTCCGGTGCCCTGGCGGGCCTCGCCGGCACCATCGAGTTCATGGGCCCCAACGGCCGTCTGGCCGGCGGGTTCCTGCCGACCCACGGCTTCACCGCTATCCTGATCGCGCTGGTGGCCAATCTGTCGGTGGTGGGTACGGCCTTCGTCTCGGTGTTCTTCGGCGGGCTTGCCTCGGCCGCGCTTTATCTGCCGATCATGGCAGGGCTGCCCTCGGCGGCCATCGAGATCATCAACGCCGCGATTGCGCTTTTCATTACTGCCAAATCCGGCTTCGTCGACCGCCTCCTGGCGATCGGGAGGAGATCGGCATGAACGACATCATAGTCGCCATCCTGCGTTCCGGCACGCCGCTCATCTATGTCACCATGGCGGGCGTCGTGGCCCAGCGCGCCGGCATATGGAATCTCGGCCTCGAGGGATTGATGATCATCGGCGCATGTGCGGCGATTGTCGGCATCGTGCTGACCGGCTCGTTCGCGTTGGCGATGCTGATTGCCATCATCCTGTGCGTGCTCGCCTCGATGCTGCTGTGGTTCGTCATCGAAAAGCTCAAGGCCAATCCGATCATCGCAGGCCTTGGATTGACCGGCCTCGGCCTCGGCGGCACGTCGCTTGCCGTCCAGGCCATCTTCGGCAGCCAGGCCGCCGTCACGGCCCCCTTCGGCGTGCCCAAGCTTGGCCCGGCTTTTGGACCTTTCGGGGTGCTGTCGATCTTCGTGCTGGCGATGCCCTTCGCGGTTTTCGCCATGTGGGTTCTGTTGCGGCGCACGCGCTTCGGTTTGCGGCTGGCGGCTTCGGGCGAGCACCCCTTTGCAGCCCGCAGCGTCGGCGCCAATCCCTCGCGCATGCGACTTGCAGCGTTGATCATTGGCGGGGTGCTTTGCGCCATTGGTGGCGCCGAACTGGCGGCTGGCAGTTTGCAGATCTACGCCCAGAACATGACGGCGGGACGCGGCTTCATGGCTTTCGCCGCGGTTATTTTCGGGGCAGCGCATCCGATCGGTTCCGCATTTGCCGCGCTGTTCTTCTCCGTGGTCGGCGCCCTCGGCATTCGCGCCCAGTTGCTGTTCGGTGATGCTGTTCCGCATGACCTGCTTTTGGCCTTGCCTTATATCGCGACGGTGTTCGGCGTCTGGCTCAGCGGCAAGCTGCGCGGAGGGCGCAAGGCCGCCACGGGCTTCGCTGAACTGCGCGATTACTAGGACACGCATATGCAAACGCTGATCCGCAACGCCACGCTTCTGACCATGGACGGGCCCGACGGGGCCCTACCATTTGCCGGCGACATCCTCATCGACGGCGCCACCATCACCGCCATCGGCAAGAACCTGGCTGCTGCCCCCGACGCACGGATCATCGAGGGGCAGGGCAAGCTGGTGATGCCGGGGCTCATCAACGCCCACACCCATTCCAGCGAGACCTTCCTGCGCGGCCGCTACCAGAACATGCCGCTCGAAGTCTGGCTGCTCTACGCCTATCCACTGCTGATGGGCCCGGCGATCGCGCCGCGTCTGCTCTACCTGCGCACACTACTGCTGGCCATGGAGTCGCTGCGCAACGGCGTGACGACCCTGTGCGACGATTTCTTCGATCCGCCAGCGCATGATCTCGAGCGTCTCGGCACCGTGTTCAGGGCCTACAGGGACGCCGGCATTCGCGCCAATGTGTCGAGCGCGGTGATGAACGTGCACACGCTCGATGCGCTGCCCTATGCGCGCGAAGTCCTGCCGCAGGCGTTACAGGACAAGCTCGATTTCGGGCCGCCCGTCAGCGCCCAAACCTATGTCGACTATTGTCGCTCGGCCTTTTCGTCGCTGCATGGCATGGCCGGCCGTCTCAACTTCATGATCGCGCCGTCTGCGCCGCAACGCTGCACGCCCGACCTGCTGGTCGCCTGTCACGATCTGGCGCTGAAAATGCGGGTGCCGCTACACACCCACGTGCTTGAAACCAAGACCCAGGCGATCACCGGGCACCTGATGTTCGGCAAGACCCTTGTCGCTTGCATGCACGAACTCGGCGTGCTCGGCCGCAACACCACCATCGCCCATTCGGTCTGGGTTACCGACGAAGATATGGAACTGATGGGTGAGGCAGGATGCTCGATCGCCCACAATGCCGTTTCCAATCAGAAGCTCGGCGCCGGCATCGCGCCGATCCGCCGCCTGATGGATGCCGGCGTCACGGTGGCGCTCGGCACCGACGGCGTGTCGTCCAACGATACCGCCCGCATCTTCGACGTGATGCGGGTTGCCGGTCTCATCCACAGTGCCTCGGGGCCCGACTATGCAACATGGATTCCAGCCGCCGACATTCTTCGCATGGCGACAATCAATGGCGCCCGCAGTGCCATGTTGGAGGACGCTACCGGCTCGCTCGCCGTAGGCAAGGCGGCGGACCTGATCGTGCTCGATCTCGACACCTATGCGTTTATGCCGCTCAACGACATAGACAAGCATCTGGTGTTTTCGGAGAACGGATCGTCGATCGAGATGGTCATGGTGGCCGGCGAAATCGTCATGCGCGACGGCCGCCTGACCACCGTCGACGAGACCGCGATCTTCGCCGAAATCCGAGAGACGGTGCCCGCTTTTTTAGCCGAGCACGCTGAGCTCGAACGGCTCAACAGTGTGTTCGATCCCTACTTTGCCGAAATCCACCGCCGCGCGTCGCAGGAGAATCTGGGGTTCAACCGCTATGCTGGCGACGAGGCGCCCTGGAACTTCTCGAACTGGCGCTAACAGCTGGGGTGTGGGCGACGGGGCAGTGATCGCTTTGGTCTGCTATGTTCTTGCTGGGGCTGACGAAGCGGCGCCAGCCGCCGAAGGACGAGATGTCGGACGCACCGCTGAGGCCAGCGGTTTCGACCAGGAAGCCCTTGGCCGAACTGCCGTCCTCGAGCTCGATGGTCCCGATGCCGAGCGGTGGCGGGATAGCCGCGACGAAGCGGCCGAAGGCATCCGCCGAGAGTCGCCAGACTTCGACCTCGACGGTTGCGCCGCCCTCGGCGACACGGAGCAGCCCCGGCTTGGGCACGGACTGGCCAGCCAGCGCATAGAGCCTGTAGGCGGCGGATGTCTTTGCCGAGCGCGAAAACCGTGCGCCGAGCTGGCTCAGTTGGCCGTTGAGCGGCATCCCCGAAAGATGCGCGCCAACAACCACGAGATCGATCATGCCATCATCTGCTGATGAAGCTGCAGGCAGAAAACCCGGCTGCTGCCAGCCGGTTGCGCCGAGCGAAAGGCCGCTCGCCGCATGCAGGTCGCGGGCGAGCGCCGCTGTCAGCGCATCGCGGCCGGCCGGCGCCAGCAAGGTGACGCTCATCGGCAGGCCGTCATCGCGCTTGCCTGTCGGCACGGCGATGCCACACATGTCGAGCAGGTTGACGAAATTGGTGTAGGTGCCGAGGCGGCTGTTGGTCTCGATCGGATCTGCGAGCACGGCGGCGGTGGTGTAGTGCGTCGGCGCGGTCGGCACGCAGAACAGGTCGACCGAGGCAATGACCGGGGCGAGCTTGGCCTTGTAGGCCTGCAAGGCATAGAGGCCGCGGAAGGCGTCCGCCGCCGATAACTTCCTAGCGGCGCCGAGGATCTTGCGCGTCACCGGATGCATGGCGGCTTCGTTGACTTCCATGAAATCGCGGATCGCGGCATAGCGTTCGGCCACCCAGGCGCCCTCATAGAGAAGGTTGGCGGTGGCGTAGAAATCGGCGAACGGGATTTCGACCAGCCGGCAGCCGAACCGCGACAGCATGGCAAGCGAGGCCTCGAAGCCGACCTGCATCGCCGCATCGCCGAAGAATTTCCGGTCGGCTTTTGCCGGGATGCCGACGTTCAGCACCGGCGGGCGGGCGGCGAGCGGCTGGACGGCGATGTCGCGCGAATAGGGATCGGCCGCATCGCGCGCAGCTGCGACGGAGAACACCAGATAGGCGTCGTCGACGGTCAGCGCGAACACCGAGACGCAGTCGAGCGTGCGGCAGGCCGGCACGACGCCGGCCGTCGACAGCGCACCGACGGTCGGCTTCAGCCCGACGATGTTGTTGAGGCCGGCCGGGATGCGGCCGGAGCCGGCGGTGTCGGTGCCGAGCGCGAAGGAGACGATGCCGCGCGCCGTCGCCACCGCCGACCCCGAGGAGGAGCCGCCCGGCACCAGCTCCGCGTCGATGGCGTTGCGCGGGATCGGCCAGGGCGTGCGGACGCCGACGAGGCCGGTGGCGAACTGGTCGAGGTTGGACTTGCCGACGACGAGCGCGCCGGCGGCCCTGAGCCGCGCCACTACGGTGGCGTCACTGTCGGGCCAGTAGGTGTATTCGGCGCAGGCCGCCGTCGTCGGCATGCCGGCGACGTCGATATTGTCCTTGACGGCGACGGGAATGCCCCAGAGCGGTTTCCCCAGCGGGTCGAACGGGCCGAGCGCTTCGGCCGCCGCAAGCAGATCCGCCCTCGCGGCGAGATGGATGAAGATGCCCGGATCATCAGCCGTCTCGATGCGGGCATGGATCGTGGCGATCACATCGCCAACGCTGACGCCGTTCCGATAGGCCGCGTGCAGGCTCGCTATGTCGAAGTGTATGTCGCTCATCTCGTCTCCCCCAGAATGATCACCGGCAGGTCCCACTGGATCAGCACGACGCAGCCGTCCTTCGTCCACACCGAATGCTCGGTCCCGACCGGATTGAGGATCACGCTGCCGGCAGGATAGTCACCGTTCTCGTCGCTCTGGATGCCTTCCAGCACGACGATGGTCTCCAGCCCGGCATGGCGGTGGCGTGGCACGCCGGCGCCAGGCTGGTAGCTGAGGACGGCGACCGAGGGTTCGACCGGTCCGCCCTTGAGCAGCCAGTGCACCCTGATGCCGTCGCGGAAATGCTCGAGCGCCAGATCGCGCCAGCCGCCGTCGAGCAGGCCGGCAAAGGCAAGATTAGGCATGGGCAATTCCCTCGAGCACCTGGTCGGTCGTTGCCGTCCAGCCAACGATGGCGCCCTGCGCCCTGATCATGGCGATTGCCGCCGCCTTGAACTCGGGAAAATAACTTTCCGTCGCGTCCTCGGCGAGCAGGCACTCATAGCCGCGATCGTTGGCCTCGCGCATCGTCGTCTGCACGCAAACTTCGGTCGTCACGCCGGCAAAGACGAGTTGGCGGGCGCCGATCCACTTGAGGTCGTTGCCGAGGCTGGTCGCATAGAAGGCGCCCTTGCCGGGCTTCTCGATGACGATCTCGCCGGGCAAGGGCGCAAGCTCGTCGAGGATCGCGGTGCCGGGTTCGCCCGCGATCAGTAGACGTCCCATCGGGCCCATATCGCCGATGCGGATCGACGGATTGCCGCGGTCGCGCTTGGCCGGCGGCAGGTCCGAAAGGTCGGGCCTATGGCACTCCATGGTGTGGATCACCGGCAGGCCGGCGGCGCGAAAGCCTTCGATCAGCCGCTTCACTGTCGGCACGATCGCGGTCACGCGACCGACGTCGTTGCCGAGACTGGCGCCGAAGCCGCCGGGCTCGGCGAAGTCTCGCTGCATGTCGATGACCATCAGCGCCATTGTCTGCGGCTTGAAGGTGAAGGAAAACGGCAGCGCATCGATTTCCGCCATCAGTGATGTCCCGCCATGTGTTCGCCGATGGTCTGCACGCTGGCCTGCGCGATCGGCGTCTCATAGACCAGTGCGCCGTCCGACATGACGAAGATGCGGTCGGACAGTTCGAGCAGTTCGTCGAGGTCTTCCGACATCAGGAGCACGGCGGCACCCGCATTGCGCGCCTTCATGATGCGGGCGCGGATTTCGGCCACCGCCGAGAAGTCGAGGCCGAAGCACGGGTTGGAGACGATCAGCAGATCGACTTCGCCGGTCAGTTCCCTCGCGAGCACGGCACGCTGCACATTGCCGCCCGACAGCGAAGCGATTGGCGAGGCAAGCGAGGCGGTCTTGACCTTGAACTGTTCGACCAGCCTGGCGCTAAATGCCTTGATGGCGCCGGCGCTGATCCAGCTTACCGGCTTGCCGTTGCTGTCGATGTCGAAGGTGCGGAAAGAAATGTTCTCAGCCACCGTCATCTTCGGCGCGCAGGCGTTTTTCAGCGGCTCTTCCGGGATGAGGCGGACGTTGAGCGTCCGCGCCTCGGCACGCGTCGCCGCATAGGGGGTGCCGCGCACCATGACTTCGCCGGTATCGCGCGGGCGCTGTCCGGCCAGCACTTCGAGGAATTCCTTCTGGCCGTTGCCGGAAATGCCGGCGATGCCGACGATCTCGCCGGAGCGCACGCCGAGATCCTCAATGCGGATCGACTTCAGCCCGGTGCGGTCCGGCGCCTTCAGCGATCTGACCTTGAGCACGATCTCGGCATCGGGTTTCGGCGCGGCACGGCTGTCGAGCACAGCGATCGGCTGATCGCCGATCATCATCGCTGCCATCGTCTTGTGGTCGAGGTCGGCGACGCGGCCCGTTCCCGTCAGCTTGCCTTTGCGCAGCACGCTGACATCGTCGGCGAAGGCCGTCACCTCGTGGAATTTGTGCGAGATCATCAACACGGTGAGGTCGCCGGCCCTGGTCATGTCGCGCACCAGCCCCAGCACCTCCTGCGCCTCGACGGGCGTCAGCACCGAGGTCGGCTCGTCCAGCACCAGGAAGGAGCGGCCGAGATAAAGCTGCTTGATGATCTCCAGCTTCTGCTTCTCGCCGGCCGCGAGTTCGGCCACCTTGACGTCGAGCGGCAGCTTGAACGGCATGCGATCCATGAACACGGCAAGGTCGCCGCGCTCCTTGCGCCAGTCGATCACACCGGGCACCTTTTCGCGCGAGATGACCAGGTTCTCCGCCCCGGTCAGCGACGGCACAAGTGTGAAATGCTGGTAGACCATGCCGAGGCCGAGCGCCGATGCGTCCCTGGGGCTGGCGATCGCCACCTCGCGGCCGTCGACCAGCATATCGCCGGCGGTCGGGCGATAAAAACCCATCATGCATTTGACCAGCGTCGACTTGCCGGCGCCGTTCTCGCCGAGCAGCGCGTGGAAGGAGCCGGCCGGCACCTTGACCGAGACATCGCCCAGTGCCGTGAGGGCGCCGAAACGCATGGTCATGCCGATGGTCTCGACGCCGACGGCCTTGTTGCCGGTGATCACGCTCATCCTGGTTCCCTTACGGCAGCTGCGCGACGAAAGATGTCGAGTTCGACACCGCGCCGAAGACGCCGCCCTGCATCTTGATCATCTTGATCGCGGCGAGATGATTGCCGTAATCGGTCGCCCCGCAGCAATCCTCCAGGATCACGCATTCGAAGCCGCGGTCGTTGGCTTCGCGCATGGTGGTGTGGACACACACATCGGTGGTGATGCCGGTAAGCACGATATTGTCTATGCCGCGCTGATTGAGGATCAGTTCCAGGTCTGTGGCACAGAACGAGCCCTTGCCGGGCTTATCGATGATCGGCTCGCCCTGGATCGGATAGAGGTCGGGGATGATGTCCCAGCCCGGCTCGCCGCGCACCAGGATGCGCCCGCAGGGGCCGGGGTCGCCAATGCCGGCATTGATGCGGCGCGAGCGCCAGCGCTTGTTGGCGGGCAGATCGGCAAGGTCGGGCCGATGGCCCTCGCGGGTGTGGATGACGGTGTAGCCTTTCGCGCGCATGGCCGAGAGCACCGACTTGATTGGCTCGATCGGCGCGCGCACCAGCGACAGGTCGTAGCCCATATGATCGACATAGCCGCCCGGTCCGCAGAAATCGGTCTGCATGTCGATGATGATCAACGCCGTGTTGTCGGGGCGAAGTTCGCCATTGTAGGGCCATGGATACGGGTCGGCGTCGATATAGCGCTGGGTGATTTCGGCTCTGGCGTTCATGGCAAAAACTCCAGTTATTTGGTGATCGACAATTCGCCCGGCGCACCGGCAAGCGAACGGGTCGGCGACGAGGTGGCGACCATGATGATGAGGGTGAGGATGTAGGGGGCGGCGTAGAACAGGTAGTACCCTTGCGTGACGCCGACCGACTGCAGCGCCGGTCCGAGCGCGCCGGCGCCCCCGAACAGAAGGGCGGCGGCAAAGCAACCGAGCGGATTCCAGCGCGCGAAGATGACCAGCGCCACCGCCATCAGCCCCTGGCCGGACGAGATGCGCTCGGTCCAGCTGCCGGGGTAGTAGAGCGACAGATAGGCGCCGCCGATGCCGGCCAGCGCGCCGCCGACGCCGGTGGCGACGAGGCGCACCGTATTAGGGTTGAGGCCCATGGCGCGCGCGGCGTCGGAACTGTCGCCGACGACGCGCACGATAAGGCCGGCGCGGGTGTTGCGGAAGGCCCACCACAGGACGAGCGAAAGTGCCGCCCCGATCAGGAACAGGACGTTGACGTCGAGTGCCGCCTGCACCTGCGGAATATCGGACCAGGCGCCGAAGGGAATGGCCGGAAGGTTGGGCGCCTTAGGCTTGATGAACGGCTTGCCGAAGAAGAAGGCGAGCCCCGAGCCGAACAGCATCAGCGCGATGCCGATGGCGATGTCGTTGACTTTCGGGAATTTGCAGATCCAGCCATGGAGCAGGCCGAAGCAAAGGCCAGCGGCCGAGGCTGCCAGCAGACCGAGCCATGGCGAGTTGGTCATGACCGCGACTGCATATGCGGTCATGGCGCCGAAGACGAGCGTGCCTTCGAGCCCCAGATTGATGCGGCCGGAGCGCTCGGTGATGGCCTCGCCCAGCGAGACGAAGATGAAGGGCGTCGACACGCGTATGGCGCCGCCGAGAATGGCGAGTGGCACGCCCCAGAGGCCGATCTCGGTCGCATCCATCACGAGGCCCTCTGCCACAAATCGGGATTGAAGGCCTTGAAGCGGCCGTACAAGGTTTCGCTGAACAGGATGACGATGAAGAGCATGCCTTGCAGAACCAGCACGGTGGCGTCGGGCAGGTCCATGCGGCGCTGGATCAGCCCGCCTGACGCGTCGATGCCGCCAAGCAAGATGGCGACCGGGATGATGGCCAGCGGGTTGTGGCGGGCGAGGAAGGCGACGAGGATGCCGGTGTAGCCATAGCCGGCGGCGAGCGAGCCGTTGGCGCTGCCTTGCACGGCAGCGACTTCCAGCATGCCGGCAAGACCGGCCAAGCCGCCGGCAAGCGCGGTAAAGCCAACGATGAGCGGTCCGACGGCCAGCCCCTGCACCTGCGCTGCCCTGACATTGCCGCCGGCGATACGAGCGGCAAAGCCCCAGCGGGTCTTTTCGATCAGCACCCAGCAGAGCACGCAGGCGACGACGCCGACGGCAAGCCCCCAATGCACCTCCATGCCTGGAATGTTGCCGATGCGGTAGATGTCGGCGAGCGGCTGGGTCGAGGGTTTGTTGAGCGAGGCCGGGTCGCGCAGCGGCCCTTCCACCAGCTGGTTCATCAGGGCGATGGCGATGTAGGCCATCAGCAGGCTGGAGATGGTTTCGTTGACGGCGCGGTAGTGGCGCAGCGCGCCGACGGCACCTATCCAGATGCCGCCGGCGGCCATGCCCGCCACGCCCATGGCAAGAATGACGATTGACGAAGGCGCGCCGCTCAACGCCACGCCGATGGCAGCGGCACCGACGCCGCCGAGCACGATGGCGCCCTCGCCACCGATGACGACGAGGCCGAGCCGCGCCGGCAGCGCCACGCAGAGCGCCGCGAGCAGGAGCGGTGCAGCGCGCGACAGCGAGTTCTGGATGGAGAACCACGAGCCGAAGCCGCCGCGCCACATGGTTTCATAGAGCAGGACCGGCGACTTG
The DNA here is from genome assembly GCF_007003945.1 of Mesorhizobium sp. WSM4307. NCBI lineage: Bacteria > Pseudomonadati > Pseudomonadota > Alphaproteobacteria > Hyphomicrobiales > Phyllobacteriaceae > Mesorhizobium > Mesorhizobium sp. WSM4307. Next base: position 315,200 of record NZ_VFTB01000001.1, read on the forward strand.
CCGACCAGGGCGATGAAGAGGCTGAACAGGACCATGCCGACGACCAGCGCCGCGAGCGGAATAACGAAAGCTTCCGCCCGCCTGGCGATCCACTCGAGCGTCGCCGGATAGCCCCTGGCGCCGAGCATGGCCGGCGCCTCCGCACTGCTGACCGTATCCGTCATGGTCCCCGTCTCCGCGCTCGGCCTCAGGCGGTCGAGCCGACGACGCCCTCGACCAGATAGTCCATGCTTTCGAGCTCAATGGCGGTCTCGGCGAAGGCCTGGCCTGCCGTCGCCACCACGGCGCCCTTGTTGCTCTTCAGCGGGCCCTTGATGACGGAGAAGCTGCCCTTCATCATTTCGGCCAGGGTGGCGTCGAACTGCTTGCGAGCCGCCTCGCCGACGGCGGGACCGAGTGGGCTCATCTTGACGAAGCCGTCGGCCAGTCCGCCGCGGGTGAAATTGGGCAGCGGCATGCCAGCAGTCAGGTCGTCGACGAACATCTTGTAGACCTTGGCCCAGTTCCATTCCGCGCCGGTGAGGTATTTCTCCGGCGCCAGCGGGCTCTGGTTGGCGTGGTAGCCGCAGACGAAGGCGCCGCGCCCGGCCGCCGTCTCGACCACCACTTTCGGGCTGTCGACATGGCAGGTGATGACGTCGGCGCCCTGATCGACCAGCGCGTTGGTGGCTTCCGCCTCCTTGACCGCCAGTGACCACTCGCCGGTGAAGATGACCTGGCAGGTGATCGTCGGGTCGACCGAGCGCGCGCCGAGCAGGAAGGAGTTGATGTTGAGCAGCACCTGCGGAATGGGCTTGGCGGCGACGAAACCGAGCTTCTTGCTCTTCGAGGTGTGGCCGGCGACGACGCCGTTGAGATACTGGCCCATGCCGATATAGCCGAAATATGAGCCGGCATTCATCGGGTGCTTGGCCTTGTCCCACATGCCGCCGCAATGGCGGAACTGCACGTCGGGGAATTTCGCGCACATCGCCAGCATGTGCGGATCGAAATAGCCGAAGGAGGTCGGGAAGATCAGCGAGGCGCCGTCGAGATTGATCATCGATTCCATCGTCTTCTGGACATCGACCGTTTCCGGCACGTTCTCCTCCTCGACGACGGTGATGCCCTCGATGCCCTTCAGCGCCGCCGCGCCCTCGGCATGCGCCTGGTTGTAGCCATAGTCGTCCCTCGGTCCGACATAGATGAAGCCGACGGTGGCGGCAGCGGCGAAGGCACGGCTGATCGGAAAGGATGCCGAGGCCAGGCCGAGTGCGGCTCCCGCGGCGGAGATCTTGAGCAGTTGGCGGCGGTTAAGCATGAATCTGTCGGTCATAGTGAATGCTCCCCTTTAGGACCCTTTTCCGGGTCGGTTAACATGCCGTCAAGAAAGTGCATGCAATCACTGTGCCAGTTTGTGAATTGAAATTTATTCAATAAAATCAATTATCACATCGAAGGCTTGTGCTCATGCTTGAGGCAATTGCATGCACTTTTTGCCTTTAAAGTAGCCAATTTGACAGGCAGATTAAAATGGAGGCATAGAGGGCATATCCGAGTTGAAAGGCCAACGAGTCGGCGGACTCCACGAGAAGACGCGACGGAGGAAACTTGTCGGGGAAGCGCAGCTTGATCAGGTCGGGCACGACCGTGGATCAGATGGTTCGGGCGATCGGCGACCGGATCGTCACCGGCTACCTGCGCCCCGGCGAAAAACTGGACGAGACCTCGCTCGCCGCCCGCTTCGACGTATCACGCACCCCGGTCAGGGAGGCGCTCGGCCAGCTCAGCGCCATGGGCCTGGTCGAGAGGCGGCCCAACAGGGGCGCTATCGTTGCCGTCGTGACGCAGGAGCATCTCGCCTCGATGTTCGAGAGCATGGCCGAACTGGAAGCGATCTGCGCGCGCTTCTCGGCCGAGCGCATGACCAGCAGCGAACGTCGCGGGCTCGAGATCGAGCACCAGGGTTCGGCGCGGATGGTGCAACTGGGCGCGGAGGAGGACTATGAGTATTTCAACACCGAGTTCCATAGCCGGCTTTATCGTGGCGCCCACAATACGCATATCCACGATCTCACCGTGATGACCCGCAGCCGGTTGGCACCCTTCCGCCGCGCGCAGTTCATGCTGCCCGGACGGCTGGCCAAATCCTGGCAGGAACACGACCTAATCGTCACCGCGATCCTGCGTGGCGACGGCGCCGCCGCCGGTAAAGCGGCGCGGGACCACGTTTCCATCGTCAGCGAGGCGAGCGCCGTCTTTGCCGTCGGTGACCAGCCGAAAGCCGCAAGCACGACGCCAGTCACCGCCGACTGAGAAACCACCTGTTGCAGCAGCGGCACATAGCGCCGAAGACACGGATTTGGCACGAAGAAGGCATAGGGCCGCTAAGTTTGATCCTTTGGCTGTCGCGGAACCATACGGAGCGATACGGGAAGATTTCTGGTGGGCCGACCGCCTCGGCCCTGGTCTGGGCTTCAGCTTCTCTACTACTTCACGGGAAGGCGTGGATTATCCGGCGCGGCGCCGAGTTCCGACCGTGCCAGGCGCCTTGGCCTGATCCATTCGCCGCGCGCCTTTTCCGATAGGACCAATCCATGGCCTGGCCGATTGGGCGCATAGGCGTAGCCGTCCCGGATCTCGATAGGCTGTTGCACCAGATGATCGAAGTTCTGAAATGAATATTCCAGCCATTCGACCTCGGGAAGCGCGGCCGCCATATGCACGCCGACCTCCAGGAACGTGTTGCCGATGCTGATCGGTATCCCGAGTTCGGCGGCCAGCCAGCCGATGCGCATGACGTCCGTCACCTGACCATGGACATTCAAGATATCGGCCGCATGGGCTTCCAGGAGCAGCCGCTTGCCCTGTAGATCCAGATACTCGCCGCTGTTGATCTGGGTCCATGTGACGGCATGCCTGAGTGTTCGCAACCCTTCGTGGTCGTGACGCAGGATCGGATCCTCGACCCACAGAAGTTCGTGGCCGGCCTCGCGGATCGCCACCAATTTCGTGAGCGCCTCCTTCGAGCTCCAGGCCTCGTTCGGATCGATCATGATTTTGGACCCGGCCGGAACACAGGTCTTCAACAGTTCCAGACGCCGCAGATCGCGGTCGAAATCCCGGTGGCCGACCTTGATCTTGAAAGCCGAGTAGCCAATTGACACCGCGTGGGAGAACAGCGAGACGAAGGCTTCGTCGTCGAGGTGAAAATCGAGGCCGCTGGCATAGGCCTTCACCCGGTTGCGGCGACTGCCGAGCAAGACATGAAGGGGCAGGCCAGCTTCCTTGGCCGCAAGATCCCAGAGCGCCACCTGAACCGCTTCGTGAAAGGGCAGGGAGTAAGCCCGCTGATTGCCGCCGCGCGGGCGGTGCACACGGTGGACCAGGGCGATCGCCCTGTTGCCCTTCAGGCTCGGCCAAACCTCATGTTCGAAAACGCTCTCGATCTCCTGCTGATCAGGCAGTGGATTGAAGAGCGTCTGGATGAATCCCAGCCCCACCTCGCCACTTTCGGAAACGAGTTCCAGCGCGGCGACGTTGACATCGTCCGACCGAACCTGGCTGTCCCCGATTACCCGGTCGCGGGCGAACTGAAATCGGGTTATACGAAAATGTGAAAGGCTCATCACAGGGGCTTTCTGATCGGTTACTATATCAAACTGATCTATCAGATGGCATCTTACTACCGGACCAATGGAGGTGCCGCAAGTGGCGGGCAAGGCAAAAACTGACTCTTCTCCCCTCGTGGCGGCCGCCCGCATGAGCGATGTCGCCTATGAGCGAATCCTGGAGGGCTTGTTCGACCGGCGCGTTCCGGCCGGGGCATTCATTTCGCAAAACGAGTTGTCCGCGATCGTCGACGTGCCCGTTGCTCCGCTTCGCGACGCCCTGCGTGTTCTTGAAGCGGAAGGGATCCTGACCATCCATCCGCGCTCCGGCATCCAGTTCATCAGGCCCGGACTGGAGCTTACGCGCGCCACCTACCAATTCCGCTCCATCATTGAGCGCGCGGCGGTCCGCGTCTTTGCCGAACAGGGCGATGAAGCCGTCATGAATGCCTTGGAAATCCGGCATTCCAGGCTGCTTCGGCGCATCGAGCGCGATGGCCTCGGAAAGGAGCAACTGGAGGAGATGGATGCGCTGGAGGGAGAGTTGCACGGCGCGGTCATCGCCGCACTGCGCAATCCCCTGATCGACAGCACCTACCGGCGCATGCACAATTATCTGCGTCTGCTGCGGCTCGACAGGAAGATCACGACACCCATCATGGTCCGGACGCTCAAGGAGCACCTCGACATCCTCGAAGCTTGCGGCACAAGGAATGCCGACGCCGCCGAGGCAAAACTGCAGGCGCATTTCCAGGCGGCGATGCAGCGAAGCCTGGGTCTCGTCTGACAGGTCAACGGTGATCCGTCGCTTAGTCCAGTTGCGCGCCGGGCGGTTGCATGGTGTGGCAAAGGATGCTACCCAACCTTCAACTGATCGATCAGATTGATGATCTGATATCTTGGAGGAGATCGCATGCAGTTGAACAAGAGGCAGTTTCTGATGGGTTCGGCGGCCCTGGCGATGGCAGGGCATATCGGCGGCGCCCGTGCCGCGAGTGCCATCAGTTACTGGCACCATTTCACCAGCCAGTCGGAAATGGCCAGCCTGCTGAAGATTATCGCATTGTTTCAGGCGGCGAATGCCGATGTGGCGGTGACGCAGGAGAACATTCCGAATTCCGAATATATGGCGAAGGTCTCTTCGGCTGTGTTGGCCGGTGGCCGTCCGGATACTGCCATGGTGATCGCCGAGCGTTTCGCCGATCTTACCGCGATGGAGGGGTTGATCGATCTTACCGAGCGGGTGAACGGGTGGAAGGGCAAGGCCAATTTCCCCGAAGATCGCTGGGCCGGGCTTTCCAGCAACGGCGCCATCTATGCGCTTCCCGCCTTTGCCTTCGTCGACTGGATGTACTACCGCGCCGACTATTTCGAGGAAGCCGGGCTGGCGGGTCCGCCTCGGAATTTCGACGAATTCCTGAGCGCTTGCCGCAAGCTGACCGACCCGTCGAAGGGTAGGTATGCCTTCGGCATGCGCGCCGGCGCCGGCGGTTTCAAATATGTTATCGATGTCATGGAGGCGTTCGGCTCGCCGATCGTCAAGGATGGGCAGCCAGCCATCGACAGGGCCGCGGCGATCGAGGCGATAACGTTCTATTCCGATCTCTTCCTGAAGGAAAAGGTCGTGCCGCCGAGCGCGCCCAACGACAGCTACCGCCAGATCATGGAGGGCTTCCGCACCGGGCAGACGGCAATGGTGTGGCACCACACCGGTTCGCTGAATGAAATCTCGGCCGCGATGAAGCAGGGCAAACAATTCTCGACCGCACCCATGCCGGCCGGTCCGAAGGCGCATGTCGCTCGCGTTGCCTACGCCGGCAATGGCATCATGAAGGAAGACAATGTAGAGGCCGCCTGGCGCTGGGTGAGTTTCTGGGGCCAGACCGATGCTGCCCTGACCTTGCTCGAAGGCACAGGCTATTTCCCGGCCTCGGCCGCTGCCCTGCAAGATCCGCGGATCACCGGCAATCCAATCTATCACGCGGCGGTCGAAACGCTGGAGTTCGGACGTCTGCCGAACAATTTCGTGGGCGCGGCGGGTTGGTCCGAAAATGTCGTCAACCCGGCTTTCCAATCGGTGCTCACGGGTCAGTCGACACCGGAACAGGCTGTGGACCGTATGATCCAAGGCCTCGAAGCTGCCCTTCGCTGATACATCCCTGCACGGCCTGCTCCGGCGTGCGGCCATGCTCTGAACGCAACGGGACGATGCTTTCGCATCGCGCATCCATGACATCAAGCTCGAGCGGATATCGGCCCTTGCGGGCTGTCGGCGAACTGTCCGAGACCCGGTACTGGATGTATTTGCTGCTCCTTCCCAGCCTCGTCATGATCCTCCTGGTGATCGCCTATCCGACGCTCTACGGCATGGCCATCAGTATTCGCGAGATGCGTCTGACGCGTCCCGGGCTTGGTGGCTGGGTCGGCTTCAAACATTATGCGGGAATGTGGTCCGATCCTGTCTTCTGGATCGCCCTGAAGAATACGGTCGTGTGGGTCACCGCGGCCGTCGTGCTGGAACTGGCGCTCGGCCTTCTCGCCGCGACAGCCCTCAACAGGGATCTGCCGGGCACGAAGATCTTTGCCGTGCTGATCCTGCTTCCCTATTTCCTGCCCAACGTCGTGGCGGGTCATATGTGGGCCCTGCTGCTCGACCCGAGGCTTGGGGTCATCAACGATCTTCTTGTTCGCGCGGGCGTCCTGCAGACCTACAAGGCATGGTTCGCGGATCCCAATACCGCGCTTGCGGCGACTGTCCTTGTCGAGGCGTGGCACGGATTTCCATTCTTCGCGCTGCTGTTGCTCGCGGGCCTGAAGAGCATTCCCGAAGACCTCTACAGGGCAGCCGCGGTGGATGGCGCGGGCGTCGCCGCGCAACTCAGGCTGATCACCTTGCCCATGCTCAGGACCGTGATTGCGGCGGCGGTGATCCTGCGCGTCATCGGGCTGGTCAATTCGCCCGATCTGCTCCTCATTCTCACCGGTGGCGGACCGGGAGACGCCACGCAGGTCCTGTCGCTATACGCCTTCCAGACCGCCTACAAGGAATTCAATTTCGGCTACGCATCCGCCCTGTCGGTGGTGATGTTCGTGATCCTGATGATCTTCGCGGCGGCATATATCCGCCTGTCCAGGATCACCAAGGGAGAGGGCGATGATTGAAAGCAAGCGCCGCCGGCGGTTGATCGCCAACATCGCCACCTACTTCGTCCTCGCGACCCTGTCGATGTTCTGCATCGGTCCGATGATCTGGATGTTCCTGACATCGCTCAAATATGAGGCCGACATCGTCACCCAGACCATGCAGTACATACCGAGGCGCGTCACCTTCGACAATTACGTAGCGATCTGGACGCAGTCCAGCTTCCCGCGACTGATAGCCAACAGCCTGGTCGTCACCTTCCTGACAGTGACGATCTGCGTCGCCACGGGTACGCTTGCCGCCTATGCATTTTCACGCTTCGCTTTTCGCGGCCGAACGCAGCTCATGCTCGGTTATCTCGTGGTGCGCATGTTCCCCGCGGTGATGATGATCATTCCCCTTTATGTCGTCATGCGCGGCGTCGGTCTCGTCGACAGCCGTTTCGGACTTGCACTTGCCTATACGAGTTTCCTTCTGCCGCTGTTCGTGTGGATGCTCAAAGGTTTCTTTGATTCCGCACCCAAGGAACTCGAGAGCGCGGCGCGCATCGACGGCTCGACAAGGCTTGGCGCCATGGTCCGTATCGTCATGCCGCTGGCGCGCAACGGCCTGGTGGCAAGTTCGGTGTTCATTGCCATCGCTGCCTGGAACGAGTTCCTGTTCGCCCTGATGCTGACAACAGGGCAGGGATCCCGCACCTGGCCCGTGGGCCTGCAGTTGATGGTCGGCGAGTTCCAGCTTCCATGGGGTGTCCTGGCGGCAGGCGGCATTCTCAGCATCCTGCCTGTCATCGTCCTCTTCGCCATCGTCCAGCGAACCATGGTTCAGGGGCTGACCGCGGGCGCCATCAAAGGTTAGGAGTATTCGCATGGCGACACTTTCCATCAAGGACGTGCGCAAATCCTATGGCTCCGTGCAGGTCCTTCACGGGGTCGATATCGAGCTCGAGGACGGAGGCTTTCTGGTTCTGCTCGGGCCGTCGGGATGCGGCAAGTCGACCCTGCTCAACATGATTGCGGGCCTCGACGACACGTCCGGCGGCGACATCCTGATCGGCGGACGCTCGGTCGTGGATCTTGCGCCCAAGGATCGCAATATCGCGATGGTGTTCCAGTCCTACGCACTTTACCCTACCATGTCGGTGGAGAGAAATATCGGCTTCGGATTGGAAATGCGTGGCGTGGACGCCGATCAGCGCAAGCGCGCCGTCGACGACGCGGCGCGGCTGCTGCAGATTTCGCATCTGCTCGACCGACGCCCTGCCAATCTTTCGGGAGGACAGCGGCAGCGCGTTGCAATGGGGCGGGCGATCGTGCGCGACCCGGAGCTGTTCCTTTTTGACGAGCCGCTTTCCAATCTCGATGCAAAGCTTCGTGTGGAAATGCGCACGGAGATCAAGCGCCTGCATGAGCGTCTCGGCACGAGCATCGTCTATGTGACGCACGATCAGATCGAGGCGATGACGCTGGCCACCAAGGTGGCGGTGATGAAGGGCGGCCATATCCAGCAGTTTGCCGATCCTCGCACCATCTATGAACGGCCCGCCAACGTGTTCGTCGCTAGTTTCATCGGATCGCCGGCGATGAACTTCCTGCCCGGGCGTCTGGTCTCGGACGCGAATGGCGTGCGTTTCGCGGCGAGCGGCGTGTCGGTCGCATTGCAGGCCGGCAAGCGGCCGGTTCAATCCGAGCGCCCGGTGATCCTGGGCATAAGGCCTGAAGAACTAAAGGTGGTCGGGCGCGATGAAGCTTCGATCACGGGGGTGATCGATGTCGTGGAGCCGACAGGGCCGGAAACCATGGTGACGGTGCAGGTTGGCGAACAGTCGATCATCGCCCGCCTGCCGCCGAGGTTTGCAGGCCGGCGAAACGAGCCGATATTCCTTGCCGTCGATCCGGCCAGTGTCAACCTGTTCGACCCCAACAGCGAGCAGCGCATCGATATCTAGACTAGGGGACGGACACCACGGCGCTTCTAGCGCAACGCGGTTTCGGTCATCGGCCAAAGCATAGCCGAAGCCGGCATCGATGCCGGCGAGATCGTCGCCATCGGCTGCAGCGGGCATCGGCGGCGGTTGCTGAGGCTTACGCGGGAGGGTATCGCCTGTATGTCGAGATCAACCAGGCGATGATTCCGATGTGGGAGCGCATCGCCGCACGGCAGGCACGCACGTGAGCGAAACTTCATCATCCCCTTTCGGCGATTACGACTACGTCATCGTCGGTGCCGGCTCCGCCGGCTGCGTGCTCGCTAACCGGCTCTCGGCCGATCCGCGCAACCGGGTGCTGCTGCTCGAAGCCGGCGGCAGCGACCGCTATCACTGGGTCGATATCCCGATCGGCTACCTCTTCTGCATGGGCAATCCGCGAACCGACTGGATGATGAAGACCGAGCCGGAAGCCGGTCTCAACGGACGCAGCCTCAACTATCCGCGCGGCAAGGTGCTTGGTGGCTGTTCGTCGATCAACGGCATGATCTACATGCGCGGCCAGGCCGCCGACTATGAGGGCTGGCGACAGGCCGGCAATGTCGGCTGGGGTTGGGACGATGTTCTGCCGTATTTCCGCAAGTCGGAAGACTATCACGGCGGCAAGAGCGCCATGCATGGCAGCGGCGGCGAGTGGCGGGTCGAACGGCAGCGTCTGTCCTGGCCGATCCTCGACGCGTTCCGGGAAGCCGCCGAGGAACTCGGCATTTCCCGCACCGACGATTTCAACACTGGCACCAATGAAGGCTCGGGCTATTTCGAGGTCAACCAGCGGCGAGGGGTGCGCTGGAACACATCGAAGGCGTTTTTGCGCGGCATTGCGGCGCGTCAGAATCTGCGCGTGGTGACGCGGGCCGAGACCGAACGGCTCGAATTCGACGGCCGGCGCGTCACCGGACTGGTCTTCCGCCAGGGCGACCGCCTGCACAGGGTCAGCGCCGGACAGACGATCCTTGCAGCCGGTGCCATCAACTCGCCGAAGATCCTCGAACTGTCGGGAGTGGGTCGACCCGACCTGCTTTCGAGCATTGGCGTGGATGTTCGACGCGCCTTGCCGGGCGTTGGCGAAAACCTGCAGGATCATCTGCAGATACGCACGGTTTTCAAGGTCGCCAATGCCGCGACGCTCAACCAGCGCTATCACAATCTGATCAGCCGCGCGGCGATGGGGGTGGAATACGCGTTCAAACGCAGCGGGCCGCTGTCGATGGCGCCCAGCCAGCTCGGCATCTTCGCCAGAAGCGATCCTCGGCTCGCAACACCTGATCTGGAATACCATGTGCAACCGCTGAGCACCGACCGTCTGGGCGAGCCGCTGCATCGCTTTCCCGCGGTCACCGTGTCGGTCTGCAATCTGCGTCCGGAAAGCCGGGGCACCGTGCATATGGCATCGTCCGATCCGCGCGAGGCGACGAAGATCCGGCCGAACTATCTCTCCACAGCGGGAGACCGCAGCGTCGCGGTCGCATCGCTGCGCCATGTGCGCGGCCTGATGAAGGCACGGGCCGTGGCACGCTTTGCGCCCGAAGAGATGCTGCCCGGCACGCAATATGACAGCGACGAAGACCTCATCCGCAAGGCCGGCGATATCGGTACGACGATCTTCCACCCCGTCGGCACCTGCAAGATGGGTTCGGACTCGATGGCGGTGGTCGACGACCGGCTACGCGTTCACGGGCTTGCCGGACTGCGCGTGGTCGATGCCTCGATCATGCCGACAATCGTCTCGGGCAACACCAACTCTCCGGTCGTCATGATCGCGGAGAAGGCAGCGGAGATGATCTTGCAGGATCCACGCCGATAGTGCCGTGGCGATGTGCGGCATCCTGCGGATGCCGAAGCCGTCGCGACCTATGCCGGCCACCGTTTCGCGCGCGAACAGGACGCACACGATATCGGTGATGCGCTGCCGTTCCGGCGGGAAGTGGCGGCCCTGGCGGCGGAATAGGCCCGAGCTGCCCTCGCGACCATGGGTCCAATCCATCAGGGTTGCCGCGGTCCCGCCCCATGCCGTAGACAGGCGGCCGTGACGGACGTTGGCGGAGAAGAAACAAGATGTCGGACCGGATGAAGACCCTCTCCTCGGCCAAGTCGCATGGCGGCGTGCAGGGCGTCTATTCCCATGCTTCGTATGCCTGCTCCTGCGACATGATTTTCGCCGTCTTCGTGCCGCCGCAGGCCCGTGAAAAACCTTGCCCGGTCGTGTGGTACCTCTCCGGCCTCACCTGCACCCATGCCAATGTCATGGACAAGGGTGAGTACCGGCGCATGGCTGCGGAGCTTGGCCTGATCGTCGTCTGTCCCGACACCAGCCCGCGCGGAGATATTCCCGACGAGAAGGACAATTGGCAGTTCGGCAGTGGCGCCGGCTTCTACCTCGATGCGACGCAAGCGCCTTACGCCACGAACTACCGCATGTATTCCTATGTCAGCGAGGAATTGCCGGCGTTGATCGCCCGGGAATTTCCGGCCGATATGACGCGCCAGGCGATCTTCGGCCACTCGATGGGCGGGCATGGCGCGCTGACGATCGCGCTCAAGAATCCCGGGCGCTTCAAAAGCTGTTCGGCCTTCGCGCCGATCGTGCAGCCAAGCACCGCCGGCTGGTCGCGGCCCGCTCTCGAAAAATATCTCGGTGCCGACGAGGCGTCATGGCGGGGCTATGATGCCACCTTGCTCATCGAGGATGGCCACCGTTTCCCCGAGCTTTTCGTCGATCAGGGAACGTCTGACGGCTTTCTCAAGGACGGGCTGAGGCCCTGGCTGCTGGAAGCTGCCTGCGCCAAGGCGGGCATTGCGCTGACCTTGCGCATGCAGGACGGCTACGACCATTCGTATTTCTTCATTTCGACATTCATGGACGACCATCTGAGATGGCACGCCGAAAGATTTGTCTGACCCGGTTCCTGGCACCGGGCAACGCTGAAGCAAGGGAATATCCCCGAGCGGGCTAATCCCGCAGCAGGTCGAACATCAGCTTGAAGAAGCGGTCCGCGTCGACTTCGTGCGCGATGCGCATTGTCAGGTCGGTCGAACGCTTCGCGTCAGAGGCCGAACCGGTCCTTCAGCCGCCCCGACAGGATCGCGGCCTTCACCCCGAGCGGCCAGTGGCGGTGGAACCGGATTGGCTTGAGCGCCGATGTCGGCATGGGAAACGGCGACGTTTCGCTGCCGCGCAGCCGCTGCGCCAGGGCAGCGCCCATCGCCGAGGCCATGGCGACGCCACGGCCGTTGTAGCCAACGCAGATCAGCACGCCGTCCTGCGGCTCGTGAATGTGCAGAAGATGGTCCTTGGTGATCGCCACCCGGCCGTTCCAGCCATATGTCCAGCGCGTTCCGGCAAGCGCCGGCCACAGCCGCAGCGCATAGTCGGTGAGGTAGCGGATGGCTGAGGGATCGCCGATCGGCTTCATCGGTCCCCGGCCGCCCATGAGAAGGCGGTTCTGCGCGTCGATGCGGTAGTATACGGTGATATTGCCGGCTTCGTAGACGACCGGCCTTTCAGGGAGAATTGCGGCCGCTGCTGCCGGCGCAAGCGGTTCGGTCGCCGCGATCGCGCTGAACACCGGAACAAGCGACTGCTCCAGGCCCGGCCACAGGGCTCCGGTATAGCCGTTGGTTGCTACAAGCACCTTCTGTGCGCTGACCGAGCCGTTGGCGGTTTTGAGGACCCATCGTCCAGCCTCCCTCTTCAGCGAAAGCACTTCGCTGCCACCGAAAATCCGCGCGCCGGCGTTCCGCGCGGCGGCTGCCAGGCCGATCGTGTATTTCAGGGGATGGAGGTCGCCGCCGCGGGCGTCGAACATGCCGGCTATGTATCTGTCGGTTCCGGTTCGTGTCGCCATCGCCTGTGCATCCAGCATGCTGACCGGCATGCCCCGCCGCTCGCATTGCGCGGCCGTGGTCCGCACCGCGGCTTCCGGCTTCGGCCGGATCGCCGCGCGGATGGTCCCGTTCTGCCGGGCCTCGCAGGCGATCGACAGGCGCTTGATGAGGCCGAAGGTGAAATCCGGCGCACCGTAGGAGAAATCGATCATCCGCGGCCCAAGCTCAGGGCCGAACATCGCCTCGATCGTGTCGGGATCGTATTTGAGGCCGGGATTGACCTGGCCGCCATTCCTGCCCGAAGCGCCCCAGCCCGGCTGGTGCGCTTCCAGCACGGCAACGTCGTCGCCGGCTTCCGCCAGATGCAAGGCGGTGGAAAGGCCGGTGAGCCCGCCGCCGACAATGGCGACCCTTGCCCGCTGCACGCCGGCAAGGGCGGGGTAGTCGGCGGTGCCGCCGGCCGTTTCGCGGTAGAGGCTCTTCGGTGCATTGCTCTCTAGCATGCTGGGCATCGTCAAGGCGACCGGGGAGGAACACAGGCCCGAGAGGCTGGACGGAAGCCGTTGGGCGAAAGGGGATGCGCCACCTGCGAAAAACTCCATATTGGGAACGGCAGACCGTCCAAATATCGTGCCCGGTGCGCGCCAGACAATTCAGCATGGCCTTCGGGAAATCACAACAGCCGCGACAGCGCCGCCATGAAGTGGTCGTTCTCCGCTGGCGAGCCGATGCTGACACGCACATAACTGTCGAAATCTTGCTGCTTCCACGGTTTGACAATGACGCCTTCGCGCAGCAGGCCCTCGGCGAAGGCGGCGGCATTTTGCCGGCAGTTGAAGAACAGGAAATTGCCGCGGGAAGGGGCGACGTCGAGGCCCATGTTCCTGAGGAAGCTCTCGACCCGCGTTCTTTCCGCCTTGGCCAGCGCGACGACCCTTGCAAGGTGTTTCTCGTCCGCCAGCGCCGCCAGCGCGGCGGCCTGAGCCATGCCATTGGCGTTGAATGGTGTGCGCACCCTGTCGAGCAGGGCGCGCAATTCCGGGTCGCCGACGATACCGAAGCCGATCCGCAATCCGGCGAGCCCGAACGCCTTGGAAAATGTCCGCAGCACGATCCAGGGCCGGTCACATTTGCAGAGGTAAGGCAGCGACGAGGCATAGTCGTCGCCTTCCGCATATTCGGCATAGGCTTCGTCGACGACGATCAGCGTCTCGTCGCCGGCCGCATCCAGAACCTTCGACAGCTCGCCGGCAGACAGCCAGCTGCCGACCGGGTTCATCGGGTTGGAAAACAGCAGCATGCGGGGCCGCTCGCGCACCGCCTCGATCAGGGCATCGACATTGATGGTGAGGTCGTTGTTGACGGTCGCTCGTTTGACGCTCGCGCCCATCAGTGTCGCGTAGTCCTCGTGCAGCGGGAACGATGGATAGAGCGTGACGACGGCATCGCCGGGCCGCAACACGGCACGGCTGATGACGGAGAGAAGGTCCTCCGAGCCATTGCCGAGGATCACCTGATCCTCACCGAACTCATATTTGGCGGCGATAGCCTGGCGCAGTTCGCGCCCGGCCGGATCCGGATAGATCCGGAACATCTCGGCGCCGGCCTGCATCATCGTGGCAAGCGTCGGACTCGGACCAAGCGGGTTTTCATTCGAGCCCAGCTTGGCGATCCTGGCCGGAGCATATCGTTGCATGACCTCGGCGACGGTCAGCCCGGAATTGTAAGGCGACAAGCGCGTGACTTCGGTTCGGACCATGTCTGATGCTTTCGACATGAGCGGGCTCCTCTACGGTCGGCCGACGGACCCCCATCATCGACCGGGTTCTCAAAAACCAGGGTTTCGCTGCATCGTCCCCAGGGGAGCCTGGTCGCCGACGGGCGCGCCAGCGCAGCGAATTTTGCTAGGAGTAGCGTAGCCGAAACTGTTTGTATATGCTTGTATATGTAACTTGATCTGGTAGTCTCGCTATGGGAACGGAAGCTCGACACCGGCAAGGAGGATCACATGCGCAATACTTCTCTGTTCGATCTCGCCGGCAGGAAAGCGCTTGTCACCGGCGCCAGCCGCGGAATCGGCCGCAGCATCGCCGAGGCGTTGAGCGCTGCCGGCGCCGACGTCGCGGTCACCGCGCGCAGCCTGGCGTCCCTCGACGGGACCACGGCGGCGATCCGTGCGGCCGGCGGGGTTGCGCATGCCGTCGCTCTCGACGTCACCGATGTCGGCCGCTGCCGGACCGCCACCGCCGAGGCTGCGGGCCTGCTTGGCGGTCTCGACATCCTCGTCAACAATGCCGGAATGGAGGAGGTCAGGCCCTCGCTCGACGTCGACGAGGCGCTGTGGGACCGGATCGTCGACACCAATCTCAAGGGGGCGTTCTTCTGCGCCCAGGCGGCTGCACTGCAGATGCGGGATGCCGGGCATGGCGGTGCCATCATCAATCTCTGCTCGCTGACGTCAGAAGTCGGCATTCCCACCGCGGTGCCCTACGGCTCGTCGAAGTCGGGCCTGCTCGGCATGACCAGGGCGCTGGCGGCGGAGTGGGCGGGTCTCGGCATCCGGGTCAACGCCATCGCCCCGGGTTACTTCCGGACGGCGATGACCGATGTGTTCTACAGCAACGAGGCATGGCAGCAGTCCATGCTCGCCAAGATCCCGCAGCAGCGTTTCGGCGATCTCGGCGACCTGCACGGCGTTGCCGTCTTCCTTGCCTCGGATGCGGCGGCCTACATAACAGGCCAGTCCATTCCGGTGGATGGCGGCTTCCTGGCATCGATTTGAGGCGGCGCGCTAAAAGTTCGAAATCAACGTCTTGCGCAACGTAACCGGCCGGCGCGTTGCGTTCCAACAAAGAGGAATATCCATGTCCGACATCAGCTTCCACGATCTGTCATCGCTCGACGCCACCCAGCGGGCCAGCCTGTTGAAGCGCGCCGAGGCTGATCTGTCGGTCTTCGTCGAAAAAGTCCGCCCGATCATCCAGGCCGTCAAGGACGAGGGCGACGCCGCCCTCATCCGGTTCGCCAGGGAGCTCGACAAGGCCAATGTCGCCGAAGGCGGACTGCAGGTGTCGGAAGCCGAGTTCGACGCGGCCTTCGACAAGGTCGAAAAGGATGTCGTGGAGAGCATCGCCTTCGGCATCGACAACATCAGGCATTTCCATGAGGAGCAGAAGCCGGAAACGATGTGGCTCAAGGAAGTCCGGCCGGGCGCCTATGCCGGCGACCGCTATACGCCGATCGCCTCCGTCGCGCTCTACGTGCCGCGCGGCAAGGGCGCCTTTCCGTCGGTGACGATGATGACATCGGTTCCGGCGGTCATTGCCGGCGTGCCGCAGATCGCCATCGTGACGCCACCGACATCGGATGGTTCGGTGGATGCGGCGACCCTGGTCGCGGCTCGCCTCGCCGGCGTGCACACCGTCTACAAATGCGGCGGCGCCCATGCCGTCGCCGCCGTCGCCTACGGCACCGAGACGGTGAAGCCCGCGCTCAAGATCGTCGGCCCCGGCAGCCCATGGGTGGTGGCGGCGAAGAGCATCCTGTCCTCGGTCATTAACACAGGGCTTCCGGCCGGCCCGTCGGAAGCCATCATCTTTGCCGATGACAGCGTCGACGGCGGCCTTGCCGCGCTCGATCTGCTGATCGAGGCCGAGCACGGACCGGATTCTTCGGCCTATCTGGTGACGCACAGCCGCAAGGTCGCCGAGGCAGCCCTCGCCGCACTCCCGCAACACTGGTCGCGGATGACCGAACAGCGCGTGGAGTTCTCGCGCGCCGTGCTGACGGGCACGCGCGGCGGCGTCGTGCTGACCGCGTCGCTGGAAGACAGCTACCGCTTCATCAACGACTATGCGCCCGAACATCTGGAAATCCTGTCGAACGAGCCGTTCGCGCATCTCGGGCATATCACCGAGGCGGCCGAGATCCTCATGGGCCCGCATACGCCGGTGACCCTTGCCAACTTCGTCCTTGGGCCTAATGCCGTGCTGCCGACCAGCCGCTGGGCGCGCACCTACGGGCCGCTTTCGGTGACTGATTTCGTCAAGCGCTCGTCTGTCGGCTACGTCACCTCGGCCGCCTATCCGGAATTGGCGAAGCATGCCCGCAGGCTCGCCCGCTACGAGGGCTTCAGCTCGCACGAAAACGCGGTCTCGGAGATCCGCGACCGCTACCTCGCCGGCTGAACGGAGACGATCGCGATGAAGGCGGCACGGCTTTATGGACCGGGCGATCTGCGGGTGGAGGACATCGCCGAACCCGGCTTGCCGGATGCCGGCTGGGTGAAGCTCAGGGTCGATGCCGCCGGCATCTGCGGTTCGGACCTGCACAATTTCCGTACCGGCCAATGGATAAGCCGCTCGCCTTCGACCGCCGGCCACGAACTGACCGGCACGGTGACCGCGCTCGGCGAGGGCGTCGACACGGTCGCCATCGGCGACAGGGTGATTGCCGATTCCCGCTTCTGGTGCGGGGAATGCGCGCAATGCCGTGCCGGCAGGCGCCATCTATGCGCTTCGCTGGGCTTTGTCGGCGAAGTCTGCGACGGCGGCTTTGCCGAACAGGCTGTTCTACCCGCGCGACTGCTGCATGTTGTCGATGCAGCACTTGACGAACGGGTCGCCGCGATGGCGGAGCCGCTCGCGGTGGCGCTGCACGCGGTACGGCGTTTGCCAAAGACGGCAGGCTCGGTGCTTGTCGTCGGCTGCGGGCCAATCGGCGGTCTCGCTGCGCTGCTGCTGTCTCGAAGCTTTGCCGGTACCGTGCTTATCGCCGACCGCAACCAGGCCCGCTGCGCCCGCGTGGCGCGGGTGACCGGCGCAACAATCGTCGACCTTGACCGCGATGCCATTGCCGCCGCGACCGCCAATGCTCCGCCGCTGGCGGCCGTAGAGGCGACCGGCAGCATCGCCGCTTTCAACCAGTTGCTCGGCGTTCTCGATTCCGGCAGCGCTGTGGCGATGGTCGGCATCTTCCATGGTCGTCTCGACATCGACCCCAACCTTCTGGTCGAACGCGAGATCGCGCTGCTGGGGTGCCATGCCTTCGCCGACGAGTTGCCCGACGCCGTGCGGATGCTGGGTGAGTTGAGCGAACCGCTGCTTTCCCTGATCGATCGCGAGATCGGTCTCGACGATATTCCGGCCACTTATGAGCGGCTGTTGGCGGGGCAAAGCGACGGCTTGAAAACAATCATCCGCATGCGGCAACCTGTCGAGCCGGCTTGATTTCCGATAAATTGCCGGAAAGGATTTTGAAATGATCGATTTGCCCGATACGGCGAGCCCCCTTTACGAGAAGGTGAAGGACTACATCTTGACCAACATCGGTACAGGCCGGTGGGGCAAGGATCGCAAGCTGCCGTCCGAGAATGAGCTGGTGGTTTCGCTGGGTGTCTCGCGCATGACAGTCCACCGGGCCTTGCGGGAACTGACCGCGGCGGGCTTCCTGATCCGGCTGCAAGGTGTCGGCACCTTCATCGCGCCGCCCCGTCCGCAATCGACGCTGATCGAGATCAACAACATCGCGGCCGAGATTGTCGAGCGCGGCAACAGGCATCGCTCGGAAGTTCTCGTGCTGGAAACCATCATGCCTACGAAGGAACTCGCACTGTCCTTCGAGTTCCCAAAACGCGTCGCGATCTATCACTCGGTCGTCGTCAATTTCGAGAACGATTTGCCGGTGCAACTGGAGGAGCGCTTCGTCAATCCGAGCCTGATCCCCGACTACGACAAGCAGGACTTTTCGAAGACGGCGACCTACGACTACCTCATGCAGAAGACCCCGGTGACCGAGGTCGAGCACATCATCTCGGCGATCCCGGCTGACGCCGAGACGGCGCGGCATCTCAATATCGATGTCGGCAGCTGCTGCCTGTTTCTGCACCGCCGCACATGGACGGGCGCGATCGTCGCCACCATCAGCAAGCTGACTTATGCCGGCAGCCGCTATTCGCTCGGCAGCCGCTATTCCCCCTCCAAGACCAACTGACGCCGAAAGCCAATGCAGATCACGGAATCTTCGACGCAGATGTATGTACATGTACTGATAAGAGCTGTTTCGCGCCTTGCGGACGGATCGGCTGGAAGGGACGGCCGATGATGCACAGCCGCACGGCGCGGATCCGCGCGCTCGCGCAACACGATGTCGGCGAGGCGCAACACGCGCTGGCGGCCTTGCTGGGCGATCTGTTCGCAATGACCCCCAGCAACGTCCGCATCAATGTCGACAAATACAGCCTCAATTCGTTGAACGGCTTCTTCGACAGCGAGGGCCAGGCCTACTTCTTCAAGTTCCACCAGGAGGAACGCGAGGAAGCCATGACCGGCGAATACTACCGGGCGGAAATCCTGTCGCGTGCCGGCCTGCCGGTCGACCAGCCTGTCCACATGTCCGCCCAGCCGGGTGAGCAGATCCTTGTCTATCGCCGCCGCACCGATCCGAGATTTTCGGATGTGCTGTTTGCGCTGGATGCCGAGGACGATGCCGGCAGGCGGCGCGAGGCGGTTCTCGCCGAGTGCAACCTGTCCGCCAGGCTGCTCGAGGTCTATCTCGAGACGCTGCACCCTGTGACTGTCTCTGAGGTCGCGGCCGAGCCGATCCACCGGCTGTTTCACGAGCGGCTGATCGACGCCGATACGCGGTCGTCGCCGGGCGGCCGGTTGGCGGATTTCTATGTTGGCAAGCCGTTTGTCTTTCCCGGCATGGAACTTGGCTGGGATCGGTTCTCCCGGTTGAAATTCGTCATCAACGGCCAGCTGTATACCAGCAGCATCGGCGAGCTTTTCGACGCTGCTGCGGCGCGCATGCGGCCGGACCGGCTGGCCGATGCCGGCGGTGTGGTCGCGCATGGCGACGCCCACAATGCCAATGTCTGGTACACGGAAGAAGCGGGGAGGGCGGATCTGTCCTTCTTCGATCCTGCCTTTGCCGGCTCGCATATCCCGACGCTGCTGGCCGAGGTGAAGGCAACCTTCCACAACATCTTCGCCCATCCGTTCTGGCTCTACGACCCAGCCATCGCGACAGACGCTTTTCGCGCTCAGGCGCGGCTGGACGGAGACCTCATCCATGTCGACACGGACTGGGATTTGAGCCCGGTTCGCCGCGACCTGCTGGAGGTCAAGGCCACTGCTTTGTGGCGACCGTTGCTGCTCGAGCTCAAGCGGCGCGGCATGCTGCCGGCGGATTGGCGGGCGGTCCTGCGTTCAGGGCTTTTCCTGTCGCCAACCCTGGTCATGAACCTGCGCGCCGGCGCGCGCAGCCACACGCCGGTCTCTTCCCTCATCGCCTTTTCAGTCGCGGTCATGGTCGGCAGCGAGCCCGATGCCGGAGCCGATCGGGTGACCGACTTCCTGGACTTGATCGATCCTGAAAGCGCGAGCCGATGCGCCTGATCCATGGGGGAAATTGAGCCATGCCAACTTGTATATGCATGTATGTATTTTAGCCTTGACATCCGCGCCCGCGGACGCTGAAATATCCCTGCACTTCACCACGAAGTGGTGGGCAAGACGCCGAGGCACAGTGCCGCAAGAGCAGAAACCCGCAGTCTCACCAGACCGAATGCCTGGGTAAAAAAGCGGTCTGATCATCAAGGGGAACTTGAGATGATGCGTAACCTAGCAGGACAATTTCGCGCGCTCATGATGGCCGCCGCCATCGGGCTCGGCGCCGCGCCAGTCGCCCACGCGGCCGACGCGGCCATTCCCGCGACGCCCGAGGCAGGACCGTTCAAGATCGGCATCGAGCCCTGGCTCGGCTACGGCCAATGGCACGTCGCCGACGCCAAGGGCCTGTTCAAGACGAACGGCCTGTCGGACGTCCAGATCGTCAATTTTGCCGAGGACAAGGACATCAACGCCGCTTTGGCCAGCGGCCAGCTCGACGCCGCCAACATCGCGACCCACACGGCGATGGGCATGGTGGCCGCCGGCCTGCCGGTGAAGATCGTGCTGCTGCTCGACGTCTCGATGACGGCCGACGCCATCATCGCCGGCAAGGACGTCGCCTCCATCGCCGACCTCAAGGGCAAGCAGGTTGCTTTCGAGGAAGGCACGACCAGCGATATCCTGCTCAAATACGCGCTCGCCAAGAATGGCATGTCGATCGCCGACGTCCAGCCGGTTCCGATGCCTGCCTCCGACGCCGGCGGCGCGTTGATCGCCGGCCGCGTGCCGGTGGCGGTCACCTACGAGCCCTACCTCACCGTCGCCATGGCGCAGAACAAGGACGTCAAGCTGCTGTTTTCCGCCGGCGAGGATCCCGGCCTGATCAGCGACGTGCTGGTGGTGCGCGACGAGGTCATCAAGTCGCGGCCCGGCCAGGTGTTGGCCATGATCAAGAGCTGGGACGCCGCACTCAAGGATTACCATGCAGACACACCCGGCGGCCGCGCCATCATCGCCAAGGCGGTCGGTTCCGACGTCAAGGACCTGAACACCGCTTTCGATGGCGTGCGCTACTATTCGCTCGCCGAAAACAAGACGGCGCTGACCGGCGATTTCACCACCAAGACATTCGCCGACGTCGAAGCGGCCGCCAAGAACGCCAAGCTGCTGCAGGCCGACGTGACGCCGGAACAGATGATCGATCCGTCCTTCGTCAAGGCGGCGCAATGATAGAGGCCGGATCGCGGTGGTAGCGCAGATGTCCGCGGAGCCCCCCGCGAAAACCGGCCCGGCCGCGCCAAAGGCGGCCACGAAACAGGCCAGGCGCCGCCGATCCTCCGGGATCGGCGCGCCCATCGCCAGGTCGCGTTTCCTGATGATCGCGGTGGCCGTCTTTGTCGGGCTTGGCCTTGGCTGGTGGGCGGCGACGGGGCTGGAATGGGTGAAGCCCATCTTCCTGCCGTCGCCCGGCAGCGTTGCGACCCAGATAACCAAGCTCGCCGCTGACGGCACGCTGTGGCTGGACCTCACGGCCTCGGCGTATCGCATTTCCATCGGCTTCCTCATCGCCTCGGCACTGTCGATCCCGATCGGTGTGCTGATCGGCAGCTTCCGCTCCTGGGAGGCTGGTATCGAGCCGCTGGTGGATTTCATCCGCTACATGCCGGTCGTCGCTTTCGTGCCGCTCTCCATCCTGTGGGCCGGTACCGGCGATACGCAGAAATTCCTGATCATCTTCATCGGAACCTTCTTCCAGCAGGTGCTGATGATCATGGACAATGTGAAACGGGTTCCCGCCGATTTCATCGGCCTTGGCCGCACGCTCGGCCTGCCGGACCGCAAGATCCTGACGCGCATCGTCGTGCCCAGCGCCCTGCCGGGCATCTGGGATACGCTTCGCATCAGCCTCGGCTGGGCATGGACCTGGCTGGTGCTGGCCGAACTTGTCGCGGCGACATCCGGCTTGGGCTATCGCATCACCGTGTCGCAGCGCTATTTCCAGACCAACACCATCATTGGCTACATCCTGCTCCTCGGCGTGCTCGGTCTCATCACCGACCAGGTCATGAAGGCGCTGGAGAAGGTTCTGTTCCGGCAGGATGGCCATTCGCAATGAGGAACCGCCGATGACTGTTCCCAAATTGCGCATCGCCGGTCTCGACAAGAGCTTCGGCACCGGCGAGCGGCGCACGGAAGTGCTGCGCGACATCAACCTCGATCTTGCCGACAATGAGTTCGTCTCGCTCGTCGGCACGTCGGGCTGCGGCAAGAGCACATTGCTGTCGATCGTTGCCGGACTGCAGGACTTCGACGCCGGCGATCTCAGCATCGATGGCGCGCCGATCCTGCAGCCGGGTCTCGACCGCGGCGTCGTCTTCCAGTCCTACACGCTGTTGCCCTGGCTGACGGCGCGGCAGAACATCGAGTTCGCCCTCAAGGCCGCCGGCTACGATCGCACCGCCTGCCGCGAGATCGCGCTCGAGCATCTCGACCTCGTCAAGCTGTCGCAAAGCGCCGACCGCTATCCGTCCGAACTGTCGGGCGGCATGAAGCAGCGTGTCGCCATTGCGCGCGCACTGTCCTATCGGCCGAAGATGCTGCTGATGGATGAACCGTTCGGCGCGCTCGATGCCTTGACCCGGCACCAGATGCAGGAACTGCTGACCCAGATCTGGGAGGAACACCGGCTGACCGTTCTCTTCGTCACGCATGATGTGGAGGAGGCGGTCTATCTGTCGGACCGCATCGTCGTCATGGGGATCGGGCCGGGACGCATCATGCAGACCTTCAACGTCGACATCGAGCGGCCGCGCCGGGAAGAGGTGATGGAGACCCCGGCCTTCATGGATCTGCAGCGCGGCGTGCACAAGGCGATCCGCGAGGCATCAAGACGCCCCGAAATGGCGTAGACGATTGCGGCCACTTGCAGGCGCTGTTCACGTCGCCTTGCCGACCGCGGCGTCCAGTTCCAGCTCGCCTTCCGCAATGTCGTCGAACGAAGCGTAGTTCATGTTGTAGAGGCGGGCGTAGAGGCCCTTCCTCTGCATCAGCTGTTCGTGATTGCCGCTTTCGACGATCTCGCCATTCTGCAGCACGATGATGCGGTCGGCGCCGCGAATGGTGGCGAGCCGATGGGCGATGACCAGCCCGGTGCGGCCGTCCAGCAGTTTGATCAGCGCCTTCTGGATCAGCATTTCGGTGTAGGAATCGATGCTGGCCGTGGCCTCGTCGAGCACCAGGATCTTG
This sequence comes from Mesorhizobium sp. WSM4307, assembly GCF_007003945.1. Taxonomy (NCBI): domain Bacteria; kingdom Pseudomonadati; phylum Pseudomonadota; class Alphaproteobacteria; order Hyphomicrobiales; family Phyllobacteriaceae; genus Mesorhizobium; species Mesorhizobium sp. WSM4307. Next base: position 338,381 of record NZ_VFTB01000001.1, read on the forward strand.
GCGTCGGCCACCAGCGCTCGCGCGAAACTGATGAGCTGGCGCTGGCCGAGCGAAAGGTTGCCGCCGCGCTGTTCGAGTTCGGTATCGTAGCCATCGGGCAACTGTTCGATGAAGTCGTGCGCGCCGACCGCTTGTGCGGCGCCCACCACTTCGTTGCGGCTGGAGCCGGTCTTGTGGTAGCGGATATTCTCCAGCACCGTGCCGGAGAACAGGAACGGCTCCTGCAGCACCATGGCCACCTGGTCGCCGAGCGAATCCTGCGTCAGGTCACGCACATCGTGACCGCCGACCAGGACTTGCCCCGACCAGACATCGTAGAAGCGGTGCACCAGCGCCATCGAACTCGACTTGCCCGATCCCGTCGGGCCGACAAGAGCGACCGTCTCGCCCGGATTGACGCGGAAGGAGATGTTCTTCAGCACCGGCTGGTTCGGCCGGTAGCCGAAAGTGACGTTCCTGAACTCGACCGAGCCGTCCGTATCGCGCGACAAGGCCACCGCATTGTCCTTGTCGCTGACATCCACCGGCACGTCGAGCACTTCGGAGATACGCTGGCCGGAGGCCATGGCGCGCTGCATGACGCTGTACTGCATGGTAAGTGAACGGATCGGGTCGAAGAAGCGTTGGATATAGAACAGGAACGCTACCATGACGCCGACATCGAGGCTGTGCGACAGCACCATCGAGCCGCCGACGACAATGACCGTCGCCATGGCGATGCCGGTCAGCGTGTCGACGATCGGCACCATCACCTGCGCATATTTCGCCGACCGCAGATGAGCGTTGAGGTTGGCCAGCACCTTCTCGTCATAGAGGTCGAAATTGACGTGCTGGCGTTCCAGGCTCTGCACGGTGCGCACGCCATGGATGCCTTCGGCGAGTGCCCCGTTGGCGATGGAATTGGTTTCGTGCGCTGCCATGAAGGCGACCTTGGCGCGCGGCAGCCAGAACAGCCGCACGATGAACAGCATCGGCATGGTCGACAGCGTCAGCAGTCCGAGCCGGAAATCGAGCCACAAAAGGACGGTGACGATGCCGAACAGCAGCACGATGTCGCCCACCGACATGACAGACGTTTCGAGGAATTCCTGCATCGAATTGACGTCGCCCTGCAGGCGCGACATCAGCCGGCCGACCTCGGTCTTGTCCATGAAACTCAGGGACACGCGCTGCAGATGGCTGAACATTGCGCGGCGCAGGTCGGACAGCACATTCTCGGCCACCTTGCCGACGACGCTTTCCTGCACATGGCTTGCGGCGTAGTTGATCAGGATGATCACGGTGAAGGTGAGGATCGCGGAGATCATCACCGAGCGGTCGAGCCGGCCCGCAGCCATGCCGTGGTCAATGGCATAGCGGATGACCAGCGGGATCGCCAGCTGCGTCAGCGTGAACACCAGCACCGCCGCCACCGAGATGAAGATCCGGCCCTGATAGGGTCTGACGAAGCTCCAGATGCGCCTGATGATGCGCGGATCATAGGCCTTGCCGAAAACCTCTTCCTCGTCGCGATGCGAGCCGACGACGGCCTTGGTCGGCCGGCCGCTTTTGTCGTCCTTCTCGTCGTCGTCCTGCGTCGACATCATGCGGCTCCCTCGAGCCGGTCGTTGTCCGGCCGCAGCTGCAGGTCGTGAAGCGCGCGATAGCGACCGCCCAGCGCCAGCAACTCCTCATGCGTGCCGCGCTCGACGATGCGGCCGCCCTCGACGAACAGGATCTGGTCGGCATGCATCAGCGAACTCAGCCGGTGCGAGATGATCAGCGTCACGCGATCCTTGGCGAAACGCTTCATCGCCGCGCGGATACGCTGCTCGGTGCCGGCATCGATTGCCGCGGTGGAATCGTCGAAGACCAGAACCGATGGCCGCAGCATCAGGCTGCGCGCAATGGTCAGGCGCTGGCGCTGGCCGCCGGAAAGCGACGCGCCGCGTTCGCCGACGACCGTGGTATAGCCGGCCGGAAGCCCGATAATGTAGTTGTGCAACTGCGCATACTCGGCGGCCTGCCCGATGCGGGTCTCGCGCGCCCACGGGTTGCCATAGGCGATGTTGTTCTCGATCGAGGTGGTGAACAGGAAGGCGTCCTGCTGCACCACGCCGACCGCCTTGCGCAGCGATTGTAGCGTGACCTTGCTTATGTCCTGGCCGTCGATGGTGATCGTGCCCGAGGTGACGTCGTAGAAGCGCGGGATCAGATGCGCGATGGTCGACTTGCCGCTGCCGGGCGGGCCGACGATCCCTATCGTCTCGCCGGACCTGGCCTCGAAAGAGATGCCGGACAGCGTCGGGCGATCGCCCGCGCCTTCATAGCGGAAGCCGACATTGTCGAAGCACAGCACGCCCTCGGTGATGACGAGCTCCCTGGCGTCGGGCGCATCCTCGATGTCGAGTTCGGTATCGAGCAGTTCGAACAGCCGCGTGCCGCAGGTCGAGGCGCGCGCGAACGAGTTGACCATCAGGCCGAGCTGGCGCACCGGCATCTGCAGGATGGTCATGAAGGTGAGGAACTGCGCCAGCGTACCGACGCTGATCTGGCCCGCGATCACCTTCTGGCCGCCGAACCAGAGCACCAGCCCCATGGCGGCCAGGAAGGAAAAGTTCATGGCGCTGGTGTTGGAGACGCGGATGTCGACGCGCTGATTGGCCAGCTCCAGCGCGTCCTGCTTGGCGCGGTCGAATTTTGCGAGCTCATGGCGCTGCGCCGCGAAGGCGCGCACGACGCGGATGCCGCCCAGATTCTCGTCCATCACCCGGCTCAGCACCGACAGCCGCTCCTGCAGCGTCAGCCAGGTGCTGCGCAATCTGAGCTGGGTCACCGAGGATCGCCAGGCGACGAAAGGCACGAAGCTGAGGCTGAGCAGCCCGAGCACGAGGTCGGTGCTGATCAGGAGATAGGCGCCGACGCCGATCAGCACGCTGAGCAGCACCACGCGCAGGATGCCGGTGGAAAAGAACATGCGCACGCCGTCGAGATCGAGCAGACCGAGCGTGATCAGGTCCCCGGTATGGACCTTGTCGTGGAAGGAGAAGCTCAGGCGCTGGATCTTTTCGTAAAAGGCGAGCCGCAATTGATAGCCGGTCTGATGGCCGACGGCCTCGCCATAATAGTTCTGCGCCATGGTGAAGAGACCGCGCAGGATGCTGACGACGAGCAGCGTCAGCGCTGTGTGCCACAGCGCCTGTTCCGCGACAGTGCCGGCACCCGCGGCCATCACGCCTTGCGCCTGGTCGATCGCGCGTCCCAGCAGGCGTGGGATGAAAAGCTGCAGCGTCGCGGCGATGAAGGTCGAGACGAGGGTGATGGCGACCTGCCAAGGATGGCGCAGCGTCATGCGCACGATGCGCAGCAAGGTGCTGAGGCCCTTGCCCCAGGAGGCTTCCGCCACATGGGCAAACGATTTGCCGCGCTTCGCCGCGCCGCTGGTTGCATCCGTCGGCAAGGAAAATATCCAGTCCAATCCGGACATTAGCCCGGACGCATTAAGCAGACTCAGTTCTGATGACGAGATGTTACGCGTGTCGGACTTGACCCTTCAAGGGGCCAATGGCGGCATCGCGCTGTGCCTGACATACGGTGCCGCCGTCGGTCGTCGCCGGGCGCTTCGGTCTTGTCGGCAAAGATCATGTGGGTGTCGAGGCGACATTTGCTGGCATAAACAATTCATTGCATTGACGCGCAGATTCTCCAGCTCGACCCAGCCTTGACGGACTATCAGGTCTGTCACGCGCCGCCGGCACGGAAGCAGCCAGGGCCGACAAAAAGCAAGAGGGCAGTCTTCCTTGACAAGTTTTCCCTTCACCGAAGCGATGCCGATCCAGTTTCAAGCACCGTTGCCGAAGGCTTCGGAGGTTGTGGTCATCGGCGGCGGCGTTATCGGCGTGACCACGGCCTTGTTCCTGGCGCGGCGCGACATTTCGGTGACATTGCTGGAAAAGGGCCGCATCGCCGGCGAGCAGTCGTCGCGGAACTGGGGCTGGATCCGGCAGCAGGGCCGCGATGCCGATGAACTGCCCGTTGTCATCGAAGCGCAACGCCTCTGGCGGCAACTGGCCGAGGAATGCGGCGAGGACATCGGGCTGAAGCAGACGGGCGTTACCTACCTCGCGCGAACCGACAAGGAGATGGCCGGCTTCGCGAAGTTCCTGAAGATCGCTCAGATACACGGCGTCGACACGCGTCTCCTCGACCAGAGTGAGACGGCCAAGCTGATCCCGGCCATGTCGCGCTCTTTCAAGGGTGCTATGACCACCCCGTCGGACATGCGCGCCGAGCCCTGGGTCGCGGTTTCAGCGCTTGCCCGCCTGGCCGCCCGGGAGGGCGTCGCCATCATCGAGAATTGTGCGGCGCGCATGCTCGACATATCGGCTGGACGCGTCAGCGGGGTCTGGACCGAGCAGGGCCGTATCGCCACCTCGAGCGCGGTCGTGGCGAGCGGTGCGTGGACGTCGCTCTTCCTGCGCGCGCACGGCGTATCCATCCCGCAGCTCAGCGTCAGGGCGACCGTCGCTGCGACCGGACCCATGCCCGAAATCCATTCGGGCGCCGTGGCCGACGACCATATCGCATTCCGGCGCAGGCAGGATGGCGGTTACACGCTGGCATCGGGAGGCACCAGTCAGCTTTATGTCGGGCCTGACGCCTTTCGTCATGCGACCAAATACGTTCCCGCTCTGATGGCGAATCCTTTTGGCACCTCCTACCTGCCGGCGGCGCCGCGCGGCTATCCGGACGGCTGGTCGACCCCACGCAGGTGGAACGCGGACGAGGAAAGCCCGTTCGAACGGATGCGCATCCTCAATCCCGCCCCCAAAGCCTCGGCATTGCGCGATATCGAGCGCGAATTCTCGGCACTTTTCGCGCAGTTCAAGACGGTGCCGATCAAGGCGACCTGGGCGGGCATGATCGATGCGATGCCGGATGTCGTGCCGGTCGTTGATCGTGCCGCCGCAATTCCGGGTCTCGTCATCGCCACCGGAATGAGCGGTCACGGCTTCGGCATCGGACCCGGAATGGGCCGTGTCGTGTCCGACCTCGTCCAGGGAAACGAGATCGGACATGATCTTCACAGGTTCCGTCAATCCCGCTTCAGCGACGGCAGCCCGATCAAGCTGGGACCCAGCCTTTAGATCGGGCCGCCGGGTGTCACGGGCCAAGAACGTCATCCATGCCTTCGGCAATGGTCATCAAGTCCTCATCGGCGGCGCCGTCACCGGCAAGATCGTGTCGCAACTTGCCGCCGGTTTGCCGCCGGCGATCGATCTGACGTCCTTCCGGGCGGATAGGTTCTGACGTCGGAGCGCGCTGCCGTACCGGCTACCTTTCCGTTCTTGCATGGGGAAACGACGTGACCGCAAACACCAATAACCAGGCCGTGGAGCCGATCGATCCGCAGGGGATCTACACCGTGCTGATCTGCGATCTGGTCGGCCTGCGCTTCGGATCTGACGGCAAGCCTGATCCCGGCGAAGTGCGCGCCCATATCGAAGCCAAGGGCGGGCGCTTCCACCTGTCCGCGCTTGGCGACAAAGCGGGCCTCGAGCGCGGCCGGGTGCATTTCTTCTACCAGCCGGACCTCAGCGCCCGCGAGGAGCTGATCGAAGCTGCCGGCGACGGCCGCTATGACGCCGTCATCGCCGCAGCGACCTTCCTACCTGCCGAAACCGTCTTTGCGCTGGCCGGCGTGCGGATCGGCGCCGGCACCGGCAATATGGGTTCTCGCTCCTGGGGTGGCGGCAGCGGCGAGGGAGGCACCGCGGTGCTGATGAACACGCCCGGCATCAACAGCCGCGCCACCGCTCAGATGGTGATGAAGGCGATTCTGAAAGTGCTGCCGGATATTCCGGTCGGTTTGCTTCACGACCGGGTGGCACGCGGCGATTTCGACACCGGCAGGGAACTGCGTGCTTTCCCGACCGAAAAACTCGAAGGCAAGACGATCGCGATCATCGGCTACGGCAATATCGGCAGGGAAGTGGCCAAGCTCGCCCGTGCCTTCGGCATGCGCGTGGTGATCCATGCCAGGCCACGGCACCGCGACTGGGTAGAAGCCGAGGGCTTTGCCTTCGCGGCGGACCTCGCCGACGCGGCTGAGGGAGCCGATGTGCTCAGCGTCCATGTCGGCCTGGGCAAGCAGGATACGCAGACCGGCCGCTACGCCAATGCCGGGCTCATCGGCGCCGATGTTCTGAGCCGCATGAACAAGGGCGCTGTGCTGGTCAACTACGATCGCGGCGAGCTTGTCGACGTTGTGGCGCTTGGCGAGGCGCTGGACCTAGGGCGGGTGCGCCACGCCGCCATCGATGCCGATCTGTTCAGGGATGCCTCGACCGGGCGTCTGTCTGGCCCGATGCTGCCTTATCTCGACCTCGTCGAGAGGCACGGCGACAAACTTGAACTTCTGCCGCATGCCGCGGCTGATACGGACCATCCGTCGCGCGTCGCCGGCGCCAAACAGGCCGTCGACCAGCTGTTCGACCTCATCTGCCGCAAATCGGTGACCAATGCCAAAGGCACCGTGCCGCCGGGTTATCTTTCCCTGGGGGCGACGACGCCTCCAGGCATCGGACCGGTGACGGCGCATCATTTTTTGAAATTGACTGCCAGCGACTGCTCAGAACTGGCGGATGTCTGTGATCGGCAAAGCCGGCTTTGGAAGGTTTTGTCCGACACACCGTCCGTCGAGCGCGACAAAATCGTCGCCGAGCAGGGCGAGGAGCTCGTCCGGCTGATCAACCGCTTCTGTCTCCTGACTGAGAGCCTGAACCTCAGAGGCCCTTACCAATAGGCTCGACCTGCCGCAGCGGATCCAAAACGGGAGCTGTCGGGATGAGAACGTCGGCTCAGTGGCGCGGACCCGCCACCATCCGCGCCACCCGCGTCATGTCGGTGCTCATCTCGCGGTCGTCGTCGAGCGGGCTGACGAGCGCACGCACGGCGGCGAAGGTGCGCTGCGGCCCTTCGCCCATGCTGTCGACGACACCGCGCAACTCCACGCCCGTCGCCGCGAAGATCAGCTCCATCGCCACGAGATAGCGCATGCGCTCGATGATCTCGGCCGTCTTGGCCACCACACGCGGCGCCATCGACGACTGGTCCTCGATGCCGTCCGAAACGGCGAGCGGGCTGAGTGACATCGGGTTGGCCAGGTGCCGGATTTCGGCTTCCAGCGCGGACAAGGGCTTTTGCAGTTCCGCATAGCCCTGACGGCTGCCGCCTCTCGCCGACAAGAAACGCGGCAGTTCGGCTGTTGTCGGCGACATCAGCTTCATGCTGCGGTTGGCGGTGCCAACCGCGCAATGCGCGAGTGCCTGGCCGAGCTGCTCCCAGGCGAGCGTCATTGCTGTCAGGTCGAAATTGCCGTTGGAAATCACCCGATCGCCGTCGGCCAGGATCACCGGGTTGTCGCCCGAATGGGTCAGTTCGATCTCGGTAGCCAGCCGCGCCTGTTCGAACGCATTGAGCAGGCCGCCCCAGACCTGTGGAACGCAGCGATAGCTGAGCGGATCCTGCAGGCGCCGCGCCGCCTTGTCCTTCCACAAGCCGCTTCCCGCCAGCTCCGCGCGCAACCGCGCGCCGATCTCGCGCTGGCCGAAGGCCGGCCGCGCGGCCAGCGCCTGCTCGTCGATCGCGGTCAGGGAGGAGCGAAACGCCTCGTAATTGAGCGCCACGGCGGCCAGCGCCCAGTCGATCAGATGGGCGACGTCTTCGAGGCACAGGCACGCCGTTCCGGTCGACAGGCTGTTGGCGACGATGATGGCGTGGCCGTCCTTCTCGCGCAGGTCCAGCGGCTCGAGCCCGGCCAAGACAAGCGCCTCGGCGGAGGGCATGATCCTGCCCTGGAATTCCGCCTCGCCATCGCCGCGCAGCGACCTCGCCATATGGCCGAGATGGGCAAGGTCGGCTGCGCCGATCGAGCCCCAGGTCGGGATCACCGGATGGACGCCGGCATTGAGCGCCGCGACAAGGCCCATGACCACGCGCTCGGACGCGCCGGTGCCACCGGCGGCCATGCCCGAGATGCGCGCGGTCATCAGTGCCCGCACCGCCTCGGTGGGCAGCGCCGGTCCGATGCCCATGCTGTGGCTGAGTGGCACGCTGTGCTGGAAGGCGATCAGGTCCGCCTGCGCGAGCGGCGTGTCGACACAGGCGCCCAGGCCCGTGGTGACGCCGTACATCGGCTTGCCAAGCCCGGTCAGATGCTCGATCAGGGCGCGGCTCGCCCGGATGCGGCGCATCGCCTCCTCGCCCAGCATCAGTCGGGCGTTGCGGCGTGCGATCTCTGCGACGTCGGCCACGCCGAGCGGCTTGGCATCGAGCAATATCATTCGGCCTGTCATGTCTCGCCTGTATCCCGCGACCAGATGCCCAGCATGACTACGGGCGTCGCCGTTTGTGACGGCTCGCGGACACGACTGCAAGCCATTCCCATTGGGACAGCGGCAGAAGGTGGCTAAAGCGGGGGCCAGGAACTACGCCGGCCGCTCCGCGACGGCATCAGGTACCACTACCAGCTTGCCGACAAAATCCTTTGCGACGAAGTCGGCCTGTGCGCGATGAAAATCGGAGAGCCGGTAGACGCCGCCGACCAGTGGCCGGATCTTTTTCGCCTCGATGTAGCCGACGAGCCGGCGGAAATCCGCCCGCGTGCCCTGGCTCGAGCCATGCAACTGCAATTGCTTGAGATACATGGTCCTGAGATCGAGCTGCACGACCGGCCCGGCGATCGCACCGGCGGTGGTGTAGCGGCCTTCGGGCCGCAGAATACGCAGAAGGTCGTTGAAGATCGCGCCGCCGACAAGATCGGCCACCACATCGATCGGCTGGCCGCCGGTCACTTCAGCCACGGCCCGCGGCAGATCGGCGACGCCACGGGTGATGACGGCCTCGGCGCCGATGTCGAGCACCGCCTGTTCCTTGCCCTTGCCGACGACGGCGTAGGGAATGGCGCCGCGCGCCCGCGCCAATTGCACGATGCCGGAGCCGACGCCGCCCGAGGCACCGGTGACCAGCACGCGCTCGCCGGCTTTCAAGCCAGCGCGTTCCAGCATCTGTTCGCCGGTCAGGTAGGCGCAGCAGAAGGTGGCGAGTTCGACGTCGCTCATATCCGTGTCGACGACATGCGCATTCTGCGCCGGCACGGTCTGGTACTCGGCGTAACCGCCGTCGCGGCCATGGCCCATATAGTCGATGTCGGCCAGTGAATCGTCGTCGCGGTTGTAGATGGAGAAATCGACCATCACCCGCTCACCGATGCGGTCCGGCGAAACGCCTTCGCCGACGGCAACGATGCTGCCAACCGTGTCGGTGCCCTGGATGCGCGGGAATGTCAGCGTGTTGCCCTGGCGCCGCCAGGTCGACACGGCGGCCGCGTCCTCCTCCGTACCATAGGCCCCCTGGCGCACCCAGACGTCGGTGTTGTTCATCCCGCAGGCGCTGACCTTGACCAACACTTCACCCGGTGCGGGCGAGGGTACTCTCACATCGGTGCGGTAGACGAGCTTTTCCGGTCCGCCGTGCCCGGTGAGCAGCACGGCGGCCATGGTGGCGGGAACGGTTGCGGTCATGGCGTTCATCGTCGATCTCAGAGATTGGCGAACACGCTTTTCACCGCATCCGCCGTCTTCGAGACGACGATGTCGGCCTCCTCGCGCGTCAAGCAGAGCGGCGGCGCGAAGCCCAGAATGTCGCCCTGCGGCATGGCGCGGCCGATAACCCCGCTGGTGGCCAGCGCCGTCGCCACTTGCGGCCCGATCTTCTGCGAAGCGTCGAAGAACACCCGGTCGTCCTTGTCGGCGACGAACTCGACCGCCGCCAGCATGCCGTCGCCGCGCACGTCGCCAACGTGTCTGTGGCCGCCGACGGCCTTGGCGAGCTCGGCACGGAAATAGGCACCGGTCTCGCCGGCATTCGTCACCAGATCCATCTCGTCGATCAGTTCGAGATTGGCGACACCGGCGGCAACGCAGATCGGGTGCGCCGAATAGGTCCAGCCATGGCCGAGCGAGCCGAGCTTGTCGGACCCATCGACCAGTACCTTCCACACGCCGTCGGCGACGATGACGCCCGACAGCGGCGCATAGGCCGAGGTCAGGCCCTTGGCGATGGTGATCAGGTCCGGCTTGATGCCGTAATGATCGGAGCCGAACATGGTGCCCAGCCGGCCAAAGCCGGTAACCACTTCGTCGGCGACCAGCAGCACATCATACTTCTTCAGCACCGCCTGGATCTTCTCCCAGTAGCCGGCGGGCGGCGGCACGATGCCGCCGGTGCCGAGGATCGGCTCGCCGATAAAGGCTGCGACGGTTTCGGGACCTTCGGCCAGGATCATCTCCTCGAGCTTGTCGGCGCAGTGCTGCGAGAATTGTTCCTCGCTCATCGAGCGGTCGGCGCGGCGGAAATAATAGGGCGCTTCGGTGTGCAGCACCGGCGCGCGCGGCAGGTCGAAGGCGTTGTGGAAGAGCTCCAGCCCGGTCAGCGATCCCGTCATCACGCCCGAGCCGTGATAGCCGCGCCAGCGCGAGATGATCTTCTTCTTCTCCGGCCGGCCGAGCACATTGTTGTAGTACCAGATGAGCTTGATGTTGGTTTCGTTGGCGTCCGAGCCGGAGAGGCCGAAATAGACCCTCGACATGCCCTTCGGCGCGCGGTCGATGATCATCTTGGCCAACGTGATCGAGGCTTCGGTGCCGTGGCCGACATAAGCATGATAGTAGGCGAGGTTCTTCGCCTGGGTGGCGATGGCATCGGCGATCTTCTGGCGGCCATAGCCGACATTGACGCAATAGAGGCCGGCGAAAGCATCGATGCTCTTCCTGCCATTGTTGTCCCAGACGGTCACGCCTTCACCGCCCGCCATGATGCGGGTCGGCGATTCACCGCGCGCGTGCGTGCCCATATGCGTCGAGGGATGGAAGAAGTGGTCGCGATCCCAGGCGTTGAGTTCGTTGGATTGGTCGAGCATTTTTTCTACTCCTGACGAAAGGGCGATTCCGCTGCAGCTTAGGCTACATCGAGACAGAGATATTTGAGATCGGTGAACGCTTCGAGCCCGTGGCGCGAGCCTTCGCGACCAATGCCGGACTGCTTGACGCCGCCGAACGGGATCGGCGCGCCGGTGATCTTCACCCGGTTGATGGCAACCATGCCGTAGTCGAGCGCGCGGCCCATGCGTTGCTGCCGCGCGCCGCTCTCGGTCACGACATAGGCAACGAGGCCATATTCGGTGGCATTGGCGCGGGCGATCACCTCGCCCTCGCTGTCGAATGGCGTCACCGCGGCGACCGGCCCAAAAGTCTCCTCGCGCATGATCAGCGCCGCGTCGGAAACGTCGGCCAGCAGCGTCGGCTGGTAGAACAGCGGCCCGGCCTGATGTCGCTTGCCGCCGGCAAGGCAACGCGCGCCGTGGGCGAGCGCATCGGCGACCTGCTCCTCGACTTTCTGGACAGCGCGCTCATGCATCAGCGGCCCGATGTCAGTCGTGTCGTCAAGGCCATTGCCGGTCCGCAGCGCCTCGATCCGCTTGGCGAAGGCGGCGCAGAAGCGATCGTAGATCGGCCGCTGGACGTAGGTGCGGTTGGCGGCGAGGCAATCCTGGCCCGATGTGGCGAATTTGGCGTCGATGGCGATGTTTACCGCTTTGTCGAGATCGGCATCGGCAAAGACGATCAGTGGAGCGTGGCCGCCAAGCTCCATCACCAGCCGCTTCATTGTCGGCGCGCTCTGCGCGGCGATCAGCCTGCCGATCTCGGTCGAACCGGTAAAACTCATGGCGCGGACGCGCGCGTCTTCGCACATCCGCCCGACGATCGTCGCGGCCTTGCCGGTGACGATGTTGAAGACGCCGGCCGGCAGTCCGGCGCGCTCGCCAAGCTCGGCCAGTGCCAGCGCCGACAGCGGCGTTTCCGAGGACGGATGCGCGACAATGGTGCAGCCGGCGGCCAGGGCTGCGGCCGCCTTGCGGGTCAGCATGGCCGAGGGGAAATTCCACGGCGTGACGATGCCGACGACGCCGAGCGGCTCGCGCCGCACCATCATTTCCGCATTCGCCAGATGGCTGGTGACGCTCTCGGCGTTGAGGCGCTTGGCTTCCTCCGCATACCACTCGACGAAAGAGGCGGCATAGTCGATTTCGCCGAGCGATTCCTGCAAGGGCTTGCCCTGTTCCAGGGTCATCAGCAGCGCGAGGTCGCCTTTCGCGGCGATGATCAGCTCGAACCATCTTCGCAGGATTCTTGACCGCTCCTGCGGCAGCAGCGACCGCCAGGCCGGAAAAGCGCGCGCGGCGGCATCGATTGCTTTTGTCGTTTGCCGTGCATCCAGCGCCGCGACGAAGGCGACCGTGCTTCCTGTCGCCGGATCGGTGACCTCAAAGCTTTCGGCGGCCTCGCTCGCCGTCCAGTGGCCGCCGACATAGGCCAGTTCGCGCAGCAGACGGCGGTCGGCGAGGCGGTCGAGCGCCTCATGGCGATGCGAGCGGGCGAAATGCGCGGACATGGTCGAAGCCTCCCGGTTCTGATCCTGGGAGACTATCCATCGTGGGCAGACAGAGAGGCTGTTTGGGTGTCCTGAAGTAGAGAGATTCTCTCTATTGTGCCGCCTCAGCAGACGATGTCTCCGGCACTACGGCGACACCGGCAGCAACTCGGCGATGGGAAGTGCGATCTCTTCCTTCACCGTCTTGGTGACGATGTAGGTGAAGTAGCGGTCGATGCCGATCTCGCGGTCGAGCAAGCCGTCGACCAGCCGCTGATAGGCATCGATGTCGCGAGCCATCACCTTCAGCACATAGTCGACGCCGCCGCCCACCGACCAGCAGGCGACGATCTCGGGGATATCGCGGATGACACGCTCGAAGCGGTCGAAATCGGCCTGGCGGTGGCTGGCCAACGTCACCTCCATCAGTACGGTGGCCACCGGCGCCACGACGCGCATGGCGATCCTTGCGTGATAGCCCGAGACGATGCCGGCCTTCTCCAGCTTGCGCAGCCGCATCCAGCATGGGGTCGGCGACAGCCCCACCTGCTCGGCCAGCGCCAGCTTGGTGATGCGCCCGTCGCGCTGGATGGCGTCGAGGATTTTGAGGTCGATCGCGTCGAGTTTCGCAGCAGTCATCAGCGCCCACTTTTTTCGTCCACAGTACCATGATGGCGCATTATTTCGATTGTCAATTGCACTGATTTCGATCTCTAATAAGTCATGACATTGTGGCAACCCGATCCCGCGCTCATAAGGCGGCCAGCCTATCAATCGCTTGCCGATCAGTTCGCGCGCGCCATCCATGACGGGCGTCTTGCCAATGGCGCGCGGCTGCCGACACATCGACGGCTGGCCGATGATCTCAAGCTTTCGGTGCAGACGGTCAGCCGCGCCTATGAGGAGTTGATCCGGCGCGGCCTGATTTCGGGCGAGATCGGCCGTGGCAGCTTCGTCCAGACGCAGCGCCGCGAGCCGGAGCCGCCCTATCTGCCCGAGCGTCTCGGCGAGGTCATTGATCTCTCCATCCTGAAGCCGGTCTGCGAGCCGATGCATCTGGAGCGGCTGAAGCAGGCGCTGAGCTGGCTCGCTGAAAACCTGCCGTCGAGTTCGGCGCTGTCTTTCCGGCCCAACATGGTGTTTCCGCGCCATCGTGCGGTGGCGGTCGAATGGCTGAAATTGTGCGGGCTCGACATTTCAGCGCAGAACATCAGCCTGACCAATGGCGCTACCGCCGGCATGACGGTGGCGCTGATGAGCGTGGCGCCGCCTGGCTCGACCGTTGCCACCGAGGCGATCGGCCACCACACGCTGGTGCCGCTGGCCCGCTATCTCGGTTTCAACCTCCAAGGCCTGCCGATCGATGATAACGGCCTGATCCCGGAGGCATTGGACGAGGCCTGCCGCCTTTCCGACATCCGCGCGGTGTTCGTGCAACCCTCGGTGATCAACCCGACGGCAACGCTCATGGACGCGCGGCGGCGCGAAGAAATCGCGGCGGTTGCGCGCAAGCATGACATCGCCATCATCGAGAACGACGTGCTGGGGCCGCTGGTCGAGGACCGGCCGCCGCCGGTCGCCGCCTTTGCCCCGGAGCGTACGCTCTATGTTACCTCTTTCACCAAGATCACCGTGCCCGGCCTGCGCATCGGCTATCTCGCGGCTCCCGACCGCTATGTCGCCGCCGTCGCCAACCGGCATCTGGTATCGAACTGGATGGCAACGCCGCTGGTAGCCGAGATCGCCACCAAATGGGTGACCGACGGCACGGCGATGGAACTGGTGCGCTGGCAGCGCGCCGCGTTACGGCGGCGGCAGGATATCGCCGCCGAAGTGTTGGCAGGGATCGACTATCGCGCCCGGCGCGACGGGCTGCATGTCTGGCTGCAACTGCCCGACGACCGCGCTGAGGAGGGCTTTGTCGCCCAAGCACGGCTACAGGGCGTGGCGATCGCGCCGGGCACATCGTTCCGCATTTCGGATGCGCCCTGGCATCCGGCGGTGCGCATCTCGCTGGGCTCGACCACCGAAGGGGAACTGCGCGCCGGTCTCGGCGTTGTCACCAAGCTGCTGCTTGGCGATCCGGAGCATTTGCTGCTCGCTATCTGAGCATGTCGCCCAAAGTGCGAAGCGGTTTCGGGACGACGGCATGCCCAAAAAGCCAGCCACGATTGACCGGAAAATGTGCGCAATCAGAATAATTGTCATGATATTATTTTCCCAATTGACATGATTTGGCGCGTTCCGCATCGTTAAGGGCACAGGCTTCTCCAGCACGGGGAAATTCATTTGTCCGCACCCATCATCAAGGTCGATGCCATTTCGAAGAGCTTCGGTGCCTTCAAGGTGCTGGACGGCCTGTCGATGCAGGTCATGCCGCGCGAGAAGCTGGCGCTGATCGGTCCCTCCGGCTCGGGCAAGACCACGATCCTGCGCATCCTGATGACGCTGGAGCGCATCGATGGCGGCCACATCCAGATCGAGGGCGAGCAGCTCTATCATATGGAGCGCAACGGTCAGCTGCTGCCGGCCGACGAGAGGCATCTGGCGCGGATGCGCCAGAAGATCGGCATGGTGTTCCAGCTGTTCAACCTGTTTCCGCACAAGAGCGTCATCGACAATGTGACCCTGGCGCCGATGCTGACCAAGGGCATGCCGCGCCCCGCCGCCGAGAAGCGGGCGATGGAACTGCTCGACATGGTCGGCATGGCCGACAAGGCAAAGGCGATGCCGGCGCAACTGTCGGGCGGCCAGAAGCAGCGCGTGGCGATCGCCAGGGCGCTCGCGCTGCAGCCGAAGATCATGCTGTTCGACGAGGTGACGTCGGCGCTCGATCCGGAACTGGTCGAAGAGGTGCTCAACGTCTTGTGGCGGCTTTGCGCCGAGACCGACATGACCATGCTGCTGGTCACCCACGAAATGGGTTTTGCCCACGACTTTGCCGACCGGGTGCTGTTCTTCGATCGCGGCAAAATCGTCGAGGAAGGCAAGCCCGACGAGATTTTCCGCCATCCCAAGCAGGAG
This sequence comes from Mesorhizobium sp. WSM4307, assembly GCF_007003945.1. Lineage (NCBI taxonomy): Bacteria > Pseudomonadati > Pseudomonadota > Alphaproteobacteria > Hyphomicrobiales > Phyllobacteriaceae > Mesorhizobium > Mesorhizobium sp. WSM4307. Next base: position 353,876 of record NZ_VFTB01000001.1, read on the forward strand.
CGCACGCAAGGCTTCCTGAAGAAGATCATCGCGGCCGGACATCGCGTCTGACCGCTTTGCGGGGTGGAGCATCGCCCCAGACAAACCAAGACAAGAAGTCAAACCAAGACAAGAAACAAGGAGTTGGGAACAATGAAGAAACTTGGCATTCTGGCCGGCGTCGCCGGCTTGGCACTGACGGCGGTTCTAGCCGCCTCGATCCCGGGCTCGGCCGACGACAGCAAGCTCGAGCAGTTGAAGGCACAGGGCTTCGCCCGTGTCGCCATCGCGAACGAGCCGCCCTATACGGCGGTTGCCGCCGACGGCAAGGTCTCGGGCGCGGCACCGGACGTGGCGCGCGAGATCTTCAAGCGGCTCGGTGTCGCCGACATCGTCGCCTCGATCTCCGAATATGGCGCCATGATCCCCGGCTTGCAGGCCGGCCGCTTCGACGTCGTCACCGCCGGCCTGTTCATGAAGCCGGAGCGTTGCGCCGCGGTCGCCTATTCCGAGCCTGTGCTGTGCGACGCCGAGGCGATGCTGGTAAAGAAGGGCAATCCGAAAGGCTTCAAGAGCTACGAGGACGTCGCCAAGGACACATCGGCCACGATCGGCGCGCCCGGCGGCGGCACCGAGGAGAAGCTGGCGCTCAACGCCGGCGTGCCGCGCGAACGCGTCATCGTCGTGCCGGACGGCCAGAGCGGCCTGAAGATGGTGCAGGACGGCCGCATCGACGCCTATTCGCTGCCGGTTCTGTCGATCAACGATCTGATGAAGAAGGCCAACGACCCGAACCTCGAAGTCATTGCCCCGGTGCAGGGCGCCCCTGTCTATTGCGACGGCGCCGCCTTCAAGAAGGGCGACGAGGCGCTGCGCGATCAGTTCGACGTCGAACTCGCCAAGATGAAGAAGTCGGGCGAGTTCGCCAAGATCATCGAGCCCTACGGTTTCTCGGCCGCCGCCGCCATGTCGACGACGCGCGACAAGCTCTGCGCGGCGAAGTAGCTGCTCCTCCCTTCTCCCCGTTTACGGGGAGAAGGTGGCCCGAAGGGCCGGATGAGGGGCGGCACTAACTTTCGCAAGGATGGCTCAGCCCCTCATCTGCCTGTCGGCATCTTCTCCCGGGAACGGGGAGAAGGAAGGCTAAACCAACGTTGGAAACCGAATGACCCAGTGGTCCGGCTATCTCGGCCTGATATTGCAGGGAGCGCTTGTCACCATCGAGCTGACGCTGATGGGGTCGGCGCTTGCCCTGATCATGGCCTTTCTTGCCGGCATGGGACGGCTGTCACGTTTCTTCGTTTTGCGGGCGCTCGCCACCGCCTATATCGAATTCTTCCGCGGCACCTCGATCTTCGTGCAGCTGTTCTTCGCCTATTTCGTGCTGCCTTTGATCGGCCTCGAACTGACCCCGCTGCAGGCCGGCGTGCTGGCGCTGGGCCTGAACGTCGGCGCCTATGCCGCCGAAGTGGTGCGCGGGGCCGTGCAGTCGATCGGCCGTGAACAGCATGAGGCCTGCATCGCGCTCAATCTCGGTCGCTGGCAAGGCCTGCGCCATGTCATCCTGCCGCAGGCCTTTCTGGTGATGCTGCCGACCTTCGGCAACAACGCCATCGAGCTGCTCAAGGCCACCTCCGTGGTCTCGCTGATCTCGCTCGCGGACCTGACCTTCCAGGCGCAGGTGGTGCGCGCCCAGACCGGCAACACGATGGTGCCGTTCGCCACCATCCTGGTCATCTATTTCATCCTGGCGCTGCTCATTTCGTGGGGCGTGCGCTCGCTGGAGCGCCGCATGGCGCGCGGCCTCGATGGGGTGCGCGTCTGATGGAGTGGGACTGGAATTTCGTATGGCAGATCATGCCGACGCTGATCCAGGGGGTGAAGATCACCATCCTGGCCACGCTGCTCGGCTCGGTACTGGCGGCGATCGTCGGGCTGGGCATCGCGCTTGCGCGCCGCTCGCCCAACAAGGCCCTGTCACGCACCGTCGGCTGGGCGGCCGAATTCATCCGCGGCACGCCGCTTTTGGTGCAGCTCTATTTCATCTTCTACGTGCTGCCCGACATCGGCATCCTGCTGCCGCCGCTGGTCGCCGGTGTCATCGGGCTCGGGCTGCATTACGGCACCTACACGGCGGAGGTCTACCGCGCCGGCATCGACAATGTACCACGTGGCCAGTGGGAGGCCGCCAAGGCCTGCAATCTCAGCGCCCGGCAGACCTGGACGCACGTCATCATCCCGCAAGCCATCCCGCCGATGATCCCGGCGCTGGCCAATTATTTCATCGCCATGTTCAAGGAGACGCCGTTGCTCTCGGCGATCACCGTGCTGGAACTGATGAACCAGGCCAAAAGCGTCGCCAACACCTACTATCGCTACATCGAGCCGATCACGCTGGTCGGTGCCTTCTTCCTCGCCATCAGTCTTTGTTCGGTCGTGCTGCTGCGCTGGCTGGAACGCCGTTACGGCAAGATCGAGAGATAGCCGATGAAACCTTTGCCCGAGATCAAGGTCTATCCGAAACGGCCATCACTCGACGAGCGTCCGCTCGACAAGCGCGTCGGCCTGATCATCCTGGCCACGGATCACACCAGCGAACCGGATTTTCGCCGCATGGTGGCAAGCGAGCGCATCGGCGTCTACGTCGCGCGCATTCCCTATGCCAATCCGACGACGCCGGAAAATCTGCGCAAGATGCAGCCGGCGCTGACGGCGGGCGCGGCCCTGATCCTGCCCGACGAGAAGCTCGACGCCATCTGCTACTCCTGTACGTCGGCCTCGGTGGTGATCGGTGATGCCGAGATCGAGACGGCGATCCAGGCGGCCAAGCCTGGCGTTCCCATGGTCACCCCACCAATGGCCGGCGTGCACGGGCTGAATGCCTTCGGCGTGCGCCGGATCAGCATTCTGACCCCCTACACGGTCGAAACCTCCAGGCCGATGGCGGCCTACTTCGCCGCGCGTGGTTTCGAGATCGCCAGCTTCACCTGTCTCGGCTTCGAGGACGACCGCGAGATGGCGCGCATCCCCCCGACAGCCCTTGTCGATCTCGCGCGCCAGGCGACCCACCCGCAGGCCGACGCCCTGTTTGTGTCCTGCACGGCGCTGCGCGGCGCGCTTGCGGTCGCCGGCATGGAACAGGCAATCGGCCGTCCTGTGGTGACCAGCAACCAGGCAACCGCCTGGAACTGCTTGCGGCTGTGTGGTGATGAGACGCCGCATCCCGAATTCGGCCGTCTGATGACGCTGCCGCTGGGACGGTAAGATTATGTTCCGTTTGCGCAAGCAACAGCTAATCTCCCCCTTTGAGGGGGAGATGGCCGGCAGGCCAGAGGGGGGCGCCTGGGAACAGACGGATCCATCATGAATCGCAACGTTTCCCTCTCAGACATCCGCGCTGCCCGTGAGCGCATCGCCGACAAGATCCAGCGGACGCCAACCGTGCTGTCCGAGGTTCTGTCGGAACGCCTTGGCTTCCCCGTGCATCTCAAGCTCGAGCATCGCCAGACCACCGGCAGCTTCAAACTGCGCGGCGCTTCGAATGCCGTCGCCTCGTTGAGCTCGGAGCAAAAGGCACGCGGCGTGGTCGCCGCCTCGACAGGCAATCACGGTCGCGCGCTGGCACATGCGGCGAAGCTTGAAGGCATGCGCGCGGTGATCTGCATGTCGCGGCTGGTGCCCCAGAACAAGCTGGACGAAATCCGCCGGCTCGGCGCGGAGGTCCGCATCGTCGGCGACAGCCAGGACGACGCGCAGCAGGAGGTCGAGCGGCTTGTGGCGGAGGAGGAGCTCATCATGCTGCCGCCTTTCGACCATCCCGATGTCGTCGCCGGACAAGGTACGCTCGGGCTCGAGATGATCGAGCAGGTTCCTGACGCCGGTCTCGTGCTGGTACAGCTTTCCGGCGGCGGCTTGGCTTCTGGCGTTGCCGCAGCCGTCAAGGGTGTCAGCCCCGGCACAAAAGTCATCGGCGTTTCGATGGCGCGCGGTGCTGCGATGAAGGCGAGCCTCGATGCCGGCCGGCCTGTCCTGGTAGAGGAATTGCCGACGCTGGCGGATTCGCTTGGGGGTGGCATCGGCCTCGACAATAGGCTGACCTTCGCCATGTGCCGCGACCTGCTCGACGACGTCGTCCTGCTCAGCGAGGACGAGATCGCCGCCGGCATCCGCCATGCATATGCGCAGGAGCGCGAGATCGTCGAGGGCGCCGGTGCGGTCGGTGTCGCCGCGCTGATTTCCGGCAAGGTGAAGCCGAGCGGGCCGGTGGTTGCGCTTCTCTCCGGTCGCAACATCGATATGGACGCGCACCGCAAGATCGTCTGCGGCGACGCAATCGCGGAGCGTGCAGCATGAGCCGGATGACCATCCTCACCGAGAAAGAACTGCGCAAGATCGTGACGCTCGATCTCGATGCGGTCGCCTGCGTCGAGAACGCTTTTCGCGCGCTCGCCACTCTGCCCGTGGCGATGCCGCCGATCCTGCGGCTCGACATTCCCGAGCATCGCGGCGAGGTCGACGTGAAGTCCGCTTATGTGCCCGGTATCGACGGCTTCGCAGTGAAGATCAGCTCCGGCTTCTTCGACAATCCAAAACTCGGCCTGCCGAGCGGTGGCGGCATGATGGTGCTGCTTTCGGCAAGGACCGGCGTGGTCGAGGCGCTGCTGCTCGACAATGGCTACCTGACCGATGTCCGCACGGCCGCTGCCGGCGCGGTCGCGGCGAAGCATCTGTCGCGCGAGGACTCCACCGTGGCAGCGATCTTCGGCGCCGGTTTGCAGGCGGGCCTGCAACTGGAGGCACTGCGTCTTGTCAGGCCGATCGCCGAGGCACGCATCTGGGCGCGCGACGCCACCAAGGCCGAAGCCACTGCTGCCCGCTTGCGCGAAAGACTGGGCATTGTCGTGCGCGCGGAGCCTGATGCAGCAAATGCCGTTGCCGGCGCCGACATCATCGTCACCACCACACCATCGACCGAGCCGCTGATCAAGGCCGGCTTCATCGCCGCCGGCCAGCACATCACCGCCATGGGCTCGGACGCCGAACACAAGAACGAGATCGCGCCGGCCATCCTGCGCATGGCCGATCTCTATGTCGCCGACAGCGCGCGCCAGACGCGGCGTCTGGGCGAACTGCATCATGCCATCGCGGCAGGAGTGATGGCCGCCGACGAAGAAGTGACCGAACTCGGCCAGATCATCGCGGGCGAACGACACGGAAGACGCTCGGCCAGCGATATCACCATCGCCGACCTCACCGGCACCGGCGTGCAGGACACGGCGATCGCCACGTTCGCCCGCGACCGCGCGCGGGCGGCCAATGCCGGAACCACTTTTGAGAGCTGATGCTGGCCGCAAAGCATGACCCGGAAAAGTGCGAACCGGTTTCCGATCAGATCATGCTCAAGCAAAAATTCCTGGAGCCGGGTTCGACGAAGTTGAAACAGGCTCCAGGACCCAACAAACGAGGAAGCAAAAGAATGCAACCGAACCTGAAATTCTCGCGCGGCGAATTTGCGGATCGCCTCGCCAAGACGCGGCGAGCCATGGAGGCCAAGGGCGTCGATCTCCTGATCGTCAGCGACCCTTCCAACATGGCCTGGCTGACCGGTTATGACGGCTGGTCCTTCTACGTGCACCAGGCGGTCATCGTGCCGCCCTCGGGCGAGCCCGTCTGGTACGGCCGCGGTCAGGACGCCAACGGCGCCAGGCGCACCGCCTATCTCGCGCAGGACAACATCGTCGGCTACGCCGACCACTATGTGCAGTCGACGGAACGCCATCCGATGGACTTCCTGTCCAGCGTGCTCGTCGATCGTGGTTGGGGCAAGCTCACCATCGGTGTCGAGATGGACAATTACTGGTTCTCCGCCGCCGCCTTCGCCTCGCTGCAGAAGCATCTGCCCAATGCCCGCTTCGTCGACGCCACTGCCCTGGTCAACTGGCAGCGCGCGGTGAAGAGCCCGACCGAGATCGACTACATGCGCAAGGCCGCCCGCATCGTCGAAGCCATGCACCAACGCATCTTCGACAGAATAGAGATCGGCATGCGCAAATGCGATCTCGTCGCCGAGATCTATGATGCCGGCACGCGCGGCGTCGACGGCATTGGCGGCGACTATCCGGCGATCGTGCCGCTGCTGCCGTCCGGCGTGGACGCCTCGGCGCCGCATCTGACCTGGGACGACCAGCCGATGAAGCGGGGCGAGGGCACCTTCTTCGAGATCGCCGGCTGCTACAACCGTTACCATTGTCCGCTGTCGCGCACCGTCTTCCTCGGCAAGCCGACGCAGGAGTTCCTCGATGCCGAGAAGGCGACACTGGAAGGCATGGAGGCGGGGCTCGCCGCCGCCAAGCCCGGCAACGCCTGCGAGGACATCGCCAATGCCTTCTTCGCCGTGCTGAAAAGGTATGGCATCGTCAAGGACAACCGCACCGGCTACTCGATCGGTCTGTCCTATCCGCCGGACTGGGGCGAACGCACGATGAGCCTGCGCCCCGGTGACCGCACCGAACTCAAGCCCGGCATGACCTTCCACTTCATGACCGGCCTCTGGCTGGAGACGATGGGGCTGGAGATCACCGAGTCCATCCTGATCACCGAAACCGGTGTAGAGTGCCTGGCCGATGTTCCGCGCAAACTGGTGGTGAAGAATTGAGCCCGATGTCCAGCCTCCGCCCGTCGCCGATCGCGCCGACTGTGGAATTCGATCGTGACGGCGTCCAGCACGGTTTGCTGCGCCTGCCTTACAGCCGCGACGACTCGGCCTGGGGCTCGGTGATGATTCCGATCTGCGTCGTCCGCAACGGCAAGGGACCGACGGCGCTGCTTTCCGGCGGCAACCACGGCGATGAGTATGAAGGGCCGCTGGCGCTCTACGATCTCGCCCGCACGCTCGACCCGAAAAATGTCAGCGGTACGGTGATCATCGTGCCGGCGATGAACTATCCAGCCTTCCGCGCCGGCACGCGGACCTCGCCGATCGACAAGGGCAACATGAACCGCAGCTTTCCCGGACGGCCGGACGGCACGGTGACCGAGAAGATCGCCGACTATTTCCAGCGTGAACTGCTGCCTCGAGCCGACATCGTCTTCGACTTTCATTCTGGGGGAAAGACGCTGGACTTCGTGCCGTTCTGCGCGGCCCACACACTGCCCGACAAGGCGCTGGAGCAGAAAGCCTTCGATGCGGTGGCGGCATTCTCGGCTCCGTTCTCGATGCGCATGATCGAAATCGACTCGGTCGGCATGTACGACACGGCGGCCGAGGAGATGGGCAAGGTCTTCGTCAGCACCGAACTGGGCGGTGGCGGCACCTCGCGTGCGCAAACCGTGCGTATCGCGCGGCGCGGCATTCTCAATGTGCTGCGCCATGCCGGCATCGTGGATGGCGCGGTCGAGAAGAGCAGAACTCGATGGCTGGACATGCCGTCAGGCGATTGCTTCTCCTTCGCCGAGGAGGACGGCATGATCGAAACCATGGTCGATCTCGGCGAGCCCATCGAAGAGGGCGCGGTGCTGGCACGGATCCATTCGGTTGGCCGCACAGGCATTGCCCCGCAGGAGATCCGGGCAAAAATGCCGGGCATGTTGGCGGCACGGCATTTTCCCGGCCTGGTCAAGGCCGGGGACTGCGCGGCGGTGGTAGCCGTGGAGGTCGATTGATCGACACGGCTGCGTCCCGGTACATCCCGCGCGGTTTCCGGCGATTGCGGCTGGCCGCGCCGGACATCAATTTTCTCCATCTGATGGAAGTGTAAATTAACGAGAGGCAGACAAACTAGGCATTGGCGAGCGGACCCTCGCTCTGCGGCCACGGTTGCGGGTATTGGACCGCGCGACATGGCGATGATCGTTGAACGCCCGGACGCCTGGTCTGAATCATGAGATCTTCGACTGGAGAACACTATCCGGCGCTGGACCATGTTCGTGGCCTAGCGGCCTTCCTGGTCTTCACCTGGCATTTCCTCCATCAGTCTCCCGAGGGGCCGGTGCCCTATGATTTCGTGCCTGCCGTGCCCATTTTCAGCCTGCTGGATGAGGGGTTCACCGGCGTTTCATTGTTCATGGCGCTCTCCGGCTACCTGTTCGCCAAGCTTCTTGATGGGAAACAAGTCAGCTATCTGCCCTTCTTCGCCAACCGGGCGCTGAGGTTGCTTCCGCTCTTGCTGGCCGTGATAGCCGTCGAGGCTTGCCGCGTATCTATGGCGGGCCAACCCCTGGGCGGCTATTTCACCGACGTCGGGAAGGGGGTGATCTTTCCCACCCTCCCGAACGGCGGTTGGTCGATAACCGTGGAAGCTCACTTCTACATCCTGCTGCCGTTCCTGCTGATGGCGTCCAGACGCTTCCTGTTCGCCCCTTTGCTGTTCATCGCTGCAGCCATTTTGCTGAGGTGGGCGCTTTACGCGCAGTTCGGCGAGGTGCAGTTGGCGGCGGCCTGGACCATCATTGGCCATGCCGATCAGTTCCTCGCCGGCATCCTTGCCTTCCATCTCCGCGCCTATGCGAAGGACCGGCACTGGCTGGCGCTGGCCGTACTGCTGGCCTTTTCGGGGTTCTTCTGGTGGTTCGATGCCGCCGGGGGATTCTACCAGCTACAGCGATACCCCTCGCCACATTGGATATGGATCATCCTGCCGACGGTGGAGGCGGCGGCCTATTCATTTGGGATCGCCTATTACGACACGAGCTTTCCAAGGAAGCGAACAGGCTTGCCGTTCAAGATCCTGGAGAAGGCTGGGGCCTACAGCTATTCGATCTATCTCCTGCACCTGTTCTTCGTCATGCAGCTGGCGGCGTTCATAAACACGAACATCATGGGCATAAGCAATTTCTACATTGCCTGCCTCTGGTCCTTGCTGTGTTTCCTGGCGACGATCCCGATCGGCTATCTCAGCTACACCTGCATCGAAGCGCCATTTCTGCGCCTGCGCATACGGTATGCGGAGCCAGCCGTACCTGATCCGGTCCTGTTCAAGGATCGGCCGGCCACGGCAGCATAGGCGCCACGCCTCCGCGGGGCAGAGCCCTGCAAAGATATTCGACAGAGACCATCGGCGCGGGGGGCATCTCGCTATCAACGCTGGCCAGTCTGCAGCGGGCCCGCGCATGTCGCACGGATGGACGGGGCCGAGATCAGCGAAATCTACGCGGTGCGCGAATTGCTCGAATGCGAGCGCTCCGCCTCTCCATTCCGGCTTTGTTGGACGGCAATCTCGATGAGGCTGAACAGGTGCTCGACCAGATCGACGCGGAGCGCAATGTCGGCCGCTGGGGTGCGCTGAACCGAACCTTTCACCTGTCGCTCTACGCTGCCTGCGGCAATCAGCGTCTGCTCGGCCTGATCGAGGCGCATCACAACGCGGCCGATCGCTATGTCCGCATCCTCTTGTCCAACCTCGACCATCGCGCCCGCTCGCAGGCGGAACATCGCGACCTGCTGGCCGCCTGCCGCCGGCGCGACGGCAAGAAGGCCGTGAGCATTCTGCCGCAGCACCTGCGCGAAGGAAGCGATACGCTCGTCAATGCGATAGAGGGCGGCGGCCTGTCGCGAAAATCATAGTCGGGATGGTCCTGCTGCTCGGGGCTTGAGCGCATCACCGCGCGCGACCGGTTCGTAAGAACCGCGCTGTTTTTCAGCTCTGCGCCGGCTTGCGTTCGACGACGTAGATATGATCGGCCGCGAGTACCACTTCGCCGCGCTGGTTGATCACCTCGCAGCGTTCGATCACGCGTCCCGAGCCCGGCCGCTTGGGATCGTCCTCCTTGGCCGTAATGGTGGTGCGCGTGCGGATCGTGTCGCCGATGAACACCGGCTTGATGAAGCGCAGCCGGTCATAGCCATAGGAGAACGCGACGGGGTTGATAATGCTTGCCGTCAGCCCGATGCCGACCGAGAACACCAGCGTGCCATGCGCGATGCGCTGGCCGAACGGCGTCGTCTTCATGTATTCGGCGTCCATGTGGTGCGGAAAGAAATCGCCGGTGTGGCCGGCATGGACGACGAAGTCGGTCTCGGTGATGGTGCGGCCGCTGGTCAGCCGCGAAGAGCCGATCTCATAGTCCTCGAAATAGGTGATCTGTTCCATCAGGGTCTTTCCGCGATCGGCGTCGCCGGCGCCGCGCTCGATCTATAGGCGGCTTCCACCAGCGCCATTGTGCTCCAGGCGTCCTCGACCGAGCTGACCAGTTCGCCGTCTTCTCCTGCCGCAAAGCGCTGCACATTGGCCATGCGCCCGACGAAGGCGTCGGGGAACCATTCGCCGGCAAGCGGTATCGCGATCCAGTCCGTTGCGCCCTTCGGATGGATTTCCAGAATGTCCGGTTCGCCCCGGGGATAGTCGAGGTTGAGGCCGAGCTTGAGATAGGCCGCGCCCTCGGTGCCGCAGATGCGGAACTCGCAGGCCTGGTGGCGGCGGCCGAATTTGTGGTCATGGTTGATCGACAGCGCGCAGCGCACCCTGTCGCCATAGTCGAGAATGGCGCTGGTGCGGGTCTGCGCCACCTTGTGGTTGGGATGACCGAGCGTCTTGGCGTGGATGCCCTTGGGATCGCCGAGCAATTGCCTGATCAGGTCGAGATAATGGATCGAGTGCATGGCGATCTCGACGCGCGGCGCCTTGAGCAGGAATTCCCACAACTCCCACGGTGTTGCCAGCGCCAGCCAGGCATCGAAGTCGACGACTTCACCGAGCCAGCCCCTGGCGACGGCGTCCTTGAGCGCCAGCATCATCGGCGCGAAGCGCAGCTGAAAGTTCACCGCCGCCTTGAGGTTCTTGGCGCGGCAGATTTCGAGGATTTCGGTTGCCTCGCCGAGATAGTTGCCCATAGGCTTCTGGATCAGCGCGACCGCAGCGTCGGGCAGAGCTTCCAGGATCTCGGCGTGCCGTCCCGGCGGGGTCGCCAGATCGAAGATCGCATCCTGGACAGATGCGGCTTCGTCGACCGAACGGAACGCCGTCACGCCCCATTTTTCGGCCAGGGTTTTCGCCTTGGCCTGGTCCGGATCATAGAGGCCGGCAATCGGAAAGCCGGCTTTGCGATAGGCGGGAAAATGCGCGTCGCCGACGATCGATCCGGCACCGAAAGTGACGATCGGGCGAGGCTTCGAGGGTTTTGGCCAGGACTGGACGAGTAAGGCAGGGTCGAAACCGCCCTCAGTCATAGTGGAAGACCTCGTCCGTGCTGGCCCACCATTCGCCCTCCTTGCGGGTCGAGAGCGGCTCCTGGCATGGTATGCAGACCGCCCACCATTCCTGCGTCTTCGGGTCGGCTGCCATCTTGGCCATGTCGGCCGCATAGTCGGTGCCATGATATTCGAAATAGGAGAACAGCAGGTTCTCCGGCCGCTTCAGATAGATCGAATAATTCTTGATGTTGCAGGCCGAGATCATGGTCAGCACGTCGGGCCAGACGGCGGCATGCAGGCGGACATACTCCTCGACCTTTTCCGGCTTCAACCCAAGCACCATGCCCATTCGCTGCATATCCGACTCCTATCTGGTGATCGCCGTGGTGAATTCGGCGATGCTCATGGCCTTGACCGCGTCCCAGTCCCAGTCGATGCCGATGCCGGGTTCGTCGGGCGCCAGCGCATGCCCATCCTCGATGCGCATATGCTTGCCGGTCAACTGGTCGAGTTGCGGAATGTACTCGACATACCTGCCGTTCTGAACCGCGCAGGTCAAGCTGACATGCAGCTCCATCAGGAAATGCGGGCAGACCGGAATGTCGAAGGCCTCTGCCGCATGGGCGATCTTGAGCCATGGCGTGATGCCGCCGATGCGGCCGACATCGACCTGCACGATCGAGCAGGCGCCTTTCTGCATATATTCGCGGAAATGGCGGATCGAATAGACCGACTCGCCAATGGCGATCGGCGTCTGCGTCGAGTTGGACAACCTGATATGGCCGTCAACATCGTCGGCCGGCAGCGGCTCCTCGATCCAGGCGAGATCGAGTTCGCGCAGCCGCGCCGCGCGCCGGATCGCCTCGTCGACCGAAAACCCCTGGTTGGCATCGGTCATGATCTCGTAGCCGTCGCCCACCGCCTTGCGCACCGCCGACAGGCGGGCGAGATCTTCCGACCCGTGCGGCCTGCCGATCTTCACCTTTGAGCCGCGGAAGCCCTTGGCCTTGGCGGCCAGTGCGTCGTCGACAAGTGCTGCCGTCTCGATGTGCAGCCAGCCGCCCTCGGTGGTGTAGAGCGGGCAGCGATCCTTGGCACCGCCGGCCAGTTTCCACAGCGGCAGGTTCTGCTTCTTCGCCCTGAGATCCCAGAGCGCCGTATCGATCGCCGCGATAGCAATGGCGGTGATCGCACCGATGGTGGTCGCATGGGTGGCGAATTCGAGATCGTGCCAGATCGCCTCGATCATGTCGGGGTCTTGGCCGATCAGGCGTGGCGCCAGATGGTCGGACAAGAGCCGCATCACCGAGGAGCCGCCGGTGCCGATCGTGTAGCTGTAACCGGTGCCGACCGCGCCGTCGGAATCGGTGATGGTGACGATCGGCGTTTCCTGGCTGACGAAACTCTGGATGGCGTCGGTGCGCTTGACCTTGGGCACAAGGTCCACCATCCGCAGTTCGACTTTCTCGATTCTAGCCATCGGTCAGCTCCGCAATGTCTTTCCGGTCTCGGCGGCAAACAGATGCGCCTGCGACAGGTCGAGGCTCATCGCCACCCGCTCGCCGGAGCGCAACGGGCGCGGGTTCAGCATGCGCGAAACCCAGTCCGTGCCGTTGAACTCGACGAACACCAGCGTCTCGTTGCCGAGCGGTTCGGTGACGGTGATCGGCAGCTCGATCTGATGGACGTCGGCCGCGCCGCCGGAGCTGATGCCATGGCCGGTCGGATAGATGTCATCAGGCCGCAGACCGAACACGACCTTGTCGCCGGTCGCGACATTGGCCTTGAACTGGGCGGGCAGCGGCAGCTTTTCGCCGCTGGCGAAAACCAGTTGGCCGTCGTCGACAGTCGCCTCGTGCAAATTCATCGGCGGCGAACCGATGAAGCCGGCGACGAAGCGTGTCGCCGGGCGGCGGAAGACTTCGTCTGGCGTGCCGACCTGTTCGATATGGCCGTCGCGCATGATGACGATGCGGTCGGCAAGCGTCATCGCCTCGACCTGGTCGTGGGTGACGTAGATCACCGTCGATTGCACCTTGGCATGGAGCTTCTTGATCTCGGTGCGCATCTGCGTCCTGAGCTTGGCGTCGAGATTGGAAAGCGGCTCGTCGAAGAGAAACACGTCAGGGTCGCGCACGATGGCGCGGCCCATGGCGACGCGCTGGCGCTGGCCGCCCGACAGTTGCGACGGGCGGCGGTCGAGCAGCGTATCGAGGCCGAGAATGGCCGAGGCCTCGGCGACGCGGCGCTCCATGTCTTCCTTGGCCGCGCCGGCGATCTTCAGCGAGAAGCCGAGGTTTTCGCGCACCGTCATATGCGGATAGAGCGCATAGGACTGGAACACCATCGAGATGTTGCGCGAGCGCGGCGGCAGATCGTTGACGATACGTCCGCCGATCTCGATCGAGCCGGCGCTGATTTCTTCCAGTCCGGCGATCATGCGCAAAGTCGTCGACTTTCCGCAGCCCGACGGGCCGACCAGCGCGATGAATTCGCGGTCGGCGATATCGAGATCGATGCCATGCACGATCCCGATATTGCCGTAGCGCTTGGTCAGCTTTTTGAGGGAAACGGTTGCCATGGGATCAGCCTTTCACCGCGCCGGAGGTCAGGCCGCCGACAAGGTGTTTCTGGACGATGTAGGTGAGGGTGAGTGCGGGAATGATCATCACCACGGCCAGCGCGCACATGCCGCGCCAGTCGATGGTGAATTCGGCCGTGTAGTCGAGCAGGCCGACCGGCAGCGTCTTGGCGCTCACCGAACGGGTCAGCTGCGAAGCCAGCGCGAACTCGTTCCAGCAGGTCAGGAAGGCAAAGATGGCGGCGGAAGCGATGCCCGGTCCGGCGAGCGGAAACTCGACCTGCCAGAAAGCCTGCCAGCGCGTGCAGCCATCGATTTGTGCTGCCTCCGCGAGGTCTTTCGGCACCTGGCGGAAGAAGCCGTCGATCAGCCAGATGGTGAACGGCACGTTGAGCGCGACATAGGCCAGGATCAGCCCGAAATGCGTGTCGATGATGCCGAGCCGCACATAGAGGAAGAACAAAGGCAGCGACAGCGCGATGCCAGGCACCGTGCGCGTCAGCATCAGGCCGAGGAACACGCTCGATTTGCCGCGGAAGCGGTAGCGCGCGAAGGCATAGCCGCCGGCCATGCCGATGGCCACCGCAATGATCGTCGAGGTCACCGAGATGATCAGCGAATTGCGGAAATATTCGATGACCGGGATGCCGCCTTTGCCGATGCCTGAGAACATTGCGATGTAAGCGTCGAACGAGATCTCCTGCGGGATCCACACCGGCGGCTTGGCCATGATCTCGACGGTCGGCCGGAGAGAGGACAGCACGATCCAGAGGCCGGGCAGGCAGATCGTCAGCATCGCCAGGAACAGGCCGACGCGATGGACGATGCCCAGCAGCCGGCGCTTCAGGCGGGCGGAAGAATTCTCGTCCATCACCACTCCGCACCGATCTGCGTGCGCGCCGCGGCGAGCTTGTTGAAGAAATAGACGGTGAAGGCGATCGACAGCAGGATCGAGAAGTAGGCCATGGCGTTCGCCATGCCCATGCGGCCGTCGCTGTAGGCGGTGCGTGCCACCAGCGTCCACAACAGCTCGGTGCGGCCCGCCGGTCCGCCATCGGTCATGATCTTGACGATGTCATAGGCGCGCGCCACGTCGAGCGAACGGATGGTCATGGCGATATAGGCGAAAGGCATGACGAACGGCCACGTCACATAGCGGAAGGTCTGCCACGGCGTGCAACCATCGACCCGCGCCGCCTCGATCGGTTCCTTGGGCATTGCGAGCAGTCCGGCGAGGATCAGGATCGCGAAGATCGCGGTCGACGACCATATCTCGGCGACCGAGATGGCGATGAAGGCGAGGTGGCCCTCGATCAGCCACGGGATGGCATCCCTGGTGATGCCGAGCGACTGCAGGGCGTTGTTCACCAGGCCGATATTGTCGTTGAACATGAACTTGAACTGGAAGCCGACGAGGATCGGCGAGAACATCATCGGAAACATCATCAGCGTGCGCAGGATGCGCTGGCCGCGCGTCGCCTTCTCGACCAGCATGGCGAGCCCCAGGCCTAGCAGCATTTCGAGATTGAGCGCGATGGTCAGCAGCAGCACCGTGCGCCCGAACGCCCACCAGAAATCGGAGTTGGCCAGGATCGAGAGATAGTTCCTGAAGCCGACGAAGACGAAGAACGTTTCGGGCCTGGTCAGGCGGAACGGTGTGAAGCTGGAATAGAGCGACAGAAGCAGCGGCACGACGACGACCGCGGCCAGCACGATGAAGGCTGGAAGCAGCAGCAGAAATGGCGCCGATGGCTTGAAGCCCTTCATCAGAATCCTGTGGGGTTTTGCATTGCATGGGTGGGGCACCGAAAGGCGATGTGCATCGCGGAGCTTCCGACGAGACGCGATCGCCTCCCCCATTCGTCATGGGGGAGGCAGCCTTGGGACTGTTCTAAAGCTTGCCGGCATCCTGCAGGATCTGCGTCGCCTTGGCGGCGGCTTCGTCCAATGCCTGCTTGGAGGTCTTGTCGCCCAGGATCGCCGCCTGCAGCTCAGGATAGACGGCGTTCGAAATCTCGATCCACTCAGGCGTCTGCGGCACGGCGAAGGCGTGCTTGGCTTCTTCCTGGAAGGCGGAGAGAACCTCCTTCTTGTAGGGGTCGTTTTCGGCCTGCTTCAGGTCCCAATCCCACACGGCCGTGCGTGTCGGCAGCGGGCCTGCTACGGCTTCCAGTTTCTGGCTGTCCTCATTGGTCAGCCACCAAACCAGCGAGGCTGCGGCCTCCTTGTTCGGGCAGTTCTCGGTCACCGAGAAACCGTGGAAACCGGACCAGCCGGTGCGCTTGCCGGAAGAACCCTTCGGCGCGACCTTCACGCCGACATTGCCCGCCACCTTCGACGACTTCGGGTCGTTGAAGAAGCCGGCCCAGCCCGGCCAGTCCAAATTGATGGCGACGGTGCCCGAGGCAAAGCCCTGGCCGAGATCGTCCCAGAGATAGTTGGTCGTTCCGGCCGGCACGGCCTTGGCCTTGTAGAGATTGACGAACCAGTCGAGCGCCCGGATGCCGGCCTCCGAGTTGAAGACCGGCTTGCCGTCCTTGTCGAGATACTCGCCGCCCTCGGCGACCACCATCTCGTAGAAGCGGCCATTGATCGCCTCTTCCTTGCCGGCGAACTGCGTGCCGTAGAAATTGGGCGGGTTGGCGAAGAACTCGGCCTGGTCGGTGACTTCCTTCCAGCTGTCCGGAGGCACCAAATCATAGCCGTATTTGGCCTTGAACTTGGCCTTGTTGTCGGCGTTCTCGTAGAGGCTCTTCTGGTAGTAGAGCGCCGAGACGTCGAACTGCGCGCGCGGCAGCATCTCGAGCTTGCCGTCGATGGTTGCCGCCTTGATCGTCGACGGCACGAAGGCGTCGATCTCTTCCTTGGGTAGCAATTTGCTGAGGTCTGTGTAGAGGCCGGTATATTGCGGCGCGAAGGACGAATGGTTCCAGCCGACGCACCAGTTGGTGCTGCCAGAGGCGATGTCGGACTTCAACTCCTTGTCGATGTCGAAGCCATTCTTCTTGGTCAGGATGTTGACCTTGGCGTCGGTGGCCTTCTCCCATTCAGGAATGCGCTCATAGAGCTTTTCATATTGCTGGCCGCCGATCAGTTTCACGTCGACGGTGACGCCTTCGAACTTGCCGGGCAGGTCGCCGGCAAGGGCCGTGCCTGCACCGAATGCAAGCACCAATGCGCCGGCGGAGACGCCGGAAAGCAGTCTGTTCATTGGTTTCCTCCCTGGGTGCGCCTTAGCGGCGACCGCAACCTGTCCACGTGACAGGAAATGCGACATTCATATACAAACAAAACATTCATACGTACGTCAAGGCGAAATTTGTTTCCGCCGGCCGCATTCCTGCGTATATGAAGAATCGAATTCACTGGAGGGATGAGCCATGGACGACAGCGAAGACGAGCGCTACCGCGCGCCGGCGCTCGACAAGGGGCTCGACATCCTCGAACTGCTGGCCGGCGTCGACGGAGGCCTGACCCAGGCCGAAATCGCCAAGAAACTCGACCGCAGCCCGAACGAATTCTATCGCATGCTCGACCGGCTGGTGCGGCGCGGCTATGTCACAAGGCTGGATGGTGACCGCTATTCGCTGACGCTGAAACTGTTCGGCCTGGCGCAACTGCACGCTCCGGTGCGGCGGCTGGTTTCCTACGCCACGCCGCTGATGCGCGAACTGGCCGAGACCTCGCAGCAGGCCAATCAACTCGTTGTTTTTGATCGCGGTTCCGCCGTCGTCATCGCCCAACAGGAGGCGCCGGACTACTGGGGCATCTCGATCCGGGTGGGTTCCCACATCAGCCTGTTCGACACCGGTTCGGGCCATGTACTGCTTGCCTTCCGCTCGCAGGAAGAGCGGCAGATGATGATCTCCGAACACGTCCGCAGCACCGACAAGACGGCCCAATCGACCGAGTTCTTCACCCGGCTCGACCAGATCCGCGACCGTGGCTACGAGATGATGGCCTCGATGCAGACCGCCGGCGTCTTCAACCTGTCGGCTCCGGTGCGCAGTTCCGACGGCAAGGCCATCGCCGCCCTGTCCATCCCCTACATTACCGTGGTCAATGCGCCGTCCGCGCCCGATATCACCAGGACGATCGAGCTGTTGCTGGCGACGTGCGAGAAGCTGTCGCATCTGGCCGGATCGGCTGTAGGGTCGGCAGCATAAATTCTTATTTGAATGAAGAATTCCTCCGTGAGATGATTTGACAACGCCAATTTGGAGGAGCTCCAGTGATCATCGACACCCATCTGCATCTCATCGATCGCTCGGCCTTGCGCTATCCCTGGCTTGCCGGCGT
The DNA here is from genome assembly GCF_007003945.1 of Mesorhizobium sp. WSM4307. Taxonomy (NCBI): domain Bacteria; kingdom Pseudomonadati; phylum Pseudomonadota; class Alphaproteobacteria; order Hyphomicrobiales; family Phyllobacteriaceae; genus Mesorhizobium; species Mesorhizobium sp. WSM4307. Next base: position 371,863 of record NZ_VFTB01000001.1, read on the forward strand.
GCCGCCGCTCAACCGCGATTTCTCCTACGAGGACTATGCCACCGAGGCGCAGCGTGTCGGCGTCGAGCGCGTGCTGCACATGGAGGTCGATGTCGATCCGGCTGACATTGAAGCCGAGACCGCACGGGTGGAAGGTCTGTCGCGACAGGCCGGCAGCATGCTGGTCGGGGCGATCGCGTCCTGCCGGCCGGAAGACGCGGATTTCCCGGCCTATCTCGAAAGGCAGCGGGCAAATCCTTTCGTCAGGGGTTTCCGCCGCGTGCTCCATGTCATGCCCGATGATCTGTCGGAAGGCGCGGTGTTTCGTGACAACATCAAGCGGCTTGGCGGCATGGGCCTGACTTTCGATCTCGTCGTGCTGCCGCACCAGATTCCGAAAGCAATAGCGCTGGCCGACCTCGCACCCGACGTCCAGTTCGTTCTCGACCATTGCGGCGTCCCCGACATCAAGGGCGGAGCCGAGCATCCCTGGCGCGAGCATATGAGCGAGATCGCGCGGCGTCCGAACGTCATGGCCAAGATTTCCGGTGTGGTCGCCTATGCCGATTCCGGCAGCTGGACGGTAGGCACGCTGCGGCCCTATGTCGAGCACAGCATCGCTGCGTTCGGCTGGGACCGTGTGGTCTGGGGCAGCGACTGGCCGGTCTGCACGCTTGGTGGCGGCTTGTCGACCTGGGTGGCAGCGACCCACGCGCTGCTTTCCGGTTGCAGCGTCGCGGAGCGCGACAGGTTGCTGTCGGGCAATGCCCGCAAGCTCTGGCGGTTGGAATAGTTGGATTTGCCTCGGCGTCTCGCCGGGGCGTAGCCCGGACGTTCTCCTCCGCCCGGTTTCGTTCAGGCTCCTCTCTCAGCAGCGCCGGACACCTGCGCGGCGGCACTCTCCCGGAACAGGCCGACGAGATCAGCGACGACCCGGGCGGCTTTGTGCCCGGAGGTCATGGCCGACAGGATGCGGTCGGACGCCGCCTGCTGGAACGCCATGTAGCCGTCATGACGCGGCCGCACCCATGCGCCCTCCAGCGTCGCGCGCGTGCCGCGATAAAAATTGCCGGTCGCGGCATTGACGGTCTGGTCCTCCCAGGCGGCAGCATGGCCTGGTTGGCCACCGGCAGCAGCATAGGCGCCGCGCTGCACGTCGCCGCTGGCGACCCAATAGGCGAAGTCCGTCGCTGCATCTTTCGCCTTGGAAAAGGCTGACACCGCTATGCCCGTGCCGCCGAGCGCTGAGCCGATAGGGCCGCTGGAGCCGACAGCCGGGATGTCGGTGAAGGCCAGCCGGTGCGCGCGAAACCCTGACATCGCATAGGAAACGTAGCCGTAGATGAGTGGAGCGCAGACAATGCGGGAATCGGCCTCCGCCATGCGTTCGGAAACCGCGATCGGATCCATCTCCAAACAGGCCGGGTCGACCACCGCGGCGATCTCTCGCATCATCTCGAAGACTTCGCAGCCGGTCTCGCTATCGATGAGATCGCGGGACGGATCGGTCGCGCAAGCGTGCCCGAGATTGCCGGCAAGCGTATAGAACACCATCAGCGCATGCGGCGGTCGCAACGGCAAAAGCACGCGGCCTTGCCGGGCGAGGTCGAGCACCTCGCTCCAGCGCGCCGGCGGCGTGCCGATCGCGTCCGGCCGCCATGCCTGGACCTGGCTGGCCGCATCGATCGGAAACGCCCATTGCCGCTCTTGCCAGGCGTAGCTCGGATAGGACTGGCCGACGCTGCCCGAAGCGAGCGCTGCGCGCTCGGCCTCGCGGCCGGCGACATCCAGCGGCGCGAGGCAGCGTTCCGCCGTGATCTGGCCGACATGCGGGTGGTCGATGACAATCAGATCATAGGCGCGCGCCAGTTCCTCGACCGGAAAGGACTCGAAATCCTGCAGCGAGCGCTTGTCCCAGTGGACGGCGACGCCGGTCTTCTGCTGCCAAAGCGACGAGCAGGCGACCATCGGATCATAGCCGCGCGGATGGCTCCAGGTCATACCCTTGAGCGTGGTCACAGGCCGAACTCCTCGCGGATCGCGGCACTGTGCTCGCCGATGCGCGGCGCGGCCCGATCGACCTTGGCCCTGGCACCGTCGACCCTGAGCGGCGAGCGGGTGGTGAGGATCGAGACATCGTCCTCGCGCGTCACCGTCTGCAGCATGTCGAGCGACTGAAAGCCTTCACTGGCCAGCATCTCCGGCCAGGTCAGCACCTTGGCGCACCAGATGTCGGCCGGCTCGAGAATATCAAGCCATTCGTCGATGGTTTTGCTGGCGATCCTCTGCGCGATGATCGCCTTGATGTCGTCGCGCGCGGTGAACCACGAGGCCGGTCTGTCGCGATAAGGCGCCAACTCATTGAGCGACAGCAGGTCGGCGAGTTTCGGGATCGGCGTCATGGCGATGGCGAGATAGCCGTCCTTGGCCGGGTAGACGCCGTAAGGCGCCGAGAGATAGGCATGCGCGCTGCGGAAGCTGGAGCGCCTGGGCAAGCGGCGGCCGTCATTGAGATGCGTGGTCAGCACCTCGAACTGGAAGTCGACCAGCGCTTCCAGGAGGCTGGTTTCGATATGGCTGCCCTGGCCGGTGATGCCGCGCCGCACCAGCGCCGCCAGAATGCCTTGCGCGCAGGCGGCACCCGCCAGCATGTCGCCGATGGCCAGCCCGAAGGGCACGGGTCCCTGGTCCTCGTCGCCATTGAGCCACATCACGCCGGAACGGGATTGCGCCAGCAAATCCTGGCCGGGCCGCTTGACCCATGGGCCGTCCTCGCCATAGCCGCTGATCGATGCGTAGACGAGCCGCGGGTTGATCTTGCGGACGGCTTCGTAGTCGAGGCCGAGCCGCTCGATGACGCCGGGCCGGAAATTCTGGATAAGCACATCGGCCTTGGCCAGAAGCCCGCGCAGCGCTTCGAGATCCGCCTCGTTCTTGAGGTCGATGGCAAAACTTTCCTTGGCGCGGTTGATGGCATGAAAGATCGTGGAATCGCCGCCGATCTCGGTGTCGCTGAGATAGAGCCGGCGCGACAGGTCGCCGCCATCCGGACGCTCGATCTTGATGACGCGCGCACCGAGGTCGAGCAGCCGCAGCGAGCAATAAGGCCCGGACAGAAACTGGCTCATGTCGACGACGACGAGACCGGCAAGCGGCAATTCGGCCAAAGCCGGCATTTTCATTTCTCCGTCTTGCCGACGAAATCGGCCGGGTTGCGGTACTTCACCGTCTGCAGGTGCTCGCAATAGAGGACCAGCTCGCCTTCGCCCTTGAACACTTCGTAGCTGGCACGGATCAGTCCCATCTCTCTGTAGCGCGGCTTCTTGTCGAGGTTGGAGCGGATCGAATAGATCGTGTCACCTATGAAGACAGGCTTGATGAAACGGAGCTTGTCATAGCCATAGGAAAAGGCGTTGACGCAGTTGGTGGCGACCAGCCCGAGCCCCGCCGAAAAGACGAAAGCGCCGGCGGTCAGCCGCTTGCCGAAAATGCCTTCGCTTTCGGCGAACATCTGGTCCTGCACATAGGGGTGGATGTCGAGCACCAGCGTGTTGAAGAGGTGGCTGTCGCCCTCCGCCATCGTGCGCCGCAACGAGCGGATTTTCTGGCCGACCGGCCAGTCCTCGTAGAACCAGTTCTCGGCGTTCCACACCGGCAATGCCGCGTGCGCCTCAGGCATGTTTTGCGGATAGGTCGAGGCAACGCCGACGGTGGGTGCGAAGTCGCTCATGGCCGGCTCCGGCAGTCTCGCAGGAGGTTCAGGCCAGCCATATGAACACGCCTCGAAGCGCCGGACTGCATGACGTCTCCTCCCGCTAATCTTCTTTTGTAAATAGTATTTTCACATATGGGGCTATATTGCAAGCGAGGGCGGGCGAAATTTTGCCAATCCCGCGCGCCCACGCGCGGGCCGGCGGGGAGGAAATCATGAAAGGATTGCCCTGGTGTTTGTGGTTCGGGAGGCGCCTTATTTCGGTGCGCAGGCCTGCTGACGGACATCGGACGTACCATCGAGATCGGCACGCCGATGTGCGTCAGGATCGTGCGCTAAGGCGCCCCGCGACGACCCTCCTTCAATGGCCGGCTCAGGCCTGTTGTATTGCCGAGAGTTTCCAGCTCGAGCCATTCTGACGCGTGAAAGTCCACAGTTCGGTCGTCTCTGTCGGATGGTCTTCGTCGCCCTCGACGACCTTGCCGCTGCCGCGTTCGCGCATCACGTCGCGAGACTCGTAGCGCAGCGCGGCCGTGGCGTAGTCGCGGTCGTCCTCGCGCCAGCTTTCCGCGATGTCGGCCTGCAGCAAGGTGATATCGGAGACCTCGTTCCGAAGACCTTTCTGGGCATTGTCGGCCAGCTCTTCCGAGAGATAGGACACCATCTCGGGCGTTGTCGCCCGGCGCAGGGCGGCATGGTCTTCGCGCCCGAATGCTTCCTGGACGTCGGTCAACAGCGTCTGGAATGCGTCGAGGTCGCTCTGAGCCAGCGTGATCTCCTCGGAGACGTCGGCCGGAGAGCCTCCGCCCGAACCACCACCAAAGCCGGGGATTGTGAACGAGCCCGCCGTTTGCTGCTGTGGCGGAGCGCGGTTCTCAAATCGCGACGCCTGGGCATTGCCGGCACTCGCGAGCGCCGGGGCAGGGCCCTGTGCCGACTGCGAGCGGAAGAAGCGGATGGCCAGCATGATCGCGCCACCGATGAGCAGGGCCTGGAGCAGGAAGCCGAACATGCCGGCCAGACCGCCGAACCCTTGGCCGACGAGCAGGCCGATCAGGCCGCCGATCAGCAGGCCGCGCATCATCGTTCCGCCAAAACCGCTCATGAAGCCCGGCCGCTGTGGGCCGGCCTGCGGCTGCCGGGTGGCAGCGTTCACACCGGTGTTGGGTGTCATCGAACGCTCGACGGGAGCGGTCGGCGCCGGCGCGGTCCTGGTCGGCGGCGCCGACTGGAACGTGCGCGTGCCGCGACTGCCGAAACTGCCGCCACGCCGAGCCTCGGCATGATCGATCGCGACCATGGAGAATGCGAGGAACAGTCCGGCGAACAGGGCTGCAAATCGGCTGGTGCGAGACATCATCGGAGATGAACCTTTATCCGTATGGTTTTGGAAATTTTAAGCAGGTGCCGGGCGCTATGCGGTCAATCGAACAATTCTTCGAAGAAGGATTTCTTCCGCTTGGGGTAGCGGTGGCCCTGCGAGCGCGAATAATCGTCATCGCGGCCGTGTTGCGGCTGGGAGAAGGCTGCCGGCTGTGGCTGCGCCGCAGGCGAGGCTTCCCTGCCGGAACGCTCGATGATCTTGTCGAGTTCGCCTCGATCAAGCCAGACGCCACGGCACTGCGGACAATAGTCGATTTCGATACCCTGGCGTTCGCTCATCACGAGCGCGACGCGGCAGGAGGGGCAAACCAAACCAAGGAGGGAAGATGTCATACGGGGCTCCAAACCGAAAAGATTGAGCCCGCTTGACCGAAAAAGGTGGAAACGGGCCCGTTAAAGCGGTCCGACATCACAATCACCAGAAGCGATCGTCAGAGGGGCCCGGCCCGCGCCAGACAGTTAGGAATGCCGAGCCAGGCCTTCAAGGGAGATTTTGCCGGCAAGTATGATTTGTTCGCCGCTGCCCTCGCTCAAACCGTTACGACGATCTTGCCGAATTGCTCGTTCGATTCGAGGTAGCGGTGCGCCTCGACGATCTGGTCGAAAGCAAAGATCCTGTCGATGATCGGCCTCAGCGTACCCGCTTCCAGGCCTTCGAGGATGAATGCCTTGGCGATCTTCAGCTTTTCCGGGGCGCCGGTGATTTCGTGCACGAGATAACCACGCAACGTCAGCATCTTGCCCAACACGGCAGCCAAGGGGAACGGCGTCGGCTCGGGGCTCAGCCCGCCATATTCGATGAGAATGCCTCCCTTTGACATTGCCCCTGTCAGCGGCTCGAAGATCGGACCGCCGATTGCATCGAGCACGACCCGCACGCCCTGCGGTCCCGCGATCTCGCTCAGCCGTGCGGCGAGATCTTCCTCGGCCAGGACCACAACATGGGCCGCGCCGGCATCGAGCAAGGCCTGCTTCTTTGCCGATGTTCGCGTCACCGCGATCGCTGTCGCGCCAACCTTGTTGGCGATCTGGATCGCGGCAAGCCCGACGCTGCTGGAGGCAGCGGTGATGACGACAGCGTCTACACTGCTCAGTCTGGCGATGTCGATCAGGGCGCCATAGGCGGTGAGATATTGCATCCAGACAGCCGCCGCTGTCTGCCAGTCGAGCGACGGTGGGTGCTTGACGATGAGCCCGGCGGGATAGGTGACCAGCTCGCCGTAAGCCGGCCAGCGCGCCATCGATTGCGGCGGGATGACGCTGACGGCGTCGCCCGGGACGAAATCGTTCACGCCTTCGCCTACCGTTTCGACAATTCCCGCCGCCTCGAGACCAAGCCCGGAGGGCAGGGCGGGCGTCTCGATATAGCTGCCCGCACGCAGCAGTGCCTCGGCGCGATTGAGGCCGAGTGCCTTGACGCGGATTTGAACCTCTCCCGCACCCGCTGGAGCGAGATCGATATCCTCGATGCGCAGGACTTCTGGACCGCCATGCTGATGGAAGCAGACAGTACGAGCCATTCGGGTTACTCCAAATTATCTGTACCGAATAGGCTATGTAGCCAGAGACTTGATAGATAAATGGGCGTAAGGGTAAAGCAGTAGAAACCGTAGGTTTCGAATATGGATAGGCTCGAGAGCATGGCCGTGTTCGTCAAGGCGGTCGACCTTGGCTCGTTCGCGGCAGCGGCGGTAGCGCTCGACCTGTCCGGGCCGATGGTGGGCAAGCATGTCCGTTCTCTCGAAGAGCGGCTCGGCGTTCGCCTCATCAATCGCTCCACGCGCCGCCAGAGCCTGACCGATTTCGGTCGCGCCTATTATGAACGCTGCCGCATCGTGCTGGCCGAGGCGGAAGCCGCCGATGCGCTGGCCGCCGACCAGTTTTCGGAACCGAGAGGCAGACTGCGCGTGACCATGCCGGCGCATTTCGGCCGCCACTGCGTCACCCCCGTGCTGCTGAAGCTGGCGCGGCACTATCCGATGCTGGAACTCGATTTGTCACTCAGCGACCGCTTCGCCGATCTTGCCGAAGACGGCTTTGACCTTGCCATCCGCACCGGCGATCTGGACGATAAGGCGGGCATCATCGCCCGCCGCGTTGCGCGGCAAGGCATGGTCGTCTGTGCCTCGCCCGCCTATCTCGGGCTTCATGGCGAGCCGCGGCGGATCGAAGACCTCGCCGATCATCAGGCGATTGTCTATCGCAGGCTTGGCCAGGTCGTTCAGCCCTGGCTGTTTGCGCGTGAAGGGCAATCCGCACAGGAGATCATGCCGACCGGCCGCCTGCGGCTCGACGATCTCGATGCCATCGCCGATGCAGCGGCAGAAGGCATGGGGCTGGCGTGGTTGCCATGGTGGCTGGTCCGCGCGCGCATAGAGGCCGGTGGGCTGGTCGCGCTGTTGCCGGACCAGCCGCACTATCTCTACGACTGCCACGCGCTCTGGCTGCAGACGCCGCATCTGCCGCTCAAGGTTAGGCTCGCCATCGATGCGCTGGCGGCCGCCCTGCCGAAACTGATGGGCTGATCGCCAACACAGCAGGCTTGCGCTTTTTGAGGTGCCGCTTTCCAATGCCATATGAAGGCGGAACGTGTGCATTGCAGGAGAGGCGGTTCATGACCAAAGGTTCGGATCTGTTCGTGGCGGCTCTCGAGAATGAAGGGGTCGACCGGATTTTCGGCATTCCGGGCGAGGAGAATCTCGACATCGTCGAATCGATCCGCCGCTCGTCGATCCAGTTGATCCTGACCCGACATGAGCAGGCGGCTGCTTTCATGGCCGCCACCTATGGCAGGCTCACCGGCAAGGCAGGCGTGTGCATCACCACGCTTGGCCCTGGCGCACTCAATCTGACGACCGGCGCGGCCTATGCGCTGCTCGGCGCGATGCCGATGATCATGATCACCGGCCAGAAGGGCATCTTGTCATCGCGGCAGGCGCGCTTCCAGATCGTCGACATCGTCGCGGCGATGAAGCCGCTGACCAAGCTGTCGCGCCAGATCGTCTCGCCCAAGATGATCCCCTCGCTGGTGCGAGAGGCCTTCCGCGTTGCCCAGGAAGAGCGGCCCGGCCCGGTGCATCTGGAACTGCCGGAAGACATTGCGGCGGCCGAGTGCGAGCCGATGGCGCTGGTGCCGACGCACCCGGTCGAACTGCCGTTGGCCAGCGCGGACGCGCTCGATCGCGCCGCCCGCATGATCTTGGAGGCCAAGCGTCCGCTGCTGATGTTCGGCGCGGCGGCGTCGCGTCCGCGTGTGACCCCAGATGTCGCCCAGTTCGTGCTGCGCACGCAAATACCCTATTTCACCACGCAGATGGGCAAGGGCACGGTGCCCGGCGGCACCGAACTCTACATGGGAACGGCGGCACTGTCGGAGCGCGACTATGTGCACGAGGCCATCGAACAGGCCGATCTGATCATCACCATCGGCCACGACACCGTGGAGAAACCGCCCTTCATCATGGGCGCCAACGGACCGAAGGTGATCCATGTCGGCTATCACTCGGCCGATGTCGAGCAGGTCTATTTCCCGCAGGCCGAGATCGTTGGCGATCTTGGCCCGTCGCTGGCGCTGCTGGCGGACCGCATCGAGGGCAAGATCCCCAACGCGCAGGCCTTGCTGCCGCTCAGGGAAGGCATTCTGAGCCGCATCGCCGCGCGCGCCACCGAAGACCGCTTCACGCCGCAGCGCATCGTGCATGATGTGCGCGCCGTGATGCCGGCGGACGGGGTCCTCGCCCTCGACAACGGCATGTACAAGATCTGGTTCGCACGCAACTACCGCACGCGCATGGCAAACACGCTGCTGCTCGACAATGCGCTGGCCACGATGGGCGCCGGCCTGCCGTCGGCGATGATGGCATCACTGCTTTATCCCCGGCGCCGTGTCATGGCCATTTGCGGCGACGGCGGCTTCATGATGAACAGCCAGGAACTGGAGACCGCCGTCAGGCTGAAGCTCAACCTGGTCATCCTGCTGCTGGAGGACCACGCCTATGGCATGATCCGCTGGAAGCAGGCGGTCGACGAATTCCCGGATTTCGGCATGACCTTCGGCAATCCCGATTTCGTCAAATATGCCGAGGCCTATGGCGCCAAGGGAACCAGGGTTACGGAGATCGCCGATTTGCGGCCGGCGCTGGAACGGGCCTTCACCGGCGGCGGTGTGCATCTCGTCGTCGTGCCCATCGACTATTCCGAAAACACCAGGGTGCTGGTCGACGAATTGCGCGAGCGGCTGCCGGCGCCGCGGACGCCCTGACGGCAGCGGTAAAGCCGCCGTCAGGGCCGCTTGAGTGTAAGATCCTACACCTTGCAGTAAGGCGTGACCGGCGTGATGGTGCCGAAATCCTTGGCGATCTCGTAGCCGATGCCGTCCGCCGCCGCCTTGCCGACATAGGAATGGCAGAGCGTGTGGTTGTTCGAGGCATCGACGCGGATCTTGCCTTGCGGGGCGTCGAACTCGATGGTCGGCAATGCCTTGAGCACATCGTCATCCCTGAGTGACCCGGCCTTCTCGGCGGCCAGCGCATAGAGATGCAGGCCGTTATAGCCGGCCTCGCCGATGCCGTTCACCATCTTCTCCTGGCCGAACTTTTCGCGGAAGCTTGCGATGAACTTCTTGTTGACCGGATTGTCGAGCGCCATCCAGTAAGGCTGCGGCGCATAGGTGCCGGCGGCGACGCCTGGCGGCAGCGCGTCCTTGTTGAAAACCTCGTCGAGCGGCGCGATCAGCGGCTGCTTGATGTCGAAAGAACGATACTGCTTGAGCTGCGTGACGGCATCGTTGCCGACCACCATCGACCAGACGACATCGGGCTTCAGCGACTTGATCTTCTGGAAGGCCGGGCCGAAATCCGTGGTGCCGAACGGATAGTAGTCGGCGCCGATGATCTTGCCGCCGGTCTTCTCGTAAGCTGCCGTGATCGCCTCCGTCATCTTCTGCGGCCAGGCATAGTCGGAAGCCATGATGTAGATCGTCTTGCCGAGATTCTCGGCCACCCATGGCATCATCGGGTCGACCTGCTGCATCGGGATCGGCCCGGTGGCGACGAAGTAGCGATTGCATTCGCCACCCTCGAAATTGGTCGGGTAGAAGAACAGCTTCTTGGCTTTGGAGGTCACCGACAGCGTCGCGCTGCGCTCGGGCGAGATGATCGTGCCCATGACCACATCGACCTTGTCCTCGTTGATGAGCTTGCGCGCCTTGTCGATCGAGCCCTTGGTCGTGGTCTGGTTGTCCTCGATGAACAGTTCGATCTGGCGGCCGCCAATGCCGTTGGCGGCGTTGAGTTCGGCGGCGGCGAGCTTGTAGCAATTGAGCAGCGTCTCGCCGAGGATCGCCTGCAGCCCGGTGATCGGGATCGACAGGCCGACCTTGACGGTGTCGGCGGCGCGCAGGATCGACGGCGCGCCGACCATGGCGAAGGCGGCGGCAGCGCCGCCGGATTTCAGGATCGTTCTTCTGCTTATCATTGTTATGTTCCCTTCCAGTCCGGGCGCGCCCCATGCACGCCTTACAAAGTCAGCAGGTCCAGGTGCGCTTCAGGCGCGCCTCATAGGGCCAACAGGTCCTTCAGCAGGCTCTCGTCGGCGAACGCCGCCGGCGTGCCCTCGTGCACGATCCTGCCCTTTTCCATCACCAGGCAGCGGTCCGCCGCCTTGAGAACGAGATCGAGGTTCTGCTCGACCAGAACGATCGCGATGCCGCGCTCGCGGGCGATGCGCGGCACCAGTTCGGCGATCGACTGCACGATGTTCGGCTGAATGCCTTCCGAGGGCTCGTCGAGCAGCAGCACCGAAGGCAGGCCGCACAACGCGCGGCCGATCGCCAGCATCTGCTGTTGGCCACCCGACAGCGTGCCGGCGATTTGCGCCTCGCGTTCGCGCAGGATCGGAAAATAGCCGAAGATGTCGTCAGGAACGCCGCCGTCGCCACGGTCCCTGGCTGCGCGCGTGCCGACCTCCAAATTCTGCCGCACGGTCAGCTGGTTGAAGATGCCGCGGCCCTGCGGCACATGCGCCATGCCCGCCCGCGCCCGGCGGAAGGCCGCCGCGTTGGTAAGGTCCTGATCGCCGAGAACCACGGCGCCGCCGCTCGCCCTCAGGCGGCCGGCGATGACGCGCAGCAGCGTCGTCTTGCCGGCGGCCTGAGGGCGAGCAGGCCGACAACTTCACCCGGTGCCACGCTGAGATCGATGCCGTTCAGCACAGGGAGCAGGCCGTAGCTGGCCGAGACCGCGAGTGTCCGCAGCATGGTCAGCGCCTCCCCAGATAGACATCGCGGACCATTTCGTCGGTCTCGATGTCGTGGAAAGGACCGCTGCGCAGCCGGCGTCCCTGGTGCAGCACCAGCGTCTCGCAGTTCAGTGCCCGCACGAAGCGGATGTCGTGCTCGACCGCGACGATCGAGAACTCGCCCTTGAGCCGCAGCAGCATCTCGGCGGTAGCCAGCGTTTCCTGCGGCGTCATGCCGGCGGTCGGCTCGTCGAGCAGCAGCAGCCTTGGTTCGATCGCCAGCGCCATGCCGATCTCCAGCCATTGCTTCTGGCCGTGCGCCAGTTCGCCGGCCAGCGTGGCCGCGCGGTTACCAAGCGCGACCAGGTCCAGCAGCTCACCGACCGGACGCACCGGTGAAGAGGCGCCCCACCGTGCGACCTTGAGGTTGTCCTCGACCGAGAGGCTCGGAAAGACCGACGGGATCTGGAATTTTCGGGCGATCCCGAGCCGGGCGATCCGGTGCAGCGGCAGGCCGGCGATGTCATGGCCGAGAAAGCGCACGCTGCCACTGGTCGGGCGAAGCGTGCCGGTCAAAAGGTTGAGGAAGGTGCTCTTGCCGGCGCCGTTCGGCCCGATGATGCAGCAGAGCTCTTTGTCGCGCACCGTCAGGTTCAACGCTTCCAGCGCCTGCAGCCCGCCAAAGCGGATGCCGACGTTCTCGGCCTGAAGCAGCACGTCGCTCATTGCGCCGGCCTCCTGCCGTTGAACAGGCCCTTCAGCCGCGCATAGATCGACAGGATGCCGTCCGGCAGCACGAAGACGATGATGACGAAGACGCAGCCGAGCAGCAGGGGCCACAGACTCGGGTTGAAGTTGCTGATCGTCTGCTGCGCGCGTTGGATGGCGATGGCGCCCAGCACCGGGCCAAGCAGCGTGCCGCGCCCGCCAACCGCCACCCAGACGATCACTTCCGTCGACAGCAGCAGCCCGGACAAATCGGGCGCCACCAGCCCGGCCATGCAGACATAGAGCGCGCCGGCAAGCCCAGCGATCGCAGCGGACAGGACGAAGGTGGCGAGCAGCCTTAGCGGCGCATTGTGGCCAAGGGCGGCCGCCCGGACTTCATTGTCCTGGATGGCGGTGAGCACCATGCCCCAGCGGCCACGGCTGATCGACCACAGCGCCAGTACAACCACCGCGACGATCGCCGCAACGAAGATGTAGGAGGGCAGGTCCTGGCTGAGATCGACATGCAGCCCGCCGAGATCGAACGCGATCGGCGGGATGCCGATCAGCCCGCTGTCGCCGCCGGTGACCGAGCTCCAGGAGACCGCGGCCTGCTGGCAGATGACGCCCATGGCGAGCGTCACGATGGTGAAGTAGCTGCCGCGGATGCCGCCGAAGAACAGGAAGTAGCCGATAATGGCGGCGACGAAGGCAGCACCCGCAATCGCGCCCAGGATGCCGAGCACGCTGCCCAGGGGGATGGCGTCGTTGAGGGTGGTGAGCGCCATGATGTAGCCGCCAATGCCGAAGAAGGCGGCATGGCCGAAACACAGAATGCCCGTGCGGCCCCAGAAGAAGTCGAGGCTCGCCGCGAACAGGCCGAAGATCAGCGCGTCGCGGATCACCGTCAGCTGGTAGCCGTCGGCGAAGAAAGGATAGACAATCGCGAGCGTCACGCAGACGGCGAAGATCACCAGCCAGTTGCGGTCGCGCGCGATCATCGCGACGCTCCGTTGAACAGGCCGTTGGGCCGCAGCCGCACGGCGACGATGGCCGCCAGCAGCACGATCGCCTGTGCCAGCGATGGCGAGATCTGGTAGTTGAGCACACTCGTCAGCCCGCCGACGAAAACACTTCCGGCAACGAGACCGCCGATCGAGCCGACGCCACCGACAATCACGACGAAGAAGGCGTTGGCGAGATAGTTCACTCCCATCTGCGGCAGCACGATCGCCAGCGGCGCGACCAGCCCGCCGGCGAGCCCGGCGATCGCCGCGCCGAAGGTGAAGGCGATGGCGTAGGTGCGCCGCGTGTTGATGCCGACGCCTTCGGCCATTTCGCGGTTCTGGATGACGGTGCGGATGTCGAGGCCGAACGACGTCCGGCTGATGAGCAGCACGACACCGAGCAAGGTCAGCATGGCTATGGCGATCAGGATTAGCCGATAGGCGGGATAGACGGTGAAGAACAAGTCGAGCGTGCCCTCGATCGGCGGCGTAACCGGCTTGGCGCCGAGACCGAAGGTCAGTTCCAGCCCCTGCTGCAGGATCAGGCTGACGCCCCAGGTGGCGAGCACGGTCGAGACCGGCCGCGAATAGAGATGGCGGATGATGGCGAACTCCAGGATGCAGCCGACCACCGCGCCGGCGATCGGGGCAGCAAGCAGCCCCAGCCAGAACGAGCCGCCGACGCTCTGGACAAAATAGACCGCGAAGGCGCCGACGGTGACGAATTCGCCATGCGCCAGATTGGTCACGTTCATCAGGCCGAAGCTGATCGCCAGCCCGAGCCCGACCAGCATCAGGATGCTGATCAGCGTCAGTGCGTTGAGGAGCGTGGTGACGACAAAATCCATCGTGTCAGGCAGCACTTGCGAGGCGTTGGCGCAGCCCGGCGAGCAGGCCTTCGGCCGCATCGATCACCGCGGCCTGATGCGGCTGCAAGTCCTGCCCGGCCCATTCGTCGATATGGTCCGACAGCGGATCGACCACTTCGGTGCGGTGATTGGCGAGCGTTTCGATGACGGCATGGCCGCAGAACGGCACATAGCCCTCGGAATAGCCGCCTTCATGGGTCATCATCAGCCGTCCGTTGGAAGTCTCGGCCGCCAGCGCCACCATGCGCGCGGCGAGGCGCCGGAAGCACTCGCTGTTGAGCATCATGCGGCCGAGCGGATCGAAGCCCGACGCATCGAAGCCGGAGGCAACAATGACGAGATCCGGCTTGTAGGCGCGCAGCGCCGGAGCGACGACGCGGTCGAAGGTGGCTTCGTAGGCGCCGGTGCCGCTGCCGGCCGGCAGCGGTATGTTGATGTTGTAGCCTTCGCCTTCGCCCTTGCCATTGTCGGCCAGCGCGCCGCGCCCGGTCGGATAGAGATTGTCCTGGTGCAGGGAAATGGTCAGCACCGACGGATCGGAATAAAACACCGTCTCGGTGCCGTTGCCGTGATGCACGTCCCAGTCGACTATCGCCGCGCGGCTGAGCAGGCCTTCATGCTGCAACCGGCGCACGGCAACGCCGATGTTGGAGAACAGGCAGTTGCCCATTGCCTGGTCGGGCTCGGCATGATGCCCCGGCGGCCGCGCCAGCGCATAGGCGTTGTCGACACGGCCGGTCAGCACCGCGCGCATCGCGGCATAGGTGGTGCCGGCGGAGAGCAGGGCGATGTCGAAACTGTTGAGGCCGATCGGCGCCTGCGGGCCGGCGAAGCCGGAACCGCGTTCGCTGAGCATCCTGATGTCGTCGACATGGCGCTGCGTGTGCACGCGCAGCAGATCCTCGACCGTCACCGGCTCGGCAAGGATCGGCACCAGGTGGCGCGCCAGGCCGCTGACCTGGATGAGGTTGTTCAGCCGACGCTTCGACCCCGGCGATTCCAGGTGCCGGCCGGGTTCCACGAAACGGCCGGGAGGCATCATGTCGGCGCTGGGGCCGGTGTCATGCCACATCAGTTGTTCGTGAAAAACGTAACCTGTCGCCATAAGCAGCGTCCTTTAAAGTCTGGACGACGCTAGCAGGCTAACGATGCCATGGCCCGACCCGAAAGAGGGGTTGTGCCTGGTATCTATGCCCCTCCTTTCGGAGGGGGACGGAGGTTTGCGGCCGCCAGCGCGGCACGCACGGCCTGGACGCGGTTCGAGACCGAGAGTTTGCCGAAAATGTTCTTCAAATGCCATTTCACCGTCGTTTCGCTGACCGACAGCGCGACCGCGATATCGCGGTTGGACATGCCTTCCGACAGGCAACGCAGCAGCTCGGATTCGCGCTGGGTGAGCTGTTCGTTCTCAGCCGCAGGTGCGGCCAACTTTCGTGTCGCCACGGGCATGGCCTGCGCGGCGTCAATGATGCGCGTCGCATAGGCCGACACGGACGGGTCGGTCTTTGCTTGCGCCGCCCGCAGCCGCATCAACGCTTCGACCACAGGCCTGCCTTCGTCGACGAAGGAGCGGATGAAGCCGGAAGGCTGGGCAAGGCGCAGCGCTTCGAGAAGATAACGGTCGGCCTCGCGCTGGTCATGGCCGGCGCTCTTGGCACGCAGGATCAACGCCAGTATGTGGCGGCGCATGCGCCCACTGCTTTTCGTCCGCTCCAGCAGCGCGTCGAAAAGCGCCGCGGCCGCCGCGTAGGATTTTTCTGCAGTCAGCAGCCTGCCTTCGGCGAAGAACTCGAATTCGTTGGCGACGGTGGGGGCGGCTTCCGCGCTTTCGCGGCGATGCTCGTCGAGCAGGGTGCGTGCCTCGGCGATGCGATTCTGGTCAATCAGCAGCCGGATGCGATCATGCACCAGCACCGAAGCGAGGCGGCGGTAGACGGAGCCACGCACACGCTGGTAGACGCGTTCCAGCATGTCGAGTGCCGCGTCGCCGCGACCGGTCAGCTGCAGGACGCGGGCATAGGTCGGCACGCTGGCCAGGGGATAGACGATGACCGCCGCACCCTCGATCAGCGGCCCGAGATTCTCGACCAGCGTCAGTGCCTCGCCGGATGCGTTGGTCTCGTAGGCGAGTTCGGCCAGCAGCGTTCCGGCCAGCGCCTCGGCATAGGAATTCGCGCCAATGCGCGTCCTGGCCTCGAGGATCGTGTTGCGCAGCAATTTTTCGGCGGCGGGCAGACAGCCAGCCGAGCGTTCGATGACCGCCATGTAGCAATTGGCGATGGTGACGCCGAGCAGGCTGCCGCTTCGCTCATGCGCCTTGCGCGCCGCGTCCACCGCCGCCCGCGCCCCCTCGAGGTCGCCCAATGCGTAGAGATTGTAGCCGATGACATTGGCCGTCGCCCCTTCCATGAACCAGGCATCGGGCGCGATGATGCGCAGGGCGGCCAATGCGGTGTCGCGCGCGGCTTCGAACCGCTCCAGCGTGCTGTGGACGGCGGCATCGAGGACGGCGATTTCGGCCTCGATCGTGGTGCCGGTCAGCGTACCCGGATCCTTGCTGTCGGCCGGCCCGGTCTCAACCAGCTTGCGCGCATTGGCGAGCGTCTGCTGGGCGATCTCGGGCTGGCTGCTGTGCACCGCCAGCCACAGCACCACGAGCTGCAGGCGGATGCGCTGGTCGACCAGTTTCCTCGGCAGCAGCGCCAGCAATTGGCGCACGTAAAGCAACTGGCACTGGGCGATGAGCTCGAGCGCGTTGTTCTCGACGAACACCGCCGCGCGCGCGTGGTCGCCGGCGGCGAGCGCATGCCCGATCGCCTCGGTCAGCATCTTGCGTTCGCCGAACCATTCGGCGGCGGCCAGGTGCAGCGGTGCGATCATCTCCGGTTCGCGCCTCTCCATTTCGCGGCTGAGGAAGTCATGGAACAGATGATGATAGCGGAACCAGCGCCGCTCCTCATCGAGCGGCACCAGGAAAAGATTGCGGGTCTCGATCTCGGTGATATCGGCCTCGGCATCCGCCGCCCGTAGGACCGCCCGGCACGCTTCGGCGCTGAAGCGCTCGAAGATCGAACTGTGGAGCAGGAACTTCGCCAGGGCCGGCGGTAGCCCCAGGAAGACTTCGCCCATCAGGAAATCGGCGACGTTGCGGTTGGCGCCGGTGAAATTGCCGATGACGGTTTCCGGTGCATGCGCGGCGCTGAGCGACAGCGACGCAAGTTGCAGGCCGGCGGCCCAACCCTCGGTCCGCGAGCACAGGGTCTCGACCGTGCCGCTGCTGACGCTGAGACCCAATTTGTCGTTGAAGAAGGCTTCGGCTTCGGACGAAGCAAAACGCAGGTCGTCCGGGCCGATTTCGAAAACGTCGCCAAGCACCCTGAGCTTGCCGAGCTGCAGGTCGGGCAGGTTGCGCGAACCGATGATGAAGGCGACGTTGGTGGGCGCCTGCCGCGTCAGGCGTTCCATGAACCGTTTGACCGCTGGCGCTTCGACGACATGGTAGTCGTCGAAGAACAGGGTGATTTCGGCGTCGCGCGCCGCAAAACCCGCCACCAGCGCCGCGAGCACCACATCGAGTTGCGGAATCGGGCTCGACTGGAAGGCGAGGTCGAGCTCGGCAGGATTCTGGACCAGGTGGCGCAGCGCCCCCACCAGATGCGACAGGAAGGCGCCTTCGTCATTGTCCGTCGCCTCGCAGGACAACCATGCCGTCAACCGGCCGTGGCGCGCGACCTCAGCCGCCCATTGCGCCATCGTCGTCGACTTGCCGAAGCCGGCGGGCGCGGCGAACAGCACGATGCGCGTGTCGACATGCCGCTCCAGCCTCGACAGGATGCTCTCGCGCCGCACCCACCGGCGATGGTGAGACGATGACAGGCCGGCGGGTTGCGAAGACGGTCTCATCTGGCGCCGGGCACCCATTCCGTTTCGATCAACGGGATTTGCGGGGCGGCATCGCGCGGCAAGGTTCCCTTGATCCGGGGATCGTCGGTGATTTCGAAGCCGGCCGCATAGGGCTCAAACCCGCAAGCCCGGTAGAAACCGATGACGCTGTGATGGTCGATGCTGCTGGTGTGCAGCCAGATGCGGCCGGGGCCGAGGCGCCATGCCTGGTCGAGCGCGCCGGCCATCAGCCGTTTGCCAAGGCCGCGGCCGGTCAAGCCGGGGAACAGGCCGAAATAGGTGATCTCGATCTCGTTGCCGTCGGCCATGCGGAATTCGACCATGCCGACATGGCCGCCGCTGTCATCATGGCCATAGTAGAGATGCTGGCGCGGATCGGCGAAATGCGCTGATACTTCGGCATCCGACATTTCGGCGGCGCGATCCCACAGCCAGGGAGCGCCGATCACGAGGAAGATCGCGCGGTAGGCGGCGCTGTCGGGCTTGGAGATCCGGGTCATGGCCAGGGGCTGGGCGAGACCTGGTACCGGCGCCCGCGCTTCCATCCATGTCACCGCATTGACGATCTTGCCGGCCGGCACGCGCCGGTAGCCTGACGTGAGATCGGTGATTTCATCCGGCAATGCGCCTTCGGTGACCTGCATCTGTCCTCGATCTTCGCCATGCAGCTTTACTGGCATGCTAGAAGCTGATGCCAACTCTGCGCCCGCCTGCCAAGAGATTCCCGGGTTGGGCCATAGTTTTGGCCCGACCTGTCTCCTTGCCTTTTCAGGAAATGGCATATGAGATATGATACACCATTCACGAGAAAGCGGAATATCATGCGTGAGCGAATTGCCGACGAAGCCATTTTGCGCGCGGTCGACGACGGCTTCGCGCGGCAAGTCGCGTTCCTGGCGGAACTCGTGCGCTTTCCTTCCCAGCGCGGCGAGGAGCACGCCGCGCAATCCTTCATGGCGGCCGCCTATGAGGCAGATGGCTATGCCGTCGACATGTGGCGTGTCGATGTCGACGCGATCCGCGACCTTCCGGGGTTTTCGCCGGTAGCGGTCTCCTATGACGATGCTTTCAATGTCGTCGCCACCCACACGCCGAGAAACGCCACCGGCCGTTCGCTGATCCTCAACGGCCATATCGATGTGGTGCCGACGGGGCCGGTCGACCGCTGGGTGCGCGACCCCTACGATCCGGCGATCGAGGATGGCTGGATGCATGGCCGCGGCGCCGGCGACATGAAGGCCGGCCTGTCGGCCTGTCTCTACGCGCTCGCCGCCTTGCGCAACCTCGGCTACCAGCCGGCCGCCAATGTTTACCTCCAGTCGGTGGTCGAGGAGGAGTGCACCGGCAATGGCGCGCTCGCCTGCCTGCAACGCGGCTACCGCGCTGACGCCGCCTTCATTCCCGAGCCCTTGGAACCGCGCTTGATGCGGGCGCAGGTCGGGCCGATCTGGTTCAGGGTCGAGGTCGATGGCGATCCGCAGCACGCTTCCGGCGCTTTCTCGGCCGGCGCCAATGCCATCGAGAAGGCCTTTCTCATCATCCAGGCGCTGAAGCAGCTCGAAATCGTCTGGAATGCGCGCAAGGTCGATGACAAGCATTTCTGCGATCACCCACATCCGATCCGCTTCAACCTCGGGAAGATCGAAGGCGGCGAATGGACATCGAGCGTGCCGGCGCGCTGTGTATTCGAGATGCGGGTCGCCACCTATCCCGGCCAGAAGCTCGAGGACGCCAGGGCCGAGCTCGAAGCCTGCATCGCCGATGCGGCCCGTGCCGATCCCTTCCTGGCCAATCGCCCGCCCAAGATGAGCTACAATGGCTTCATGGCCGATGGCTATGTGCTGGAAGGTGCCGACGAGATGGAAGCCGTGCTGCGCCGCAGCCATACCGCCGTCTGGCGCGAGCCGCTGACGGAGCATGTCACCTCGGCGACGACGGATGCGCGCTTCTTCGGCCTCTATGCCGACACGCCGGCGATCGTCTACGGCCCGATCTGCCGCATGCCGCATGGCTATGACGAGGCCGTTGATCTGGATTCGGTGCGCAAGGTCACCCAGACCATTGCGCTGTTCATCGCCGACTGGTGCGGGCTCGAGCCGATCGATACGGAGGTAAGCTCATGAATGCGGCCGTGCCAGACGGCTTTGGCGAAACGCTGGCCGAGGATGCGCCTGACGTTTCGATTGCCGACGCGCTTGCCATCTTGCGCCGGCACTACGGCCTCGCCGGCAGTGCGCGTCCGTTGCCCGGCGAACGCGACCACAATTTCCACATCCATACCGACGGCGAGGGCGAGTTCGTCCTCAAGATTTCCCATCCGGCGGAGGAGGCCGGCTTCACCGATTTCCAGAACAAGGCTCTCGACCACATCCTGGGGGTCGACCCGACCTTGCCGGTCCCTTCGGTGCGCAAGAGCCTCGAGGGCGAAGCGCAGTTCACGGTCAGCGTCGGCGGGTCGGCGCCGCGCATCATCCGGCTGGTCACCTATCTGCCCGGCCAGTTGCTGTCGCGCTGCCCCGCGTCGGCGGCGCAGGATCGCAATCTCGGCATTTTCCTCGCCCGGCTTGGCCGGGCTCTGCGCGGCTTCTTCCATCGGGCCGCCGGCAGCGACCTGCTCTGGGACATCCGCAAGGTCGCCAAGACGCGGCCGATGCTGGCGTTTATCGCCGACGCCGGCCACCGCGCCATGGTCGAGCGCGTCATCGATGCCTTCGAGGCGCGTGCGGCGCCGGTCATTCCGAGCCTGCGCGCCCAGATCGTCCACAACGACATGAACTCCTACAATGTGGTGATGGATGCCTCGCGGCCGGAGGTGGTGAGCGGCATCCTCGATTTCGGCGACATGATCCACTCGCCGCTGATCTGCGATCTCGCCATCGGTGCCGTCTACCGCTGGCCGGCTGAAGGTCATCCGCTGGCGCCGGCCGCGCGCTTCGTCGCCGGCTATCAATCCGTGCAGCCGCTCGAGGCTGAAGAAATCGGCATCCTTTTCGATCTGGTCCGTGCCCGCCTTGCGCTCATTGCCAACATCGCCAGTTGGCAGGCGGAACGGTTTCCGGCCAAGCGCGCCTATGTGCTGCGCCTCATCGCCGAGGTCTGGACCTCGCTCGAACGGCTCGATGGGCTGTCATCGGATGAGGCCCGCCGTTATTTTCTCGACCATTCCAATCCGGAGTAGATGCCCGTGTCCCAGTCCTCACCCACGAACGTCCTTGCCGACGCCGCCGCTTCGGCAGGCGATCGCGCTCTGCTCGAACGCCGCGCCAGGCTGCTTGGGCCGACCTATCGCGCCTTCTACCGCAACCCGATCCATCTGGTGCGCGGCAGCGGCGTCTGGCTCTACGATGCGAGAGGCCGCAAATTCCTCGACGCCTACAACAATGTCGCCTCGGTCGGGCACTGCCATCCCCGCGTCGTCGAGGCACTGTCGGGACAGGCCGCCACGCTTAACACCCATACTCGCTACTTGAGCGAGATCATCCTCGATTACGCGGAAAAACTGCTCGGCACGGTTCCGGCCCATCTGGGCCATGCCATGTTCACCTGCACCGGCAGCGAGGCCAACGACCTCGCCATCCGCATCGCCCAGCATTCGAGCGGTGGCACCGGCGTCATCATCACCGATTTCGCCTATCACGGCGCCACGATCGCCACCGCGCAGCTGTCGCCGGCGGCGGTCGGCGCTAAGGGCGTGCCCCTGCACCACCGGACCGTGGCGGCGCCGGACACGTTCCGCGACCACGGCCGCGCCGCGAAGGACTTCGCCAAGAATGTCGCGGCCGCCATCGAGGACATGCGTGCGCAGAATATCCGTCCGGCGGCGCTGCTTCTCGACTCGGCTTTTTCCAGCGACGGCATTTTCTTCCCCGACGCGGCGGTCATGCGTGAGGCGGCGGATCACGTCAGGAAGGCCGGCGGCATCGTCATCGCCGATGAGGTCCAGTCCGGCTTCGGCCGCCTTGGCCAGGGCATGTGGGGTTTTGCCAATTATGGCCTCGAACCCGACATCGTCACCATGGGCAAGCCGATCGGCGACGGCCATCCGATGGGCGCGATGCTGGTGCGGCCGCGGCTTGTCTCATCCTTCGGCTCCAATACCGGTTATTTCAACACCTTCGGCGGCAATCCGGTCGCGGCCGCCGTCGGCCTCGCGGTTCTGGACGTGATCGAAGGCGAGGGACTGATCGAGAACGCGCGCAATGTCGGGGCCTATACGGCTGACCTGCTGCGCGCTCTGCAGGGCCGTCACGGCATGGTCGGTGACGTCAGGCACAACGGTCTCTATTTCGGCGTCGAGCTGACGGCGGATGGCGACGCGGCGCTGGCCGCCAGCAAGACATCTTCTGTCGTCGAAGCCATGCGCGAGGATGGCGTGCTGATCTCGTCCTGCGGTCCGCGCGGCAATGTGCTGAAGATCAGGCCGCCTCTGCCCTTTGCCAGGGACAATGCCGAGCAGTTGGCCGAGACGCTCGACCGCGCTTTGTCGAATTGGTGATCTGGACCGCGCATGCTGAAGCTCGAACATCAAACCCTCAACGACCGCGCCTATGGCGCGCTCAAGCAGGAATTGATTTCAGGCGGTTTCAGCCCGGGCCAGACGCTGGTCATCCGCAAGCTTGCCGAGACCTTCGGCATCTCGACGACGCCGATCCGCGAGGCGCTGCAAAGACTGGTCGCCGAGCGGCTGCTCGAAATGCAGAACAACCGCTCTGTTATCGTGCCCTTGCTGTCGGCCCCGGCCTTCGAGGAATTGACCCATATCCGCATCGCCGTCGAGGGGTTGGCGGGTGAGATGGCCGCCACGCGGATGAGCGATAGCGGGCTGGTCGAGATACAGGCGACGCTCGCCGGCATGCAGCGCGCCATCGAGGCCGGCGACGCCAGCGCCTATCTCGCGCTGAACGAGGCGTTTCACTTCGCCATCTACCAGCATGCCGGCGCGCCGATCCTGTTGAACATGATCCGCGACCTCTGGGGCCGGGTCGGGCCTTATCTCAAGCTTCTGATGCAGGCCGAGCGATATATTCCGCAGTCGAACGACGCGCATCGCAGGATTGTTGCTGCGTTGGAGCAGCGCGATGGCCCTGCTGTCCGGGTCTCCCTTGAACAGGACATCGCCCTGGCGGCCGCGGTTCTCTCTGAAAATCTTCGCACGACGGCCTGATCGGACGGCGGCTGGAGCGGCCTACGCTGTCTCGTCCAGCCGGTCGCGCAGCATGCTCCAGCCGAGCAGCGCGTTGGGCGCGTGCCGCAGCAGCGCGTGGAAGGGGATCGGCGCCGGCGGCGCGAATGGCAGCGGCAAGTCGCGCGCTTCGGTCCCGGCGGCCCAGTCGGCCAGCGCCTTGCCCATCGCCGTCGTCATGGCGATACCGCGACCGTTGCAGGCGCGGCCGGCGATCAGCCCTGGCCCTAGGTCCAGGAGGTGCGGCAGGAAATCCGGTTCGACGGCAGCCATTCCCGACCAGCCACAAGCAAGCGGCGGCAGGTCCGGCAGGTCGAGATGCCTGGCCAGCCGCCGCCAGATTGTCTGCGGCACACGTGTGTCGGCGCCGGCGCTCAGAATATGCATGCCGCCGCTGATCAGCCGGTTGTCGGCATCGAAGCGGAAGGTGAAGAGATTGCGCCTGGTGTCGCCGACGCCTTGCCCGCCAGGAAGCAGACGCGTCCGCACCTCGCGCGGCAAAGGCTCGGTCGCGATCTGGAAAATCTTCAACGGAAAATAGCTACGTTGCAGCAGCGGATTGAGCGGTCCGCCATAGGCGTTGGTGGCGATCAGCACCTTGCCGGCACGCACCGAGCCCGATGGCGTTTTCAGCGACCAGCCATCGGCCGCGCGATCGACCGAACTGACCGACGTGCGCTCGAAGATCTTGGCGCCAGCCTTCTGCGCCGCATCGGCCAGTCCGTTCGCGTAGGCGACGGGATTGAGCACACCACCCGAACGGTCCATCCAGCCGCCGACATAACCGCGCGCGCCCGTCAGCGCCTCGACGTCCTGACGATCCAACGTGACCGCAGGCCGGTCGCGCCGTGCCCATTGCCCGGCGCGGGATTTGACCCTCTCGAACGCTGCAGGCGAATGTGCCGGCTGGATCCATCCGTTCTGCACCGCGTCGCAGTCAATACCGTGCCGTTTGATCAGGCTGAAGACCAGGTCCGAACTGCCGGCGGCAAAGTCGATCAGGCGTTCACCGCGCTCGGGGCCGAGATGCGCAAGGATGCTGTCCGGGTCCATCTTGGCGAAGTTCGGCACGACAAAACCGGCATTCCGGCCGGTCGCGCCCCAGGCGATGATTTCGGCTTCGAGGACGGCGACCGAGATGCCTTTTTCGGCGGCGTGCAGCGCGGCCGACAGGCCGGAAAATCCACCGCCGACTATGGCCAGATCGACATCCAGCCCGCCTTGCAGCGCCGGCAGTTCCCGGCGACTGGGGCTGACGGCGTGCCACAGTGAAACGTCATGCGCTTCCTGCCCGATCGCAGCGGTCATGAGCCGAAACTGCTCTTGATCGCCGCCGCTTTTGCTCGCTTCCCGAAGCGCGGGCGACGCGGCCTGACGCCGAACAGCCCGTTCGGCCGGATCAGCAGGATGACGCAGAGCATGACGCCGATGGCGACGATCTGCAGTGAGGCCGCACGCGCCTGCTGCTCGGGCGCAAACAGCGCACTGGTCAATGTACCCGACCCCGCCCATATCCCCCAGACCAGAATGCTGCCAATGACAGCGCCGAGATTGCTGCCGGAACCGCCGACGATCAGCATCACCCAGACCTGGAAGGTCAGGATCGGCAAATAATTGTCCGGCGCGATGAAGCCGGTGAAATGCGCCTGCAAAGCGCCGGCAAGGGCCATGATCGCGCCGCCGACGGCAAAGGCCTGAACGCGGTAGAAGCGCGCGCTCTTGCCCAGCGAGATCGCCGCCCGCTCATCCTCACGCAAGGCCTTCAGCACGCGTCCCCAGGGGCTGCGCGACAGATGCTCCAGGGCGAGATAGGCGATGAGCGTGACCGCGCAGACGACGGCGAGGTTGGACAGGTTGAACAGCAGCGGCGTCTCGGCGAGGCCGCCGAAGGGACGCGGGATGAAGCCGATGCCGAACGGCCCGCCCGTCAGCTTCTGCGCATTGAGCGCGACCAGTTGCACGACGACGGCGACGCCGAAAGTGGTGATCGCCAGATAGTCGGACCTGAGCCGCAGTGTCGCCATGCCGGTCAGGGCAGCGGCAATGCCGCCGAC
Organism: Mesorhizobium sp. WSM4307; assembly: GCF_007003945.1. Lineage (NCBI taxonomy): Bacteria > Pseudomonadati > Pseudomonadota > Alphaproteobacteria > Hyphomicrobiales > Phyllobacteriaceae > Mesorhizobium > Mesorhizobium sp. WSM4307. The sequence goes on from NZ_VFTB01000001.1 coordinate 396,897, forward strand.
GACCATGGCGCCAAGCCAGCCGACAAGGATCGGCAGGCCGAAGCCGCCCAACCGCGCGGCATCATCCGGTGTGGTCAGCAAGGCCGAGGTGTAGGCGCCGATGGCGACGAAACCGGCGAGGCCGACATTGAACAGGCCGGTCAACCCCCACTGCAGATTGAGCCCCAGCGTGACCAGCGAAAAGATCAGCGCGGTGGTCAGGAAGAAGGCGCCGTAACCGATGATATCGATCATCTTTCCCGAACTCCGAAAAGGCCGATCGGCCGCACGAACAAGACAGCCATCAGGATGATGAAGGACACGGCGGCGCGCCATTCGGCACCGATCAGCTGCACCGCGGCGGCCTCGGCGAGTCCGATGATCAGCCCGCCGAGCACCGCGCCCGGAATGCTGCCGATGCCGCCGAGGATTGCGGCGGCGAACATCGGCAGCAGCATGTCGAAGCCCATGAACGGACGGATCTGCACCAGAATGCCGATCATCACGCCGGCGACGCAGGCAAGCGCTCCGCCGATGACCCAGGTGACGCGCACGACGCTGGCGACGTCGATGCCGACGATGCGGGCCAGCGCCGCGTTCTGGCTCAGTGCCTGCATGGCGCGGCCGGTCTGCGTGCGCGTCATCAAAAGATGCACACCGAGCACCAGCACGGCGGTCAGCAGCAGAAGCGCGATCTGGTCGGGGGTTATGCGTATGCCGAAGCCGACCGGCATGGCGATCTGGATCGCCCGGCTGAAATAGGTCGGCCGCGAGGTGAAGGTGAATTCGAGCAGGCTCCGCAGCGCCATCGAGGCGCCGAAGCTCGCCATCACCACGATGATGGCCTGGCCCTGCGAGCGCAGCCGCGAAAACAGCACCTTGTCGAGCAGCAGCGCCAGCAAGGCGGTAAAGGCCATGCCGACGACCAGGGCAACCAGGAGCGGCCAGCCGAAGGACAGCGGCGCGATGGGTGCCATCTTGCCAAAGGTGGCGCCAATGGCGCTGACGACGGCGAGCGTCGCATAGGTGCCCCAGGCCATGAAGTCGCCATGGGCAAAATTGGAGAAGCGCAGGATCGAATAGGTCAGCGTCACGCCGATGGCGCCGAGCCCGATCATCGAGCCGGTCAGCAATCCGTCGACGACAAATTGCAGGCTCATGCCGCGCCTCCCTTGCCGGCACGAGCAGGGCGCTGGCCGAGATAGAGTTCGGCGACGACCGGGTCGTTCCACAGCTCGGAAGCGACGCCCTCGTGCCGGTCCTTGCCCTCGACCAGCACATAGGCGCGGTCGCCGATGGCCAGTGCTGCCTTGGCATTTTGTTCGACCAGCAGGATGGTGACGCCGGATTTGCGGATGCCGGCCAGCATCTCGAACACCATCGACACGAATTTCGGCGACAGGCCGGCCGACGGCTCGTCGAGAACCAGCACCTTGGGATGCACGATCAGGGCGCGGGCGACCGCAAGCATTTGACGCTGTCCGCCCGACAGATTGCCCGCGGCGGTGCGGCGCTGGCGCACGAGATCCGGGAAGGCCGCATACATCTCGTCGATACGCGCAGGGATTTCACGTCGCTCGAGGATGCCGCAGGCGACTTTCAGATTGTCCTCGACCGACATCAGCGGAAAGATATTCTCGGTCTGCGGCACGAAGGCCAGGCCAAGCCGCACCATGGTATGGGCGGGCGCGGCCGTGATGTCCTTGCCGTCCAAAAACACCGTGCCGGCGGTGATCGGGACGAGGCCGGCGATCGCCTTGATGAAGCTGGATTTGCCGGCGCCGTTGGGGCCGAGGACGACGACGATCTCGCCCTTTCCGACAGTGATCGAGGCGCCGCGCACGATCGGCACGCCAGGCTCATAGCCGGCTTCGAGATCGTGGACATCGAGGACGGTCTCGCTCATGCCGTGCCTCCGAGATAGGCTTCGATGACACGCGGGTCGCGGGCGACCTGTTCCGCGGTGCCTTCGCTCAGCAACTGGCCGCTCGCCATGACCAGCACGCGGTGGCAGAGCCGCGTCACCATGTCGATGTTGTGTTCGATCAAAAGGAAAGTGATGCCGCGCGCATTGATGTCGCGGATGCGGTCGATGATGACTTCCAGCAGCGTCGCGTTGACGCCGGCTGCCGGCTCGTCGAGCAGGATGATCGCCGGGTCGGCCATCATGACACGGGCAAGTTCGAGCAGCTTGCGCTGGCCGCCGGACAGCACGCGCGCCGGCTCATGCGCCAGATGGGTGAGGGTCACCAGTTCCAACAGGTCGAGCGCCTTTGCCCTGGCCACCTTTTCCTGTGCCGCCACCCGCCATGGCGTGACGAAGTTTGCGAGTAATTTCTCGCCGGCCTGACCTTGTGCCGCCAGCATGATGTTTTCGATCAGCGTCAGATTGGGCAGCGGGCGCGGGATCTGGAAGGTGCGGCCAAGGCCACGGCCGATGCGCAGATGCGCGGCTTCGCCCGAGACGCTCGCGCCGTTGATAAGGATGTCGCCGCTGGAAGGCAGGATACTGCCGGCCAGCAGGTCGAACATGGTCGTCTTGCCGGCGCCGTTCGGCCCGATGAGGCCAAGGATTTCGCCTGCTTTGACGTCAAACGAGACATCGTTGACGGCGACGAGGCCGCCGAACCGCCTGACGACATGCCTTGCCGTCAGAACCGGCGCACGGGTGTCCTTCCCCTGCCGTTCGCTTGCCTCGCTCATCAAACCCTCTGGCCGAAGACGATCATCGCCGTCTCCTGATTTTTGATTTGTGATCACACTTGCTTTGATCACGCTATTCGGCTTTAATTTCATCCGCAAGCCGAAAACGGGGCAAAAGCCGGGAATGCAGAAGGCTGCCATCGAGCGAACCAACGAAACAATCGCAGCCCAGCTTACGCCGGTCGGCCGCGAGACCGTGCAGGATCGCGTCTATTCTGAATTGCGCCGCGCTTTGATCGGCGGCCTGTTCGAGCCGAACCAGGTACTGACCATCCGCGGCCTTGCCGATGCGCTGGTCACCTCGACCATGCCGGTGCGCGAAGCGCTCGGCCGGCTGATCACGGAAAAGGCGCTGGAAGCGCTGCCCAACCGCTCGGTGCGCGTGCCGCCGATCACGCTGGAGCGTATCGACGACCTTTTGCGCGCCCGTTCACTTATCGAAGGCGAGGCGATCGCGCTTGCCGCCACGCGCATGAACCCGCGCCAGATCGCTTCGATTGAAGCCATGCTCGGCGAGTGGGACGAGATGCGGGCCCTGACGCACAAGAAGGATATCGACCGCGAAGCGACGCTCAACCAGAGCTTCCATTTCGAGATCTACCGCTGCTGCGGCTCGGCCGTGCTGATCCCGATGATCGAAAGCCTGTGGCTGCAATCGGGCCCCTGCATCCGCGTCGCCATCTATGCCTTTTCCGACGCCGGTGAGGTCGACACCGCGCACTATCACCGCCGCATCGTCGCGGCGCTCGCCAAGCAGGATGCGCAGGCGGCGCGCGAGGCGCTGGTGGCCGATATCAGCCGGCCCTTTGCCTTCCTGCGCGACAAGCTTCAATCAGCCGCCGCGAGAGGCCAGACATGAACAAGCCGGCCATCAGGATCACCGAACCGCGCTCGCAGCTTTGCGTGACGGCGCTGCTGCGGCCCGAAAAGGCGCCGGAAAACGTTGCCTTTCTCCAGGCATACCTCGCCACGCCACGGGTCGTCCCCGGCATCCATGCGATGTGGACGGGACCGGAAATCTCCTGCCCGATTCCATCAGCTGATCTCGATGACCAGGCCTATGCCAGGCCCTTGCCGGCGGAGAACGCGACGCTGACGCCGCAGCCCGGCGACATCGTGCTGTCCTACGTGCCGCCGCGCATGTGGGGCGGCAACCCCGATGCCATTTTCGACATCGGCCTCTACTACGGACAGGGCGCGCGGCTTCTGTTCCCGATCGGCTGGCTGGCCGGCAGCGTGGTGGCGCAGCTACGCGCCGAAGAGCGCGACCAATTCGCCGCCTCATGTGGCGTCATCCGCCGCAACGGCGCCTGCGACGTCACCTTCAGCCTGGTGGAGGCCTGACATGGCCGACGACAGTTTCGAGCTCTTCGACCTTCGCGTCGAGGCGGTCATCCCGCAGGGCAAGCCGATCTATTGCGGCGCCAAGGCGGGTGATTATTTTGAACTCAAGGGCGAAATGCTGTCGATGCCGGCAGGGCAGGGCTTCTCGATCTATTCGCTCGCCGCCGTGCTGCCGCTGCTGGCGGCAAAGCAGCGCCCGACCGACGCCAATGACTGGATGACATCGGACGCCGAGATCGCCTGTCCCGATCCCAATTGCGCCAGCCGGCTACGAATCATCAGGACCGGCAAACGGCGGTTCAGCCATGCCGAGACGACGGCCGTGCCGCTGCCGAAGGAGAATGACAAGGGATGACCGCCAAGACTTTCGAACTCGGCCCCGGCTACACCATCTCGCGTGTCATCCGCGGCGGCTGGCAGCTTGCCGGCGGCCATGGCACCATCGACCGACAACAGGCGGTGACCGACCTGATCGCCACCTTCGATGCTGGCATTTGGACCTATGATTGCGCCGATATCTACACCGGCGTCGAGGAACTGATCGGCGCCGCGCGCCTGCGGCTGGCCAGCGAGCGCGGCCTCGACGTTGCCGCAAGAATGAAGGTGCATACCAAGCTGGTGCCCGACCTGGAACGGCTGGCAACGATCAGCCGCGACTATATCAGGGGCATCGTCGAGCAGTCGCTGCGCAGGCTGAAGACCGAGCGGCTCGATCTCGTCCAGTTTCACTGGTGGGACTATGACCAGCCTCGCTATGTCGAGGCGATGGGCTGGCTCGACGAGCTTCGGCGCGAGGGCAAGGTGCGCAATCTCGGCACCACCAATTTCGACACGCCTCGGCTGGCCGAAATCCTCGCCGCCGGCATTCCGCTGGTCAGCCAGCAACTGCAATATTCGGTACTCGATCAGCGGCCTGCGCACAATCTCGCAGCGCTTGCGAAGACAAACGGCGTCAGCTTCCTCTGCTATGGTTCGGTAGCCGGCGGCTTCCTCAGTGACAAATGGCTTGGGGTCGCCGAACCCAGCACGCCGCTCGAAAACCGCTCGCTGGTCAAATACAAGCTGATCATCGACGATTTCGGCGGCTGGGACCTGTTCCAGCAGCTGCTCCAGGCATTGAAGGCCGTCGGCGACCGGCACGGCGTCGACATCGCCACCATCGCCAGCGCATGGGTGCTGGATCAGCCGCGAGTCGCCGCCGTCATCGTCGGCGCCCGCAATCAGGCGCATGCGCTCGCCAATGCTGGCATCATGGACGTCCCGCTCGACGCCGATGACCGGGCGAAGATCGCGGCTGTGATCGCGCAGGGCCAAGGTCCCCTTGGCGATGTCTACGCGCTGGAGCGCGACCGTCACGGCCGCCACGGCTCGATCATGCACTACAATTTGAACGCAGGCCGCACATGAGCGCCAGCAACTCGACGCTGTTTTCGCGGGCCAGCGCCGAGGTCGTCGGCCTGCATCGCTTCTTCGTTGAATGGTTCGTCGCCGCGCGTGCGAACACGGTGGATTTCTCGCGCTTCGAAGACGTCATGGGCGAAGGCCTGACCATGATCGCACCGAGCGGCGAGATCCTCGACCGTGACGCTGTGATTGATCATGTCCGCTCAAGCCGCGCCACGTGCGACGACGGGTTTGCCATTTCGATCGAGGATATCAGGCCCGGTTGGCAAACCGAGGACTCCATCGTCGTCCTTTACGTCGAGGCGCAGTTGCGCGGCGGCAAGCACAGCCGCCGCCAGTCGAGCGCTGTCTTCACCCCCAGTTCATCGGCGCCCAACGGCGTCGAATGGCGACACCTGCATGAAACCTGGCTGCAGGTGCCGGAAAGCTGAACAGGCTCCAGAGATCAATTAGTGTCGAGTAACGAAAGGGGAACAACAATGAGAAAGACGATACTCCAACTCACCACCGCGCTTGCTCTCGTCACGATGGCGGGCGCAGCGCAGGCCGCCGATTGCAAGATCACCGTCGGCCTCGTCATGGAACTGACCGGTCCGGCCGGCGAATACGGCCAGGCCGGCGCCAAGTCGGTCGAAATGGCTTTTCGCGACATCAACGAAGCCGGCGGCGTGCGCGGCTGCGATCTGGTGACCGATACGCGCGACAGCCAGAGCCAGGGCAACATCGCCGTCGACGCCGCGACCCAGCTGGTCCAGGTCAAGAAGGTGCCAGTCATCATCGGCGGCATCATCTCGTCGGTGTCGATCCCGATCCTGACCTCTGTCACAGCACCTGCCAAGATCGTCCAGGTCTCGCCGGCGTCCTCCTCGCCGACGCTGACCGCGCTTGGCCGCGACGGCAAGACCAACGGCATCTTCTTCCGCACCATCACGTCCGATGCGCTGCAAGGTGTGGCTGCCGCCAAATACGCCATAGACAAGGGCTTCAAGAAGCTTTCGATCATCCACGTCAACAACGATTTCGGCGTCAACATGGTGGCCGAATTCTCGCGCGCCTACAAAGCGCTCGGCGGCACCATCGTCTCCGACACGCCCTACAACGAGAAGCAGTCGAGCTATGCCTCGGAAGTCACGGCAGCGATGGCCGGCGAGCCGGACGGCCTCTATCTGGTCAGCACGCCGGTCGACGGCGCCACCGTTGCCCGCACCTGGATTTCGCAAGGCGGCGTGCAGAAATTCCTGCTCAATGACGGCATGAACAGCCCTGATTTCATTGAATCGGTTGGCGCCGATTATCTGAAGGACGCCTACGGCACGTCGTCGGGAACCAGCCCGACCGCATCGACCGAGTACTTCACCAAGAACTACAAGGCATTCTCCGGCATCGAACCCTCCAACCCGGCGGCCGATCGTTCCTATGATGCCGGGGCCATTGTCGGGCTGGCTATCGCCATTGCCGGCTCGGAGGATCCGGCCAAGATCAAGGATGCCATGTACAAGGCGGTCGATCCGGCCGGCACGCCGATCTTCGCCGGCAAGGAGGAGTTCGCCAAGGCGCTCGGCCTGATCAAGGACGGCAAGCCGATCCGCTACGAAGGCGTCATCGGTCCGGTCGCCTTCGACAAATTCGGCGACATCACCGGCCCGTTCCGGCTGTGGAAGATCATCGACGGCAAGGTGACCACCGACGGCGAAATGACCACCGACGACGTCAACGCGCTGCAGGCCAAGCTTCAGTAAGCAGACATAGTGCTGCCGGCATCGATCGCGTCTTACGGTGATTGATGCCGGCGTCGCTCAGGGCAGGCGATATCGCTTGCACGGCAGGCGATCCCGAATAGGATCGGCCGGCTGCAGTTGAAGGATGGCAAGCGTGTCGGACGGAAATACTCATCGGCCCATCCGGTCGCGGGACGCAGACGACGCGCTTCGCCACGCCGGCGCCTGAGTCCGATGTCACCTGAAACGCAACGGCTTCTCTCCGCCCTTGGCGATCGGCTGGGCGCGGGCGGCGTGCTTGCCGGCGCCGATGTCGACCAGCGCTATCGCGACGATCCCGACGGCAAGCTTGGCGTGCTGCCCGAAGTCGTGCTGCGTCCGCGCGATACCGTCGGTGTCGCGGCAGCGCTCGCTGGCTGCAACGCTCTCGGCCAGCCGGTCGTCGTCCAGGGCGGGCGCACCGGGCTGGCTGGCGGCACCCGCGTCCAGCCCGGCGAGATCGTGCTGTCGCTGGAACGCATGAGCGGCCTCGCCGCGCCGGACGCTCAAGCCGCCAGCATCGTCGCCGAAGCGGGCGCGACGCTGCAGGCGGTGCAGGAGGCGGCCGACGGCGCCGGGCTGATGTTCGGCGTCGATATCGGCGCGCGCGGCTCGGCGACGGTCGGCGGCAACATCGCCACCAATGCCGGCGGCATCCGCGTGCTGCGTTATGGCATGTACCGGGCGCAGGTGCTCGGGCTGGAGGCCGTGCTGGCCGATGGCAGCGTGCTGTCCTCGCTCAAGGGCCTGCCCAAGGACAATTCCGGCTATGACCTCGGCCAGTTCTTCATCGGCGCGGAAGGGACGCTCGGTGTCGTCACCCGCGCCGCGCTCCGGCTGCACCCCAAGCCGGCCTCCGAGGTGAACGCCTTCTGCGCGCTCGCTTCGCTCGATGCGGCGATCGCCTTGCTCGGGCTGCTGCGGCAAAGGCTCGGCCCGTTATTGTCTGCCTATGAGGTGAATTTCGCACCGCTCTATGACGTCATGGCTGCCAGCATGGCCATGCCGGCGCCGTTGCCTGTGGGCTCCCCGGTCTATGTGTTGGCCGAAATCCAGGGCAGCGAGCCCGAGCGCGACGGCGAGCGCTTCGCCGAGGTCCTGATGCAGGCGGTCGAGGACGGCGTGGTCGACGATGTCGTCGTCTCGCAGTCGCCGCGCGAATTCCGGGCGCTCTGGGACGTGCGGGAGGACGCCAATCGCGTGCTGTTTTCGATCAAAGGCCTGATCGGCGTCGACATCAGCATCCCGCTGGCGCGCATGGGCGCGTTCCTGCAAGAAGCCGACGCGGCCATCCATGCCGTCGATCCCAGCGCCGACATCTATGTCTTCGGTCATCTCGGCGACGGCAATCTGCACTACCAGGTGCTGACGGCGGATCCGGCGGCCGCCTACGGCATCGTCTATCGCGGTGTGGCAGCGGCGGGAGGTAGCGTTTCGGCCGAACATGGCATCGGCCTCGACAAGAAACAGTGGCTGCATCTGGTGCGCAGCGACGCCGAAATCGCCACGATGCGGCGGCTGAAGACGGCGCTCGACCCGAAGAACATCCTCAATCGGGGGCGTGTCTTCGACCTCGATCCAACTGCCGTTCCCCGATGACAAGCATCGCCCTGTAAGCCAGCGCTCAGCTCCGCTCCGTCGCCATCTGCCTGGGGATCAGGAAACGGGCGGCGAGGACGCAGAGCAGCACGGTGAACATCAGGATCAGCGCCACCAGTGCATTGATGTCGGGTGAGAAGCCAAGCCGCATCATCGCCCACAGCCTGACCGGCAACGTGCTCTGCGTGCCGGTGACCAGGATGGTGATCATGGTTTCGTCGAACGACAGCGCGAAGGCCAGGATGGCGCCGCCGACCATGGCGCTCGACAGGTTCGGCAGTATGATGCGCCAGAAGGTCTGCCAGCCGGTGGCGCCGAGATCGTAGGACGCTTCGACCAGCGTGCGGCTCATCGACTGCAGCCGCATCAGCACGGTGCGATAGACGATCGCCAGCACGAAGACCGTATGGCCGATGACGACCGTCAGCAGCGAACGTTCGAGGCCGATCTCGCGGAAGAAGATCAGCAGCGCCAGGCCGCTGATGATCGGCGGCATCAGGAACGGCAGGAAGATGATGAACTGCAGGATCGCGCGCCCCGAGCGACGGCCGTGATAATAGAGTGCCAGCAACGTTCCGCTGACCACCGCGAGCACGACGGTGCACAGGCCGACGATCAGCGTGGTGCGCAAGGCAGCCAGGATGTCGTGATTCCCGGCCAGAGCCCGGTAGGTCGAGAGGGTGGGTGACGACCAGTCGACATCGCCGTGCGAGATGGCGAAGAACGACGACACGATCGGCACCAATAGCGGGCTGTAGAGCAGCATCGCGACCAGCGTTGTGATCGCGGCCAAGAAGATGGTGGAGGGGCGGGGCAGGGCGTTCATACCGACGTCCCCCGTCTGCGCCCGAACCGTTCGCCGATGAGGATTGCGCAGATCACCACGATCGCCAGCGCCACCGACAGTGCGGCGCCGAACGGCCAGTTATAGGCCGTGCCGAACTGGCTGTAGAGGATGCGGCCGAAAGTGAAGCCGCTGATCCCGCCGACCATTTGCGGCGTCAGGAAATCGCCGATCGCCAGCACGAAGACGAAGCTCGCCGCCGAGGCGACGCCGGGCAGGCTGAGCGGCAGGGTGATGCGCAGGAACGTCTGCAAGCTGCTCGCGCCAAGATCGTCGGAAGCACGCAGCAAGGTCTGCGGTATCCGCTCCAGCGACAGGAAGATAGGCAAGATTGCGAAGGGGATCAAAAGCAGGCTCAGCGTCAACAGGATGGCGTTCATGTTGAACACGAAAAGCGTCGACGGCTGCTGCAGGATGCCGATTGCCACCAGCGCCTTGTTGAGGAAGCCGTTGAGGCCGAGGATGCTGCGGATCGCGTAGATCTTGATGACGTAGCTCATCAGCAGCGGCACCAGAAGCAGCATCAGCAGGGCATAGCGCCACCGCCCTCTCAGCGTCGTCAGGAAATAGGCAGCGGGATAGGCGAGCAGGATGGAGATGACGGCCACCGACACGCACAGCACGATGGTGTTCCAGAACACCGGCAGGAAGATCGGGTCGGTAAAGAACCTGACATAGTTGCCGAGCGTCGGCGCGTAGACGATCGTGCCCTGGTCGACGCTGAAGAAACTGTAGACCAGGAAGATCGCCAGCGGCACCAGGACGAAGATCACCGGCAGAGCGAAAGCCAGCACGGTCACCAGCAGCGACAAACGCCTTTCCTCGGGCTGTGTCGTGACGGCCGCGCTCATGCCAGCACCAGATGGCCTTCATGCGGCGCAAACGAAAGCGAAACCGTCTCGCCGGATCTCAGCGCGCTGCCGTCGATCCGGCTTGGGGTTCGCAGCCGCAGCCGCTGCGCGGCAGTGTCCGCGCACGCCGTGATCGTGGCGACGGTGGACGATCCGGCAAAGGCCAGATCGGAGATGGTGCCGGAAAAGCGGTTGTCGGCGTCCGTGGCGTCGGCGAGATGCAAGGCCTCGGGTCGGAACGCCGCGAAGGCGCTCGCGCCGTCTGGTGCGGCCTTCAGATGCGGCTGGTCGCTGATCGAACAGATCAGCCGCCCAAGTGCGGTCTCGATCGGCCGCTGCTCGCCCTGGACGGGGCCGAGCTTTCCGGCCACCAGATTGTTCTCGCCGAAGAAGCGCGCCACGAACTCGCAATTCGGCTTGTAGTAAAGCTCGTGCGGCGTGCCGAGCTGGCGGATATGGCCGGCCTGCATGACGCAGATCCGGTCGGCCATGCCGATCGCTTCTTCCTGGTCATGCGTGACGAAAAGGAAGGTGGTCTTGATCTCGCGCTGGATGGATTTCAGGAACTCCTGCATCTGCCGGCGCAGTTCGAGGTCGAGCGCGGCGAGCGGCTCGTCAAGCAGGATCAGGCGTGGCTGGCAGATCAGCGCTCGGGCGAGCGCGACGCGCTGGCGCTGGCCGCCGGAAAGCTGTGCCGGAAAGCGGTCGGCGAAACGTCCGAGTTGCACGAGATCGAGGGCTTCCGCGACACGGCGCGCAATCTCCTTGCGCTGGACATGGCGCACCGAGAGACCATAGCCCACATTGCCAGAAACGGTCATATGCGGAAACAGCGCATAGTCCTGGAACACGGTGTTGAACGGTCGCTTGTTGATCGGCATGCGGCTGATGTCCTGGCCGTCGAGGCGGATCTCGCCCGCGGTCAGCGGCTCCAGCCCGCCGATCAGCCGCAGGACCGTGGTCTTGCCCGAGCCCGACGGTCCAAGAACGGTCAGGAACTCGCCATCCGGGATAGACAGGTCGATGTCGTGCAGCACGGGAACCGTGCCGTAGGATTTCGAGACGGACCGCAGCGTCAGCAGGTCGGTGTTCTGGTTCATGGTACAGTCTCGCATACGCTGCGGCGGTCCGGAACGTCCGGACCGCCGGGTCATTCTGGATCGGGCCTCGGAAAGGATCAGGGCGTCGCCTTGATCTCGTTCCACATGTCCGACCGCTTCAGAGGGTCCTCGACATTGTTCAGCCAGACCAGCTTGTCGTTGCTGCCGGCGCTGCTTGACTCGACCACGGTGTTGCCGAAACCGGTGCGCTCGGAAAGCTCGCCGCTGACCTTCTTCGTCAGCATGAAGTCGATCCACTTCTCGGCCGCCGCATTGTCGCGCACACCCTTGGAGATCACCCAATTGTCGAGCCAGGCCAGAGCGCCTTCACTCGGATTGACGTAGGCGACATGGGCGCCGATCTTCTGCAGCGCCTTGACCTGCTGCTGGCCGTAATTGGCCCAGATCAGGGCAACGTCATTGTTCTGGTAGATCTGCTGCGCCTCGTCGGCGGTGGTGTAGAAACTCAGCACATTGCGCTTGAGCTCGACCAGCTTGGCCTTGACCGCCGCCATCTGCTCCGCGTCGAGGTTGAACGGATCCTTGTAACCGAACGTCAGCGCGGTGAACGAGAAATTGTGCTCGCCATTGTCGTAGGCCAGGACCTTGCCCTTGTAGGCCGGATCCCACAGCACCGACATCGAGGTCGGTGCCGGCTTGACCTTGTCGGTGTCGTAGATCAGCCCGATGGAATCGAAGCAGAACGGGATGCCGAACACCTTGCCGTCCTTGGTGTCGCCGCTGACCTGGGACAGATCGCGAAAGCGCGGCAGCACCTCCTTCTGGTTGGGCAGCTTGGTGATGTCTATCGGAGACACCAGGTCCGCCTTGATATAGCGCTGCAGCTGGGCGGTGTTGACGGCAAAGACATCGAAATCCTGGCCTTCGCTGCCCTTGATCTTGGCCCAGATCTCGTCATCGCTGCCGATGAAGACGACATCGACGCCGATGCCGGTTGCCGCGGTGAAATCCTTCACCCAGTCCGGGTCGGCATAGCCGTCCCAGGCCAACACCCGAAGGTTCGCGGCCAAGGCCGCCGATGTCATCAGGCCGATGCCGAGCCCGATTGTCGCTAGTTTTAGAAACGCTTTCTTCAGTCCCATTTTTAATCTCCCATTGTCGTTCTGGTGGACCGTAATTTCCGGGCCTCTGCCGTCACAGCTGGGTGACGGTGACCAGTCCCTCGTCCGGCACCGACACCATCCGGTTGCGCAGTGGCTTGCCGAATGCCTGTGCCTGGATTTCATACTCGTCGCCGGAGGCCGTCTTGATGCCGGAGGCGTAACTCATCACCGCCGCGCCGAAGAAATAGGCGTGCAGGTCGCCCGCCCTTCGGTGCATCGGGTAGCGGAAATGGAAGTGCTCGAGATTGGCGATCGAGTGCGACATGTGCGCCTCGCCCGACAGGAACTCCTGTTCCCAGATGACAGTGCCGTCGCGCAGGATGCGGGAATGGCCCCGGACTTCTTCGGGCAGGTCGCCGATCAGCAGCTCGGGCCCGATCGAACAGGAGCGAAGCTTCGAATGCGCGAGGTACAGGTAGTTCTCGCCCTCCGTCACGTGGTCGGAATATTCGTTTCCGAGCGCATAGCCGATGCGATAGGGATGGCCGTCCGGCCCATTGAGATAAAGCCCGACGATCTCGGCTTCCTCCGCGCCGGCTTTCGCGAATGCCGGCATCGGCAGCGGCGCGCCGGGCGGCACAACGCAGGTGCCGACGCCCTTGAAGAACCACTCGGGCTGGATGCCGATCTTGCCGGCGCCAGGCTTGCCGCCCTCCAGCCCCATGCGGAAGATTTTCAAGGAATCGGATTCCTCGGCACCGTCGCCATGGGTCAGAACATGCATCTGGTTGCGCGCGGCGGCACTACCGGTATGAGTCAGGCCGGTTCCGGTTACCAGGAAGCGCGCCGGTTCCGGATGATCGACGGGAGCCAGCACGCGGCCATCGCGCAACAGCTCGTCGTAGTCGATCGTTGCAGCGCTCGTGCGCTTCTCGACCAGCGACGCGACGGACATGTCCTCGGCGATCGCCGCTTCGGCAAGCTCCAGCACGCTGCCGGTCTTGTCGAGCGGGTGCAGGTGATTGCCGTCTTCGGAGACGCGGCCGACCCGCCTGCTGCCATCCGGCATTCTGTACTGAACAAGACGCATGAAATACCCTTCTTCCCTTGGAGCCGTGTCGGTCACACCCAGCCCGCATCGACGATGAACTGCTGGCTCGTGCACATGCGGCTGTCGTCGGCGGCGAGGAACAGCGCCATGCGCGCGATGTCGGCGGGCTGCAGCCGGTCGGGCAGGCACTGCCTTTCGGCGATCTGGCGTTCACCGGCCGGATTGAGCCACAGGCGCATCTGGCGCTCGGTCATCACCCAGCCCGGCACCATGCAGTTGACCCGGATGCGCTCGGGGCCGAGTTCGCGGGCCAGCGCCCGCGTCATGCCGTAGACGGCGGCTTTCGCGGTGACATAGGCCGGACAATCGGGATCGCCGACCATCCAGGTGATGGAGCCGAAATTGATGATCGAGCCACCCCCCTGCGCGCTCATCTGCGGTCGCACCGCCTGCGCGGCGAAGAACTGGTGGCGCAGGTTGACCGCCATGCGGTCGTCCCAATAGGCCACCGTCACGTCCTTGGTCTGATGGCGGTCATCGTTGCCGGCATTGTTGCACAGCACCTGGATCGGGCCATTGTGCCGCATCGCCTGCGCGGTTGCCGCCTGTAGCTGCTCGACATCGCGCAGATCGCACGGAATAAACAGCGGCGCTGGGTGTCCTTCGGCCGCGATCGCCTCGACCAGATGCCTGGAAGGCTCCTCCGCCAGATCGACGAAGGCGACGCGGCTGCCTTGCGCGCAGAAATGGCGCACCAGGCTTTCGCCGATGCCGCTGCCGCCGCCGGTTATGAAGACGCTGCGGCCCTTGAGGCTTGGGTAGATGGCGTAGCCGATTTCATCCGTCATCGCGCGCCTCTCTAATGGGAATGCCGGGGGATGCCGGCATCGCGCCGGCCGACGAGAAAGTCGAAGTCGCAGCCCTTGTCGGCCTGCAGCACGCGCTCCACATAGAGGCTCTGGTAGCCGCCTTCAGGCGGCTCCGGCGGCTTCCAGTCGCGGCGGCGGATCGCTAGCTCCTCGTCCGATACCAGCAGTTCAAGCCGGCGGCCGGCGACATCGAGCTCGATGAGATCGCCGTCGCGCACCAAGGCCAGCGCGCCACCGGCCGCGGCCTCCGGCGCGACATGCAGCACCACCGTGCCGTAGGCCGTGCCGCTCATGCGTGCATCCGAGATGCGCACCATGTCGGAGACGCCCTGCCTGAGCAGCTTCGCCGGCAGCGGCATGTTGCCGACCTCGGCCATGCCGGGATAGCCGCGCGGCCCGCAATTCTTCAGCACCATCACCGACGAGGCGTCGATATCCAGCTCCGGATCGTCGATGCGGGCGTAGTAATGCTCGATGTTCTCGAACACGACCGCCTTGCCGCGATGCTGCATCAGTTCCGGCGTTGCCGCCGACGGCTTGATGACCGCGCCATTGGGCGCCAGATTGCCGCGCAGGATCGAGATGCCGCCTTGCTCGGTCAACGGTTCGCTCAGCGGCCGGATAACCTCGCGGTTGTAGTTGGGCGCGCCGTCGATCAACGCGCCGATCGTCTTGTCGCTGACGGTCATGACGTCGCGATGAAGAAGCCCCACTTCATCAAGCGACGCCATGACCGCAGCCAGCCCCCCGGCATAGTAGAAATCTTCCATCAGGAACCGGCCCGACGGCATCAGGTCGACAATGGTTGGAACGTCGCGGCCAAGGCGGTCCCAGTCTTCGAGGCTGAGATCGACGCCGACCCGGTTGGCGATGGCGATCAGATGCAGCACCGCATTGGTCGAGCCGCCGATCGCGCCATTGACGCGTATGGCGTTCTCGAACGCTTGCTTCGTGAGAATGTCCGAAATCTTCACGTCCCTGCGGACCAGATCGACGATCTGGCGTCCGGCCATCTGCGCGAGCACGCCACGGCGCGAATCCACGGCCGGGATCGCGGCGTTGTCCGGCATGCCGATGCCGAGTGCTTCCACCATGCTGGCCATGGTCGAGGCCGTGCCCATGGTCATGCAACTGCCGGCCGACCGGCTCTGGCCCTGTTCTGCGGCGAGGAAGTCGGCGACCGGCATGCGGCCGGCCTTCACTTCCTCGGCGAATTTCCAGACATGGGTACCCGAGCCGATATCCTGCCCACGGAACTTGCCGTTGAGCATCGGCCCGCCGGAAACGGTGATGGTCGGCAGATTGCACGAGGCGGCCCCCATCAAGAGCGCCGGGGTGGTCTTGTCGCAGCCCACCAGCAGGATGACGCCGTCGATGGGGTTACCGCGAATGGATTCCTCGACATCCATGCTGACCAGATTGCGAAACAGCATGGCTGTGGGACGCATGTTGCTTTCGCCCAGCGACATGACAGGGAACTCGAGCGGCAGACCGCCGGCCTCGTAGACGCCGCGTTTGACGTGATCGGCCAGCGCCCGCAGATGCGCATTGCACGGCGTCAGCTCCGACCATGTGTTGCAGATGCCGATCACCGGGCGGCCGTCGAAGGCGTCGGCCGGGATGCCCTGATTCTTCATCCAGCTGCGGTGCATGAAGGCGTTCTTGCCTTCACCGCCGAACCAGGCTTCGGACCGCAGTTTGCGTTTGGTGTCGGTCACGATTGCTGGCCCCGATCCTGGCGGCGTCTGTTGCGGTTCTCGACGCTGCGGCGCACGTCGTCCTCGGCATTGTCGATGAGAACCAGCAGTGCCTTCTGCGCGCCGGCGGCGTCGCCGGCGGCGATCTTCTCGGCCACCTCGCGATGCAGCGGCAAGGAATGGCGTTGGCCTTCCGGATTGTCATTGGAGAGGCGAAAGCTCATCACCAGCGCGGTTTCGACCAGTGCCGCCAGCGAGCCGATCAGCTCATTGCCGGTCATGCGCAGGATGGTCTGGTGGAACACCAGATCGGGCTTGGCGAAGCGGTCGCCATCGTCGCTCACCGCTTCCATTTCGGCGAGTGCCGCCTGGATCTCGGCGATCTGTGCCGGCGTGGCGCGCTGGGCGGCAAGTGCTGCCGACATCGGTTCGATGGCGCGGCGCAGTTCGAACAGCGCCCGCACATCGTCGGCGCTGACACCGCCGGTGTAGCGCCATGACAGCACGTCCGGATCAAGGAAATTCCAGTCGGAGCGTGGGCGCACTCGCGTGCCGGTCTTCGGCCGCGATTCGACCAGCCCCTTGCCCGCCAGAACCTTGATCGCCTCGCGCAGCACCGTGCGGCTGACCCCCAGCATCTCGCTGGAATCGTCGGCATTGGGCAGCGCCTCGCCGGGCAGGAAGTCGCCCTGCACGATGCGCAGGCCGATCTGCTCGACGACGGTCGCGTGCAATGCGGTGGAGCCGCTGGAAACCGCCATGGCAACCCGCGACGTCCGTGCCGTGCTAAAAGATTTCTTATTCTTCATACTATTCATATGATATGTCTTATCGCCATGGCGATTGGAGTCAAGGGACGGGGGAGCGCCGATGACAAAGAATTTCGCTGCGGTTGCCCCGCAGCGCACGGAACTGGTCTCGATCAGCGATGGCATCGCGACGGTCGACATTGCTCCGGCCGCCGGCGGTGCGCTGGCGTCGTATCGATGGTGGCAAGATGGCGCCGCTGTGGATTGGCTGCGCCCGGCCGATCCAGCGGCGATCAGTAGTCGCGATGCCGGCGCCATGGCCTGCTTCCCGCTCGTTCCCTATTCCAATCGCATAAGGGGCGGCCGATTCGAGTTCGCGGGACGCACCATCCGGCTTCCGACGACCGCCGACGATCCTCATCGTGAGCATGGTCATGGCTGGCGCCGGCCCTGGGTGGTCGTCAGGCATGAAGCCGGCACGATCGTCCTGCGCTATCGCCACGCCGCCGATTCCTGGCCGTGGAGCTATGAAGCCGAGCAAGAGATAACGCTGGCTGACGGCAGGCTTTGCGTGACCATCAAGGTACGCAACCTGTCGGACGCACCGATGCCGTTTGGCTTCGGCCTCCATCCCTATTTCCCGTCGACGCCGTGGGCGCATGTCCAGGCGCCGGTGTCAGGCATGTGGGAGACGGACACGGAGGTCCTGCCCGTCCGGCATGTCCTGCCGCCGGCAGGAGCCGACCCGTCCATCGGTTTCGACGTATCGGAAGTGGACTTCGACACGGTTTTCACCGGATGGGCGCGCCGCGCCCGGATCTCCTGGCCCGAACACGGACGGCGACTGGACATCGAGGCCGAGGCGCCGCTCGATTTCCTTGTTCTCTACACGCCGCCCGGCGAGCCGTTCTTTTGCGCCGAGCCGGTCAGCAACATCACCGATGCCTTCAACCGCACGGGCGGCGGGATCGACACTGGCTGCATCGAACTGGCGCCCGGTCTGATGCGATCCGCCAGCGTTCGCTTCACGCCGTCCCTGGCCGTTTGGTCCGTATTGCCGACAGCGAGACGAGGCCGGCTCAGAACGGATAGTGCTGGCCGGGGTCCTCGATGGTCACCCAGCGCAAATCGGTGAATTCGGCGATCGAGGCCTTGCCGCCGAAGCGGCCATAGCCCGAGCCCTTGACGCCGCCGAACGGCATCTGCGCCTCGTCGCCGACGGTCGGGCCGTTAATGTGGCAGATGCCAGCCTCGATTCGCGCGGCGACCGCCATGGCACGCTTGATGTCGCGGCTGAACACCGCCGACGACAGGCCGTATTCCGTGTCGTTGGCGACACGCACCGCCTCGTCCTCGCCCTTCACCCGGATCACCGGCTTGACCGGCCCGAAGGATTCCTCGGCATAGACGCGCATGGCAGGCGTCACATGGTCGAGCAGCGTTGCCTCGACAACCGTGCCAGTGCGCTTGCCACCGGCGACAAGCTTGGCGCCCTTGGCGACGGCGTCGGCGACAAGCTCCTCCATCTTGTCGGCCGCCTGGCTGCTGATCAACGAGCCCAGCACGACATGGCCGCGTGGATCGCCGGCCGGCAGGCCCGACGCGCGGGCGGCCAGCTTGGAAACGAATTCGTCAGCGATCCTCTCGTCAACGATCAGCCGCTCGGTCGACATGCAGATCTGGCCCTGATGCATGAAGGCGCCGAAGGTCGCCGCGTTGACCGCTGCATCGATGTCGGCGTCGTCCAGAACCAGCAGCGGCGCCTTGCCGCCGAGTTCGAGCAGCGCAGGCTTCAGATGCCGTCCGGCAAGCTCGGCGATGATGCGCCCGACCTTGGTCGAGCCGGTGAAGTTGACGCGCTTGACCGAGGAATGCGCGACCAGCGCCTCGACGATCGCAGCGGCATCCCTGGGGTCGTTGGTGACGACATTGATGACGCCCTTGGGCAGGCCGGCCTCGACCAGCACCTGACCGATCAATCGGTGTGTGCCGGGGCACATTTCGGAGGCCTTCAGCACCACCGAGTTGCCGCAGGCGATCGGCATGGCGATGGCGCGGGTACCGAGGATGACCGGCGCATTCCACGGCGCGATGCCGAGGCACACGCCGGCGGGTTGGCGGATCGCCATGGCGATCGTGTCCGGCTTGTCGGAAGGGATGACCTCGCCCGAAATCTGCGTCGTCATCGCCGCCGCCTCGCGCAGCATGTTGGCCGCCAGCATCACGTTGAAACCGGCCCAGGGGCCGGTAGCGCCGGTCTCTTCCATCATCAATTTGGTGAATTCGCCGACCTTGGAGGCCATGACGTCGGCCGCCTTGGACAGCAAGGCGCGGCGCTCGCCCGGCCCGGTCTTCGACCACGTCGTAAAGGCAGCGGCCGCGGCTTCCACGGCAGCATTGGCGTCGGCAACGCTGGCAGCGGCAGCGCGCGTTGCCAGTTTGCCGGTGAACGGGTCCATGCGCTCGTAGGCGGCCGCGCCGGACGCATCCCTTTTGTCGCCGTCGATCAGAAGTCCGATATCCATGATTGTCTCCCTCGCTCCGTCTGGAGCTTCGCGGTTAGAAGCCGAGCACTTCGGCGTTGATCGATGCTTCGAGGCCGCCGTCGACCGGCACGTTGGCGCCGTTGACCCAGCGCGCGCCGTCCGAGCATAGGAACAGCACGACAGGCGCTATATCGCCCGATGTGCCGGCCCGTCCGACCCTGGCAATGTCGCTGTCGACCCGGGCATCGCCAAGCACGGTGCGGAACTGTTTCAGGATCGGCGTCTCGACCGGTCCCGGGCTCACTGCATTGACGCGGATGCCACGGCGTTTGAACAGATCCTGGTGCGCCGCGCGAAAGGTCCACAGCAGGAGCAGTTCCTTCGAGACGGGATAGCCTTCCTCGTTCCTGACCGCATGATCGGCGACCACCTTGGCGACATCCGGGAAACCCTCGATGCCGACCATCGAGGCCGCTCGGTTGAGATTGGCGCGCCAGCCGTAGCCGGCGATCGAGGCGACATTGACGATGGCGCCGCCTTCGCGAAGTCTGGGCGCGAGCCCTTCCGAAAGCGCCCGCAGCCCGAAGAAGTTGACGGCCAGCGTCGACACCGCGCCGGTGTTGCCGGAGAGGCCGGCGACATTGCAGAGCGCATCGATGCGCTGTGGCAGGCGCGCGACCAACTCGTCGACGCCGGCCTTCGACGAGATATCGGCCTTGACGAAACTGCCCACCGCTGCCGCCGGCTCGCGTACATCGACGCCGATCACGTCCGCGCCAAGCTGGCCGGCGAGTTCCGCCGTGCGAGCGCCGATGCCCGAGGCGACGCCGGTGATGAGGATCGTCTTGCCGAAAAGCATGGTCATGCCTTCTCCTGATCAAGTGTGGTTCGCTCCGGCGAGGGGGCGCTGCCGTCATCGGCCGGAGCATTTTCCGGAAGCCTGACGCGGTAGCCGACCGGGAGCAGGCGCAAGCCGAAGCGCGCCTCGATCGTCCCCCACAGGCCGCGCGGCAAGAACAGCGAGAACAGCACGGCGGTGGCGCCGAGGCCGACGAGGTACCAGACCCCGGTGCCGCCGAACCAGGTCTCGATGAGGAAGAACACCAGCGCGCCAAGGATGGCTCCCTCGAACGTTCCGATGCCGCCGACCAGCACCATGAAGATCATGTAGGCGGTCCATTGGACGTTGAAGTAGGTTTTCGGCTGGAAGGTGATGGAGGTCGCCAGCCACAGCGCACCGGCAACGCCGATGCCGAAGGCGGCAAGCACGAACAAAAGCCGCTTGGTGCCGGTGACGCGCACGCCGACCGAGGCGGCGGCATCCTCATTGTCGCGGATGGCGCGGATGGCGGCACCCGTGCTGCCGCGCAGCAGGCCGAACAGGATGCCGAGCAGGGCGGTCATCGAGGCCAGCGCCAGCCAGTAGATCGCCACCCGCCTGGTGCCGGCATCGTAGACGTTGAGCGAGATCAGCGACGTACCGGTTTCGCCTTGCACCAGCCGGTCGAGATTGACCAGGAGATGCGTCAGCGCCGCGATCACCCACATGCCGATGGCGAACTCGCCGTTCCTCAGCCGCAGCATGAACAACGACAGCGGCCAGGAGACAACGCCGACAACGATCGCCGATACGAAAAGCGAGGCGAAAGGGTTGAGGCCGGCATCGGCCAGCCGGATGGCGAAATAGGCGCCGAGCCCGAAGAACACCTGCTGGCCGACGGAAACCAGGCCGCCGAATCCGGCCAGTGCGTTCCACATCGCCGCCAGGATCACATAGATGAACAATGCCGTCATGCGGTCGACCGCGCCCGCCGAGAGGAACTGCGGCGCGATGGCGAGCAGCGCGATGATGACAGCGACCGCAATCGCCGCGATCCGCGACGTCGTCGTGCCGCGCTCGATGATCGGCGAGGACGAAACGGCGCTCATGACGCGCTCCGCGAAGGCAGGCGCAGCAGGCCGCGCAGGCCAAGGCCCGACGTGGACAGCCGCACGAACAGCACGACGAGGAACACGGCATGGCCGCCGATCAGAAAGCCTTGCGGATGCACTTGCGCGCCGACTGTCTGCGCAAGCGCCAGCACGATGCCGCCGACCAGCGTTCCCCACAGCGAACCGGCGCCGCCGATCACAGCGGCTTCGAAAGCGAACAGCAGTTGCGGCGCGCCGGCATAGGGATCGAAGGTGGCGCGCATGCCCAGAAAGGCGCCGGCAAGGCCGACCGTGACCATGGCGATGGAAGCGGCGATGGCATTGGCGCGACGCGCATCGACGCCGACCAGGCCTGCCGTATCGGGGTCTTCCGAGGTGGCGCGGATCGAGCGGCCAAGCCGGGTGCGGGTGAGGAACAGCTGCAGCCCGCCCAGCAGGATCACGGCGGTGGCGAACATGATCACGGCGAGCTTGCCGACATAGATGTTGCCTGGCCATTCCCAGGAATCATAGGACAGGCTGCCGATATAGGGCGCCAGCGAACGCGTGTCGGCGCCGAACTGCTCGAACAGCATGTTGTCGATGACGATCGCCAGCCCAAACGTGGTCAGGATCGGCAGCAGCGCACCGCCACGCGCGCTGCGTTCGAGCAGGAAACGCTGCAGCGCCCAGCCGATCGCCGCCATCAGCGGCAGCACGATCAGCAGGCCGACAAAGGGCGGGATATGGAACCGCGAGGCGAGCCACCACAGCGCAAAGGCCGCGAACACGGCAAGGCTGCCATGGGCGAGGTTGATGATGCGCATCACCGAGAACATGAAGGACAGGCCACAGGCGATCAGCGCGTAGTAGCCGCCGAGCAGGATGCCCTGGATGATCTGGTTGCTCATGCCGGAACGCTCCCGGGACTTTTCCGGTGCAGGCCGAAATAGGCTTTCGTCACCTCGTCGCGCGACACCGCCTTGCTCGGCCCTTCGAGCGCCACGCGCCCTTCGAGCATGCAGATCACCCTGTCGGAGACCGACAGCGCGCGGCTGAGGTCCTGCTCGACCAGGATGATCGTCGTGCCGGAAGCCATCAGCCCCTGAAGGGCCGCGTAGACACGGTCGACGATCAGCGGCGACAGGCCGAGCGAAACCTCGTCGAGCAAAAGCACTTCCGGGTTGCTCATCAGCGCCCGGCCGATCGCCGTCGCCTGCTGCTCGCCGCCTGAGAGATGGCCCGTCTTGGCATGGCGGCGCGGCTTCAGATTGGGAAACATGTCGAGCACCCTGTCGACGCTCCACTCGCCCGGCCGGCCGGCGGTTCTGCCGAGCAGAAGGTTCTCCTCGACCGTCATCTGCACGAAGAGTTTTCGCCCTTCCGGCACCAGCGCGATGCCCATGCCGACGCGCTTGTGCGACGGCACGTTGGTAAGATCGGCGCCGTCCAGCAGCACGCGGCCGGCCGCCGGCTGGTGCGCGCCGGCAATTGCCCTGAGCAGCGTCGTCTTGCCGGCGCCGTTGGCACCGACCAGCGCCAGCGTCTCGCCGCGTTCGATGCGGAAGCTGACGCCGCGCACCGCCTGCAGCAGGCCGTGGCGGACAACGAGATCCTCAACCGACAGCAGGCTCATTTCGGGCCTCCGCCGAGATAGGCGCGCACGACCTCCGGATCGGCCATGACGGCTTGCGGCTCGCCGTCGGCGATGATTTTTCCCGCATCCATGCAGATCAGCCGTTCGGCCACTTGCAGCAGGATGTGGACGATGTGCTCGATCCAGACGATGCCGATCTTGCGGCGGCGCAATTCCTTGATCGTGCCGACGAGCTCACCGGCTTCGCCGTCGGTCAGGCCGCCCCCGATCTCGTCGAGCAGCAGCAGCGTGGGCCTTGCCGCCAGCGCGCGCGCCAGTTCCAGCCGCTTGCGGTCGAGCAGTCCGAGCGTCTCGGCGCGGCGGTTGGCAATATCAAGCATGCCGCACAGCTTCAGCGAGCCGAGCGCCTCCTCATAGGCCTCGTCCCGCCCGAGCCCGGCGCCGTGCGAGGCCGCGACGAAGACATTCTCGAAAGTGGTCATGCCGCTGAATGGTTTGGGCACCTGATGCGTGCGCACCAGCCCGAGCCGGCAACGTTGCGTCGCCGGCAAGGACGTCACGTCATCGCCTTTGAACCTGACCGTGCCCGCACTCGGCGGAAAGGCGCCGGAAAGCACGCTGAGCAGCGTCGTCTTGCCGGCGCCGTTCGGCCCGACAATGCCGACCGCCTCGTCGGCCGCCATGGCGAAATCGACCGCATCCAGCACCACAAGCGCACCGAAGCGCTTGTGGATGCCGGCGGCAACGAGAACAGCCTGTTGTTGCGGATGGGTCACCACCTCGTCTGCGGTCCATCAGCCGTTGTAAGGCTGGAGCTTGGCTTCGACAGGCACCTTCGGATCGGTGGCGTTTTCGGTCACCACATAGTCGAGCGGGAATTTGCTGCCTTCCTTGGCGGCCACCCACTGCGTGCCGATGATCGGGCCGGGCGAGACATTGGCGACAGGGCCGCTGGTGAAATCGACCTTGCCGATCATAGTCTCGGTCTTCAGCGTGCTCAGCGCCTTGGCCACCGCCGCCTTGTCCTTGGCGTCGGTGCTGGCCTTCAGCGCTTCGAAGCCGGCGTCCAGCAGCGACATCGAGGCGCCGAGCTGCTGCGTCCACTGCTTGCCGCTCGCTGCCTCGTAGCCGTCGGCGAGCTCGGTGCCCGAAACGCCGGTCAGCGGCGACTTGTAGGGGAAAGCCTTGTGCCAATAGGCGGCGCTCGAAATCTTCATGCCGAGGTCGCCGAGCGCCTCGATGTCGGACGGGAACAGGCCGGTCTTGGCGACCTGGGCGATCTTGATCTGCTTGATCAGCCCCTGCTGTGCCGCCTGGCGCCAGAAGGCGGCGAAGTCAGGCGGGATCGGGAAGGAGTTGAAGATCTCGACGCCTTCCTGCTTGAACAGCGCGATCTGCGAGGAATAGTCGGTGGTGCCGGTCTCGTAGGCGCCGGGATCGACGATCGTAAAACCTTGCTTGGCCAGGAGCGGCGCCAGATTGGCGCGGATGGCGTTGCCGTCGGCGTCGTTGGGATACATGACGCCGACCTTCTTGTTGGTCTCGATCAGGTTCCATTGCGAAATATAGGTCTTGAAGAACTCGCCGACGCCGAAGCCGAAATGATAGGTCCATTTGAACGGCGAGGGTGCGCCGGGTTTCGCGCCACGGCCGAAATACCAGGCCTCCCACGGCATGACGGTCGACAGGCAGGGCACCCCCGCGGCCTCGCAGGCATCGGCCACCGGGTTGATCACCTCGGGCGTCGACACCGCCAGCATCAGGTCGATGGCCTGGTTGTTGATCAGGTCCTTGGCGAGCTGGCCGGCGCGGGAGGGATCGGACTGCGTGTCCTGGTCGAGGATTTCAACGCTGTACTTCTTGCCGCCGATCTCAAGGCCGCCGGCGAGCGCCTTGCGGGCAAGGTCGAGCACATAGCCGTCGGTCTGGCCGAAGCCGGCCAGCGGCCCGGTGCGCGGGCTGACGAAGCCGACCTTGAGCGTTTCGCCCGCCTGGGCGAAAGCGCTCTTGCCGCCGAGCGCGAGCGCGGCGCCGCCGGCGATCGAGGTGGCGATGAACTGGCGTCGCGAAATGTCGCTAATGCTGGATTTGCTGCCGATAGAATGGGTCATACGTTCCTCCCTCTGTGGCTCCTCCATCGGCACAGTGCACCAGCGTTTTGGTTCGGTAAAATGATATTTTGCGGTGTTTCATTAACCTCTGGGTTAGGAGATTTCCGGCAAAGACGGAGCGGTCCAAATGATCCGACGCCTCACTTGCCCGGCCTTGCCGCCTCGCGAATGGTCTGCAGCAGGATGGTGAAGGCCGGCGATGGCGCCGTATCGGTGCGCATCGTCAGGCCGACCGGTCCCTTGGTTTCCTCGGTGTCGACCGGGAGGGCGACGAAGGCGCCGCTGGTGATCTCGTTCGCAACCACGCCGGCCGAAATGATCCACACCGCATTGCTCTGCCGCATGAAGGAGCGGCCAAACGAATCCGAGACGGTTTCGATCTCGGTCGCCGGCGCGGTCATGCCGTTGGTGATGAACAGGCGATCGACGAAGGGGCGGATGACGGATTCCCGGGTCGGCATCAGCACCGGGAATTCATCGAGCCTGGCGAAGATATCCGCTCCCGGTTCGAGCAGCGGATGTCCGGCCCGCACCACGAACAGCACCTGTTCGGAATAGAGATGCTCGAAGAAGAAGCCGGTCATGTTTTCGGGCGCTGCCAGCCGACCGACGACAAGATCGAGCGCGCCGGTGCGCAATTGCTCAAGAAGCACCGCGTTTTCGCCGGTGACGATCTTGATCGCCGCGCCGGTATTTTCCCCAAGGAACAGGCTCATGGCCTTGGGCATGACCTTCGCCGACACGGTCGGCAGCGCGCCGATGCGGATCGGATGCCGGTTGATGGCGTCGTCCTGGCGAACCGAATCGACGCCGCGTTTCAACGCCGTGATCGCCGAACCGGCATGGCTGAGGAAGATCTCGCCAAGCCTTGTGACCCGGATACCGCGCCCGTCACGCTCGACAACGGCGACACCGAGCGCCTCTTCCAGCTCACGCAACGTCTTGGTCACCGCCGGGGCGCTGACATGCAGGAAATCGGCGGCGCGGGCAACGCTGCCCTGCCGCGCGACCTCCAGGAAGGCCTGCAGATGACGAAAGCGGATGCGGCTCTCGGCCATGGATTTGATAACCCCCGAGTTAATGAAATGGCGCAAAATATCATTTTACCGAACCAAATGCCTTGTGCAATGTGGAGGTGGAGGATCGAAATCGTGTCATTCGTCACCATCGGCGGCATCACGCTGCACCATCGCCACCTCAAGGCCACCGACAATGCGCGCGCGATCATATTCATCAATTCGCTCGGCACCGACTTCCGCATCTGGGACGATATTGTCTCGGCGCTCGATGGGGAAATGTCCTTGCTGGTCTATGACAAGCGCGGCCACGGGCTGTCCGACATCGGCGAGATCAAGTCGATCGACGATCATGTCGACGATCTCTCGGGGCTCATCGATCATTTCGGCTTGAAGAAGGTCGTGCTGTGCGGCCTTTCGGTCGGCGGCATGATCGCACAAGGGCTCTACGCCAGGCGCCCAGGCATCGTCGAGGCCATGATCCTGTGCGACACGGCCCACAAGATCGGCACCAATGAGAGCTGGAACACC
Organism: Mesorhizobium sp. WSM4307; assembly: GCF_007003945.1. Taxonomy (NCBI): domain Bacteria; kingdom Pseudomonadati; phylum Pseudomonadota; class Alphaproteobacteria; order Hyphomicrobiales; family Phyllobacteriaceae; genus Mesorhizobium; species Mesorhizobium sp. WSM4307. Next base: position 423,560 of record NZ_VFTB01000001.1, read on the forward strand.
CGCATCGCGGTCGTCGAACGCAAGGGCATCCAGGCCATTGCCGATGGCGTGCTCAAACTATGGTTCACTCCCGCCTTCCACACTGCGCGGGTGGCCGAACTGGACGGCTATTGGAACATGATGACCCGGCAGGCTGTCGCCGGTTACGTTGGGACTTGCGCAGCCATCCGCGCCGCCGATTTTACCGATGCAGCACGCCGCATCGCGGTACCGACGCTCTGCGTCGTCGGTGACCAGGACGGCTCGACGCCGCCCGCTCTCGTCCGGTCGCTGGCCGCTCTGATCCCCGGTTCGCGTTTCGAGATCATCCGCGACGCTGGACATATTCCCTGCGTCGAACAGCCTGAGGCGCTCACCGCGCTGATCCGCGATTTTGTCGCATCGTTTGCCCCTGGAGCAGAAAACCATGGATGAAGTCCCCGGCAACGCAGCCAGATATCGCACTGGCCTCGCGGTGCGGCGCGCGGTGCTCGGCGATCGGCATGTCGATCGGGCCGAGGTCGCCGCCACCGATTTCGATCAACCCTTCCAGGAACTGATCACCGAGGCAGCCTGGGGGACTGTGTGGGCCCGGCCGGGCCTCAGCAAACGCGAGCGCTCGATCGTCACGCTGGCGCTGCTGGCGGCACTCGGCCATGATGAGGAGGTCGCCCTGCATGTGCGCGCCACCGCCAACACCGGTGCGACGCGCGACGATATCTGCGAGGCGTTCCTGCATGTCGCCATCTATGCCGGTGTGCCGGCCGCCAACCGTGCCTTCAGAATAGCCAAGGACGTGTTTTCGGAAATGGACGGAGCCGACAATGCCCGCTGAGTCCGGCTCGAACCGGAAGCCCGAGACCGGCGCCTTCTTCCAGCGCGACCGGACATGGCATCCTCCGGCGCTGACGCCGGGCTATAAGAGTTCGGTGCTGCGCTCGCCGCAAAAGGCGCTTTTGTCCTTCGACAACACGCTGTCGGAAATAGCCGGACCGGTCTTCGGCCACGCCATGCTGCGTGAGATCGACAACGACCTGATCCATAATTTCGCCAGGCCGGGCGAGAGCGCCATCGGCGAACGCATCATCGTCCATGGGCGTGTGCTCGATGAGCGAGGCGTTGGCGTTCCCGGCGTGCTCATCGAATTCTGGCAGGCCAATGCCGGCGGCCGCTACCGCCACAAGAAGGACGGCTATCTGGCGCCGCTCGACCCGAATTTCGGTGGCTGCGGCCGCACCATTACAGCCGAGGATGGTGGCTATGCCTTCCGCACCGTCAAGCCCGGGCCCTATCCCTGGCCGAATGGTCCCAATGACTGGCGCCCGGCGCACATCCATTTCTCGGTTTTCGGCCACGGCTTCGCGCAGCGGCTGATCACGCAGATGTATTTCCAGGGTGACCCGCTGATCTGGAAGTGCCCGATCGTGCGCGGCATCGCCGACAAGGCGGCCATCGAGGCGCTCACGGCGATCCTCGACACGCAGGCGACCATTCCGATGGATGCGCTCGCCTACAAGTTCGACATCGTGCTGCGCGGCCGCCGCTCGTCGTTGTTCGAAAACCGGCTGGAGGGCAATTGATGGCCCAGTCGCTCGACCGGCTGAAGGAGAGCTCTTCGCAGACAGCCGGGCCTTACGTCCATATCGGGCTGACGCCGAACTTCTGCGGCATCAGTGGCGTCTATGCGACCGATCTTGGCTCGACCATGGTCAACGACAAGACCAAGGGCGAGCGCATCGGTCTCAAAATCCGGGTGCTCGACGGCACCGGCACGCCGCTCAAGGACGCCCTGATCGAGATCTGGCAGGCGGATGCGGACGGACTCTACAATTCGCCGACCGAGATGCGCGGCGCGGCCGATCCGAACTTTTTCGGCTGGGGCCGCTGCCCGACCGACATGGAAACCGGCGTCTGTGCATTCGAGACGATCAAGCCCGGCCGCGTGCCGTTCCGGGATGGAAGGCTGATGGCGCCGCACGTCACACTGTGGATCGTCGCGCGCGGCATCAATCTCGGCCTGCACACACGGCTCTATTTTTCCGACGAGGAAAAGGCCAATGGCGAGGATCCGATCCTGGCGCGCATCGAGCACCGCGTCCGCGTGCCGACTTTGATCGCCGGGCGCCAGGGCGACATTTACGTCTTCGATGTCCATCTCCAGGGGGAGAAGGAAACGGTCTTCTTCGACAGTTGATGGTCAGGAGAAGCAAGACATGACCGTATCGCCCTTCGACCATCCGCTGCTCTCGGCTCTCCTCGGTGATGAGGAAGCATCGCGGCATTTTTCCGTCGAGGCGGAAATCGAGGCGGCGCTGGCGTTCGAGCGTGCGCTGGCGGAAGCGGAAGCCCGAAACGGGATCATCGGCAGGGATGCCGCGGCAGCGATTGTGACGGCGCTTGGCACGTTCCGGCCGGACACCGCCTTGCTCAGGGCGGGTGTCGCCAAGGACGGCGTCATGGTGCCGGAACTGGTGCGCCAGATCAGGGTGGCGGTCGGTGAACCGCATGGCGACAAGGTGCATTTCGGTGCGACCAGCCAGGACGTCATCGACACGAGCCTGGTGCTTCGGCTGAAAGCGATCGTCGAGCATATCGGCCTGCTGCTGACCGAAACCGTTTTGCGCCTCACCTCGCTTGAGGAGCGCTTTGGCGGCAGGGCACTGGCCGGCATGACCCGCATGCAGCCGGCGATCCCGGTCAAAGTGGCGGATCGCATCATGGCGTGGCGGGCGCCGCTGCAAAGGCATCAGGAGAGGCTATCGGAACAGTCCACTCGCCTGCTCGTGGTACAATTCGGCGGCGCCGCCGGCACGCTGGAAAAGCTCGGCGACAAGGGGCCGGCGGTGCGCGCCGCGCTTGCCGCAAAACTCGGCCTTGCCGATGCAGCGCAATGGCAGAGCCAGCGCGACGCGCTCGCCGACTTCGCCGGCTTGGCGTCGCTGCTGACCGGCAGCCTTGGGAAGTTCGGCCAGGACATCGCGCTGATGGCGCAGGGCGGAATCGACATCACGCTCTCCGGCGGCGGCGGCTCGTCGGCCATGCCGCACAAGCAGAACCCGGTGAAGGCCGAGGCGCTGGTGGCGCTGGCCCGCTTCAACGCCGTGCAGCTTTCCGGCATGCATCAGGCACTGGTGCATGAACAGGAGCGCTCGGGCGCGGCCTGGATGCTGGAATGGCTGTTGCTGCCACAGATGGTCGTCGCCAGCGCCGCGTCGTTGCGGCTCGCCGCCGAACTGGCCGGACAGATCGAAAGCCTCGGTCACTGATGCGCACGCAGGTCGCCATTATCGGCTCGGGACCCTCCGGCCTGCTGCTTGGCCAGCTTCTGGCCGGCATCGGCGTCGAGACGGTCATTCTGGAACGATCGAGCCGCGAGCATGTGCTTGGCCGCGTGCGGGCAGGGGTGCTCGAACAGGGCACGGTGGAACTGCTGGAAGAGGCTGGTGTTGCCGCGAGGCTGCATGCCGAAGGCCTGCCGCATTCTGGCATTTCGCTGGCTTTTGACGGGCGCCTGCACCGCATAGATCTCGCCGCACTCACCGGCGGCAAGCATGTCACCGTCTATGGCCAGACCGAAGTGACGCATGACTTGATGGACAAGCGCGAGGCGGCCGGGCTGACCACGGTCTACGAGGCGGCCAACGTTGCGCTGCATGGTTTCGATGGCGCCGCACCGTTCGTCACCTATGACAAGGACGGCGTCTCTCATCGCATCGATTGCGATTTCATCGCCGGCTGTGATGGCTATCACGGAGTCAGCCGCAAATCGGTGCCGGAGCGCGCGCTGAAAACCTTCGAGCGGCAGTATCCGTTCGGCTGGCTTGGCGTGCTTGCCGAAGTGCCGCCGGCCGATCACGAACTGGTCTACGCCAATCATGAGCGGGGTTTTGCGCTGTGCTCGATGCGTTCGACGCATCGCAGCCGCTACTATGTACAGTGCCCGCAGGACGACCATGTCGAGGCCTGGTCCGACGACCGTTTCTGGGACGAGTTGCGCCGCCGCTTGCCGGAACGGACGGCGGCAAGCGTCTCCACCGGGCCATCCTTCGAAAAGTCGATCGCGCCGCTGCGCTCCTTCGTCGCCGAGCCGATGCGCTTTGGCCGGCTGTTCCTGGTCGGCGACGCCGCCCACATCGTGCCGCCGACCGGTGCCAAGGGTCTCAATCTCGCCGCCAGCGATGTACGCTATCTCTTCGCCGGCCTGCGCGAGTTCTACGTTGGAAAGTCGCAAGCTGGTATTGAGGCCTATTCGCAAAAGGCGCTGGCGCGGGTGTGGAAGGCGGTGCGCTTTTCCTGGTGGATGACGACCATGCTGCACCGCTTCCCCGATACAGGCGATTTCGGTCAGCGCATCCAGGAAGCCGAACTCGACTATCTCGTGCACTCACAGGCCGCGTCGACCGCGCTCGCCGAGAACTACGTCGGCTTGCCTTGGTGAAGCTCTTTCTTTGACGCAATCCGGACGGAAAACCGCTCCATGCTTTTCCTGGATTTGCTTTATCCCTTGATCGCCGAGCCGACGATGGAATCGACGAAGAAGCGCTGCAGCAGGACGAACAGGATGAGTGGCGGCAGCACGGCCAGCGTCGCGCCGGCCATCACCAGCCCAGTGTTGACCGCGCCCTTGTTGTAGCTGAGCAGGCGGCTGAGGCTGATCACGATCGGGTAGGCGTCGGCATTGCCCTGCAGCACGGTCAGCGGCCAGAGATAGCTGTTCCAATGGTAGACGAAGGCGAACAGGGCGAGTGCGGCGATCGCCGGCGCGACGCTGGGCGCCACGATCTTGAACAGGATCAAGAGTTCGGAGGCGCCGTCCATGCGCGCGGCGTCGATGAGGTCGTCCGGCACGCCGGCGATGAACTGGCGCATCAGGAAGATGCCGAAGGCATTGGCCAGATTGGGCACGATGATACCGGCCAGGCTGGCATTGAGCCCGATCGAGCCGACCAGGCGATAGAGCGGGATCAGCGTCACGATCGGCGGCAGGAACATGGTGGCGATCAGCAGCGAAAACAGCAGCGATTTGGCGGGGAAGTGGTATTTGGCGAACGCATAGCCGGCCATCATGCTGGTGCTCAGGATGCCGGCGGTGGTGATCGTGGCGATGACCAGGGAGTTCCACATCGAGCGGCCGACATTGACCACGCCGGAAACTTTTTCATAGGCGTCGAGGCTCGGTGTGTGCGGTATCCACACCGGCGGCACCTGCATTCTCTCGGCCGGGGTTTTCAGGCTCGACAGCACCATCCACACCAGCGGGAAGGCCGAGGCGACGGCGACCAGCAGCATCAGCGTCGCCAGCAGCGCCTTGCGGCCGGACGGGCGCTTGCGTGACAGCCGGCTCGACGATCTCCCGCTCATTCCTGATCCTTCCGGTTGGCGAGGGCAAACAGCGCGCAGACCACGACGATCAGCGACAGCATCAGCATGACCGCCATCGCTGAACCCAGTCCGCCTTGCGCGCGTTCGATGCCGACGCGGCGGATGTGGTAGGTGAGCACATTGGTCGAGCCGACCGGCCCACCCTGCGTGATCAGCGCCACCGGCTCGAACACCTGCACGGCGTTGATGATGGCGACGACGGCACTGAACAAAAGCGTGCGCCGCATCAGCGGCAGTGTGATGAAGCGGAACTGCTCCAAGCGATTGGCGCCGTCGAGCTTGGCCGCCTCGTAGAGGCTGCCCGGGATCTGTGTGAGGCCAGCGATCGCCAGCACGGTGAAATAGCCCACCTGCTGCCAGACATTGAGCAAGACGATCGAGACCAGCGCCGAGCGCGGCGACGACAGAAAGGGCTGCGGGCCGATGCCGATGAGGCCGAGCATCTGGTTGAGCGGCCCCTCGCTCGGCGAATAGAGCTTCGACCAGACCAGCGCCACCGCGATCATCGGCACCATGTAGGTGGAAAACAGCACCGTCCTTAGCGCCGTGCCGCCGGCGACGTCATGCTGGTAAACCATCAGGCCGAAGGCCACCGACAGCGGCAGGATGAGGATGACGGAGAGCGCGGTGTAGATGGCGGTGTTGGTGAGCGCGCCCTTGAAGTCACGCCCGACCGAGGAGGCCCCAAAGATCTCGCGGAAATTGTCGAGGCCGATGAAGCTAGCGCTGGAAAACGGCGTCTGCGTCGACCAGTCCTGAAAGGACAGCCAGACGGTGAGCAGCATCGGCAACAGGATGAAGATGCCGATCAGCGTCACGGCGGGCGCAAGCATGATGCCCGCCGAGGCACGGTACCTCTGGATCATTATTTGGCGGCGCGCTCCAGGATCGAGGTGGCGTCGGCCTGTGCCGTCGCCTGCGCATCCTTGGCCGAGACCTGGCCATACTGCAACGCCTCGAGCGTCTGCTGCAGGGATTCCGAGAATTCCTGTCCGCCCGGCACCACCGGGAACGGCTTGGCATCGGTCAGCACGCTGACATAGCCGGAGAGGAATTCCGAGCCGAGCTTGTCCTTGTGCGCCTCGATGTCGGACAGGCGCGAGGGCAGGATGCCCATCGACATCAAGATGTCGGACATCGCCGAGGCGCCGTTCTTGCCGGATTTCGGATTGTTCAGCCAGGCCAGGAATTCCCACGCCGCCTTTTGCTCGGCCGCGCCGGCATTGGCGTTGACCACGGTCATCCAGGAATAGGAGATCGAATGCGGCTTGTCGCCGCTCGGGCCGACCGGGATCGGCGCGGTGGCGATGTCCGCGAATTTATCGCCCATGCCGGTCTTCAGCGCGCTCTCCCACCAATTGGCCATGATGATCATGCCGGTCTTGCCGGAGACGAAATTGTCGAGGAACGGACCCGTGGTGTTGGCATCCGCCGTCGCCATCGCCGGCACGCTGGCGCTCGACTTGATCAGGTCCTCATAGAGCTGGAAGGTCTGTGCCGCCTGCGGGCTGTCCAGCGCCGGCTTGCCGTCCTTGACCAGCTCGCCGCCGTTGGAAACGAGCAGCGAAGCGAAGGGATGGACGGCGCCGGCCGCCCAGCTGTTGATCATACCGAAACCTTGCTGGCCGGCCGCCTTGTTGGTCAGCTTCTTCGCCGCATCCTTGAACTCGTCCCAGGTTTTGGGTGGTGCCGCGATACCCGCCTGCTTGAACAGCGCCTTGTTGTAGTTCAGCGCATAGACGTCGATCTCGTTGGGAATGCCATAGAGCTTGCCGCCGACAGAGGCAGCGCTGGTGACGCCCGCCGGCCACGCGCGCTTGACCTCGCTGGCCACCGCGTCGGGCGCGGGCGCAACCAGCTTGTCGCCGGCGAGTTCCGGCAGCCACAGATCGTAGATGCCGCCGATCGTCGGCCCGTCCGAGCCGCCGCCTTGCGAGCGCAGCGTGGTCAGGAGATCACCGAAGGGCACGGCGCGCACGGTGACGCTGACGTCCGGATTGGCCTTGGCATAATCCTTGGCCGCAGCCTCCAGCAGCGCAACCGTCTCCGGCGACCAGTGCGTCAAATAGGAGATGTTGACCGATTGCGCCCATGCCGTGGCAGGCAGGATGGCCAGGCCCGCGGCCAGCGCCAGTTTCGAAGTCCAGGCAAACGACATTCCTCATCCTCCTATCGATCACCATGACGTTATGACAACTTTAGGCGGTGGCGCAAGAGCCTGTCGGCGAAAAAGCTTTGTATTGACCGGTTTCAGATTCTTCCGCCTTGTCGGTTACGATAGTTTTATCGTTTGAAAACAAAATGTTGATGGCATCTGGTTGCCAGTTCTTCCTCGCTGGAGCCATCCAGGAGGTGTGCCAGACCTCTTGCGAACGCTGCTATGTCATTATAATGACTTTGCTGGAGTCAATGACTCTCTCGCGGCGTCGCAGCGCCGCGGGACGCCAAGGACAGAAAACAATGGGAGACTGGCAATGAGCATGCTTTCACTTCACCGGCGCGCCGCCCTTGGCCTGATCGGCGGCCTTGCCGCCGCTTGCGCCGGCGTCCTCATCACCTTGCCGGCGAGGGCCGACAGCACGGTGACACTGTGGAGCTGGCGCACCGAGGACGCGGCCGCGATGCGCCGTATCTTCGACGCCTTCGAGGCCAAGAACCCCGGCATCAAGGTTGACATCCAGTTCACGCCGGACGCCGATTACCAGAACCGGCTGAGCACCGCCCTGCGCGGCGGCCGCGGGCCCGACATCGCCCAGCTCAAGGCCTACGGTGAATTGCAGCCCTTCGTCGACGCCGGCTATCTCGACGCGCTCGACGACAGCGTGCCCGAATTGAAGAACATGGCGGACGCCGCGCTGGGCGGCGCGCGCGGCCGCACCGACGGCAAGCTCTATGGCGTGCCCTATTCGGTGCCGATGATGGGCGTCTTCTATAACCAGGATATCTTCGCCGCCCAGGGCATCGAAATCCCCAAGACCTACAAGGATTTCGTCGCCGCCTGCGAGAAGCTTAAGGCCGCAGGCATCACGCCGATCTCCACCGGCGGCGCCAACGGCTCGGCCTGGGAGCTTGAGATCGGCGTCGGCGTCATCGGCCCGACCGTCTACGGCCCGGGCTTCTACGACGAGATGATGACCGGCAAGGCAACCTTCGAGGATCCGCGCTATGTCGCGGCGCTGAAGCGCTTCGCCGAGCTGAAGCCTTATTTTCCTGATGGCTTCGCCGGCATCGACTACACCACCGCCACGCAACAGTTCATTGGCGGCAAGGCGGCGATGTTCCTCGGCGGCTCGTTCGAGAACGGCAGCTTCAAGGCGCAGAACCCGAAGCTGAAATTCTCGATCTTCCCGTTCCCGGCCGACGATGCCGGGGCAAAGCTCTACACCTCAGCCTTCTCCGACGGCTCCTATGGTCTGGTTTCGGAGAGTCAAAACAAGGAGGCCGCGACCAAAGTGCTGGGCTTCATGGCTTCGGCCGAATTCGCGCAGATGTTCGCCGACGAGCTCGGCTGGCCGCCGGCCCGCACCGATGTCACGGTGAAGGATCCGGTGCTGGCCGAGATGATGGCGATGTCGAAGAACTCGACGCCCTATCTGACGCTGGTCGGCTTTCGCTGGCAGTCGCCGACGGCCTCTTCGGTGCTGCAGTCGGAGATCATCGACATGGTCGAGGGTAACATCGCGCCGGAGAAACTGGCGGCCGACATGCAGGCCGCCGTCGCCACCTGGTTCAAGCCGAAACAGTAAGGAGCCGGCCCGTCGCATCGCGGCCGGCCTCTCGTCCGGACACAAACAGCGCATGACCACCCTTCGCCGCACGAGCAGTCTGAAGCGCACGCAGCAGCGCATGGCCGTGCTGTTCATCCTGCCGGCGCTGGCGGTCTATGCCCTGTTCGTCCTCTATCCCCTGGCGATGTCGCTATGGGGTAGCTTCTTTGTCTGGAAGGGGCTGCGCATGGTGGAATTCGCCGGCCTGTCGAATTTCTCGCGGCTGTTTGTTTTCCCCAGCGGCGCGCGTCTCTACGGCGCGCTCTGGCACAACACCGCCTGGTTCTTCGGCATCATGGCCTTCCAGAACGGCATCGGGCTTTTGTTTGCCTGGCTGCTGTTCCTGCGCGACAAAGGGACCGCCTTCTTTCAGTCGGTCTTTTTCTTCCCGGCGGTGCTGAGCCCGGTCATCGTCGGCGCGCTCTGGCGGCTGCTTTTGGCGCCGGGCGGCGTCGTCGAATGGGCGCTGAACGGGCTCGGCCTGCACCAGGGCAGTCTCACCGTGCTCGGCAACAGCCATACGGCGCTTGGCATGCTGATCGCCGTCGACGCCTGGAACTGGATGGGCCTGCCGGTGCTGATCTACACGGCGGGTCTGCGGCAGATTTCCGGCCAGATTTTCGAGGCGGCGAAGCTCGACGGCGCCGGCAATGCGCGCATGCTGTTCTCGATCGCGCTGCCGCTGTTGATGCCGGCGCTCGGCACGCTGACGACGCTGTCCTTCATCAACACCTTCAACCAGTTCGACATCGTCTATGTCATGCAGGGTGTGCAGGGCAATCCGAGCTATTCGACCGACACGCTGGTGACCTACTTCTACCGGCTCGCCTTCGGCGCGGAGGGGGCTGTCGGCATCACCGATATCGGGCTCGCTTTGGCGCTGGGCACCATGCTGTTCCTCATCCTCAGCCTCGGCACGTTGATGATGCTCCGCTTCTTCGACCGTCGCACGGTGCAGCTATGAGCGCGCTGGCGATTTCAGGGAGGCCGGCGCTCTCGCGGCAGCTGGCGCGGCTGCCGGGTTGGACGGTGCTCGCCGTATGGACGGCGGCCGTGCTGTTGCCGCTCTACATTCTCGTCGTCTCCTGCTTCAAGACCACCGCCGAGATCTACGGCAACCGGCTTGGCCTGCCGCGGAGCTGGGCTCTCGACAATTTCGTCAACGCCTGGACGCGCGCCGATCTGGGCCATAATTTCATCAACAGCCTGATCGTCACCGGCGCTGCGGTGGTGCTCACCATCGTCGTCTCGGCCATGGCCGCCTATCCGCTGAGCCGCTACCGGCTCGGCTGGAACGCCGTCATGCTCGGCCTGTTCCTGTCCGGCATCATGCTGCCGATCCGGCTGGCCTCGGTCGAGCTGTTCACGCTCATGCGCAATCTCGGCCTCCTGGATTCGCTGACCGGATTGATCCTGGTCTATTCGGCGATCCGCATTCCCTTCGCCGTCTTCATCTTCGCCAATTTCATGCGCGTCTTACCCTCCGAACTCGACGAGGCGGCGCGCATGGATGGCGCCGGCGAGGTCCGCATCCTGTTCCAGATCATCCTGCCGATGGTGAAGCCGGCGGTGTCGATCGTCGCCATCTTCACGGCAATCGCCGTGTGGAACGATTTCTTCTTCCCGCTGATCTTCATCTTCGACGATCGCTACAAGACCGTGCCGCTGGCGATCAGCGTCTTCGTCGGCCAGTTTCGCACCGATTGGGGCCTGGTGTTCGCCTCGCTGGCGATCTCCATGGCGCCCATCCTGATCATGTATTGTCTGCTCGCCCGCCAGATTCGCGAAGGCGTCGGCGCCGGGGGAGGGATGAAATGATCGAGGACAGGATCTACGCCGCACACTCCATCCTGGTGATCGGCGCGCATGCCTTCGATGCCGAGGTGATCGCCGGGCCGCTGGCGGCGGCCGCCGTCAAGCGCGGGGCCGCGGTAACCTTCCTGCATCTGACCATGGGCGAACAGGGGCACCCCTGCCTTATCCCCGAGCATTATTGCGTGCAGAAGGAAGAAGAAGCGGGCAGGGCGGCCGCGCGTCTTGGCGTCACCTCGCGCAGTCTTGGCCTGCGCGATGCCTTCTTGCCTTCCAACGACGAGACGGCGCTAGGAGTGTGCGACGTCATTCGCGAGCTGAGGCCCGAAATCGTCATCACCCATTGGCACGGCAGCTGGCACAAGGACCATCGCGCCGCCGCGCATCTGACGCAGACCGGCATCTTCTTCGCGGCCCTGCCGACCATTGCCAGCGATCATGCGGCGCACACGCCGCAATTGCTCCTGTTCGGCGAGAACTGGGAGGACGATGACGGTTTCCGCCCCGAGCATCTCGTCGATGTCAGCGACGGCTTCGAGGCCTGGAACGAGGCGGTCAAGGAATACGAACTGGCGCGCGGCCTGAGCAGCTTCCCCTATGTCGACTACTACAGCGCGCTCTACCGGTTGCGTGGCTGCCTGCGCGGCACGCGCTATGCCCAGGCTTTCGCGACGGCGTCGCATTCCTGGAATGCCGGCAGCGGCCTGTTCTCGCCACCGTTCGGCAAAGGGTCGAGCCGATGACGCGGGTTCTGGCCATCGATCTCGGCGGCACCAATCTGCGGGCCGCGATCTCGACCGGCGACATCGCCGCACTGAAGGTGCTGAGCCGTGAGCCGGCACCGGCAAGCCTCGATGCTTTTGTCGCTCGCATTAACGCGCTGCGCGCGGAAGCCGGCCCGGTCGAGGCGCTTGGCATCGCCGTGCCGGGGCTGGTCGAGGGCTCGGCCTGCCGCTGGATTCCGAACCTGCGGTTCCTCGACGGCGTCGATCTCCAGACCCTCTTTCCAGACCTGCGCATCGCGCTTGGCAATGACGCGCAGATCGCGTTGCTGGCGGAAGCCGTCGAAGGCAGCGCGAAAGGCATGTCGGACGCGATCCTGCTGGCCATCGGCACCGGCATCGGTTCGGCAGTGCTGGCCAATGGCCGCATCGTTGCCGGCGCGCATGGCGGCGCCTGCTCGTTCGGCTGGGCCTGCGCCGACATCAAGGACGATGGCGCGGAACGCAGCGGCTGGCTGGAGCGTGTCGCTTCCGGCCGGGCGCTCGATGCGCTTGCCGGCCGGATCGGGCTCGCCGACAGCCGCCAGCTGATCGCCGCTGCCCGCGCCGGCGAACTCGCCGCGCAGACCTTGCTTGAAGTGCCGGCACGCCAGCTCGGCACAGCGCTTGCCGGCGCGGTGGCGCTGCTCGATCCGCAGGCGGTGCTGATCTCGGGCGGGTTGGCCGAGGCGCTGGACGTGATACGGCCGCCGCTGCTGGCGGCGCTGCGCCGTCAGTTGCCCTCGCATCTGCGCGGCATCGAGATCCAGCCCGGCCAGTTCGGCCCGGGGGCGGGACTGGTCGGCGCGGCGCTGGCCGGCCGTGTGGGGGAAGGGTGGAGGCAGGTGCGATGAGCGAAGCGAGCTTTCAGCAGCCGGACCGCAGAAGGCCGGAGCCGCTCTGGTATCAGGTCGAGGAAGCGATCCGCGCCATCGTCAAGAGCGGCGAATGGGCAACGGGCGACCAGATCCCGGCCGAGGACAGGCTCTGCGCGCTGTTCGGCGTCAGCCGCATTACCTTGCGCCATGCCTTGCGCAATCTCGAGGAGGCTGGGCTGCTGCGGCGCGAACATGGCCGCGGCACCTTCGTGCGCTCGACCACGCTGGTCGCCGGCACGCGAGAACTGACCAGCTTCACCCAGGAGATGGGCAATATGGGCGTGGTCGCCGGCTCGCGCCTTCTCGATTGCAGCCTGACCACGGCCAATGCCGCCGCCGCTGGCGCGCTGGAGATCGAGGAGGGCGATCCGGTGGTGCGCATCCGGCGCCTGCGGCTCGGCAATAATGAGCCGATCGGCATCCAGACGGCGCAGCTGTCGGCCGTGCGCGTGCCGGGCTTCCTCGACGCCGGCCTGCTTCAGGGCTCGCTCTACGAGGCGCTGGAGCGCCATTACGGCATCGTGCCGGTGGCCGCGCGGGAGAATTACCGCGTTGGCGCAGTTGGCGCGGCGGATGCCGAACTGCTCGATCTTCCGGCCGGCAGCCCCGCCTTCGTCGTCGAGCGCATCACCACCGACGAGCGCGGCCCGTTCGAATTCACCGTCTCGATCATGCGGGGCGACCGCTATGAAATCCGCTCGACGCTGCGCGCCGGCCGTGTCCCGTCAACCCCCAGAAGCTGATCCTTTCCAAGCCTAGATATCAACAGGAGTACCCAAGTGTCCGATCTCTACATCCACCGTCTCACCGCCCTTATCGACCAGGCGGCAAAAGCCAATGAAGAGGCCTTCGGCCAGGCCGCCAGCCGCTTTGCCGACTCGCTTGAAGGCGGCGGGCTGGTCCATCTCTACGGTTCGGGCCATTCGGTGCTGCCGGTTCAGGAAGTGTTCCCGCGCTACGGCAGCTATGTCGGCTTCAACCCGCTGACCGACCCGCGTGTCATGTGGCACAACGTGCTCGGCGCCGGCGGTGTGCGCGAGCTGCTGTGGCTGGAGCGGACGGAGAAATACGCCGAGAAATTCCTCGACCACCAACCACTCAACAAGGGCGATTCGATCATCATCTTCGGCCACAGCGGCCGCAATTCCTCCGGCATCGACACCGCGCTCTATGCCAAGAAACGCGGCATCTTCGTCGTCGCGGTGACCAGCAAGAACAATCTCGACAAGCCGGCGACGCACTCCTCCGGCAAGCGGCTGGCCGATGCGGCGGACCTCGTCATCGACACGTGTTCGCCGATCGAGGACGCCATCGTGCCGGTCGAAGGCTGGAGCCGCCCTGTGTCGGGCTCGTCGACGGTGCTCGCCATGATCCTGGCGCACGAACTCATCGCGCGCACCGCCGAGCAACTCGCCAAGCGCGGCATCGAACTGCCGGTCTTCGCCTCGCCGACGATATCAGGCGTGACGCTGCACGACACCGACGTCATCTACGGCGTCTACCGCGAACGCATGCTGGAAGCGCAGAAGAAGCACCTGCCGACCTTCCAGGCGACAATGCGCGGCGAGTGATATCCCGAGATCGGGGAGGCGGTGCCTCCCCGACGCGCACCGCGATCTGGAACCCTGTAGCATGACTGGGCGCTGGTCGTGCCAACGAAGCCGTAACCGTCGGATCAGCCGGTTGCGCTGCCGTAGATGTCGAGAACCTCTGTCACGCTGGCGATCAGCAACGCCTCGGCTTTTGGCGCGACCGACCCGTTCGCCACCACGCCGTTCAGGCGGCCGAGATGCTGGCTGATGAGGGGCGGGGGGATGTCGCGGTCGCCGAGCGCCTGCATCAGCGCGTCGGTGGCCTGCCGGGCTGCCGGGGCGGGCCAATAGTAGCGGATGCGGTCGCTGTAGGAGAAATGGCGTTCGATGCGCTGTTCGGCCTCCGAGCCGTGATAGTAGTTCTTCCAATTGCCCGGCGCCGCCAGCATGACGCGTTCCATCGCTGCCGGCAGTCCTTCGCGCGCCGGGTCGGGAGCCAGAATGTCGGCGATATGGCTCAGGCCATAAAAGGCTTCGCGCAGCGCGAAGGTCAGCCACGGCCCGACCTTGAGGATGGCGAAGCCGTCGTCGACCAGCGCGGTCAGTGCCGAGACCGGCTGGTAGTCGGTCGAATGCGCCTCGAAGACGAATTGCGGCAGACCCCGCAACGTGCCGGCCAATGCACGGGCGCGTTCCGGTTTATAGCCGATCACCTCGGCATTGCCGAATTCGACACCCGGCTGCACGACGACGCCGAGCGCCCGCGAGAAGGCCTGGTCGAGGCCTCGCTGGCTGAAGGCATCGCGGTGGATACGCACCGTCTCTCGTGCCGCCTCGGGCGTCGTCACCGCCAGATGGTCCATCGCCTCCAGCGCGCCGCCTGGCACCGGCACCTCCGTGCCGATGACATAGACAGGCTTGGGGCCGCCCGCTCCTTCGGCCGCGGCCTCCGCCACCTCGGCCAGTTCGGCGGCGCGCGCGGCGATCGTCACATCGGGCGGTGCGACACCTTCGCCGGCGCAGCCCATGCTGGCGTCGAGATGGATCTTGGTGAAACCAGCCTCGGCATAGGCGTCGACCATGCTCGAAGCCTTGGCCATGGCCTCGGGCGCCGGCAGATGCTTCCACGGATTGGGGCCGAGATGATCGCCGCCGAGCACCAGCCTGTCGAGGGAAAAGCCGATCCTGCCGGCGATCGCCTCCACGAAGCGGCGGAAATCCGCCGGTGTCATGCCGGTGTAGCCGCCTTCGTGGTTCACCTGGTTGCAGGTGGCCTCGATCAGCACGTCGGCGCCGCGCGCCTTGCCGTGGCGCAGCGCCGCTTCGATGACCAGCGGATGGGCCGAGCAGACCGAGGCGATGCCGCAGCGTTCGCCGGCCGCACGGCGCGCCGCGATGGCAGCCAGCCTGTCCGTCGCCTGGCTCATGCCGGTGTTCCGGTCTTGGCGGTCGCGAGGAAGGCCTCGACGGCGGCAAGCGAGGCGATGCCCTCCATCGGTCCCTTCTTGGTCACCGCCAGCGCGCCGCAGCCATTGGCGACGCGCAGTGCCTTTTCGGGCGCCTCTCCGCGCAGCCAGAAGGAAACGAAGGCCGCGGCAAAGCAGTCGCCGGCGCCGGTCGGGTCGATTTCGTCGACGACGAAGCCGGGTGACGCGGTGCGTCCGGTCTTGTCGTAGTGAACGGCGCCTTGCGCGCCTTTCTTGATGACCACGGCGGAGATACCGCGGTCCAGCATTTCGCGCACCGCGCTCTCCTCGTCGGTCGCCCTGGCGAAGATGAACAGTTCCGGCCCGCTCGGCAGGAAGACATCGGTCTTCGACAGCACGAAATGCAAGGCGTCGCGCATGCCCGGCAAATCAAGCATCTCCTTGCGGATGTTGGGGTCGAAGGACACCGTGCCGCCGCGCGCCTTGACCGTCTCGATGCCGATACGCGCCACCTCGATCACTTCTGGCGAGAACAGCGAGGTGCCCATGACGTGAAAATGGTCGGCGCCGGCCAGCAGCGCGCGCGCCTCGGCGCCGATCTCGATCAGGCCGGCGGCACTGTGCTTGATGTTGTAGACGAAGTGCCGGCTGCCGTCGGTTTCATAGGTGACGAAGGCGGTGCCCGTGGCGGCACTCCGATGGACCTTGATGGCCGAGATGTCGGCCCCGTCGGCGCGCAGGCGCTCGATGTTCAAATGACCGAAATCGTCGTCGCCAACGGCCGCGATCAGGCCAGCCGGCTGGCCGAGCCGAGCCGCCTGGTCGATGAAGATCGCCGGCGCGCCAGATGGAAACGGGCCGACGAGCGGGCCGGGGGCAAGGAAACTCTGACCGATCCGCTCGGCCATGATCTCGACCAGGATCTCGCCGGCGCAAACCAGTTTCTTCATGTCCTCACCATTGCCGGATGGTTGGCGGCCGGTTGCCGAGCGCCTTTCGTCATGTCCGTGCGGTTCAAAACCTAAGTTGCAGCTTTAGGAGCGTCAATAAAGAATTTGACGCGCGCAACTCTTTTGGGTTGTACTGGAAACGCAAAAATTTGACTGAACAAATTTGGTCAAGCAATGCTGCCACACGGCAACGGCCGCAAGACTGATTCTGGCCCGACCGGGAAGGTTGGCGGGCGCGGGCAAGGGGGTGGAAAAATCGATGGCGGAGAAGACCCACCGCACGATGGATGATTTCGCCAGGGCGTCAGGCGTGTCGCGGCCGACCCTGTCGAAGTATTTCGACGATCCGGCTAGCGTTAAGCCGGCGACGCGGGCGCGCATCGAGGCGGCGCTGCGATCCTCGGACTATCAGCCGAACGTTTTCGCGCGCAATCTCAACCGCAAGCGCACCCGCAATGTCGGCATCGTCGTGCCGGCGCTCACCGATCCGTTCTATGCCGAAATGGTCAGCCGCATCGAGTTGCGCTGCCGCGACGAAGGTTTCTGGCCGATCGTCATCTCCTCGCACGGTTCGCCGAAGCTCGAGGCTGAATCGGTCAGCACGCTGATGTCGCTGAAGGTCGCCGGCGCCATCGTCGCTCCGCTGGGGTTGGTCTCCGAACCCGGCGTCTTCGAGCGGATGAGCAAGGACATTCCGATCGTCTATTTCGACACCTATATCGAGGGCGACACGCCTTTCGTCGGCAACGACAACCACCAGAGCACGTCGACCATTGTCGACTATCTCTGCCGCTCCGGCGAACCGCCGGCCTATGTCGACATTCCGCACGTCAACCACAATTCCGGCGAGCGCCTGCAAAGCTATATCGACACGATGCGGGCCGCCGGCCTGGAACCCGTCGTGCTTAAGGCGGCGGGCGATTACAGCTGGGATTTTGAGCGCATCGGCCATGAATGGATGGACAGGACGCTCGAGACAGGCGGCCTGCCGGCGCGCACGCTGCTGTGCGCCAATGACCGCCTCGCTTTCGGCGTCATGGCGGCGGCCTTCTCGCGCGGGCTGAAGATTGGCCGCCGGGCCGATTGCGATTTCCGTGTCGCCGCCCATGACGATCATCCGCTGAGCCGTTACACCTGTCCGGCGCTGACCACCATGGCGCAGGATTTCGCCGCCATGGCCGGCCGCAGCGTCGAGATCCTGCTGGCCTTGCTGGATGAGGCCGATTCACCCGGCCAGGGTCCGGCACGCAACGTCAAGCTCGGTGCGACGCTGGTGATGCGTCAGTCTGCCTGAACACGCGTCTGCAATTGCAGCCAGGCGGCCGCCTCGCTCACCGCCTGCCGCGCGGCCAGTATATGGCGACCCATCGAGACGAAGCCGTGGATCTGACCGAGCCAGGGCCGCAGGATCAGAGGCACGCCTTCGATCCGGAGACGCTCGGCATAGGCCGTGCCTTCGTCGGCAAGAATGTCGTGGCCGGCGATCACGACGAATGCAGGTGCCACGCCGGCAAGGCTTGATGCCAGCAGCGGCGAGACGCGCCAGTCCGTGATGTCGTCCGGCCTCCGCAAATAGTGGTCGCGGAACCAGGCCATGGTAGCGGCGGTGAGCCCGAAGCCGTCGCCGAAACGCCGATAGCTGTCCGCCGTCTGGCGGGCATCGGTGTTGGGATAGATCAGGACCTGCGCGGCAAGCGGCGGCGCCAGCCCGTCGCGGGCAAGCAACGCCAGAACGGCGGCAAGGTTGCCGCCGGCGCTGTCACCGGCAACGGCGATACGGGCCGGGTCGATGCCGAGCGCGCCGGCATTCTGCGCCATGAAGCGGAGCGCTGCCGTGCAATCCTCGAGCCCGGCGGGAAATTTATGCTCCGGCGCCAGTCGGTAATCGGGGTAGACCACGACGGCGTTGCCCAGATTGGCCAGCCATCGGCAAATCTCGTCATGCGAGGAGAGGTTGCCTATGACCCAGCCGCCGCCATGCAGATAGAGCACGGCGCGCGCCCCGGTGCGCGGCGCGCCGATGCCGCGATGGATGCGGATCGTGACCGGGCCGTTCGGCCCATCGATCTCTTGCCGCAAGGTCGCCGCCACTGGCTCGTGTTCGCCCTGCTGTGTCGGGAACGAAGCGTTATAGGCGGCCCGAGCCGCCGCCACGCTACCGTCTTCGAAAGGCTCGCCGCCGGCCGCACGGCCCATTTCAAGGACGTGCAAAGCATCAGGGTCAAGCGTCATCGCCATCTCCATCGAAAGCAATTCCAGGAAAAGTGTACGGCGGTTTTTCCTTGGGAATTGCGTGAATACAAGAGATAGGGCGGTTCGCCGTTTCCGCGAAAAGGCGAACCGTTCTAAGCGAGGAGGCTGCTTGCCTCCTCCTCGGTCAACAGCGCCGGCTGGACGACATCGCCGGTGATGGCGACGGAACTTTTCGTTTCGCCGGAGTGCAGAACGGCCTCCATGATCTCCAGCACATGCAGCGCCAGATTGCCGGACGCACGGGGTGCGGCGCCTGTCTTCAGCGAACGCACCAGATCGGCGACGCCGAGCATGCGGTAATTGGCACGATCAGGCGCCGCGTAGGGCCAGTTGCGGGCGCCGTAGAACTCGCTTTCGCTGGCGAAATCCTTCCACTGCGCGCCACGTTCGGACAGCGAGACGGTGCCGCCGAACGTGTCGGGATCGGGCAGGCGCAGCGAGCCTTCCGTGCCGTGCAATTCGATCGGATGGTTGGAATGCTTGAAGACGTCCCATGAGGCGCCGAAGGTAACGGTGGCGCCCGAGCGGAATTCGAGCAGGGACAGCACGTTGGTCGGCGTCCCGACCTTGAATGTCGTGTTCTTGAACGGCCCTTCGGCCGTGATCAGGCGTTCCTCCTGGCCGCGTGTCGCCAAAGCCATGACGCGCGCGACCGGGCCGAGCAGATTGACCAGCATGGTCAGGTAATAGGGACCCATGTCGAACACCGGGCCGCCGCCCCGCTGATAGTAGAACTGCGGATTGGGGTGCCAGTGCTCCATGCCGCGCCCCATCATGAAGGCGGTGCCGGTGACCGGGCGGCCGATGGCGCCCTCATCCATCAGGCGGCGCGCGCGGCGTCCGGCGGCGCCGAGGAAGGTGTCGGGCGCCGAGCCGAGCAGCACGCCGCGCTTGGCCGCCTCCGCCACCAGACGGCGCCCATCGCTGGCCGACGTCGCCAGCGGCTTTTCGGTGAAGACGTGTTTTCCCGCCGAAAGGGCTGAAAACGAAATGTCGAAATGCGCGGCGGGAATGGTCAGGTTCAGGACCAGATCGATCTCGGGGTCGGCCAGTAGCGCATCGACACCGAGCGCCCGGATGCCATATTCCTTGGCCCGCAACGCCGCCATGTCGGCGGAGATATCGGCGCAGGCGCTGAGTTCGATTCCACCGAAGAGGGCGGCATTGCGCAGGTAGGTCATCGAGATGTTGCCGCATCCGATGACGCCAATTCCCAGCTTCGCCTTTGATCTTGCCTGCATTTCTGGTCGGTCCTCTCACTAGGCTCATGCTCTCCCGGATCCGCTGCACCGGCAACGGATCGTGGTGGAAGAGCGCTATACAACATTTTAAATCTTGACGCGCGTAAAATTTTTATAGATCATGCGAAAATGCTGGCGCAACGTCGGGAGGCTGCCAGCCCGAGGAGGAGAAAATGACAGACCGGAAAAAACGGCCGGGCGCCGATGCGAATCCCGTTGGCCATGAGCGCATTGGATATTTCCGTCGCGGCCAGGGACCGCGACGCGGTCAGGCATAGATCACCTTGGCCCCGGTCCTATCAAGCTGGCTGCGTATCGGGCCGGACAGGCCATCGTCGGTGATCACAACATCGACGCTCGACAGCGAAAATACCTTGGAGGTCCCGCTGACACCCCATTTGCTCGAATCCGCAAGGAGGACAACGCGCCGGGCCATGCGCACGAGGTTTCGCTTCGTTCGCGCCATGTCTTCGTTCACGTCGACCACATCCAGTGACGAGTCAATCGCATGCGCTCCAACAAAGACCTGATGCGCTACCAAGCCGCCGAGAGCCGTGTCGGCATCGGTGATCAGCGTGCTCACCGTGTCTGGATAGACCCGGCCACCGATCATGTGAACGTCGAGCCCGGGCCGATGCATCAGATGCTGCACGATATTCATCGCCGTGGCCGCGACAACGACATTGCTGAGCGGCGGTAACAGCATGGCAACCTGCATCAGTGTCGAGCCGCCGTCGAAGATGACCGATTGGTTGTCCTCGAACAGTTCCACCGCTGCCCGGGCGATGCGTTTCTTTGCATCGAGGTTCGTTTGCATCCGCCGGGCGAACGCGGCCGTGGTCGAATCCGTGGTCCGGGTCACCGCTCCTCCACGGGTCTTGGTCAGCAGTCCCTTGCGGTCCAGTATCTCGAGGTCGGAGCGCACCGTGACTTCCGACACGCCAAAACCGTCTGACAGGTCCTTGATGCGAACCTGTCCGCTGCGTTGCACTTCACCCAGGATCGATTGGCGTCTCTGCTCTGACAACATTGCCTTGTCCTTGCCTCCATGCGCCATGCGATCGCCCTGGCCTCGGTTCACTCTACCAAAAATACGCGAATTCGAAAGATTTCGAAAGATTGCATTTGTCCTTTCTTTCGCAAACACTGGGTCTGGGATTTTGAAATCAATCGATTGGAGAGTTTTGGACTCATGAGCCTCGGAACCAAGGTGCGCCTGGCGCGCCTCTTCTCACATCCATCGGGGAATCTTTTTGGCGGCGCGGTCGACCACTTTGTCGGCTATGGCGACGTGCGCAAAGGCGGCCTTGCCGATCTGCCGGGCGCGCTTGCACGCGTCATGGTGGGCAAACCCGACTACGTCAGCATCCAGCCTGGCACCGCGCGCCATCTGTGGCCGCAATATGCGGGCAAGGCTTCCTTGGTGATCCAGGCCGGCTGCTTCACCCCAGACGATCGCATCAGTGAACTGATTGCAACGCCCGAGGATGCGGTGCGCGCTGGCGCCGATGCGTTGGCCGTGGCCATTCCGGTGCGCGGCGCGACCGAGGGCAAATACATTCGCTGGCTGACCGATTCGGTGAATGCGGCGGCCCGCTATGGTATGCCGGTGGTGGCGCATATTTATCCTCGCGATTTCACCGACGGGGCAAAGATCGTCTTCACCCCCGACGAGATCGCCTATGCGGCGCGCATCGGCTACGAGTCCGGCGTCGACGTGATCAAGATCGGCTACACGGGCGATTTCGAGTCGTTCCAAGAGACCGTGCGAACCTGCCCGGTGCCGGTTGTGATCGCGGGTGGGCCGAAGACCGATACGCTGCTCGGCGCGCTTCAGCAGACGGCGGACGCCATCCGTGCCGGCGCGCGCGGGGCCGTGGTGGGCCGCAATCTCTGGGGGCATGGCGATCCTCAGAAGGCAGCGCTTGCCTTTCGGGGCGTCATCCATGACGGCCTTTCGGCGCAAGACGCCTTGGCGAGAGCGGGGGCGGCCTGAGCGATGCCCACCGTTCCCTCAATCCTCGGCTTCGGTGCTATTGCGATCGACGACATCGTCTATGTCGATCAGCCGTTGTCGGCGGGCAAGGGGAAGGTTCTGCAAAGTGCCCGAGCTTTCGGGGGAAATGTCGCGACGGCCCTTGCCACCGTCGCGCGGCTCGGCGGAGCCGCCGGGTTCGTCGGATGGCTGGGCAGTGCCGCGGACGACGCCGTGCTGTGCGATCTCGTTGCGAGCGGCGTTGAAACGGCATTCGCGCCGCGCCACCCGGATGCGCGCCCGGTGCGCTCGCGGATCACCGTCGGCTCGGATGGGGAGCGGTTCATCGCGTATGACGATGAAGCGATGCTGGGCACCGCGCTGGACTTTCCGGATGAAGTCCTCAGCCGCGCGACCGTCCTGATCGTCGATGGTTATGCGATCCGGTCACTGGATGTCGTGGCCCGGGCTCGCGATCTCGGCCTTGCGATCCTCGGCGATATCGAATGGAGCAGCGGCCCAGCCACGGATCGGCTGATCGCGCTCTGCGACCATCTCATTCTTCCGCTCGGTTTTGCGCGGACTGCCACGGGGTGCCGATCGCCCGCCGAGATGCTCGATGCATTATGGTTGCCGTCGCGGGCCGCCGTTGTTCTGACCGATGGCGGCAGGGGCGTGTACTATCGCGGGCGTGAAGAGACACGGCTCTGGCACCTGCCGCCGCACCGGGTTGCCGTCGTCGACTCGACCGGCGCCGGTGACTGCTTTCACGGCGCCTATGCCCATGCATTGACGCGCGGGGCCGACACCGCAGGCCGGGTGGCATTCGCTGCCGCGGCGGCGGCCCTTTCGATAACGGGGCGTGGCGGGCGCGAGGCGCTTCCGACGAATGACCGGGTCACGGACCTGCTGGCGTCGGCGAACGCGCCGTCGGCAGTCGAACTGAAGTATGCGGAACTCGATACCGGAACATAGCCTGAAACTATCCGAGGAAACATTTTCACAGGTGAAAATAGGCCAAGGAGAATAACAAAATCAACGGCTTAGACTTGTGGAGGGAGGAAGATGGCAGAAGTCATTCTTGAGAATATTTGCAAAACCTACGGGAACAATTTTCGCGCAATCGACCAATTGAACCTGTCGGTCGAGGACGGCGAGTTCCTGATTCTCGTCGGGCCGTCCGGCTGCGGCAAATCCACCGCGTTGCGAATGATCGCGGGATTGGAGGACATCACCAGCGGCAGCCTTCGGATCGGCGGTACCGACGTCGTCGACATGCCGCCCAAGGACCGCGACATCGCGATGGTCTTCCAGAGCTACGCGCTCTACCCGCATATGACCGTGTTCGAAAACATCGCCTTTTCGATGCGGCTGGCAGGCAAGCCCAAGGCCGAACGCAAGAAGCGCGTGGACGAGATCGCCAAGACCCTTCAGCTGACGTCTTTGCTGGACAGCAAACCCGCCAACCTTTCCGGCGGACAGCGTCAAAGGGTTGCCATGGGCCGCGCCATGGTTCGCGAGCCGGCCGCCTTTCTGATGGACGAGCCCCTTTCCAATCTGGACGCGAAGCTGCGCGTGCAAATGCGCGCCGAAATCACCAGCCTGCAAAAGCAGCTCGGCGTCACGACCATATACGTGACCCACGACCAGACCGAAGCGATGACGATGGGGGACAGGGTCGCCGTGCTGAAGGGCGGTGTGCTGCAGCAGGTCGACACGCCCAAGAGGCTCTACGAATTACCGGTGAACGCCTTCGTTGCCGGCTTCATCGGCTCTCCCTCGATGAACCTTTTCGAAGCGACCCTGACGGGCGGCGAACTGATGTCCGGGGCCTTTGCCATTCGGCTGCAGGATGCGGCCTTCGTGCGCAGGCCGGGTTTGAAGTCGTATGCGGGGCGCAAGGTCGTGTTCGGGATACGACCGGAGGATCTCTATGACAGCAGCCTCGAATCCGGCCGCAAGTATCAGACGATACCGGCAAGGGTGACCTCGATCGAAGAACTCGGATCCGAACACATCGTCCATCTCAACATCGACGCGGTCCGGGTGGACTCCGGCGACCCTGACGCGGTGCAGGATTTCGGCCTGGCGTCGAATGCGGTGGCGAAATTCGAACCGGTCAGCACAGTCCGCTCCGGCTCGGAGATCCGGTTGGCCCTGGATGACGCCAAGCTGCATTTCTTCGATCCCGAGACGCATCTGGCGATCTGAATATCCGCGACGAGACCCGCGGGCGAGGGTGAGGCGCCTGCATAAGAAGACTTCTGAATAACCAGACGATCGGCCGCATTGTGCGGTCGATCCTAAAGAAGGAGGAGAAAATGATGTTTCGTATAAAACCCGCGATGCTGAAAATAGCCGCGGCCGCATGGTTGCTTGGCGCAACCGGCGCCATGGCGGCGGACACGACGCTGGAATTCACCCAATGGTGGGAGCCCGAATTGCCGGCTGGCTCGCTCAGGGCAATCATGGATGACTTCGAGGCAGCAAACCCCGGAATCAAGGTGACGCTGGTCAGCGGCCCCTACGCGACCACGCGAGACCAGATCTCGGTTGGTGCTGCAACTGGAACGCTCAGCGACGTCGTCGGTCTCGACGGTGCCTGGGTGAACAATCTGAATGCGCAGAACGCACTCGCCGACATGAACCCGATGATGGATGCGAGCGGTTTCGACAAGAGCCAGGTCGCGGACATCATCAAGGTGGACGGCAAGGCGGTGATGTTTCCCGTGGCTTCCTTCGTCTATCCGGTCTTCGTGAATTTGGACCTCGCCGCCCAGGCGGGCGTGACCAAGCTGCCGTCGACCCGTGCCGAGTTTCTCGAAGCCGCCAAGAAGATGACGCACGCCGACAAGAACCAGTATGGCTGGGTGCTGCCCCTGTCGCTGCAAACGCCATCCGGCGTCCAGAACGACATGATGTCATGGGTTTGGGCTTCGGGTCAGTCGATGATGGCGAACGGCAAGCCAGCCCTTGAGGGCAAACCGGTGGTGGATATGCTCACCTTCGTCAAATCACTCAACGACGCCGGCACCATCTCGCCCGGCATCGCCACCAAGACCGAGCAGGAAAAGGTCGAGGAATTCGTCAACGACCGCGTCGGAATGATGATCGACTCGCTCGCGCATGTGAACCTCATCCGCAAGCGCAATCCCAAGCTGAACTTCGACCTCATCCCGGTCCCGGTCGTGGAAAACTATACCGGCAAGCGCGGCCTTCCCTATGCCTCCTGGGGCATCGGCATCTCTGCTGTTTCGAAACATCAGGAAGAGGCCTGGAAACTCGTCCAATATCTGATGAGTGAAAAGGTGAACGCCAAGCTCGTGTCGCTTGCAAACGCCTTCCCAGGCAACGTCAACGCCAAGCCCGATTTCGTGACCTCGGACAAGGCTTTCGGCAAGGCTTTTGAAATCTTCAAGACCGGCTATCTCGCCAATGAGTTCACGGGTCTGCCGGTCGCTGAAGACCTGATGACCCAGTTCGACGTGCAAGCCCAGAAGATGCTCGCCGGCGAGCAGTCTCCGGAACAAGCCGCTGCCGCCGCTCAGAAGGGCTGGACGGCGAAATTCTGATCGGCCCGTTCCCGTCTGCTGTCTCTACCGGGTGGCCTGACTTCGGGCCACCCGGCAATACCGGATCGGCAATTTTAGATGGACCTGTTTCCGAAGCTTACCTTCTCTTGAAGGCGTATCCCCAAGGTTGGCACATGACCCGGCAAAAGCGCTCCCACCACAAGCTGAAACGAGCGGTCGCACCCTACCTCTATCTGTCGCCCTCGCTGCTCATAATCGGGCTTCTGATGCTGCTGCCGATGGTGACGGTGATTGCCTATTCGTTCCAGAACAGCGCGGTTCTGCGTCGCGACCCATCCTTTGCCGGACTGAAACATTACCAGGCGATCTTCGACGACCCCGTGTTCTGGGCGTCGCTGTGGCACACGCTCTACTTCACATGCATGAGTGTCATTTTCCACATGACCATCGGCATGGTCTTCGCGCTGATGCTGAACAACGACCGCATCAATCCGACACTGCGCAATATTCTGCGCGTGCTCTACATACTGCCCTGGCTGTTCACCGCGGTGATTATCGCCGTGATCTGGCGCCTTCTGCTTGAGCCGAACGGTGTCGTGAACAGCATTCTCATGCAAATCGGCGTCATCGGTTCCAAGGTCGAATGGTTTTCCTCGCCTGAGACCGCGCTGCACGCCGTCACCTTCGCCAATATCTGGGCGGGCTATCCGCTCTTCATGGTCAGCCTGCTCGCGGGTTTGCAGGGCATTCCCAAGGATTTCTACGAGGCCGCCGATATCGACGGGGCGAAGGCCTACCAGAAGCTGATCTTCATCACCATCCCGCAGCTGATGCCGATCATCATCAGCATCTCGCTGCTCGACTTCATCTGGACCATGCAGGTCTTCCCGTTGATCTGGATAACGACGGGCGGCGGCCCGATCTACTCGACCGAGGTCCTCAGCACCTACACGTACAAGCTGGCGTTTTCGAGCTACAACCTGTCGCAGGCTTCGGCGAGCGCTGTGGTCATCTTGTTGATCTCTCTCGGCCTGACGCTGTTCTATATTCGCTATCAAAAGGCTCGGTAGTCCCATGAGGAAAAGGCATACGCCGAAAGACAGGCTGATCACCGCCGCGCTCCATGTAGCGCTTGCAGCGGGGCTCTTTTTCGCGGCATTCCCGATCTACTGGATGCTGAACAGTTCGTTCAAATCGAACACCGAAATCTTTGCCCTGCCACCGACCATCCTGCCAAAGGCATTCACGCTGGAAGCCTATGCAGCCATCCTCGGCGACCCGGTAAAGCTGCGCTTCTTCTTCAACAGCTATTTCGTGGCGGGAGCGGTGACCGTTCTGACGGTGGTGATCGCCTTGCTGGCGGCCTACGGCTTCAGCCGCTTCAACTTCCGCGGCAAGGGCAGCCTGAACACGCTCATCATCAGCACGCAGACCATTCCGCCGATCACACTTTTGATCCCCTTCTTCGGGCTTGTCGTCTCATACGGTATTTTCGATACCTACGTCGCACTGATCCTGACTTACCTGGTGTTTACACTGCCATACGCGATCCTGCTGATGACGGGATATCTGAACACCTTGCCTCGCGATCTAGATGAAGCCGTGGCTGTCGATGGCGGCACCAGTTGGACAGCGCTTTGGCGGGTGATTGTCCCGATTTCACTGCCTGGTATCGTGGCGACGTCGGTCTACACCTTCCTGTTGTGCTGGAACGAATTTCTGTTTGCGCTGACGCTGACGAAGTCAACGTCCATGCGCACCGTCCCGATCGGCATCCAGCTGTTGATGGGCCAGCACGCCTTCGAATGGAACCAGATGATGGCGATGAGCGTGCTCGGCTCGCTACCGCTCTTGCTGATCTACCTCGTTGCCCAGAGGTACTTCCTCGCCGGCATGACCGCGGGCTCGGTCAAATAGGATGTCCTTCCCACGGCGACGCAGCGTGGCATCAAGTAATGAGCAGTATCAAGGATTGAAAGGATGAACGTGAAAGACCTCAAAGTCGGCTGCCAGACCTTTACATGGGAAATGCTCGGCGACCGTTTTGTCGGTGGCCCCGACGATCTCCTGAAGGCGATTGCCGACGGCGGTTACTCCGGCATCGAGATCACCGACACCATGATCGGCCGCTACGCCGACCGGCCATCGGAGTTCGCCGCCGCGCTGAAATCCTCCGGCCTGACGCTCGTTTCCTTCGCCTTCGGCTCGAGGAGCGGTTTCACGCTCAAGGAGGAGATCGGCGCCGACCTCGAGGCGGCGCAGCGCTGGATCGACTTCGCTTCCACCTTTCCCGGCGCGCTGGTGTCGATGGGGTCGGCAACCGTGGTGTCCGACGGGCCGCGCGGCGACAAGTTCGCCATCGCGGCGGAGGTCTACAACAAGGCTGGCGAGCTTGGCCGCAAGGCCGGTGTCCAGGTGGCGGTGCATCCGAGTTCGCACCACAACACGCTGCTGTTCGACCGCGCCGACTACGACAGGATCTTTGCCTTGCTGGACCGCGATCTGGTCGGCTGGGTGCCGGATACCGGTCATATCTTGCGCGGCCACAAGGACATGGCCGATACGCTGCGCACCTATCGCGATCGCATCCGCTACATCCATTTGAAGGACGTCGACGCCAACGGCACTTGGGCGATGCTGGGCAAGGGGGTCTGCGACACGCCGGCGGTTATCGAGATCGCCGGCGCCGCCCCGCGTTTCAACGGCTGGCTGGTGCTCGAAGAGGAATCCGAAACGGCCGCCGCCGATCCCGCCGGGGCGGTCAAGACCAACCGCCAGACGATGCGCAGCTATGGCGCCTGAAGAAACGAGACGATGATCAAGAAACAAGACAGACGCCTTAGGGTCGGTGTGCTCGGCTGCGGCCCGATCGCGCAGTTCGCGCATCTGGAATCCTGCGTGAAAGCCGGCAATGCCGATCTCTACGCCATCTGCGACGCGGCCCCCGACCTGCTCGCGCGCATGGGCGCCACCTACGAGCCGCAAAAAATGTATGCCGACTATGACGCCATGCTCGCCGATCCCGAGCTGGAGGCGGTGATCGTCGCCACTTCGGACGCCTATCACGTGCCCATGTCGATCAAGGCGCTCGACGCCGGAAAGCACGTGCTGTGTGAAAAGCCGATCGGCACTTCGGTCGAGGAGGGCGAGGCGCTGGCGGCGGCGGTGAGGCGTTCGGGCAAGGTGCTGCAGGTCGGGCACATGAAGCGCTTCGATCCGGCGCTGGAGGCCGCGCGCGACTTCGTCCGTGACGAGATGGGCGAGGTGCTGGCGCTGAAGGCTTGGTATTGCGATTCCACCCATCGCTACACCAACACCGATGCCGTGCAGCCGCTGCCGGTCACCAGCAAGCTGGCCAGGAAACCTTCGGGCAATCCGAAGGCGGACCTGCGGCAATATTTCATGCTGGCGCATGGCTCGCATCTCGTCGACACGGCCCGCTTCCTGTGCGGCGAGATCACCGCCGTGCGCGCCCGCCTCAATGAACGCTTCGGCGCCTATTGCTGGTTCGTCGAAACCGAATTCGCCGGCGGCGCGCTCGGTCATCTCGATCTCACCGTCGCCGTGCGCATGGATTGGCACGAAGGGTTCCAGCTCTATGGCGAGAACGGTTCCGTCATCGCCAAAACCTTTAACCCCTGGTACTTCCGCGCCAGCGAGGTCGATATCTTTCATGAGAAGGATGCGACCTCGCGCAAGCCGCTTGGCGCCGACGGCCACTTCTTCCGCCGCCAGTTGGAAGGTCTTGCCGACACGGTGCTGAACGGAACGCCGATGCGCGGCGCCAATGTCGAGGACGGCATCGCCTCGATCCGTGGCATGGTCGCGATTGCCCGTTCTGTGGAGACAGGCGAGCGGGTCGAACTCGCCTCGGTTTCGGGTGCGGTCTGATGCGCCTCGGCATCTTCGCCAAGACTTTCCCGGGAACAGATCCCGCCGCCGTGCTGGCTGCGGTGAAGCAGACCGGATATGAGACGACGCAGTTCAATCTTGCTTGCGCCGGCCTGCCGTCAATGCCGGATGCCGTCCCGGCGGATGCCAGCGCTTCCATCCGCGCTGCAGTGCAATCATCAGGCGTTTCGCTTGCAGCCCTCTCGGGCACCTACAACATGGCGCATCCCGACAGGGCGGTGCGCGATGATGGTCTTCGCCGTCTTGGCGTCGTCATCAAGACGGCTGCATCCCTCGGCATCCCGCTGGTCACCCTTTGCACCGGATCGCGCAATATCGCCGATCAATGGGCCTATCATCCCGAAAATGCCACGCCTTCCGCCTGGTTCGACATGGCTGCCGAGATGGGCAAGGCGCTGGCGCTGGCCGAGGATGCCGGCGTCGATCTCGGCATCGAGCCCGAACAGGCCAACATCGTAACCTCGGCCAGCGACGCGACACGTCTGATCGCCGACATGCGCTCGAAGCGACTGAAGATCGTGATCGATCCGGCCAATCTGTTCGAGTACGCCACGCCGGACGAGGCACGTGCCATCGTCGCCGCCGCGATCGATGAGGCTGCCGGCCACATCGCCATGGCGCATGCCAAGGACCGGCATGGTGACGGCCGCTTCGCCACGGCAGGGCAAGGCATCGTCGATTTTCCGGATTTCGTCGCGCGGCTGAAGGCTGTGGGTTTCGACGGCGCGCTCGTCACGCACGGATTGTCGGCTAACGAGGCGCTGGATGTTGCGACCTTCCTGCGGGTTCTGCTCTGATGGGCGCCGCGCCGACGATCATGCTACGCGACGATGCCGCGCTTCGTGTCTTCGACACGGGGCGGGGCAGGCTATCCGTCGTCTTTCAGCATGGTCTCGGCGGTGATGCCAACCAGGTGGCGCAGAACTTTCCTGACCAACCATCATGCCGCCGGCTGACCGTGGAATGCCGCGCGCAGGGCGGCTCCAGCGCCGGCAGCAAGCGTCCGTTCTCGATCGCCATGTTCGCCGACGATGTGCTGGCCGCCGCCGACGCCGCCGGCCTCGACCGTTTCGTTGCCGGCGGCATTTCGATGGGCGCGGCCACCGCGCTGCGGCTTGCCGCCCGCCATCCGGAACGCGTGCTTGGCTTGGTGCTGGTGCGTCCTGCCTGGGCCTTCGACGCGGCGCCGCAAAACATGCGTCCCTACACGGAAGTGGCGGAACTCATTCGCCGGCTTCCGCTGGCGGAGGCCCGCGATGCCTTCGAGTCCTCCGCGACATCGGCCCGCTTCCGCGCGGAAGCACCGGACAATCTCGCCTCGCTGCTCGGCTTCTTCGCGCGCGAAAACGCTACCGTCTTTGCCGAAGTGATGCAGGCGATCGCCAATGATGGACCTGGCGTGACGCAGGCGGCGGCCGCTCGCCTCGCGATTCCCTCGCTGGTCATCGGCAGCGACATCGATCTCGTCCATCCCCTGGCGACCGCCCGCGAGCTTGCTGAGACCATCCCCAATGCCGCCTTCGTCGAGGTGACGCCGAAAGCGGCCGACAAGGATCGCCATTTCGCCGAAATCCGCGCCGCTATCGGCGGATTTCTCGACAGACATTTCAACAATCAGGACCAATCATGACTTCCAAGCCCCTGTCAGGCCCGGCCGCTATCGCCGCATTGCCGCGCGATCGCTTGATCGCCGAATTCTCGCTCTGGTCGGCCAATCTCGCCAATTTCGAGAGCGACCTCAGGCGCATCGAACCCCATGTCGATCTGCATCATATCGATGTGGCGGACGGCCATTTCGCGCCCTCCTTCCTGTTCTTCCCCGATCTCGTCGCCCGCATCGCCGGACTGACCGCCAAACCCATCCATGTCCATCTGATGGTCGATGCCGCAATCGTCGAGGCGCAGACGCGCCAGTTCATCGATGCCGGCGCCGACATGATCAGCGTCCATGCCGAAAACGGCGAGGCGGGATTGCGCGCCGTGCGGCTGGCGCGCGACCTCGGCGCCGAAGCGGGCGTCGTGTTGAGGCTTGAGACGCCGGTCGAGGCAGTGAAGCCTTTCGTCTCCGAGGCCGCCTTCGTCACGCTGCTCGGCACCGCGATCGGCGTGAAGGGCCAGAGCCTGTCGGACAAGGCCTGCGACAGGCTGGGCGCTGCCCGTGCCATCCTGCGAGGAGCCGGCCGTGAGGCAGAAGTGGTGCTTGCCGCTGACGGCGGCATCCGCCACGAGACCGTGCCCTTGCTGCGTGCCGCCGGTGCGGAGACTGTGGTTCTCGGTTCGCTCGCCTTCGGCGACAAGGATCTCGCCGGCCGCATCGGCTGGCTGCATGGGCTGAAGGTTGCGGCATGACCACTGAAGCCGCGCTCGCGATCGATCTTGGCGGCACCGAGCTTCGTGCCGCGCTGGTCGACCGTGACGGCAAGATCCTGGCCTTCGCCGCCGTGCCGACGCAGGCACAGGCCGGACCCGACGTGGTGATCGGCCAGATCGAGGCGCTGGCCGCGACCGTGCATGCCGAGGCGCCGGGCCTCGCCATTGTCGGCGTCGGCGTCGGTGCGCCGGGGCCGCTCGACCCGCTGGCCGGCATCGCCGTCGGACCGCCGACGCTGGCCGGCTGGCAGGATGTGCCGCTGGCAGACATCCTCGAGCGTAGGCTCGGCCTGCCGGTGCGGCTGGAAAACGATGCCAACGCGGCAGCACTTGGCGAATGGCGCTTCGGTGCCGGTCATGGCGCCCGCTCGCTGGTCTTCGTCACGGTTTCCACCGGCATTGGCGGCGGTGTCGTTGTCGACGGGCGCATCTTGCATGGCCGCCGTGGGCTGGCCGCGGAGATCGGTCATATGACCATCACCAACGAGGGCGAGCGCTGCGTGTGCGGCGTCGTCGGCTGCTTCGAGGCCATCGCCTCGGGCACGGCACTTGGCCGCCGCGCCAACGCCGAGACATCGGCCTTTGACGGCTCGACGTTGCGCCGCCTCTCGGCCAATGCCGAGGTCACCGGCCGCCACGTGGTCGAGGCGGCGCGGCTGCAGGACGGCCTCGCTCTGGCCCTGCTCGAGGAAGAAGCACGCTGGCTGGGCGTCGGCTTCACCAATTTGCTGCACCTCTATTCGCCCGACGTGCTGGTCGTCGGCGGCGGCATCGCCAATGGGCTAGACCTGATGCATCCGGTCATCGAGGCGACCATCCGGCAGCGCGCCATGCGCGCTTACCGTGATGTGCCGGTCGTCCAGGCCCAGCTCGGCCGCCACGCCGGGCTGGTCGGCGCCGCCAGCCTTGTCCTGTTCGACGATGGCAGCCTGGCAGCCCGCATGCCCGTCGGTCCAAGCACGTTTCCCGAAGCGAGGAGGGACTTCAACGGCTGAGTTCATGCTCGACGGTGCGCGCATCAATCAGGTCGATCCGTCCCACTGCCATCTCTTCGCTGCCGATGCAGAGCGCTGGCGCCGCTCGGCAAGACCCGTTCCGCGTGACATCGTCACCCACATGAAAATGGCCGGAGGCATCGCTGCCTCCGGCCATTCGTATTGCTAAACGACCGCGCGAATTACTCGGCGGGAACGATATCCGCCGGCAGGCTGTCGTCGGCCGTGCCGGCCAAAGCCCTGGCGAGCTTGGCCTCGTCGAGCTCGCCTTCCCAGCGCGCGACGACCAGTGTGGCGACGGCATTGCCGATGAAGTTGGTCAGCGCCCGGCATTCCGACATGAAGCGGTCGACGCCGAGGATCAGCGCCATGCCGGCGACCGGCACCGAAGGCACCACCGAAAGCGTCGCGGCAAGGGTGATGAAGCCGGCGCCGGTGATGCCGGCGGCACCTTTCGAGGACAGCATCGCCACCAGCAGCAGCAGGATCTGGTCGCCCATCGACAGATGGATGTTCGTCGCCTGCGCGATGAACAGTGCGGCCAGCGTCATGTAGATGTTGGTGCCGTCGAGGTTGAAGGAATAGCCGGTCGGGATGACCAGGCCGACCACCGAGCGCTTGGCGCCGGCCTTCTCCATCTTCTCCATCAGCGAGGGCAGGGCCGCTTCCGACGAGGAGGTGCCCAGCACCAAAAGCAGCTCTTCCTTGATGTAGCGCAGCAGCGACAGGATGGAAAAGCCGTTGTAGCGGCAGACCGCGCCCAAGACGACGAACACGAACAGCAGAGACGTCGCGTAGAAGGTGCCGACCAGCATGGCGAGGTTGATGACCGAACCGATGCCGTATTTGCCGATGGTGAAGGCCATGGCGCCGAACGCGCCGATGGGGGCGGCTTTCATCAGCACGCTGACCAGCTTGAACATCGGCGCCATCAGCGCCTGCAGGAAGTTGAGCACCGGCGCGCCCTTGTCGCCGACCAGCGCCAGCGCGATACCGAACAGCACCGAGAAGAACAGCACCTGCAAGATGTCGCCGTCGGCGAAGGCGCCGACGATCGTGCCGGGGATGATGTTCATCAGGAAGCCGGTGACCGACTGGTCATGCGCCTTGGCGGCATAGGTGTTGACGGTCGAGGCATCGAGCGTCGCCGGGTCGATGTTGAAGCCGGCGCCCGGCTGCACGACATTGGCGACGACAAGGCCGATGATAAGCGCCAGCGTCGAGAAGGTGAGGAAGTAGAGCATCGCCTTGCCGGCGACACGCCCGACCTTCTGCAGGTCGCTCATGCCGGCAATGCCGGTCGCCACCGTAAGGAAGATGACCGGGGCAATGATCATCTTGACCAGCTTGATGAAGGCGTCGCCGAGCGGCTTCATGCTCTCGCCGATCGACGGATAGAAGTGACCGAGCAGGATGCCGACGGTGATCGCGACGAGCACCTGCACGTAGAGTTGGGCATAGAAAGGCTTGCGCTGCGCGGCAGCCGCGCCTGATTGGTCTGCGATGTGCATCGAACTCTCCCTGGCCGGATGGACGGAACCCGCCCTGCGTGACTTCTCCCATCGCGGCGTTCCGGTCGCCCGCCGCTGGCAAGGAGTTTGCAAGCGATGTGCCAGATCGGGGGAAGCCGTGAATCCCGGGATTTCTGCGGTTGTCCGGTGCTTTGCGGCAAATGCCTGTGCGGATTTCCGCACAGGCACCGTTTGCCTGGGCGGAATTACGCATTACACTGGCCGCCAAGCCGCGAAGAAACGGGGCCGCGAAAAAAAGGGAGAGGGCAGACGCCGCACGCAGGCACCGATAGCGGGTCCGCAGGGTTTCCCGGCCGTGAATTGCTGCGCGAGGCGGTGGCGCGGCTGCGCGATGGCCGCTGGCTTGTTATCGTCGTCGCCCTCGCGATCCTGGCGGGCGCGATCGCCGTTGCCGGACGCATTGCCACCGGCCAGGCGACCAATGGCCTGCGTGATGGCGCGCTCGCCGCCCTGCCGCTGGCGGCGGGAACGCTGACAGGCGAAATCGAGAAACAACGCCTGGTGCCGCTGGTGCTGGCTCGCGACGATGCGGTGCGTGGGGCGCTGCGCCGGGCCGGAAAGATGCAGGAAGCGGCCCTCAACGAAAAGCTCAAGGCGATCGCCGGCGATGCCTCCGCGTCCGCCATCTATGTCATCGACACGGCGGGCATCGCCATATCGGCCAGCAATGCCGGCGAGCCGACGAGCTTCGTCGGCATCGACTATAATTTTCGCCACTATTTCAACGAGGCGATGTCAAAGGGGTCGGCCAGCCAATATGGCCTCGGCACGATCAGCGGCCGGCCGGGCCTCTACCTTGCCAGCCGCGTCGACGACAATGGCAAGCCGCTGGGCGTCGCGGTGCTGAAGGTCGAACTCGACGGTGTCGAAGCCAATTGGCGCTCCAGCGGGTTCCTCGTTTTCGTCACCGACGAACGCGGCGTCGTGCTGGCCACCAGCCAGCCTGAGTGGCGGTTTCACGCGCTGGCGCCGCTCTCTGCCGAAGACGCCGCAGCTGCCCACGAGCAACTGCAACTGGACGATGCCGCCTTCGAACCCCTGCCGATACGGCGCGGTGCCGGCGACGGCCTTGCCACCATCGACGGCCCCGGCAAGCCACGTCAATTTGTCGAGGTGGTGCAGGACCTGCCCGGCGCGGTTCCCGGCTGGCGCCTTTGGGTGCTGACGCCGGCGGATGCCGCTCTCTCGTCGGCCGCCAACACGGCGCGGCTGACGACGCTGCTCGGGTTGCTGCTGACCGGCCTGCTTGCCTACGTATTCACAAGGCGCCGCCGCACACGCCGGCTGCGGCAGGAGGCGCTGGCGCGCATGAATGCCGAGCTGGAAAGCCGGGTCAGCACACGGACCGCCGAGCTGACACGCTCCAACACCGCGCTCGCCGGCGAGATCGCCGAGCGCGAAAATGCCGAGGCCAAGGTTCGCCGGCTGCGCGACGATCTCGCCCAGGCCAACCGGCTCTCCATCCTCGGCCAGATCGCCGCCGGCGTGGCGCATGAGATCAACCAGCCGGTCGCCGCCATCCGCACCTATGCCGAGAATGCCGGACGTTTTCTCGACAACGGCAAGACCGAACCGGCGAGCGGTAATCTGACCTCGATCGTCTCGATGACCGAGCGCATCGGCGCCATCACCAGCACCTTGCGCACCTTTGCCCGCCGGCCAGGTGTCGCCGCTTCGCCGTTGCCGGTGCGCGAGGCGATCGACGGCGCGCTGTCGCTGCTTTCCGGTCGCATCCGCGATTCCGGCGTCACCATCGTCAAGCCGCGCGGTACCGCCTCGCCGGTGGTGATGGCAAGCCGCATCCGGCTGGAACAGATCCTCGTCAACCTGTTGCAGAACGCGCTGGACGCCATGAAGGACCAGCCCGATCCCCGCATCGAGATTGACCTCGCCGAGCGCGACGATCGCGTGCTGATTTCGGTGCGCGACAATGGTCCCGGCCTCGGGCCGGAAGCAGCCGGCAATCTGTTCATGCCGTTCCAGACCACTAAGGAGAAGGGGCTCGGCCTCGGGCTGGTGATCTCGCAGGAGATCGCCCAGGAATTGGGCGGCACGCTGCGGCTCGACCCCGACAGCGCCAACGGCGCGTCCTTCACCATCGATTTGAGGCGAATTGAATGAATGAGGGATCAGGGCTGGTGGCGCTCGTCGAGGACGATGCCGATCTGCTGCACGCCACCACGCAATTGCTCGAACTCGCCGGTTTCACTGTGGTCGCGCGCGAGGCCGCCGAGCCCGCACTTGCCGTCGTCGACAGGGACTTTGACGGGGTGGTTGTCAGCGACATCCGCATGCCGGGCATGAATGGGCTGCAGCTGTTCGACCGCATCAAGGCGATCGACCCTGACATACCGGTGATCCTGGTCACCGGGCATGGCGATGTCGATCTTGCCGTGGCCGCCCTCAAGGACGGTGTCTACGACTTCATCCCAAAGCCCTATGCCGGCGATCGCCTGGTCGAGGCGCTGAGACGGGCATCGGAGAAGCGGCGGCTGGTGATGGAGAACCGGCGGCTGCGCGAAGCCGCGGCGCTCGCTGCCGACGGCCTGCCGCTGATCGGCGAGGCGCCGGCCATCCGGCGCCTGCGCGAGACCTTGCGGCAGATCGCCGACATGGATGTCGACGTGCTGGTGGAGGGCGAGACCGGAACCGGCAAGGAAGTGGTGGCCGACCTCTTGCACCGGTGGGGCCGGCGGCGTTCCAAACCCTTTGTGGCGCTGAATTGCGGCGCCTTGCCGGAAACCGTCATCGAAAGCGAACTGTTCGGCCACGAGGCCGGCGCCTTCACCGGCGCGCAGCGGCGGCGGATCGGCCGCGTCGAGCATTCCAGCGGCGGTACGCTGTTCCTCGACGAGATCGAATCCATGCCGCCGGCCCTGCAGGTCAAGCTGCTGCGGGTGCTGGAGACGCGCAGCCTCACGCCGCTCGGCTCGAACGAGGTCCGGCGCCTCGATCTGAGGGTCGTCGCGGCAACCAAGGTCGATCTCGGCCGGCCCAACCAGCGCGGCGATTTTCGCGAGGATCTCTATTTCCGCCTCAACGTGGTGACGCTGCGCATCCCGCCGCTGCGCGAGCGGCGCGGCGACATCCCGATGCTGTTCGGTCATTTCCTCGGCAAGGCGGCTGAACGGTTCGGCCGGCCGGTCGCCAAGGTCAATGCCGCGGTCAGCGATCATCTCCAGTCGCATGCCTGGCCGGGCAATGTGCGCGAGCTCGCCCATTTTGCCGATCGCGTAGCACTTGGCCTCGGCCCGGACGACGAGGTGAAGGGGGTTTCCCCGAAATCGACGGAACCTGCCGCCTCGCTGCCCGAGCGCGTGGGCCACTACGAAGCGCAACTCATCCGTGACGCACTGCGCGACCACGGCGGCGACGTGCGTGGCGCGATCGACGCGCTCGGCGTGCCACGCAAGACTTTTTACGACAAGCTCAAGCGCTACGGCATTGCCGCATCCGAATTCCGCAATGGCGGCGACCCGCCCCCCGTTCGAGAGCAGACATAGAAGTTGCGCGAGAGCCTCGTGCTCCGCAACCCTTCATCCCATCCAGCCGAGCTTTGCGGAAAGAGCCCATGAACACGACACTCGAAACAACGGCAAACCCCTTGCCGGAAGACCTCGCCTTTCTCGGCGAGCGTCTGACGGCATTCAATGACGGCGATGTCGGCGCCTCCCAAAGAAAGGCGCTCGCTGTGTTCGTGCGCGACGAGGATGGCGCGGTCGTCGCGGGCATTTCGGGCTACACCGCCTGGGGCTGGCTCTACGTGCAGTGGCTGTGGGTCGATGAAAGGCTGCGCGGCCAGCACATGGCAGGCCGGATGCTGGACGCGGCCGAGCAGGAAGCCGTGGCGCGCGGTTGCAACAACGCCTGGATCGACACCTTCAATCCAAACGCCGCCAAGGTCTACCAGCGCCAGGGCTATCAGCTCTTCGGCAGGCTGGCCGATTTCCCGGTCGGTCGCAGCCGCATCTTCCTGCAGAAGAGGCTGGTTTAGCCGGCAAGCTTTCCGCCGCGCATCGGCTGCGGCGCGCCGGTGGTGCTTGGAAAACTGATCGGCAGGCCGCGCAGCACGCGCACCGCCAGGAAGGCAAAACATTCTGCCTCCACCGCGTCGCCGCTCCAGCCGAGGTTTTCCGCCTGCACCACCTCGACGCCGGCGCGGTTCGCGAGCATTGCCATCATCGTCGGATTGTGGCGCCCGCCGCCGCTGACCACCAATTTTCGGGGCCGGCTCGGCAACAGGTCGAGTGCCTTGCCGACGGCGCCGGCCGTGAAGGCGGTGAGCAGGGCCGCGCCATCCTCGGCATTGAGGCCGTCGGCCATGGCTGCGCCGAAATCGAAACGGTCCAGCGATTTGGGATAGGGCTTGGTCAGATAGGGATGCTGCAACAGCTTGGCGAGCCGGGCCTCGTCGACCTTGCCCGCGCGGCCGAGCGCGCCGTCGCGGTCCATGTCGCCGAGCCCCTTCGATTTGATGAAATCGTTGAGCGGCGCATTGGCCGGTCCGGTGTCGAAGGCGACGACATTGTCGGCGCCGTCCCACCAGGTGATGTTGGCGACCCCGCCGAGATTGAGCACGGCCACCTCGCCACTGGCGCCGGCGCTGCGCATCAGAGCAGTGTGATAGGCGGCGGCCAGTGGCGCGCCTTGCCCGCCGGCGCGCATGTCGGCCGAGCGGAAATCGTAGGCGACCTTGGTGCCCAACAGGGAATGCATCAGCTCGCCGTCACCCAATTGCCGCGTCTGGCCGAGCCGCCCGACCTGCGGTGCGCGATGCAGCACCGTCTGGCCGTGAAAGCCGACGACGCCGATATCGGCCATCGTCATGCCGTAGCCCTCGACCAATTCGTTGACCGCCGCCGACTGGGCACGCGTCAGCGCTTCCTCGGCCTTGCGGAAGATCGCCGGTTCCGGCCCGACAAAATTCCAGGCCCGCGCCGCCGTCAGCGTCTCTTCCAGCAGCGAGCGGATCGATGGGGGATAAGGCATCAGCCGGTAGGTGCCGAAATCATCGATGCGCTCGCCATCGGTCTTGATCAGCGCGACGTCGATATTGCCGTCAAGCACGGTGCCGGTCATCAGGCCGACGGCCCAGATTGGTCCCATCATTGAACTCCATTCATCAGATCGCCGACCGCTTGCCGAAGCTGAACGATTCCGCTGTCGAAATGACGTGTCGGATGGATCCGGTTGGTGAGCAAGGTCCAGGCCTTGCCCTTGTCGAAATCGATCCACAAGCCGGTGCCGGTAAAGCCGGTGTGGCCGATCGTTCCCGGGCTGCACAAGGCCCCGCCGGACCAGCCGTCATAGGAGCGCTCCCAGCCATGGGTGCGGGTGGCGGACAAGGGCGTGCGCATCAGCGCGGTCGAATTCTTGGAAGCACCGGACAGCAGCCCTTGCGCGAAATCAAGCACCGAAGCCGCCGTGCCGAACAGCCCGGCATGACCGGCGCCTTGCAGCGCCGAGCAATTGTCGTCGTGGACCTCGCCGGACAGCACACGATGGCGCCAGGTGCAGTCCTCGGTCGCCGCGGCGGCATCCGGCTGCGTGGACCAGGCAAATCCGGTGCCGGGATCCATGTCGCGGATGGTCTTGCCCGACACCCGCTCCAGCGCAAAGCCGAGCAGGATGAAATTGATGTCGGAATAGACGGGGTCACGGGCTCGCCATTCGCGCTGCAGGATGAAGGCACGCAGCAATTCGGGATCGCGCCCGTAAGTGTAGATCGGTTCGACAGCCGGGAAGGGGGTCTGGTGGCCGAGGCACTGGCGAAACGTCACCTTCCGCTCCCACGCCGATTGATCGTACTGGCGAAGGTCGGGCAGCACGGAGGTCAGCGGCGCGTCGAGATCGATGACGCCGGTTTCCGCCAGCGCCAGGATGCGCGGCGTGGTGAAGATGACCTTGGTCAGCGATGCCAGGTCGAACCAGGTTTCGACGGTCATTGGACGCTGCTTGGGCACGAGGTGCGCCGAGCCGATTGCCCTGACGATGCGATGGCCATTGCTGTCGACAATGCCGAGCACGCCGCCGGGAATGCGCTTGGTGGACACCGCGGCTTCCAACGGTGCGAACGAGCGGTCGAAGAGCTGGGCGAGGGCGCTCAACGCCACCCTCCTCTTGAAAGGCCGAGATCCTTTGCGCCCCCCTCTGTCCTGCCGGACATCTCCCCCACGAGGGGGGGGATCAGCAGCGTTGATGTTCCGCCAACCTTCCAACGTTGGAGATTGGCGAAAGCCGCGACGACATCCGATCTCCCCCCATGTGGGGGAGATGCCCGGCAGGGCAGAGGGGGGCGCTGTCCCGCTAACCTGAGATATCCCTGGGCCATCACGCCTCGACCCTCGCCATATGATCCCTGCCAAACTGCTCCCATTTCGCCGGCGCCGGCTCGAACCCTTGCGGGCGCACCAGCGAGGGAACCTGGCGGGTGTCGATCTCGAAATGCTCGCGCCGCCGCTCGATGGTCGGAACGGCGGCGATCAGCTTCTTCGTATAGGAGTGCTTCGGTTTCGACAGCACCGAGGCCGCGTCGCCGATCTCGACGATCTGGCCGGCATAGATGACGGCGATGCGGTGCGCGATCCGCTCGACCACCGCCATGTCGTGCGAGATGAAGAGATAGGCCAGACCGAACTCGCGCTGCAATTCGACCAGCAACTCCAGCACCTTGGCCTGCACCGAGACGTCCAGTGCCGACACCGCCTCATCGAGAACGACCACCGACGGGTTGAGCATCAGCGCGCGGGCAATGCACAGCCTCTGCCGCTGGCCGCCAGAGAATTCATGCGGATAGCGCTGCAGGCTATTTCGGGGCAAGCCGACGCGTTCCAGCAGGCTCGCCATTCTGGCGCGTGTCTCGGTGTCCACACGACCACCATTGGCGATCACCGGTTCGGCCAGGATGCTCTCGATGGCCAGCCTCGGATTGAGCGAGGCGTAGGGGTTCTGAAACACCATCTGCACGGGCTTGGCGCGGCGCTCCGCGGAAGCCTTTCGAGTGCCAACCGAGAAGCTGCCGCGCGTCGAGCGCACCAGCCCAAGCACCGCCTTCGCGGTGGTGGATTTGCCCGAACCGCTCTCGCCGACGATGGCCAAAGTCTCGCCCGGCATCAGGTCGAAATCGACGCCATCGACGGCATGCACGGCGCCGGTGGCGCGGCTGAAGAAATTGCTCTTGAGGGGGAACCGCACCACCAGTCCGTCGACCTTCAAGGCCGGCTCCGTGTTTTCACCCTTGTCGCGCAGGCCGTCCGCGCGGGTCGCGCTTCCATTGGCGAAATGCGGCACGTCCTGCAGCAGATGCTGGGTGTAGGGGTGCCGCGGCCTGTCGAGGATCTGGTTCAGCTCGCCTTGCTCCACGGCCTGCCCGTTCTGCATCACCATCACCTTGTCGGCGATGCCGGCAACCAGGCCGA
Source organism: Mesorhizobium sp. WSM4307 (assembly GCF_007003945.1). NCBI lineage: Bacteria > Pseudomonadati > Pseudomonadota > Alphaproteobacteria > Hyphomicrobiales > Phyllobacteriaceae > Mesorhizobium > Mesorhizobium sp. WSM4307. The sequence goes on from NZ_VFTB01000001.1 coordinate 465,277, forward strand.
TATCGTGGGTGATGAAGATGACGGACATGCCTGTTTCGCGCTTCAACTCGGCCAGCAGCGCCATGATCTGCGCCTGCACGGTGACGTCGAGCGCGGTGGTCGGCTCGTCGGCGATCAGCAGGCGTGGGTTGCAGGCTAGCGCAATGGCGATCATCACCCTTTGCAGCATGCCGCCCGACAGCTGGTTTGGCGTGTATTTCAGCCGCCGCGCGGCATCGGGAATACGCACGCGGTCGAGCGCATCCTTGGCCGCCGCCGTGGCTTGCCGGCCGGTAAGGCCGCGATGCAGCCGGAACGATTCCTCGATCTGTGTGCCGATGGTCAGCACCGGATTGAGCGAGGTCATTGGCTCCTGGAAGATCATGCCGATCTCGGCACCGCGAATGCCGGTCAGATGCGGTTCGGTGGCAGTTATCAGGTCGAAGAGGCTGCCGTCGGCCCGCTTCAACATCATCGCGCCGCCGGTAATGCGGCCGCCGCCAAAATCGATCAGCCGGTTGATCGACAGCGCGGTGACGGATTTGCCCGAGCCGCTTTCGCCGACAATGGCCAGTGTTTCGCCATCGGCGAGGTCGAAGCTGACGCCGCGCACCACCTCGTTGGTGTGCGGATCGCGGCCGAAGCCGACGCGCAGATCGCGGACCGACAGCAGCGGCGTCATGCCGGCACCCTCCGCATCCTGGGGTCAAGGATATCGCGCAAGGCATCACCCAGCAGGTTGAAGCCGAGGATGCTGATCATTATGGTCAGTCCCGGAAAGATCATCAGCCAGGGCGCGGTCTCCATCAGATTGCGGCTGTCGCTCAGCATCAGGCCGAGCGAGGCGGCGGGCGGCTGTGTGCCCAGCCCAAGGAAGCTCAACCCGGCTTCCGTCAGCAGCGCCCAGGCCAGCGCCAGCGTCACCTGCACGGTCAGCGGCGCCACCAGATTGAGCAGCAGGTGCCGCGTGACGATGTAGCTGGGACTGCTGCCGAAAGTGCGCGCGGCGTCGACGAATTCACGTGCCTTGAGCGACAGGGCAGGGCCGCGCACCACGCGCGTGAAGATCGGCGTGTAGACGATGCCGATGGCAACGACGCTGGTCCATGTGCCTGGCCCGGCGACGGTGACGATGAGCAGTGCCAGAAGGATGGCGGGGAAGGCCAGCAGCACATCCATGATGCGCATCACTACGCCATCCCAGCGGCGTCCGAGCCAGGCTGCGGCCAGCCCGAGCACGGTGCCGGCAAGGGTCGCGAAGGCCACCGAGAAGAAGGCGACGGTGAAGGATTGGCCGGTGCCGGCCATCAATCGGCTGGCGACGTCGCGGCCGAAAAGGTCGGTGCCCATCCAGTAGGCGCCGTTCGGTGCGTGCAGCCGGTCGACGCGGAACTGCGTGATCGGATTGTGCGGCGTCAGCCCGAGCAGGCCGAGGATGGCGATCATGACATAGATGCCGACGATGACGCCGCCGATGCGGCCGCTGCCATGGCCGAAGATGGCGCGCAGGATGCGCATCACTGCTCTCCCAGCCGGATGCGCGGATCGAGCGCGACATAGGCGAGGTCGACCAGGAGATTGACGATCATGAAGTTGAAGGCGATGAACAGCACGGCTCCCTGCACCAGCGCGTAGTCGCGCTGCAGGATGGCGTCCAGCACCATGCGACCGAGGCCGGGCAAGGCATAAATCTGCTCGACGATGACGGCGCCGCCCAGGAGATAGCCGAATTCGATGCCGCTCAGCGTCACCACCGGGATCAGCGCATTGGGGAGCGCATGCCGCCAGATGACGCTGCGGGCCGACGCCCCCTTGCTGCGCGCGGTGCGTACATAGTCATCGCTCAAAACGTCGAGCATGGCCGAACGCGATATGCGCGTGACCGACGCTGCGAAGGCAAAGCCGAGCGTGATGGCGGGCAGGATCAGTTGGCTGAGATTGCGCAAGGGATCTTGCCAGAGCGGCGCGAATTCGCCCATCGCCGGCAGCACGCCGAAGCCGGCCGACAGCGTGTAGATGATCAAGAGACCGAGCACGAAGCTCGGCGTCGACTGGCCGATCATGGCGACGACGCGGACCCCGAGATCGGACGGTTTGTCGCTATGCGTGGCGGCATAGATGCCGGCCGGCATGCCGACGGCAAGCGCGATGACCATCGACAGCAGAGCCAATTCCAGCGTCAGCGGGAAGCGTTCGAGGATGACATCGAGCACCGGCTTGCCATAGGTGACCGAAATGCCGAAATTGCCGTGCAGGATGCCGCCGATCCAGCGCCAGTACTGGACGAACCAGGGCTGGTCGATGCCGAAATAGGCGGCGAGCGAATCCCGCTGTGCCGGCGTCAGCAGCCCCGCCTCCGTCCCCAGCATCGCCGTGATCGAATCGCCCGGCACCATCCGGATCGCCACGAAGACAAGGATGGACACGCCAAGCAGGACGAGAGGAAACGTCGCCAGTCGTCGCATCAGATAGTTCACGCGAAGGATACCTCTCGTCCAATGCCTGCTGCGGCTACTTCTGGATGGTAACCTTGCTCAGGCTGAACAGCGTGCCTGTCGGCGTCGGCACGAAGCCGGCGATGTTCTTCTGCTGGGCCGTGTAGCTGTAGGAGGTGTAGAGCCAGATCCACGGCGACATCTCGGCGAGGTGCTTCTCGAATGCGGCGAAGATCGCCTTGCGTTTGGCCGGTTCGGTCTCGGCGCGGCCCTGCTGCATCTGGCTGTCCAGCGTGTCGTCGATGTAGTTGGCCACCTTCTGCAGATTGCCTGCCTTGGTCCAGTAGCGGTTGTACATCGTGTACGGGTCGGCGCGGCCGCCATTGAGCGCGATCGCCATGTCGAAATCGCCCTTCAGCCAGGCGTCGACATAGACGTTGAGCTCCATCATCTTGATGTCGAGCTTGACGCCGATTTCAGCCAGCTGCGACTGGATGACCTGGGCTTCCGCGGCCGCCGTCGGCGGCTCGCCGGTGGCGCCGATCACGGTCGCCGAAAAGCCGTCGGCAAAGCCGGCCTCGGCCATCAGCTTCTTGGCCTTTTCGACATCGCGCTTGTAGCAGAACAGCTGGCTCGGATCGGTCGCCAGCGCTGGGATGGTCAGCGGTCCGGTGACCTTGCCTTCGCCCAGCGAAGCCGTGTCCAGCACCTCCTGCCGGTCGATGGCGCAGGAGATCGCCTGGCGCACCTTGAGCTCGGTCATCGGCTTGCGCGACGGGTTGAGCTGCAGCACGTGATAGGCAAGCACCGGCACGCGGTTCAGCTGCAGGCTGGCCTCCTTCGGCACCAGTGTCGCGACCAGCGGATCGTTGAGCAGGGCGAAATCGATCTGCTTGGTGCGCATGGCGGCCAGGATCGCCGCTTCGTCCGGCAGCACGCTGATCTCGATGCCGTCGACGCCGGTCGCGCCGCCGGCCCAGTCCTTGTTGGCGCTGAGCACCTCCTTGGCGTTGGGGTCCCATTTGTCGAGCTTGAACGGGCCGGAACCAAGCGCCTTGGTGCCGATCGACCCGGCCTTGATTTCACTGGCTGGGACGATCGCCGCGTTGACATCGCTCATCGCCGTCAGGATCGGCACGTCGGGTTGCGACAAATGGAAGACGACGGTGGCCGCATCAGGCGTGTCGATGCCGGCGATCGACAGGAAATTGGCGCGCGCGGCCGCGCCGGTCTTCTCGTCGAGGATGCGCTCGAACGAGGCCTTGACGTCGGCGGAGGTGACGGCCGTGCCGTCCTGGAATTTCGCCTTGGGATCGAGCTTGAAGGTCAGCTCCTTGCCGTCCTTGGAGAATTCCCAGGAAGTGGCGATTGCCGGGATGATCTGCAGGCTGGCATCGACGCGCACCAGCGGCTCATAGATCAGTTCCAGGAGCCGCAGCGACGAAAAGGCCGTCTGTTTATGCGGGTCAAGTCCCGTGGCGTCCTGCGACCACGCCATGTGCAGCGTCGCGGCCTGTGTCGAAACCACAGCCACGCCGAGCATCGCGGCAACCGTGATGGCCGACAGGAGTGTTCTTGTGAGATGCCTTGCCATTTTCGTCTCCCATTATGATTTGAACTTGAGGCCTTGCAGTTTCTACGGACCGCTTCCAAGACACACATGCTTTGGAGTATCGGCCCAGTCTATGCGGCTTCACGCCGTCTTGTCTAAAGCGGCTTCATGCCGTCCTGTCGCTGATCGCCTTTCGCAGGAAACCTCCGGCCTTGCCGAGCGCCGCGCGCGCCGCCTCGACATCGAAGCCTGTGATCGCCACCAGGATCGCCAGCTTCACATCATTGCCGGTCTGGGCGAGCACCTGTTTGGCACGCTGCGCCGTGCAGCCGCTGGTCTGCATGACGATCCTGATGGCTCTCGCGACCAGCTTTTTGTTGGACGGGTTGAGGTCGACCATCAGATTCTCATAGCTCTTGCCGATGCGGATCATCGAGGCCGTGGTCAGCATGTTGAGCACCAGCTTCTGCGCCGTTCCCGACTTCAGCCGGGTCGATCCGGTGAGAACCTCAGGCCCGACGACCGGCGAGATGGCGATGTCGGCGATGCCGGCAATGGTCGATGCCGGATTGCAGGACAGGGCAACCGTGGTCGCGCCGACCTGCTTCGCATAGTTCAATCCGCCGATGACGTAAGGCGTGCGCCCGCTGACGGCGATGCCCACCACGACATCGTCCGGTGTGAGCCCGATCTCCTGCAGGGCCTGCGCGCCCATTTTCGGGTCATCCTCGGCACCTTCCGTCGACCGCACCAAAGCGTCCGGGCCGCCGGCGATCAGGCCGATCACCATGTCCTCGGGCACGCCGAAGGTGGGCGGGCATTCCGACGCATCGAGGACGCCGAGCCGGCCGCTGGTGCCGGCGCCGACATAGATAAGCCGCGCGCCTTTCTGGAAGGCAAGCACGATCCGGTCGACCGCGGCGGCGATTTCCGGCAGCACCTTTTCGACAGCCACAGGCACAATCCTGTCCTCGTCATTGATCTTGCGCAGCACATCGATGGTCGGCAGCAGGTCGATATCCATCGTCCGCGGATTGCGGCCTTCGGAAACCAGCAGGTCCAGCTCAGACATCAACCCTTGCTCGGTCATTCCAGTGCTTTCAAAAAATTCTGCTGCCGGCGTCCGACATGGCTCAACGGGCCACAGGCACACGGACCTTGGGTCCGTCATCATAGGTTTTTCATTGTTAACTTTTTAGAATTGGATATTCGTATCGTCAACAGGAAATTGGAATATTTTATTCCTATGTCGCTAAGCCTGCCCTACGCAGAATGATCTCTTGGCAAGGATGATCGCACCGGACACGGCGTCGCCGTCGGCGGGCTTCAGGCGGCGCCTTACATCGGGCGAAAGCCAGGGTTCGAGCGCACTGGCGAGGCCGCCCAGCAGGGTCACGCGCGGCGCGCCTTTTTCGAACAGCACCCGCACCAGCGTGTCGATCTGCTCGGCGGCACTTTGCACGATGCGTCGTCCGGCCGGATCGCCCTGGTCGGCATGGCGCATCACCATCGGCGCCAGCGCGGCGTAATCCGTGGCGCTGGCGCCGTCCATCCAGGCGACCGCTTCCATGGGATCGCCCTCGAAGCGCTGCATCACTTCCGCCAGCAGCGCCGTCCGCTCGTGCCGCCCGTCATGGGCGCGCAACGCCATTTGCACGGCTTTCAGGCCGAGATCGGCGCCGCTGCCTTCGTCGGAGATCGGAAAGCCATAGCCGCCGACGCGCAGGTCGCGCCCTTCGACGAAGCCGAGGCCGATCGAGCCGGTCCCGGCAATTACGATGGCGCCATCCCTGCCGGAATGGGCGCCCAGGCAGGCGCCGACACCGTCGCTGACGTAATCGATGCTCGCAAAGGGGTGCGCGATCGCCCGCAGCACTTCCAACGCGCCCTTCCGGCCGATACCGGCAAGCCCGATGCCGGCGCGGATCCGGGAGGTCTCGCTCGGCCCAAAGCCAGCCTCCTCGATCGCCGCACCAAAGGCTTTGGCTATGGAGGCCCAGGCCGCGTCGATGCCGAGCCGCGTCGTCGCCGGGCCGGACAGGCCCTGTCCAAGCACGTAGCCTTCCGCATCTTCGATACGAGCCCTGCAGCCGGTGCCGCCACCATCGACGCCGAGAAAATAGTCAGCGCCGCTCATGTGCTCAGCCGCTCGATGTCGGCACCGCAAAGCCGCAGCTTGCGGTCCAACTGCTCATAGCCGCGGTCGAGATGATAGACGCGGTTGATGATCGTCTCGCCTTCGCTGACCAGCGCTGCCAGAACCAGCGACACCGAGGCGCGCAGGTCGGTGGCCATCACCTGCGCGCCATGCAGTTTCTCGCCGCCGCGCACCAAAGCCATGGTGCCTTGCAGCTTGATGTTGGCGCCGAGGCGCATCAGTTCGGGCACATGCATGAAGCGGTTCTCGAAGATGGTTTCACGCAGCAGCGACGCACCCTCGGCGCAACACATCAGCGCCATGAACTGTGCCTGCAGGTCGGTCGGAAACCCCGGATAGGGTTCCGTCGTGAGATCGGCGGCCTTGAGCGGCCGGTCGCGCGACACGATGAGCCCGCGATCGCCGGGCCAGACGCTGACGCCGGTGGTTTCCAGCAATTGCACCACCGAGGCCATATGCTCGAGCCGGGCATGGGTGAGCTCGAGCTGGCCGCCGGTGATTGCCGCGGCGATGGCATAGGTCCCGGCCTCGATGCGGTCGGGAATGATGTCGTGCCTGGCCGCGTGCCAACCGGTGTCGCCGGCGATCAGGATGCGGTGCGTGCCGGCGCCCTCGATGCGCGCTCCCATGGCGTTGAGGCAAGCGGCGAGATCGGCCACTTCCGGCTCGCGCGCCGCGTTGAGGATCTCGGTTTCGCCCCTGGCCGTGGTCGCCGCCATCATGGCGGTTTCCGTTGCCCCGACGGACGGCGAGCTGAGCACGATGCGCGTCCCGGTCAGCCCGTTCGGCGCCGAAGCGACGATCAAGCCGTTCTCGATGGCGATCCTGGCGCCGAGCGCGGCGAGCGCTGCGACATGCATGTCGACCGGCCGCGCGCCGATCGCGCAGCCGCCCGGCAGCGAAACACGGGCATGGCCGAAACGGGCCAGCAGCGGCGCCAGAACCAGCACCGTCGCGCGCATTTTTCGTACCGTGTCGTAGGATGTCTCCTTGGAAACGGCGGCACTTGTGTCGATCATCGCGGCATGCGCCGATCGCGTCACTTCGGCGCCGTGAAGCCGCACCACGCCCAGCATGTTCTCGACGTCGGTCACATCAGGCAAATTGGTCAGCTCGAGCGGGTAGGGGCTGAGCAGGGCGGCCGCGATCTGTGGCAAGGCAGCGTTCTTGGCGCCGGAAATGGTGACCGCGCCTTCCAGTCTTGGTCCGCCGACGATCCGCAATCTGTCCATGGCTGAACCCTTTCGTGGCGAAAGCCCGGTCGGAGGCCGGTCTCTCCGGGAGAGCCATTCGATTCTCGAACCTGGCAGGTTCGAGATTTAATTCTGCGTTCTTGGCTGTCAATCGAAATTGGAATATTTTATTCCTCCGAGCATCGAAGCGCTCCTGAGGGTCCATGTCCGTTCTCAAGAAGATCAATGCGAAGCTCGACGGCATGGCGCCCGGCGACCGCGAGATCGGCCAGTACATCGTCGACAATCCCGACCAGATGCTGCGCCTGTCGACGGCAGCGCTGGCAGCCGAGATCGGGCGCAGTCAGTCGAGTGTCGTCAAGTTCAGCCAGAAGCTCGGCTATGCCAGCTACCAGGAACTCAAGCTCGCCGTCAGCGAGGCCAAGGCACAGGACTGGCAGGTGCCGGCCGGCGTCATCCACGGCTCGATCGAGGTTGGAGACACCTATCCGGTCATCCTCAAGAAACTGATCGGCAGCAAGCTTCTATCGATGCAGCAGACCGTCGCCGCCAACAGCGAGCGCATCATCTCCCGGACGCTGGAGCTGCTCGATGGCGCGCGCCGCATCCACCTGGTCGGCGTCGGCGCCTCCTCGCTGGTGGCGCGCGATTTCTCCTACAAGCTGATGAAGCTCGGCCGCAACGTGCTGCACGACAGCGACAGCCACATCCAGATGGCCAATGCCGCGACGCTCGGGCCTGGCGACGTGTTGTTCGCGCTGTCCTATTCCGGCGCCAGCATCGAAACCTTGCGCATCGCCGAGCTCGCCGCCAAGCGCGGCACGACAGTGATCGCCGTCACCGGCCTGCACGACAATCCGCTGAGCCGGGTCGCCGACATCCGCCTCTACACCATCGCCGACGAGGAGCGCGCGCGCTCTTCCTCAATCACCGCACGCGACGCGCAGCTGACGCTGACCGATCTGTTGTTCATCCTTTTTCTGCAGAAGCAGCCGGACGCCAACGACTATGTCCACAACAGCGAGGCTGCGGTCTCGGTGCTGAAGGCCGAGCGGTCCTCGTAGGCGTAGGCCGCCTGGTCGGCGGATGGGTTATCGCTGGCGGGGTCAGCAAGGCGCTACCAGGTCGTGTGCACCCTCAGCTTGAACGAACGGCCTTCGGCCAGGCGCGCCCGGTGCCGATCCAACCACCGGCTTGAACCGGCAGGTCGGCCCGCGATTGCCCTCAAACGTGCAGCAACGCGCCCATTTCCGCGATCTTATCTATCAGGAAATACTTATATTTTGAGATGCTGTGCCGCTTCGCTCACTATCCAGAAAGAGCGCAATGTAAAATATACGCTTACTTAACCTCCGCGTGCATACTGCGGAGTGGGCAGACCTGCTTGCTTGCTCTCCCGCACGAATTGAGAATGCGCATGTCGGTTACGCGTCGTACGCTGCTTATGGCCGGAAGCGGTGGGTTGCTGATCTCGCAGGCTCAGGCGGCCAGCACTCAGGCGCAGGACGCCCCAAAGCCCGTCGCAGGCGGCGATGTGTTGCGTATCGCAATGCCGGCTTTTGCTTCCAATCCGTTCTTCCCGGCCGATGGGCTGGGCGACAATGGCATAGACATGGAACTGGCGCACAGCATCGCTGCGCAGCTTGGCGTGGAGCCGGTGTTCGACCGCTCCGCCGCAACATTCGACGGCATGGTGAACCTGGTGAGTTCCGGCCAAGCGGATCTGGCGATCGGCAAGCTCAGCCGGACCCTTCAGCGCGGTCGGTCGATCGTCTATTCCCGGCCCTACGCCATGCTGCGCCAAGGGCTGATCGCCAACCGGCTCAACCTGGCGCGTATTGCGCAAGGCAAGCCGCCCGAGCAGATCATCCGCGAATTCACGGGCGATCTCGGCGTGATCGAGGGCTCTTCATTCGCCACCTATGCGCCGACAACCTTCCCGCACGCGCAGATCCGCCGCTTCGCCAGCTGGGATTTGATCATCGATGCGATCCGCAACGGGACGCTCGACATGGCCTACCGCGATGATTTCGAGATCAAGAAGCTGATGGTCGACGATCCGTCGATGACGGTCGTCGCGCGCTCGATCACGCTGACCGACAAGGTCGACACCATCGCCGTCGGCGTGCGGCCGGACAATCCGCACCTCGCGGCCTTTGTCGACCTCTATCTCGATCTCGCCCGGGGGCAGCAGGTCCTCAACACGGACGAGATCATCGCCCGCTATCGCCAGGGGAGCAAAGCCTGACATGGCCATCTCCGACGTAGCCGGTCCCGTGCCTTTCGATTGGCGCCTCGCGGCAAGGCGCATCTTGCGCTCGCCGGTGACGACGCTCGCGATGATCGGGGCAGGGATCCTGTGCGGTCTCTACTATCCGGCCTTTGCCCATGCGATCAGCCCTGTCGCGCAGCTCTACCTGAATTTCCTCAAGATGGTCGTCCTGCCTTACCTGGTCTCGTCGGTCATCTTCTCCATCACGGCGATGGTCCAGGACCCCAAATCGGTGCGTTACCTCGGCAAGGTGGGTATGGCCGTTCTGGTCGTGTCGTTCCTGGGCGTACTGGTGAGCGGCAGCTTGTCGCTGATCCTCCAGCCGGGCCAGATCGAGAACCCCCAGTCGCGAATCGAGCTTGGCGAGTTCATCAATTCGCAGGGCAGCGTCTCCACCGATCTCGCCTTCCCGTTCCAGCCGCCATCCAACGAAGGCGCCGACACCGGGCATTCGATCCTGCTCGACCTGGTGCCGAACAATGTCTTCAACGCGCTGGCCTCGGGCCAGACCATCCAGGTCCTGCTGTTCTGCCTGCTTTTCGGGCTCGCCATGGGCAAGATCCCCCAACCTTCGTCCATGAGCCTGACTCAGGCGCTCAACGCGGTCTACCGGGCCTGTACGGTCCTCACTAACTGGTTCATCTGGGGATTGCCCTTCGCAACCTTCATCCTGATCGCGGACCAGACCGCGACGACCGGGACCAAGCCGCTCATGCTGATGGGCGGTTACCTGCTGGTGATGGGGCTTTCCTGCCTCATATTCGTCGCCGGCGCCTTTGCCATTATCGCCATCCGGTCGCGGCGCAGCTACTGGACGACGATCAAGACCTGCCAGCCCCTGCTGATGGTGGCCATCACCACGCGCTCCACCGTCGCTTCGCTGCCGTGGGTCATCAACCTGTTGAGCGAGCGCCTGCGGTTCAACCTGGTGGTCGTCGAACTGCTGGTGCCGCTGCAGGCGGCGTTGCTGCGCACCGGCCCGGCGCTGCTCTACACCTCGGGCACCCTGTTCATCGCCCAGCTCTACGGCCATCCGCTCGGCGTGTCGGACCTCGTGCTCGTCGGCATCGCTTCCGCGCTTCTCGCACTCACGACCGGCGGCATGGGCAGCCTGCTCATCCTGTCCCAGATGTCCATCGTGTGCGGCTACCTGAAGCTCCCCTTTGAAGCGGCGTTCGCCCTGTTCGTCGCGGTGGATGCGGCCGTGGACACGTTCATGACGCTGGCCAGCGTTTGCACGGTCGCCGCGAGCACGGCAATGATCGCGCCCAGCCACAGGGAGGCGACGCAGCCTGTCGAAACCGTCTCGGAACACCTCGAAGCCGAGCCGGTCCGATGATCGACGACAGCATCCGTCCCCAACTCGGCATTATCGGCGGCCTCGGGCCGCTTGCATCGGCCGACTTCTACTTCAAGCTGACCCGAATGACCCAGGCATTCCGGGACAACGACCATGTGCCTGCCGTCATCCTCAGCGTGCCACAGCTGCCCGACAGGACCGAGGCGATCCTTGGCAACCATGACGGACCACTGGCGCCTCTGAAAGCCGCGGTCTCGACGCTCAATGTGCTCGGTGTTACCTGTATTGCCATGCCTTGCAACACCGCCCATCATTGGTACGACCAACTGGCGGCGAATTCGCAAGCGCAGATCGTCCATATCGGCGACGCAGCCGTGGCCGAAACGCGTCGTGGCCTGGACCGGGGCCGGGTTGCGATTCTCGCCACCCAGGGCACGCTGGTCTCCGGCTTCTATCAGGACAAGATGTCGGCGGCGGGATTTGGGCTCTGCCTTCCCGCGAACACCGAGTTCCAGGAGCGCGTCGACAACGCGATCAGTCTCGTCAAGGCCGGTTCGACGATGGAGGCGGCGATCGAGACCGAGCGCGCGCTTGATATCGCGCAAACGGCCGGCGCCGATGCCGCCCTTCTTGGCTGCACCGAACTGTCGGTGGTGGCCGCCAGCCTCAACGATGTCAGTGGATTGGTCGTCATCGACAGCAATGCGGCCCTGGCGCGAGCCTGTCTGACACGATTGGGTTTCGGTGCGCAAGACGCTCGGGGCCTGCTGGCCGTACCGCAGCTGCCGGGACATGACCGATCGCTGCACGCCAGTTCTGTCATACTGGCTAGATGCTCGGTTCCATGAAGGTGGAAATGTCACGGGCTGCCGGCGCTCTTCATCCAGGCGCCGGGCGTCACTCCGACCACGGACTTGAACACGCGCGTCAGATGCGCCTGGCCGAAGAAGCCGGTCGCTTCCGCGGCAAGCGCGGCGGCGTCATGTGCCATCATCGCCTTCGGCCTGCCGATCCGCGTCTGCATCTGCCAGCAATGCGGCTGCTGGAAAGTCGTCCGCGCCGATGCTTATGGTCAGTTGAGCCTAAACGCTTTCGAGATAGGTCTCGATCTCGAAATCGCTGACGTTGAGAGCAAACGTATTCAACTCCTGGCGTTTGCAGGCGACGAAGGAGTCGCGCAGGATCGCCGGGAAGATCTCCGCCACATGCGTACCGCTTTCGAAGGTGGCGATCGCCGAGGCCCAGTCCGGCGGCAGCTTGGCTGGTGCCGCGCCTTGTCCGTCGCTCCCGGTCGGCTCGCCCGGCGACATCTGCCTTTCGATGCCGATCAGGGCCGCACCCAATATGGCGGCAAGCACCAGATAGGGATTGGCGTCCGCCCCCGATACGCGATGCTCGATGCGGCGCGCTCCGGTCGGGCCGCCGGGAATGCGGATCGCGACCATGCGGTTCTCGTAACCCCAGGCGACCGCGGTCGGCGCATAGGAACGCGGGCGGAGCCTGCGGTAGGAATTGAAGTGCGGTGCGAACACCAGCGTGCTCTCGGCCATCGCCGCCAACAGCCCGCCGACCGCGTGGCGCATGGTTTCCGAGCCCTGGTCGGTGCCGTCGTCGAACACATTGCGCCCTTCGGCGTCGACCAGGCTGAAATGGACGTGAAAGCCGTTGCCGGCGCGGTCGCCATAGGGTTTGGCCATGAAGCAGGCGGCAAAGCCGTGCTTGCGGGCAATGCCCTTCACCGTGCGCTTGAACAGCACGGCGTCGTCGGCCGCCCGCAGCGCGTCGGCGACATGGTTCAGATTGATCTCGAACTGGCCGACGCCATTTTCGGCAATCGCCGTGTCGACAGGAATGCCTTGCGCCCGGCAGGCTTCGTAGACGTCGTGGATGAAGGCTTCGAAATCGTCGATCTCGTCGATCGACAGCGCCGCGTCGGAATCGAGGCGCCGCCCGGTGACCGGCGAGACAGGGCCGACCGGCCGCTGCGATTGCGGATCAACCAGATAGAATTCAAGTTCCGTTGCCGCGACCGGGGTCAGGCCGAGCGCCCTGTAGCGGTCGAGGATACGGGCCAGCGCCCGCCGGGGATCGCCGAGATACGGCGCGCCGCTTTCATCGGCGAGCCAGAGCGGGACAAGCGCGGTCGGATGCGCCGTCCAGTCCACCGGTAGGATGCCGCGTCCCGTCCATTGGCAGAGTCCATCGGCATCGCCGGTGGAGAAGACCAGCGTGTTGCCTTCGATATCCTCGCCCCAGATGTCGAGCCCGATCAGCGAATAGGGCATGCGCAGCTTGCCTTCCAGCGCCTTGCGGGCCTGCTCCACCGGTATGCGTTTTCCCCGCATGACGCCGTTGAGGTCGCACACCGCCGCCCTCAGGCTCTGTATGTCGCTTCTGCTTTCAAGCCAGCTCAGAACGTCCGCAATTGCATCGCTCAATTTTAAAACCTCTGGTTTTCGAAGGTGCCCAAGCCCTGCCGGCTGCGCTATCCCTGGTAAAAAACGCTTGTGAGTTTTCGGAAAGCCTATCCAGCCACTGCGGGATATTTTTCCTTATTTTTTCAAGTCACTAGCTGGGATATCGGGAGGCATTTCAAAACCAATTGCGCGATCTGCGATCGCAACATAGAGGCTAGAAGGCGGAAAGCCAAGGGGCATTCGGCATGCCTGCTTCGCCGCCGGGCTGGCACGATCGGCCTTTGGGGCGAGCGACTATCGCCGTCCAATCCTAGCCTCTGGCGCCCGGAAATCTGGCCTGGCGCAGGATGTGCGCCGCGCCTTCGTCGATGTCGCGAGCGATGGCCGCGCGAGCACGCGCCGCGTCTTGCGCCTCGATCGCGGCGACGACTTCCTCGTGATAGTCGATGTCGAGGATGGAGGCGAGATCGTCCTCGAACCCCATGGCGAGGTTCCTGAGGAAGGGGCCGACCTGCATCCACACGGTCTCGATCAGGAAGATCATCTGCTCGTTACCACAATGGCGATAGATCGAGAATTTGAAGGCGTAATTCTTCCTGAGATAGTCGTCGATATCGCCCTCGCGCGCAGCCAGGGTCAATTCGGTGCTGTGGCGTCGGATCGTCCGCAGATTGTTGCCGTTGATGCGCTTTGTCGCGAGTTCGGTCGCCGAGCCTTCCAGAATCGTGCGCACGGCGGTCAATTGCGAAAACCGTTCGGCCGAAATGACCGGCACTTCGACGCTGCCGTTCGGCATCGGGCTTAGCGCGCGCAGCGCCTGCAGCCGCATGAAGGCGCTGCGCACTGGCATGTCGCTGGTGCCGAGTTCCTTGGCGAGCTTGCGCGACGTCAGCTTCTGGCCGGGCGTGAACTGGCCCGACATCAGTGCCCGCACAAGCTCCAGATAGACCTTCTCATGCAGGGGTACGCTGTCGATGGCGCTCAGCCCGAATCGTGTTCTGTCGGCCATTGGCGGGCGCTACTTCGTTCGTTCTGAAATCTGGCCTGACGACGGCAGCCGCAGGTGATCCTGATTGGGCCGAGCACGGCGGACGCCGAAGTCAGCGATATATCGGTGCATGATAGACGCCTCAATCGTTACGCGGCAAGCCGTCAGCAATGCGGCCAAGGGCAGGTCGCGCGACACGATGCCGGCGCAGGCGGGAGATTGTCCTGCAGCCCGGTTTCGCGCAGCTCGGACAACGCAGCCGGCTTTGTCTGTGATTGGCATGCATGATCAGCGTCGGCGCCATGTATCGCGTTCGCCTCGGCGCAACGTTCGCTGGGCAGCGTAATTGCTGGCCTCTCGGCTTGGGTTGCAGGCACGCGGCATCCGCGTGGCGGTTTGCAATATCGCGCTCACAAATCTTGACCTTGCGCGCACTTGCACGTCCGGCCGCTCTCTGGCTTTTTGGGGCACCCATCCGAGCGGACTGATTCGCGTCATGCCGCTCGATTGCAGTGTCTTGCAGACAGTCTGCTCGTGGGTCGTGAAGCGCGCGCAATTGGCGAAGGAGAAGCAGGCATGGCCGAGTTCAAGAAGCCGGAAATCTCCGAGATGAGGCCCAAGATCACCGTTATCGGCGTCGGCGGCGGCGGCGGCAATGCCATCAACAACATGATCGTGGAGCAGCTTCAGGGAACCGAATTCATCGCCGCCAACACAGATGCCCAGGCGCTGACCATGTCGAAGGCGACGCGGTTGATCCAGCTTGGCGCGCATGTCACCGAAGGTCTGGGCGCCGGCTCGCTGCCCGAGATCGGTCGCGCCGCGGCCGAGGAATCGCTCGACGAGATCATGGACCATCTGGCCGGCACGCATATGTGCTTCGTTACTGCCGGCATGGGCGGCGGCACCGGCACCGGCGCAGCCCCGATCATCGCGCAAGCGGCGCGCAAGGCCGGCATACTGACGGTGGGCGTCGTCACCAAGCCCTTCACTTTCGAGGGCCGGCGCCGCATGCAGATGGCCGAGGAGGGCATCGAGCGGCTGCGCGAAGCCGCCGACACCGTGATCGTCATCCCGAACCAGAACCTGTTCCGCATCGCCGATGCCAAGACCACCTTCGCCGATGCGTTCGTCATTGCCGACCGGGTGCTTTATTCCGGCGTCAGCTGCATCACCGATCTCATCGTCAAGGAAGGCCTGATCAATCTCGACTTCGCCGACGTCAAATCGGTCATGCGGGGCATGGGCCGCGCCATGATGGGAACCGGCGAGGCATCAGGCGAAAGCCGGGCGATGAAGGCGGCGGAAGCCGCGATCGCCAACCCACTGCTCGACGAAGTGTCGATGAAGGGCGCCAAGGGCGTGCTGGTCTCGATATCGGGCGGCCGCGACATGACCCTGTTCGAGGTCGACGAGGCCGCCACCCGCATCCGCGAAGAGGTCTACGAGGATGCCGATATCATCGTCGGCGCCATCTTCGACAAGAGCATGGAAGGCCGTTTCAGGGTTTCCGTGGTAGCAACCGGTCTCGATAGGGCGATCGGCGACGCCGATGCCGGCATCGCGCATGACCATTCCATGCCGTCCGCGGCACGGATCTTGCAGTAGACTTTTCTCCTCGAATTGACGGAGCCTTGGGGAGGCGGCCTGCGGAATGACGCAGGCGCGCCGCACTTGCTTGCGCTCCATGTTCGGGCAAAACGGCCATCTCCGATCGAAATTTAAAACGTTTGCATTTTTGCAAAAGGCAATTACAAACGTTTCAAACTCGCCTGAGGGAGGATCGATGACCACCCGCGTCATCACGCTGAAGGAGCTTGCGGCAAGCCTCGACCTGTCGATCACGACGGTTTCGCGGGCGCTTGCAGGCCATGAGCAGATCGCGCTGAAGACGCGTGAGCGCGTCGCGCAGGCGGCGCGCCAGGCCGGCTATGTGCCCAACACCGCGGCGCGTACGCTCGTCTCGGGTCGCAGCGGTTTCGTCGGCCTCGTCCTGCCGATACGCGGCCCCAATCTTGTCGATTCCTTCCTGGGCGAATTCGTCACCGGGCTCGGCGAAGGGCTGGTCTCGCATGGCGCCGACCTCATTTTGGCCACGGCCGCACTTGGCCATTCCGAACTGTCGGTGCTGCGCCACGTCGTCGAATCGGGGCGCGCCGATGGCGTCGTCGTCACCCGCATTGCCGAGACCGACGAGCGCCTTGCCTATCTGCGCGAGCGTGGCTTCCCGTTCGTCGCTCACGGCCGGCTGCTCGACAGCGACTTTGGCTACAACTGGCTCGACACGGATGGCGCGCACGCCTTCGGCGAAGCCTTCGACATGCTCTATGATCTCGGCCACCGCCATTTCGGCCTGGTGACGATCTCGGAAGCGATGACCTTTCGCCATCTCAGGCAAGATGGCCTTGCCGCGGCCATCGCCCGGCGGGGCGACCCCTCGGTGCGGCTCGACGTGGTCACGGCGCCGCGCTTCGACCAAGAGGCGCGCATCGAGGCCGTCAACCGGATGCTGCGAGGCCCCGACAAGCCGACGGCCATTGTCGCTTTGTTCGACGAACTGGCGCTGACCGTGATGGAGGAGGCCGCCCGTGCGGGGCTCGGTGTGCCGCGCGACCTGTCCGTCATCGGCTTCGACAACATCGCCGCCTCCGCCTATGCGCCGCCGGGCCTCACCACATTCGACGCCTCGATCCGCCACTGCGCGCGCGAGATCGCCGACATGCTGCTCACTGTCATTGCCGAGAAACCCGGCAAGCCGCTGACGCGGCTGATCCGGCCGACACTGGTTGCGCGGGCAAGCCATGGGCCGGCGCCGCGGACAAGAAGCTGACGCCGCAATGCAGGCGCATATCCAGGGAGGAAGACCATGATGAGAACATTGAAGACATTGGCAGGAGTGGCGCTGACGCTGTCGGTCGCCGTCGGTGGTGCGCAGGCCCAGCAGGTGCTGTTCTGGTCGACGCAGGCGCGCCCGGTCGAAGAGACGCAGAAGATGCGCGACGAGGTGCTCAAGGGCTTCGAGGGCGCGGTCGACTATCAGGTTGCCGAGGACGGTCCCTGGCTCACCCGCCTGCAGGCGGAATTGCAGGCCGGCTCCGGCACGATCGGCCTGCTTGGCGGCCTGCACGGCGATTTCTCCACCGTCGGCGCCAACCTTGTCGACCTGTCGGCTGTCGATGTCGGCGGGGTCAAGGTCAACGAGGCCTACAAGAAGCTCGGCATGCTCGGCACCGGCGAGCAGAAATACATGCCCTGGATGCAGGCCACCTACCTGATGGCGGCCAACAAGCAGGCTCTGCAATATCTGCCAGCGGGCACCGATCTCAACACCATCACCTATGACCAGCTGATCGAATGGTCGAAGAATATCGCCGAGAAGACCGGCTCGCCGAGATTCGGTTTTCCGGCTGGCCCCAAGGGGCTGAAGCATCGCTTCTTCGAAGGCTTTCTCTATCCGTCCTACACCGGTTCGATGGTCACGAAATTCCGTTCGGCCGAGGCCGAGACGGCGTGGAACAAGTTCAAGGAATTGTGGCAGTACACCAACCCGAACTCGACCAACTATGCCTTCATGCAGGAGCCGCTGCTTTCGGGCGAAGTCTGGGTGGCGTTCGACCATGTCGCGCGGCTCGCCGATGCCTTCAACAAGAAGCCGGATCAGTTTGTCGCTTTTCCCGCGCCGGCCGGGCCTGCCGGCCGCGGCTTCATGCCTGTCGTGGCCGGCATTGCCATTCCGAAGACCTCGCCGGACCAGGAGAAGGCCAAGGCGCTGGTCGCCTATATGCTGAAGCCGGAAACACAGATCGCGACGCTCAAGGCGACCAATTTCTTCCCCGTCGTCGACGTCAAGCTGCCCGACGACATGCCTGCCTCGGTGAAGGCGTTCGGCCCTGCCATCGCCACCATGACCGGTGCTCCCGATGCTCTGCCGGCGCTGTTGCCGATGGGGCTTGGCGACCTCGGCGGCAAGTTCAACCAGGTCTACACCGACTCCTTCGAGCGCATCGTGCTCGGCGGTGAGGACGTGCACGGCGTCCTCGAACAGCAGGCCGCCGCCCTGAAGGCGATCATCGACCAGGCGAAGGCGCCATGCTGGGCGCCCGACAAGCCATCCCAGGGCGCTTGCCCGGTGGAATAGGCAGACCATGATCCCGAACCGAAGGACCGCGTCAGCGAAAAGTGGAAGCCGGTTTTCGCAAAAGATCATGGTCAAACGATAAGACATCCTCCCGAGGGGGCGTCCGGGGTTTGTTGCACTCCGGGCGCCCAGGCCGCGGCACGGCGGCATCGCAAAGGACAAACACCATGCACGGCAAGGCTCTGCCCTATCTGCTGCTGATGCCGGCGACGCTGTTCCTGTGCATCTTCTTCCTCTATCCATTCGCGCTCGTCGCCTTCGAGGCGGTGACCCGCGACGGCGCCTTCACCCTCGACAATTTCCGCACCATGGCGGGCAGCTGGAAATTCCCCGCCACGGTGCGCAACACCTTGCTGCTTGCCGCGATCGTCGTGCCGATCCAACTGACCATGGCGTTGCTGATGGCCAGCGTCGTGTCGCGGCTGGAGACCGGGCGCAGCGCAGCCCTTTACGTCTTCGCCATTCCGCTCGGCATTTCCGACCTCGCCGCCGGCCTGATCTGGCTCGCCATCTTCGACCAGTCCGGCTTCCTCAACACGCTGCTTTCCAGCCTGGGCGTCGTCGACAGGCCGGTCATGTTCCTCGGCTACCAGAGCAAGCTGACCATCTTCATCGCCGTGGCGCTGGCGGAGATCTGGCGGGCCACTGCAATCATGATGGTCATCCTCGTCGCCGGCATGGGCCTGATCCCCAAGGAATATTACGAGGCGGCCGAGGTGTTCGGGGCAAGCCCGTGGCAGCGCTTTGTGCGCATCACGCTGCCGTTGCTGCGCCCCAGCCTGCAGACGGCGATCATCCTGCGCGTCATCCTCGCCTTCGAGGTCTTCGCCGTGGTCGCGGCACTCGGCGGTACCAATCTGCCGGTGCTGATGGGCGAAACCTACAACTGGCAGTTCACGCTGCAGGACCGCAATGTCGCCGCCGCTTCGGCGCTGCTCATCCTCGCCATCTCGATCGGCTTCACGCTGTTTTTCCTCAGGGTGCTGCGTGTGCCCAAGGAGGCACGGATATGAAGGAGGCCCGGATATGAGCGCCGTTGCAGAGACGCCGGTCGCAGCCGTCGCCGACGCACGCAAGGCCGGCGACTGGCTGCTGTTCGCCACCGCCATCCTGCTTGGCGTCTGGGTGCTGTTGCCGATCTATCTGCTGATCGTCAACGCGCTGTCGTCGCCCGATCAGGTGACGGCTTTCCCAAAGCGCTTCTTCCCGTCCTTCGATCTCGGCAGCCTCTCGTTCTTCATCAATTTCGCCGGCGTTGCCAGGGCGCTGTGGAATTCGGTGCTCGTCGCCACGCTGACGATGATCCTGGCCATCGGTTTCGGCGCGCCGGCCGGTTACGCGCTGTCGCGCTTCGATTTTCCAGGGAAGGGCAGCTTCCGCTTCCTGGTGCTGATGACCAGGGCCTTCCCGCTGCCGCTTCTGGCGCTGCCGCTGGCGGTGATGTTCATCCGCACCGGCCTCGACGACACCGCCATCGGGCTGGCGCTGGTGCACACCACACTGGCGCTGCCGTTCGCCGTGCTGATCACCTTCTCGCTGTTTTCGGGCATTCCCGTTGAGCTGGAGGAAGCAGCCTGGACGCTCGGCTGCACGCGCTGGCAGGCCTTCCGCAAGGTGATCCTGCCGCTGGCGCTG
Source organism: Mesorhizobium sp. WSM4307 (assembly GCF_007003945.1). Lineage (NCBI taxonomy): Bacteria > Pseudomonadati > Pseudomonadota > Alphaproteobacteria > Hyphomicrobiales > Phyllobacteriaceae > Mesorhizobium > Mesorhizobium sp. WSM4307. The sequence continues at coordinate 485,344 of NZ_VFTB01000001.1, forward strand.
CCGGGCATAGCCGCATCGGCGGTATTTGCCTTCACCATCTCCTGGAACGAGGTGTTCGCGGCTGCCGTGCTCACCATCGAAAACCGTACGCTGACCGCCTTCCTGCTGCAGAGCCTTGGCGAGTCGCCGCTCTACCTCAAATTCGCCGGCGGGGCGGCGCTGGTCGTGCCGGCGCTGATCTTCATCTTCGCCGTCCGCAAATACCTTTTCGCCATGTGGGGGATCGCCAACCGATGATGCGTTACACGGAGACGGCCCATGGCTGAAATCGCGATCAAGGGCGTGGCCAAGCGCTTCGGCGGCTTCACCGCGCTGCATCAGGTCGACCTCACAATATCTGACCAGGAATTCATGGTGCTGCTCGGCGCGTCGGGCTGCGGCAAAACCACGTTGCTCAGGATTGTCGCCGGGCTGGAACGCCCAAGCCAGGGCGAGGTGTGGATCGGTGGGCGCCGCGTCGACCATCTGCCGCCACGTGAGCGCGGCATCGCCATGGTGTTCCAGAACTATGCGGTCTTTCCGCATCTGACCGTGTTCGAGAACATCGCCTTCGGCCTGCGCATGAAGAAATTACCGCAGCGGGAGGTCGAGCGCCGCGTCAACCGCACCGCCGAACTCATGCACATCGAGCAATTGCTGAAGCGCTATTCCGGCCAATTGTCCGGCGGCCAGCGCCAGCGTGTCGCGGTCGCCCGCGCGCTCGCCATGGAGCCCGACGTCATCCTGATGGACGAGCCGCTGTCGAACCTCGACGCGCTGCTGCGGCTGGAAATGCGCGCCGAACTCAAGGGCGTGCTGGCGGCATCGAAGACCACCACCATCTATGTCACCCACGACCAGGTCGAGGCGATGAGCCTCGCCGACCGCATCGCCGTCATGCATCAGGGCCGCATCGTCCAGGCGGCCTCGCCGGTCGAGGTCTACCGCAATCCGGCCGCGCGTTTCGTCGGCTCCTTCATCGGCAATCCGCCGATGAATTTTATCCCGGCGACCAAGGCCGCGAACGGCAGCTGGACCGTTGCCGGGCTGACGCTGCCAGGTCCCAGCTTAGATAAGCAGAAGCTCGAATTCGCCATCCGTCCCGAGGATGTCGACGCGGGCGCCGAGGGTTTGCACGCCACGGTGCGCGTCATCGAGCCGCTCGGGCCGCACACGCTGGTCACCTGCGATGTCGAGGGCGGCCTGTTCCGCGCCATCCTGGACTCCAACGCCAGCGTTCAGGTCGGCGACGATCTGCGCCTGGCGCCCAAACCCGACCGCATCCGCTGGTTCGATCCCGAAACCACCAATGCCCTTTGACACCGAAAGCCCTGAAACGCCCATGACTTCTTCTGCCAATGCCGACATCATCGCCCGCGCCGTCGAGGTGCTCAGGGAGAACGACCATGGCGCCTACACCATCCCGACAAAGGATCTCTACCCGTTCCAGTGGAATTGGGATTCCTGCCTGACCGCGCTCGGCCTTGCCCATTACGACGAGGCGCGGGCCTGGACCGAGATGGAGACCTTGTTCGCGCATCAGTGGCCGGACGGCATGGTGCCGCACATCGTCTTTCATGTCTGGAACGACGGCTATTTTCCCGGCCCCGAAGTCTGGCGGACTGGCCGTCCGACAGCGACATCCGGCATCACCCAGCCGGCGGTCGCCGGCTTTGCCGCGCGCCGGCTGTTCGACCGGGCGAACGACAAGAAACTGGCGGCGGAGCGGGCTCGCGCATTGCTGCCGAAGATCGATGCCTGGCACCGCTGGTTCTATGAGAACCGCGACCCCAAGGGGGAGGGGCTGGTCGCCATCATCCATCCCTGGGAGTCCGGCCGCGACAATTCCATTGACTGGGACGATGCCTTCGAGCGCGTGCCGACCGACGGCGTCGAGCCCTATACGCGCCGCGACACCTTGCACGCCGACCCGGCGCATCGGCCAACGCGCGAGCAGTATGACCGCTACATCTGGCTGGTGCAGCACTTTCGCGGGCTTGCCTGGGACAATGCCAGGCTGCATGACGCCTCGCCCTTCCAGGTCGTCGATCCCGGCTTCAACGCCATCCTGATCCGTGCCGCGACCGATCTTGCCGATCTCGCCGAGGCGCTCGGCGAGACCGAAATTGCCGCCGCCAACCGTGCTCGCGCGCAAAAGGGCCTGGCGGCCATGGAGCGGCTGTGGAGCGAGGCGCGTGGCCAATACCTCTGCCTCGACCGCGTCACCGGCGATTTGATCGACAGCGCGTCGGTGGGCGGCCTCCTTCCGGCCTTCGCGGCCATCCCCAAGCCTCGTGCCGCCGCAATCGCCGCAACCGTCGAACGGCTTGCCGGCAAGGCACGCTATGTCGTGCCGTCGCATGATCCAGGCGATCCGCGCTTCGACGCCAAGCGCTATTGGCGCGGTCCGGTCTGGCTGGTGGTCAACTACATGATATCAGATGGGCTTACCGCCGCCGGCCACGGCCAAGTGGCGCGGCGCATCACTCAGTCCAGCCTCGATCTGATCCGGGAAAGCGGCTTTGCCGAATACTACGATCCGCTGACCGGCGAGCCGCTCGGCGGCGGCCGTTTCACATGGACGGCGGCGATGGTGATCGAGTTCCTGCGTGGTGCGTAAGTGCGCTGGCCGCCTCTTCAGGACGCTTTCTCGCCGATCAACTCAAACCGTTCGATCTCGCATTGCCGGGCGACCAGCGCCAGGATTTCCGTCGACGGTTCGATCGCGTCGGGCTGCTTCCATTCGAGATTGAACGAGTAGATGAAGCGGTCGCGGTCGGCGTCGTGCTCCATCATCGAAAGGCGCGCGTCATAGCCAAGCGGGCGCACCATCTCCTGAAGGTCGGGCGGGGATTCCTTCGCCCAGGAGACAGACAGGACCGCATGGTGGTCGCGCGGGATCCGGAGGTCGACCCATTTCAGCGCCTGAAGCGTCACCAGGGTCAGCAGCGTCGTGATTGCGGCAAGGCCGAACTGGCCGCCGCCAAACGCAAGCCCGATCATCGTCATGATCCACATCGTGGCGGCGGTGGTGACGCCGGTCACGAGATCGCCGCGCCGGAGGATGGCGCCGCCGCCGATGAAGCCGACGCCGGTCAGCACGCCAAGCGGAAAACGCAACACATCCATGCGAGCGAAGGAGTCCGCTCCCTTGCCCATCGTATCGAGCAGCAAGTTGGCCTGGATCATGGCAACCGCGGCGGCAAGCCCGACCAGGATGGTCGTCCGAAGCCCTGCGGTGTGGCCGCGCGCTTCCCTGTTCAGACCGATCAAGAAACCTGCCGCCAGCACAAGCAGGAGGCGTGCGACGAGATCGGGCCAGGTCGGATGAAGCGGCATATCGCAGCAAAGCGGTTCGAACATCGTTCCGTGCTCCGCCCCCCATTCCCGGGATTTTCAACACCGCCCGGCACCGATGGTTCCTCGCGGCGCTATGCTTCACGCCCTCGGGGCGAGCCTGGCGTGTCGGTCACCGGACGGCGAAACCCAGCACCAGTGCCAGGACAACGATACCGACCAGGCCGGCGATGAAGATGATTCGCTGCGCGCGGGTGCGCAGGATGATTTCGCCCTGCCTTGCGTCCTGTCCGGAAAAAACCGGTCCCTGCCTGCCGCGATCCTTGCTCATGACGTGCTCCTTCCGGCCGGCGCTGCGACCCTGAACCTCAACTGAAGAACCGTTTTGCCCCCCGGAGGTTCCAGCCGAACGCGCGGCCCATCGACCACGCCGCCGCGCGATTTGAACGGCGGCGCTTGACTCCGGCGAAGCCTTGTGAAAAATTTTGCAGCAATTGATAAAAATATCATAGGGTGGAAATGGTAGGGTTCGGCAACGGCCTCCTGCGCGACGACGAAACCAGCATGGCGACGCGTGCCGCGTGGCTTCACTATGCCGGCGGCCTGACCCAGTCCGAGGTCGCCAAGCGGCTGGGGCTGACCAGCCTCAAGGCCCATCGCCTCATCACCAAGGCCAACCAGGAAGGGCTGGTGAAGGTCTATATCGACGGCGAAGTGTCGGAATGCGTCGAGCTCGAGGATGAACTGTCCCGCCGCTACGGCCTCGATTATTGCGAGGTGGTTCCGGACTTCGATTCCGAGGATCTGCCGCTCAAGGCGCTCGGCATTGCCGGCGCGCAGTTCCTCAAGCGCGAGATCGAGCGCGGCGAGGAAGCGCTGATCGGCGTCGGCCATGGCCGCACGCTTGCCGCCTGCGTGGAATATCTGCCGCGCACCTCGACCGACAAGATCCGCTTCGTCTCGCTGCTGGGCGGCCTGACGCGCAAATTCTCGGCCAACCCGCATGACGTCATCCACCGCCTGGCCGAACGCACGGGCGCCGAAGCCTATGTCATGCCGGTGCCGATGTTCGCCAACACGGCCGAGGACCGCACCGTCCTGCTCGGGCAGAAGGGCATCAGCGAGGTCTTCGATCTCGCGCGCTCCGCCGACCTGTTGTTCGCTGGCATCGGCACCGCCGAACGCGAGGCGTCGCTGGTTGCCACCGGCATGATCGAAAAGGGCGAGATGGAGGAGATCCGCCGCAATGGCGGCGTCGGCGAATTGCTCGGCCATTTCTTCGATGAGGCCGGCAAGGCGGTGGCGACGACCGTTTCCGACCGGGCGCTGGCCTTGACGCGCGAGGACATTGCCAGCCGCCGGATCGTCGCCGTCGCCGGCGGCAAGATCAAGGTTCGCGCCATCAAGTCGGTGCTCGAAGGCCGCTATCTCAAGGGCTTGATAACAGACGAGCGGACGGCGCGATCGCTCGTGGAAGAGACGCCGGTCGGGTAGCCGGCATCAGTTTCAGTTGAAACTACCCTGTGGAGGAGAAGACGAAATGCATGAGAAAGAGAAAGACCTCATTGATGCCTTCCTGCGCGGACAAGTCGACCGTCGCGGGCTGATCAAGGGCCTCGGTGCCATGGGCCTTGCCGCCGGCACCGCCGGCACGCTGCTCAATCTTGGGCAGACCCGCGCGCTTGCCGCCGACTTCGACTGGCAGGCGCATAAGGGCAAGACCATCAAGCTCCTGCTCAACAAGCATCCCTATGCCGATGCGATGATCGCCGATCTCGAAAACTTCAAGAAGCTGACCGGCATGAACGTCGTCTATGACGTGTTCCCGGAAGACGTCTATTTCGACAAGGTCACGGCAGCCCTTTCGGCAAGCTCGCCCGAATACGATGCCTTCATGACCGGCGCCTACATGACCTGGACCTATGGCCCTGCCGGCTGGATCACCGACCTCAATGAATGGATCAAGGATCCGGCCAAGACCAACCCGAACTATGCCTGGGACGACTTCCTGCCCGGCGTCAAGAATTCCTGTGCCTGGAATGGCAAGCCGGGCGGCGCGCTGGGTTCGGATGATGCAAAGCAGTGGTGCATTCCGTGGGGCTTCGAACAGAACAACATCACCTACAACAAGGCGATGTTCGACAAGGCCGGCGTCACCATTCCCGGCAACATGGACGAGATGGTTGCCGCGGCGGCCAAGCTCACCAAGGATGTCGGTGGCGGCGTCTATGGCATCGGCGTGCGTGGCTCGCGTTCCTGGGCGACGATCCATCCGGGCTTCCTGTCGGCCTACGCCAATTTTGACCAGAAGGACCTCAACGTTTCGGCGGACGGCAAATTGTCGGCCGCTATGAACACCACCCAGTCCAAGGCTTTCCACAAGCAGTGGGTTCAGATGATCCAGGAGAGCGGCCCCAAGGACTGGTCGACCTACACCTGGTATCAGGTCGGCACCGATCTCGGTGCCGGCGCCTCGGCGATGATCTTCGACGCCGATATCCTCGGTTACTTCATGAACGGCGGCGACAACAAGATGGCCGGCAAGCTCGCCTTCGCAAGCTTCAAGGCCAACCCGGCAGCCAAGGCGGCGACACCCAACATCTGGATCTGGTCGCTGGCGATGTCCAATTTCTCGAAGGACAAGGACGCCACCTGGTATTTCATGCAATGGGCCTCCGGGCCGGAGCATGGGCTGTTCGGCGCGACCAAGATGGACTTCGTCAATCCGGTCCGCCAGTCGGTCTGGAAGGACGAGATGTTCCGCGAAAAGCTGAACAAGAGCTATCCCGGTTATGTCGAGATGTTCGACGCCTCGGCGCCGGGCGCCTCGATCAAGTTCACCGCTCAGCCGCTGTTTTTCGATCTCACCACCGAATGGGCGGCGACGCTGCAGAAGATGGTGGCCAAGGAAGTGCCGGTCGACGAGGGCCTCGACAAGCTCGCCGAAAGCATCAACGGCCAGCTCAAGGAAGCCGGGCTCGGCTAAGTCGCAACGAGGGCCGGCCTGCCTGGCCGGCCGGCCCTCATCACGCCTTTTCACGTTTGCGATGCGGTGCCGGAAGGTGGCCGCCATTCGCCCCACCGGTCGCCTTGCTCCCTTGGGCGGCCGGCAGGGCGAAGCGACAGCAACAACGGAGCAACTCGATGACTGCGGTGGTATCGCAAAGGCCCAAGCCATCCGGCTTCAGGATCAGCAAGCGGGTGCTGCCCTATGTGCTCAGCCTGCCGGCGTTGCTCGTCTGCATCGGCATCCTGATCCCGTTCCTCACCTCGGTCGTCTATTCCTTCCAGCGCTATCGGCTGAGCCAGCCTTGGGCGCGGCAGTTCAACTGGGGCGACAACTACATCTCCTTCTTCACCGACCCGAAATTCTGGAACACGCTCAAGGTGTCGCTGCTCTATGCCGGCACCACAGTCGTGCTGGAACTGCTTCTCGGCCTCGCCATCGCCTTGCTGCTGCAGAAGCGCTCGACGCTGAACAACTTCATCTCGATCATGCTGTTGATGCCGCTGATGACGGCGCCCGCACTTGCCGCGCTGATGTGGAAGCTGATGACCAATCCCGGCTTCGGCGTGCTCAGCTATGTCGCCAGCCTCATCGGCCTGCAGGATTTCCGCTGGGCGTCGTCGCCGTCGACGGCGCTGTTCACGGTGGTGCTGGTCGATATCTGGGTCTACACGCCCTTCATCATGATCCTGCTGCTCGCGGGCCTGCGCAGCCTGCCGACGCAGCCCTTCGAAGCGGCCGCGCTCGATGGCGTGCCGCGAAGCTTCGTCTTCTTCCGCATCACACTGCCGATGCTGACGCCCTACATCCTGACGGCGACTTTGTTCCGGCTGCTCGATTCCATCCAGCAGTTCGATATCATCTATGCGATGACACAAGGCGGGCCGGGCGACACGCTGACCGTCTTCCAGGTCGAGGCCTATCTCAACTTCTTCCAGTCGACAAATGTCGGCCGCTCGGCGGCGCTGATGATCATCCTGTGGGCGATCACCTATTTCCTCTCCAACATCTTCATCAAGAACTGGCTCAGGCTGCGCGAACGCGCCCGTGGCCAGGCATAGGAGGCCGGGATGGAACACACCTCGCTTCTCGAGCGCATCCTGCGCGGCATAGCCCTGACGCTGGTCGTGATCTTCTTCATGTTCCCGATCGTCTGGATCTTCATGATGTCGTTCCAGACCAACGAGACGATCCTGCGCATCCCGCCGCAGCTGATCTTCGAGCCGACGCTCGCCAACTACACCGCGCTGGTCACCGGCAAGCTGATGACCGCCGCCGGCACGCTCGACATCGCCTTCATGCGCAACCTCTGGAATTCGGTGTTCCTGTCGGTGACCTCGGTCGCGGTCTCGCTGCTTCTCGGCGTGCCGGCGGCCTATGCCTTCGCGCGCCACAAATTCCGAGGCTCGGAGGACATCGCCTTCACACTGCTGTCGTTCAAATTCGCGCCGGCGCTGCTGGTGCTGCTGCCGCTCACCCTCTATTTCCAGAAGCTCGGGCTCGCCAACACCTATGTCGGCCTGATCTGGGTCTACCAGCTGATCTGCCTGCCGCTAATCCTGTGGATCGTGCGCGGCTATTTCGAGGATATTCCGGCCGACATCGAATATGCCTACCGCATCGGCGGCCATTCCTGGTTCGCCACCTTCCGCAAGATCGCGCTGCCGCTCGCCGGTCCCGGCATCGCCGCCGCCGGCCTGCTCGCCTTCATCTTCGCTTGGAACAATTTCGTCTTCGCGCTGGTGCTGGCCTCGGCCGACAAGCAGCCGGTGACGGTCGGCGCGCTTGCCTTCATCACCTCCTCCGGCATCCAGTACGGCCAGATCTCGGCGGCCATCGTGCTCTCGATCACACCGACGCTGGCGCTCGCCCTCTATGCGCAGCGCTATCTCGTCGAAGGCCTCTCGCTTGGCGCGGTGAAAGGATAGACATGGCCAGCCTCGAACTCAAAAACATCGTCAAGCGCTACAAGAGCCAGACCGTCCTCGACAATCTGTCGCTGACGGTTGCCGACGGCGAGACCCTTGTCCTGTTCGGCCCGTCCGGCGCCGGCAAGACGGTGCTGCTGCGCCTGGTCGCCGGCGTCATCGATCCGGATGAGGGCAAGATCTTCATCGGCGGCGACGACATGACCGATGTCGACGCGGAATTCCGTGGCGTCGGCATGGCGTTCCAGAATTTCGCGCTGTTTCCGCATATGAGTGCGTTCGACAACATCGCAACGCCTCTGGAGGCCAAGCGGTCCTCGCCAGGCGCCATCAAGGCCGGCGTCGAAAGCGTCGCCAAGCTGTTGAAGATCGCCCATGTGCTCTCGCACAAGCCGCGCGCGCTTTCCAACGGCCAGAAGCAGCGCACCGCGCTTGCCCGTGCGCTGGTCGGTTCGCCGCCGCTGCTGTTGCTCGACGACCCCTTGCGCAATGTCGACGCCAAGCTGCGTTTCGAGATGCGGCTCGAACTGCCGCGCCTGCTTGCCGATCGCGGCGCCACCGTCGTCTACGTCACCCAGGATTACAAGGAAGCCATGGCACTCGGCGATCGCATTGCCGTCATGTCACAGGGCGTCATCCGGCAGCTCGGCACGCCCGAGCAGATCTATCGCGAACCGGCCAATATCGAGATCGCGCGGCTGTTCGGCGACCCCACCATCAATCTGCTCGACGTGAAGCCCGCGCGGGATACCAGGGGGATCTATGTCGGCCTGTCCAACGTCCAGGTCCATCTGGCCGGCGCTTACGACGCGGCGGTCGGCCGCGATTGCGTCATCGGTTTGCGGCCGGAAGCGCTGAGCTTCGTCGAGGAGGGTATCCCGGGCGCCATCCCGGTGACGGTCGAGGCCGAGACGCCGCTCAACGAAAAGATCGTCACGCTTGTGCGCACCGTGCGCGGCCGCGAGATCCTGGTCTCGCGCCCGGCCGGAACGCCGGGCCGCAGCGAGGGCAAGGTCCATATCGCCGTCGACGGCAAGAGCGCCTTGCTGTTCGATCACGCCAGCGGCGACCGCCTCGGTTCGAAGAACGTCGTCACCTTGCGCAATGGAGAAGCCGCATGAGCCAGAGCGCGCTCACCATTTCAGGTGTCGACAAATTTTACGGCCCGATCGATCGCGGCGTGCATGCGGTCAAGAACCTGACGATGGAAATCGGCAAGGGCGAGATCGTCGCCCTGCTTGGCTCGTCCGGCTGCGGCAAGACGTCGACGCTGCGCATGATTGCCGGTTTCGAGGAGGTGTCGCGCGGCGCCATCTCGGTCGGTGGCCGTCGGGTGCACACCTTGCCGCCGGTCAAGCGCAATGTGGCGATGGCCTTCGAAGGCTATTCGCTCTATCCACCGCTGACCGTGCGCGAGAATATGGCCTTTGCGCTCAAGGCTGCCCGGCTGCCGAAAAGCGAGGTCGACGCCAAGGTCGCCAGCATCGCCAAATTGCTCGAGATCGAGGACATATTGGAGCGCTATCCGAGTTCGATTTCCGGCGGCCAGCAGCAACGCGCCAGCCTTGGACGGGCACTGATCCGCGAGGCCGACCTGCATCTGCTGGACGAGCCGATGGGACAGCTCGAACCGCAGCTTCGCGCCGTGCTGCGCGGCCGTATCAAGCACTTCATCAAGGAGCGCGGCCTGACCGCGATCCTGGTCACTCACGATCAGACCGAAGCCAATGCGCTTGCCGACCGCATCGCGGTGATGGAAGGCGGCGTGCTGCAGCAGTTCGACACGCCGGACCAGATCAAGGAACGCCCGGCGAACCTGTTCACCGGCACCTTCGTCGGCGAGCCGCCGATGAACGTCTTCGAGGCCTATGTCGCAACCGCCGCCGGCCGCATCAATCTCAAGCTGCCCGACGGCCTGTCGCTCGACTACGACAAGGACGCCTTCAGCGCTCCGGTTCGCGATCAATTGCTCAGTCGCGAGCGGGTGGTTATCGGCATCAGGCCTTACGCGGTCCGACGCTCGAAGGAGGGTGTTCCCGCCAGGGTCTCGGCCAACCAATGGCTCGGCGACCAGACCCACATCGCCGCCGACTTCGCCGGCGGTTCGCTGGTCCTGGTCGAACACGACCGCACCCGCCTCGATCTGGGTGCGCCGATCAATGTCACCATCGATCCGAAAAACCTGCATGTCTTCGACCTGGCGAGCGGCAAGGCGATCTCGCACGGCATGGAGCTTGCCTGATGCGCGACATCCTGATCGGCATCGACGCCGGCACCTCCGTCATCAAATCCATCGCCTTCGACACGTCGGGCCGGCAGATTGCCGCCGCCGCGTTGCCCAACCACTATGAAACGCTGCCGGGCGGCGGCGCCGAACAGGATCTGGCGCGCACATGGAGCGATGCCGCCACGACCTTGCGACAGCTCGCCGACAAAGTGCCCAATCTGGCCAACCGGACGGTGGCGATAGCAGTCACTGGACAGGGCGACGGCACCTGGCTGATCGACGACAAGGGCGAGCCGGTCGCCAAAGGCTGGCTCTGGCTCGACGCGCGCGCCGCGGCCATCGTCGAGGAAATCCGCGCGCGGCCCGAGGACCGGCTTCGCTTCGAGAAGACCGGCAGCGGGCTCGCCGCCTGCCAGCAGGGTTCGCAATTCGTCTTCATGAAGCGCGCCATGCCCGAAATGCTTGGTAAGGCGGCAACGGCATTCCATTGCAAGGACTGGCTCTATTTCAAGCTGACCGGTGAACGCGCCACCGATCCGTCCGAGGGCACCTTCACTTTCGGCGATTTCCACACCCGCGACTACAGCGACGATGTGCTCGACGTGCTCGGCGTCACCGATCTGAGACATCTGCTGCCGCCGATCGTCGATGGCACCAGGCACAGCACCGCACTGTCGCAGGCAGCAGCCGATGCCACCGGCATGCTGGCTGGCACGCCGGTCGTGCTCGGCTATGTCGACGTCGTCTGCACCGCGCTCGGCGCCGGCCTGCTCGACCGCGAGCGCAAGCCCGGCTGCTCGATCATCGGTTCCACCGGCATGCATATGCGGCTGGCCGCAACCCCTGACGACGTGCAACTGAACGAAGCGGCGACCGGTTATACGATGGCGATGCCGGCGCCCGGCGTGTTCGCGCAGATGCAATCCAACATGGCGGCGACGCTCAACATCGATTGGGTGCTTGGGCTCGCCTCGGGCATTCTCGCCTCGCAAGGCATTTCGCGCAGCAATGGCGAGATGATCGCGCTGGTCGATGCCTGGATCGCGGCCGCGCAGCCGGCCTCGCTGCTCTATCAGCCCTATGTGTCGGAAGCCGGTGAGCGGGGGCCATTCGTCGATGCCAATGCCAGGGCCGGCTTCGTCGGCATTTCCTCGCGGCACGGCTATGCCGACCTTGTCCGCGCCGTCTTCGAGGGCTTGGCGTTCGCGGCACGCGACTGCTACGCGGCCATGGGGCCGCTGCCGCGCGAAGTCCGCCTCACCGGCGGCGCCGCCAGAAGCCCGGCGCTGCGCAAGATCCTGGGGGCGGCGGTGGGGGCCGATATCCGCACCAGCGCGCGCGAGGAGGCGGGCGCCGCGGGCGCGGCGATGATCGCCGCGGTCTGCGTGGGTCTCTACCCGTCCATGGACGCGTGCGTCGGCGAATGGGTGACGCCGCTGCTGGGCGAGGCCGAGCCGAGCGACCGGAACCTCGCCGCGATCTACGACAAGATGACCCCGTCCTACATGTTGGCGCATCAGGCGTTGCGGCCTGTCTGGCGCGCGATGGCTTCAGTGCAGGCAAATTGAGAAGTCGAGTATGCGTAAGAAAATAGCGATCATTGGCGACAACTTCATGCTTCCGCAGGTGTTTCGCGCCGAAATCGAGAAGGTCGCGCGTGGCGACCTGGATATCAGGACATTGCAGACGGCCTGGCCCGATGAACCGATGGAATTCGGCGATCCGGCGCTCGGCCTCGACAAGGTCAAGGAGTATTTCGGCCATCCCGACGAGGTCGTTGATTTCATCGGCGATGCCGAGATCCTCGTCACCCAGCTGGCGCCCCTGTCGGAGGCCATGATGCGGCGCTTGCCGACGCTTAGACTGGTCGCGGTCTCGCGCGGCGGACCGATCAACATCGACATGGCGGCGGCCAAGGCGCAAGGCATCACCGTGGTCAATGTGCCCGGCCGCAACGCGAGTGCCGTGGCCGAGTTCACCCTTGGCGCCATCCTGGCCGAGACACGGCTGATCCGGGTCGGCCACGAGGCCTTGCGCAAGGGCGAATGGCGCGGCGACCTATACCGCGCCGACCGCACCGGCCGCGAGCTCAGTGAGATGACCGTCGGCGTCATCGGCTACGGCAACATCGGCACCAAGGTCGTTCGGCTGCTGCGCGCCTTCGGCTGCCGCGTCCTGGTTTGCGACCCCTATGTGCAGTTGAGCGCCGACGACCGCAATGCCGGTGTCGAACTCGTCGCTCTGGACAATCTGCTCGTCCGCTCCGACGTGGTCACGCTGCATCCCCGGGTGACCGAGGAGACGCGCGGCCTCATCGGCAAGGACACCATCGCGCTGATGAAACCGGGCGTGATTCTCATCAACACCGCGCGCGGGCCGCTGGTCGACTATGACGCGCTCTACGAGGCGCTGGTTTCAGGGCAGATCGCCAGCGCCATGCTGGAGACGTTCGCCGTCGAGCCGGTGCCGTCGGACTGGCCCTTGCTGCTGCTTCCCAACGTGACGCTGACGCCGCACATCGCCGGCGCTTCGGTGCGCACCGTCACCTATGCCGCCGAACAGGCCGCCGAAGAGGTGCGCCGCTACCTCGCCGGCCTGCCTCCGGTCAATCCGTGCTGAGGCAGTGGCCATGACGCATGAAACCGGCATCGAGGCTGCGGCGACATGAACGGCGGCCTTGAAATCGTCGACCTCTTCGTTGTCGGCGGCGGCGTCAATGGCGCCGGCATCGCCCGCGACGCAGCGGGCCGCGGCCTTTCCGTCATCCTGTGCGAAAAGGACGATCTCGCCGAAGGCACCAGTTCGCGCTCGGGCAAGCTCGTCCATGGCGGCCTGCGCTATCTCGAATATTACGAGTTCCGCCTGGTGCGGGAGGCGCTGATCGAGCGTGAGGTGCTGCTGGAATCGGCGCCGCACATCATCTGGCCGATGCGCTTCGTGCTGCCGCACAGCCCCGACGACAGGCCGGCCTGGCTGGTGCGGCTCGGCCTGTTCCTCTACGACCATCTCGGCGGCCGCAAGCGGCTGCCGGCGACTCGAACGCTCAACCTGCGCACCGCGCCCGAGGGCGCGCCGATCAAGGATGCCTTCCGGCGCGGCTTCGAATATTCTGACTGCTGGGTCGACGATGCCCGCCTCGTCGTCATCAATGCGCTCGACGCCGCGGAGCGGGGCGCCAGGGTTTTCACGCGGACCGCCTGCACCGCCGCCCGCCGCGAGAACGGCCTGTGGGTTGTCGAGATGCAGGAGGGCAGGACGGGTATCAGGACGGTGGTTCGGGCGCGCGCGCTGATCAATGCCGCCGGCCCCTGGGTCAACGACATCGTCAACCGCGTTGCCGGCCAGAACTCCAGGCGCAACGTACGCCTGGTCAAGGGCAGCCACATCGTCGTGCCGAAATTCTGGGAGGGGCGGCAAGCCTATCTCATCCAGAACAGCGACAAGCGCGTGATCTTCATCAACCCATATCAGAACGATCTCGCTCTGATCGGCACCACCGACATTCCCTATGAGGGCCGGCCCGAGGACGTGGCGGCGGATGAGAGCGAGATCGATTACCTGATCAAGGTGGTCAACCGCTATTTCAAGCGCGGCCTTGGGCGCGGCGATGTCGTCTATTCGTTCTCCGGCGTCAGGCCGCTCTATGACGACAATGCCGACAACCCAAGTGCCGTGACCCGCGACTATATTTTCGAGCTCGACGCGCCGGACGCACAGGCGCCGCTGCTCTCCGTCTTCGGCGGCAAGATCACCACCTTCCGCAAACTGGCCGAGCATGCGCTGGACAGGATCGCGCCGTTCTTTCCCAAAATGGGCAAGCCCTGGACCGCGAAGGCGCATCTGCCCGGCGGCGATATCGCCAATGCCGATTTCGAACAGTTCCTCGGCGATCTCGGAGGCGAATATCCCTGGATGCCGGCATCTCTGCTGAAGCATTACGGCCGGCTCTACGGCACCAGGACACGGGCTTTGGTTGGCGCGGCGCGTTCGCTCGATGAGCTCGGGCGCTGCTTCGGCAAGGATTTCTTCGAGCGCGAGGCCGCCTATCTCTTCGACCGGGAATGGGCCGTGACGTCAGCCGATATTCTCGAGCGTCGCACCAAGCACGGCCTGCATCTGTCCGCCGAGGAAAGGGTGGCCTTCGAGCATTGGTGCGCGAACCGGTTGGCGAGGGCAGGCTGATGGTCCATTCCATCGATACTGGCACTGCGGAATTCCGCATGCTGCGCTCCTTGTCGGCCAGCATCGGCGCCGACCCGTTGCTGGTTCAGGGTGCCGGCGGCAACACCTCCATCAAGCAGGCCGGTGTGCTGTGGATAAAGGCGTCGGGCACGTGGCTGAAGAACGCGCGCGACGACGAGATCATGGTGCCGGTCGCGCTGGCGCCGTTGCTCGATGCCGTGGCGCATCGCAGCCCGGCGGCGGAGACCGCGGGGCAGTTCACGCTGGCGGACCTCAACCCTCGTCAGCTGCGGCCCTCCATCGAGACGACGGTGCATGCGCTGCTGCCGCAGAAGATCGTGGTCCACGTCCATTGCGTCGAGACGATCTCGATCGCCGTGCAGGCCAATGCCGAAGCCTTGCTGGAGGGGCGCCTGCGCGGCCTCGACTGGGCCTTCGTGCCCTATCGCCGACCCGGCCTGCCGCTGGCGCAGGCGATCGCCGAGCGGCTGAAGCCCGCGGCCAACGTGCTCGTGCTTGGCAATCACGGCCTGGTGGTCGCCGCCGATACGGTCGCCGAGGCAGCCTTGCTGCTGCAACGGGTGACCGGGCTGCTCGCACGGCAGCCGCGCCCGGCTCCGACGCCCGATCTCGATGCGCTGCTGAGGCTCGCCTCAGGCAGCAACTACCGGCTGCCGGCCTCGACCGCCGCGCATGCCGTTGCGACCGACCTCGCCAGTTGCCGCATCGCCGCCTCCGGCAGCCTCTACCCGGATCATGTGATCTTCCTTGGCGTCGGCTCGGTGATCGCCGGCCCTGGCGAGGACGCGGCGGCGGTCGTTGCCCGCACTGCAGCCGCGCCGACGTCCATCCTCTTTCCCGGCAAGGGTGTGCTCATGCGCCGGGATGCCAATGCCGGCGCCGAAGCGATGGCGCGTTGCCTGGCCGACGTCGTCGCGCGCGTCGATGGCGCTGCGCGCGTCAACTATCTCAGTCCGAAGGAAAACGCCGAACTGCTGAACTGGGACGCCGAGAAATACCGCCAGCAACTCAACCGCGAAGGGGTGACGCTGCAATGATGGCATTCCGCTCCGATGTCTTGCTTTGCGTCGGGGAGGGATAGCGACCTTGGCCTTCACGCTCTCCCTCAACACCAATCCGCTGGTCAATCGCTTCGCCGATCCGGACGACCTGATCGACACCATCGCCTATGACATCGGCATAAGGGACGTGCAGCTCACGCATGAATTCATCAATCCCGGCTGGCCCGCCGCGACGATCGTCAAATTCGTCCGCCTGTTTCGCGGCGCACTCGCCCGCACCGGCGTGCGTGTCACGTCCGGCATGACCGGTCCTTACGGCAGGCTCAATCATTTCGGTCACCCCGACGCCGATGTGCGCCGCTACTATGTTGACTGGTTCAAGACCTTTGCCGACCTCTCGGCCGAGCTTGGCGCCGGTGGCATGGGCACGCAATTCGCCATCTTCACCCATCGCGACTTTGACGACCCCCAGCGCCGCGTGCGGTTGTTCGACATCGCGCTGGACTGCTGGCGCGAGGTCGCCGAGCACGCCCGTGCGGCCGGCCTGACCTATCTGTTCTGGGAACCGATGTCGGTTGGCCGCGAGTTCGGCCACACCATCGAGAATTGCCGGCTGCTGCAGCGTACGATCGACGCCGCAGGTATGGCGATCCCGCTGGAGATGATGGTCGACATCGACCATGGCGACGTCACCTCGAGCAATCCGGCTGACATCGATCCGTACGCCTGGGCCGAAGCCTTTCCCACGAAATCGCCGATCATCCACATCAAACAGTCGTCGATGAACAAGGGCGGCCATTGGCCGTTCACATCAGCCTACAACAGGGACGGCCGCATCACGCCTGAAAAACTGCTGCAGACGGTGCGGCGCGGCGGCGGCACCGACAACGAGATCTGCCTCGAACTGTCGTTTCGTGAGCGCGAGCCGGTCGACCATCAGGTGGTCGCCATGATCCGCGAGTCCGTCGACTACTGGGCGCCGTTCATCGAGACAGGCAGGTCCGATCTTCTGCCAAAGGCCGGTTAGAAAACGGGCAGGGGCCGATGCGGCTCCTGCCCGTTGAATTCAGCAGATAATCGCCCGGAACTCAGCCGAATTTGGGGTCGAGGCTGCCCGACTTGTAGCGCTTGGCCATTTCCGAGACCGGCAGCGGCTTGATCTTCGGTGCGTTGCCGGCGGTGCCGAACTGCTCGAAGCGCTCCTTGCAGAGCTTGCGCATCGCGGCCATTGCCGGCGTCAGATATTTGCGCGGATCGAACTCGCTGGGGTTTTCCGCCAGCACCTTGCGGATCGCTCCGGTCAGCGCCATGCGGTTGTCGGTGTCGATGTTGATCTTGCGCACGCCATGCTTGATGCCGCGCTGGATTTCCTCCACCGGCACGCCCCAGGTCGGCTTCATCTGGCCGCCATATTTGTTGATGATCTCCTGCAGGTCCTCCGGTACCGAAGACGAACCGTGCATGACCAGATGCATGTTCGGCAGGCGGCGATGGATCTCCTCGATGACGTTCATCGCCAGCACCGCGCCGTCCGGCTTGCGCGAGAATTTGTAGGCGCCGTGGCTGGTGCCCATGGCAACCGCCAGCGCGTCGACATGGGTGTCGCGCACGAACTGTTCGGCCTGCACCGGATCGGTGAGCAATTGGTCGTGGCTGATCGCGCCTTCGACGCCGTGGCCGTCTTCCTGCTCGCCGCCGCCGCTCTCCAGCGATCCCAGCACGCCGATCTCGCCTTCGACAGACACGCCACCCCAGTGCGCCATGTCGACGACGCGCTTGGTGATGCCGGAATTATAGGCGTAGTCGGCCGGCGACTTGCCGTCTTCCTTGAGCGAACCGTCCATCATCACCGAGGTGAAGCCGTACTGGATCGCGGTGACGCAGGTGGCTTCGTTGTTGCCGTGGTCGAGATGCATGCAGACCGGGATGTCGGGATGGATCTCGACCAGCGCGTCGATCAGCTTGGCCAGCACCACGTCATTGGCATAGGCACGCGCACCGCGGCTTGCCTGCAGGATGACAGGCGATTTGGTCTCTTCCGCCGCCTCCATGATGGCGAGGCCCTGTTCCATGTTGTTCATGTTGAAGGCCGGCACGCCATAGCCGTATTCGGCGGCGTGATCGAGCAATTGTCTCAGTGTGATGCGAGCCAACGAATAGTCTCCCGTATCTGGTTTCAAACCTGGTGGTTGCGGACTGTCCGCGCATCGTCCAGCCCACCGATGCTTCTGGCCGGATTTCCGCGCAACCGCAACCGTCACCGGCCGTCCCGGCAGCAATTCTTGTTACAGCGCCACGATCGGGGCAAGCGGAATATCCCAAGAATCCATCTCATTATCACAGAAAACTTGATACTTTTGCGACGATAGCTGTTATATCTCTGAACTCCGATCAAGCAGCCGCGCTTCGGCGTTGGCGGTCAGCGGCAATGAAGAGCGACATCAGACGGCAAGGCATTATGGAGTTTCTGATGGACGCCGGTCAGGCCGGCGTCGACGATCTCGCCTTGCGCTTTGGCGTCTCGAAGATGACCGTGCATCGCGACCTCGACGAGCTCGAGGAAAGCGGTTTCCTGCGCAAGGTGCGCGGCGGCGCTTCGATCCAGCCGAGCAGCCTGTTCGAAAGCGACTTCCGCTACCGGCAGAAGCAGGCGACCGAGGAAAAGCAGCGTCTGGCGGTGGCTGCCGTGGCCATGATCGAACCTGGCCAGACGGTGATCATCGATGACGGCTCGACGGCAGGAGGCATTGCGCGCCATCTCACCGATCTGCGGCCGCTGACGGTGATCTCCAACAATCTGGCCGTCATCCAGGAACTGGCCGGCGCCGGGGGGATCAACCTGATCGCGCTCGGCGGCCAATACAGCAAGAAGTTCCACGGCTTCTTCGGCCTGCTGGCCGAGGCTTCGCTCAAATCGCTGCGCGCCGACGTCGCCTTCCTGTCGTCTTCGGCCATCCATGGCGCTTCCGCCTTCCACCAGGATCAGGAGGTGGTGCAGGCCAAGTGGCTGATGATGGCGGCGGCGACCCGCAAATATCTGCTGGTCGACCACGGCAAGTTCGGCCGCACGGCGCTGCATTTCCTGACTGATCTCAGCGCATTCGACGCGGTCTTCACCGGCCGCGCGCCGGAGCCGGGCGTGCGCGCGGTGCTGGATGCCGGCGGCGTCTCGCTGACGGTCATCGACAAGGGATCATGATCCCGGCATCGGGAGATCGTGATCAGCAAAATTAAGGAGCAGTACGCGTGGTCTACTGGGTCGGTACAAGCTGGAAGATGAACAAGACGCTCGCCGAGGCGCTGGATTTCGCGCAGCGCCTGGCCGGCTTCATTCCCGGTTTCGATGACCGCATCCAGCCCTTCGTCATACCGCCCTTCACGGCGGTGCGCGAGGTCAAGCAGGCGCTGTCGTCGACGCATATCAAGGTCGGTGCCCAGAATATGCATTGGGCCGACGCCGGCGCCTGGACCGGCGAGATCTCGCCGCTGATGCTGAGGGATTGCGGGCTCGATCTGGTCGAACTCGGCCATAGCGAACGGCGCGAGCATTTTGGCGAGACCGATCGCACGGTTGGCCTGAAAACGGCGGCGGCTGTGAAGCACGGGTTGATCCCGTTGATCTGTGTCGGCGAGACGCTGGCCGAGCGCGAAAGCGGGCAGGCCGATGCCGTGCTGGGCGCCCAGGTCGAGGGCGCGCTGCAATTCCTTGAAGGCGAGGCGAAGGGCGCGAAAATCCTCTTCGCCTACGAGCCGGTCTGGGCGATCGGCGACAAGGGCATTCCGGCCAGCGCGGACTATGCCGACAAGCAGCAGGCATTGATCAAGACAGTGGCCGGCGCCGTGCTGCCGTCGGTGCCGCCGGTGCTTTATGGCGGCAGCGTCAATCCAGGCAATGCCGCCGAGCTGGTCGGCCAGCCCAATATAGACGGCCTCTTCATCGGCCGCTCCGCCTGGCAGGCGGACGGTTACATCGACATTCTCGGCCGCGCCTCGGCGGCGATCTGAAACCATCCGAACCGCAAAGGGAAAACCATGAAAATAGCCATTGGAGCCGACAGCGCCGGCAAACCGCTGCTCGACGTCATCGCCGCCCACCTTGCCACCAAATCCGGCCTGACGGTCAGCGATCTCAGCCAGGCCGGCTACTATGCCGACCTGTCGCAAAAACTCGCCCAGACCATCGTCGACGGCGAGAACGATCGCGGCATCCTGTTCTGCGGCACCGGCATCGGCGTCTCCATCTCGGCCAACAAGGTGCCGGGCATCCGCGCCGCGCTCACCCACGACACCTATTCGGCCGAGCGCGCGGCGAAATCCAACAACGCGCAGATCATCACCATGGGCGCCCGCGTCATCGGCCCCGAACTGGCCAAGGCGATCGTCGATACGTGGCTCGCCTCCGAGTTCGACGAACAAGGTCCCTCGGCCGGCAATGTCCAGGCGATCGACAGGCTCGATGCGGCGAAGCGCTAGCTCAAGCTCTTGCGCATCGCGCCGATCACGGTGACGGCCGACGCCGCGCCGGGGTCGATATGCCCGAGCGATCGCTCGCCGAGCCGCGAGGAGCGGCCCTTGGCGGCAATCATGTCCTTGGTTGCTTCCGCCCCACGCGCGGCGGCGGCAAGGGCCGCCTCGAGACACTGAGCCAAGGTCTTGCCGGCTACACTGGCCGCGGCGGCCGCTTCGGCCGCCGGTTGCCAGGCATCGACCATCGTCTTTTCGCCCGGTTCGGCCTTGCCGCGATCCTTGATGCCTTGTGCCATGGCCTGGAACAGGGCGGTGAAGTCCGCGTCCGCCAGCGTCGCCTTGCCCTTGACGGCAGCACCGGCGCGCATGAAGGCCGTCGCATAGAGCGGGCCAGAGGACGCGCCGACGGCGTTGAGGAACGATTTCGCCGCCGTGTTGAGCAACGCCGTCGGCTCGGTCGCCGCGAGGTCGAGCGAGGCCAGCGCATCGCGCACGGCATTGAAGCCGAGCGCCATGGCAATGCCGTGATCGGCGTCGCCAATGACGCCGTCGAGCTGGCAGAGCCGGTCCTTGTCGGCCTCGATCGCCACCGCGATCGTATCGAACATTCTTTTCAGGTCAGCGGTGTCGATGGTCACGGGAACGCTCTTTCGTCAGCCGGCACGGAACATGGCGCAGTCGCAGGGGTGGTCGAGCATGGTCTGCAAATCCTCGTCGAGATGAAAAAGCGTCACCGAGGCGCCGGCCATTTCCAGTGACGTGCAGTAATTGCCGACCCAGGTCGCGTGGATGGAAACGCCGATGTCGTCGAGCCGCTGCTTGACCCGCCGGTTCATGACGTAGAGCTCCATCAGCGGCGTCGAGCCGAGCGAATTGACCAGCACCGCGACCTTGTCGCCGCGCTTCGGCGCCATCTCGGCGAAAATCTTGTCCAGCATCTCGTCGGTGATCGCGTCGGCGGTCCCGAGCTTGCCGCGGGCGATGCCGGGTTCGCCATGGATGCCCATGCCGATCTCCATTTCGTCCGCGCCGATCTCGAAATTCGGCCGCCTTGTCTGCGGCAGCGAGCAGGGCGACAGCGCCACGCCCATGGTGAAGGTGTGGTCGTTGGCCTTGCGGGCGACGCGCTCCACCTCGTCCAGGGAGAACATCCGGTCGCAGGCCGCACCGGCGGCCTTGAAGATGAAGAAATTGCCGGCGACGCCGCGGCGCTTCTGCCGCTGGTCGCGCGGCGCCGAGGCGACGTCATCGGTGGTCAGCACTGTACGCACCTCGATGTCGTCCATCGCTGCCATCTCGGCCGCCATGTCGAAATTCATCACGTCGCCGGCATAGTTGCCATACATGAACAAGACGCCGGCGCCGCCGCTGACCGCCTTGGCGCATTCGAGGATCGGATCGGGCGGCGGCGAGGCAAAGACATTGCCGATGGCCGCCGCATCCGCCAGTCCCTTGCCGACAAAGCCGAGAAAGGTCGGCTCATGGCCGGAACCGCCGCCGATCACCAGCCCGACCTTGCCGGGGCGTGGCCCGTCGCGGGCGATGATCGAGCGCGGGCTGCCGTCCGCGCTCCTGAGGTGGCGAGGATGCGCGGCGAGGATCCCTTCGAGCATTTCGTCGACGGCGCGGTTGCCGTCATTGATGATCTTCTTGGTCTGCACCGGCATCCTCCCCGAACTCGGTATTTCGCAAATACTACCGGGTGTTATCGCGATTTCCACCCGGCCGGGAAGATTTCATGCCGCGATCTTTTCCCGCGCGGCGAGAATTTCCACGCAGGCCCTGGCCGCTTCCTTGCCCTTGACGGTGAAGTGCTCGAAGAAGAAGCGATGGTGGTCGGCGCTGTCGTGATAATTGTGCGGCGTCAGCACCGCCGAAAGCACCGGAACGCCGGCTGACAGCTGCACGTTCATCATGCCGTCGATAACGGCGCTGGCGACGAACTCATGCCTGTAGATGCCGCCATTGACGACGAAAGCCGTGCCGAGGATCGCGCCATAGCGGCCGGTCTCAGCCAAGGTCTTGGCGTGCAGCGGGATTTCGTAGGCGCCGGGCACATCGAAGACATCGACGGCGAACCGGTCGCCTCCGATGCCGGCCAGTTCCGCTACGAAGGCGTTGACGCACTGATCGACGATATCCGCATGCCAGCGCGCGCGGATGACGGCGATGCGAACAGTTTCATAGTCTTTGTGGGAATGCTGATTCATGGGTCCATCCTTCCGTTTCGAACCAGAATCAGGACGCACGATACGCAATCCGGCCCGCCGGAGCGGTCCGTTTTCCGTTTCGTTCTCTTTCATCCGGACTGTAACCGTCGGCTCCGGAATCACACCGGATCTGCTGACCTTTCCGATTTCGGAAAGCGCTCGCGGGCTTTGGCCGAAACCATTACCGCCGGTGGGGATTTTCACCCCGCCCTGAGAACATTAACGCCTCTGTATGGAAGGGCAGGGGTGCCGCTGTCAACCAGGCGACAGGCCGGTGGCCAATCACGTTCTGTCGACTGGCGCAATTCTGTGAAGAGCCGCTCTATCGCGTGCGCCACGCCGCAGCCGCTGCTGCAACCAGCATCAGCAGCGCCGCAACCATCGCGCAGACGGCAAAGCCGAAGCCGGAATAGATCGGCCCGAAGCCGGTGGTGCCGATAAAGACCGCGAGATAGGTCACGGCGCTGTTCAGGCCCATGATCGTACCGCGCTGTGAGGGATCGAGCGCCGCCAGCCGCATCACCAGAACATTCAATCCGAAATGATTGGCAAGCCCCCAGATAGCCACCATGGCGAGCGTCAGGCCGAAACTGTTGCTCGTCGCGGCAATGGCGACATAGACGGCCGCGACAAGAAGATAGGCGAACGGCATGACGCGGCGGGCGCCCAGGCGATCGATCGCGCCATCGAGGAGAGCAGCCGTGCCGAAGCCAATGCCGTAAGCGAGCGCGGCCCAGCCATTGGCGCTCACCGGCTTGCCCAGTCCGCTGTGCAGGTGGTCGCCGAGATAGCCATAGACACCGTAGAAGGCGGTCATGAAGGCTGCGCAGGCGATGAGAAGCGGCACAATGCCGGGAATGCCGAGCGCCGCCAGCGGCGTTGGTGCCGGGCCGCTCTTCCTGATGTCGCTCAGCGACGTCATGCTGAGGCTGGTCAGCGCCAGCACTGCCAGCACCGCGACGGCGGCGAACACGGCGCGCCAATGCACGAGATCAGCAAGCACGGCCGAGAGCGAAACGCCGGCCACCATGCTGAGCGTCCATCCGGTCAGCACCACGCCGATGGTGCCGCTTTCGCGGCCGGGCGGCGCGATCGCCGCCGAACTCGCATAGATCGCCGGCATGGCGACGCCGGCGGCGATGCCGGCGATGAATTGCGCCGCGACAAGCATGATCAGTACCGGTGCGGCCGCGCTGGCGACGAGAGCAATGGCCAGCAACAGCAATGCCCCTTGCAGCATCCGGCGGGCGCCGAGCCGGTCGATGTAACGGGCGAGGAACAGGGCGCTCGCCGAGGTGCCGAGGCCAAAGGCGGCCGCCGCGATCATCACGGTCGGGACGCTGCTCGAGAAGGACGATGCCACGGCCGGGGCTATGGGCCCCAGGACCAGCGAATTCGAGCCGATCACGGCGATGCATCCGGTCAACAGATAGGCGAGGGCCGGGATCGCCGGCCTGGCGTCTGCTGCTAGGGCGGTGGCTTGATTGCTGTTCGACATATCGTCATAATGGCCGTATTAAATTCCGTGGCAATCAGGATTATCGACATGGATGAAGAAACAGATGGCATTCTGCAGAACAGGCCGGCGCCCCGCGATGTCGATGCAATTGACCGAAAAATATTAAGCGTTCTCGTTGACGACGCGACGGTCAGCTACGCCGAACTCGGCGATCGGGTCGGGCTTTCACCGCCAGCAGCGCATGAGCGGGTCAAGCGTCTTCGGCGCAGCGGCGCCATTCGCGGCACGGCAGCGATCATCGACCCCAAGGCGGTGAAGAAGCCGCTGCTCGCCTTCGTGCATATCGACACCAGGGGCTGGGGCAAGACCCCGGAGCTGATGGCGGTTTCGCAATATCCGGAAGTCGAGGAGATCCATACCGTCGCAGGCGATACCTGCATGCTGCTGAAGGTCCGCACGGAAGACACGAGGGCGCTGGAAGGGCTGCTTGCTCGCCTCTACGAAACGCCCGGCGTTACCTCGACGCGCAGCTATGTGGTGCTGTCGACCTATCTCGAGCGGCCGGTGCAGCCCGGCATCACCGACAAGTGGCCGACACCGGGGCACATGAGCAAGCCGCTGTACTAGCCGGCGTCGGGCTATGCTCGTTCGGGGAACATCGCCTTCAGGCCGTCGCGCGAGGCCTTGGCGATGCCGCGTTCGGTGATCAGCCCGGTCACCAGTCGCGCAGGGGTCACGTCGAAGGCCGGGTTCGCGGCCGGCGTCGCGTCGGGCGAGATGCGCACCTGGGCGATCTCGCCGCTGTCGGTCTTACCCCAGACAAGCGAGACCTCGTCGGCTGAGCGCTGCTCGATCGGGATCTCCTCGAGCCCGTCATGCACCGTCCAGTCGATGGTCGGCGAGGGCAGCGCGACATAGAACGGTACGTCATTGTCGGCGGCGGCGAGCGCCTTCAGATAGGTGCCGATCTTGTTGCAGACATCGCCATCGGCGGTTGTGCGGTCGGTGCCGACGATGACCATGTCGATCGCGCCGCGCTGCATCAGATGGCCGCCGGCATTGTCGACGATCAGCGTGTGCGGCACGCCGTGGCCGGCCATCTCCCAGGCGGTAAGCTGGGCGCCCTGGTTGCGCGGCCGCGTTTCGTCGACATAGACATGGACCGAGATGCCGGCTTCGGTTGCCAGATAGATCGGCGCGGTGGCGGTGCCGTAGTCGACGGTCGCCAGCCAGCCGGCATTGCAATGGGTCAGGATATTGACCGTCTCGCCCGGCTGCTTGCGCGCCGCGATCGCCTGGATGACGGCAAGTCCGTTCTCGCCAATGGCGCGGTTCAGTCCGACATCCTCGTCGGCGATCTCGGCGGCGCGACGATAGGCGGCTGCGGCGCGTTGTTCCGTTGGCAGCGGCTTGAGGAAGCGCCGCATCTCGTCCAGCGCCCAGCGCAAATTGATCGCCGTCGGGCGCGTCTCGTGCAGCGTCTCCCACACGGCATCGAGCGCTGCGTCGGACGGATCATCCGCCATCTGCATGGCGACGCCGTAGGCCGCGGTGACGCCGATCAGCGGCGCGCCGCGCACCCACATGTCGCGGATGGCGGTGGCGATGCCGGCAACCGTGCCGATCGTTTCGATGCGGAAATCATGCGGCAGCCAGCGCTGGTCGATGATCTCGACCGAACGCCCGTCATCGCTCAGCCAGATGGTGCGGTAGTGGCGGTCGCCGACGTTCAAATGCTGCTCTCCTGTTCAATCAGCGCGGCCAGGGTGTTGACCTCGTCGATGCTGTGTATCTGGCGCCGGTTGACGGCGATGTGACGGCCGAATTTTAGCGCCTTTGCCTCACAACTGGCGCGAAGCTCTTCATCGGCAATGGTCTCGAAATCGGCATTGTGGGCGAGGCCGAGGATACGCCTGTGCACCTCGATGCCGGCAAAGCCGAGCAGGTCGGTCCAGATCTGGTGCAGCACATGGTCGAGCGCCTGTTCCGCACCCAGCCTGTCGCCCTGATCCTCGAACAGGCTTTTTTGATAGAGCATGCCGCTGCGCTCGGTGCGCCACAGATGCGAGAATTCGGCGCGGAACACCGCCCATGTCTCTGCGGTAACCCCGAGCAGATAGGCGCGCATGGCATCGCGCTTGCCCTTCTCCTCATGTCCACGCTGCGAGAAGAAGGACATCCAGAAATTGGCGAGCAGCATGCCGACATCGAAGGCCATCGGTCCGTAGAAGGCGAACTCCGGATCGATCATCCGGGTCTCCGTGTCGGTGACCATGATCGAGCCGGAATGCAGATCGCCATGCAGCAATGTCTCGGCATTGGCGGCGAAAATGTGCTTTAGCCGCTGCGCCTCGACCTTGAGGTCGCGATCGGCGCGCAGTTCGGCAACGACTCCGTCGAGCTGCGGCGTATGCCGATTCATCTTGGCGTCGAAATAGGGATCGGAGAACACCAGGTTCTCGGTGATGTCGCAGAGCTCGACATTGTCGGCGAACAGCGCCAGATCGGCCTTGCGATCCTTGGCCACCATCGACAGGTCGGAACCGCGAAACAGCGTGCGGGCCATGAACAGGCCGATATCCCTGGCAATGTTGGGAAGCTGGCGCCCGTCGATCAGGGCACGCCTGAGAATGACGTGTGGCGGCGCCAGATACTCCATGATGATCAGCGCCTGGCCTTCATCGAAATGATAGATCGCCGGCACCGAGCCCGGCGCGCGCGCCTCTTGCCTTGTCAGCGCGTGATACTCGAAGAAGGAACGTTTCAGCGGCAGCGGCCAGCTGTCGCCGACCAGGCGGACATAGGGCAGGGCCTGCTTGACCACGGCCGCGCCGCCGGCGCCCTCGACGATGAAGACGAGGTTGAGATTGCCGTCGCCGACCTCGCGTACCTTCCAGTGTATCGTGTCCCTGCCGATCTTGGCGCACAGCGCCGCGTTCGTGCCGAGGCGCGTTGCAAGCGTCTCCACCGACAGTGCTTCGAACGGCAATTTCCCGGTCATTCGTGTCCCTCCCGCCTGTGCGCTCCGATCATAAGGGAGCCTTGACGGCGGGGCCAAGCTAGGAAGCGACCTGGCAATTGTCAATCGTGTTGACAATTGCCGATGTAGCCCATAGCGTCATGGTCAGGGAGGAACGCATGGTCGGCAATGCCGTGTTCCGTGTAGAGGGACTGAGGAAATCCTTTGGCCGCAACGAGGTGCTTGGCGGCATCTCGCTCGAGCTGCGTTCCGGCGAGGTCACTGTGCTGATGGGCGCCAATGGCGCCGGCAAATCCACCCTCGTCAAGATCATCAGCGGCGTCTACGAGTGCGGCGGCGGTACGATGACCCTCGCGGACCAGGATTTTGCGCCGAACACGCCGGCGGAGGCGATCCGCGCCGGCGTCGTCACCGTGCACCAGAACATCAATGACGGTGTGGTCGCCGACCTCGACGTCGCCACAAACCTCACACTCGACAGGTTGAGCGGCAGGGGCGTGCCGACGCTGTTCAATCCGACCCGCGTGCGCCGCGAGGCCAAGGCCGTCGCCGACCGCATGGGGTTGGCCATCGATCTCAAGGCCCGCGTCAACGACCTTTCGCTGGCCGATCGCCAGATGGTGGCGATCGCGCGCGCCTTGGCGCATCAGCCGAAAGTGCTGATCCTCGACGAGCCGACGTCCTCGCTCTCCAGCGCCGAGGCCGACCGGCTGTTCGCGCTGGTCGACAGGCTGCGCGAGCAAGGCGTGGCGATCCTCTATATCTCGCACCGCATGTCCGACATCAGGCGGCTTGCCGATCGCATCGTCTCGATGCGTGACGGCATTATTTCGGGTGTCTTTGACACCAAGCCGCTCGACTATGAAGGCGCGGTCAATGCCATGCTCGGCCGCAAGATCCATCTCGACCAGATCGTTGCCAGGAGTTCCGCCAAACCGGTCCTGACGGTCGAAGGCCTGCGCTTCGGGCATGGGGCCAGGCCGATTTCGCTGACGCTTGGCGATGGCGAGGTCGTTGCCATCACCGGCCTCGTCGGCGTCGGCAAGACCGCGCTTGCCGAGACGCTGTTCGGCGTGCGCAAGCCGCTGGCCGGCACGATGACGATGAACGGCAAGCCCTATGCGCCGCGATCGGCGGGTGACGCGATCGCGGCCGGCGTGTTCCTCGTCGCCAAGGATCGCGCGACCAGCGGCATCGTCGGCGGCTTCAACATCGAGCGCAATGTCAGCCTGCCGTTCCTCAAGCGCATGTCGAATCTTGGTGTGCTCAAGCGCCGCCTCGAACGCGCCACCGCGCGCCGGCAGATCGAGGAACTCAGCATCGTCTGCCGTTCCGAGAAGGACGAGATGTCGGCATTGTCCGGCGGTAACCAGCAGAAGGTCATGGTCGCCCGCTGGATGGCGCAGAATGCAGCGCTGTTCATCCTCGACGAGCCCTTTCAGGGCGTCGACATCTCGGCCAGGCGCGACATCGCCGCCAAACTGAGGGCAAGCGCCAATGGCCGCGCGACGCTGTTGTTCGTCACCGAACTCGACGAGGCGCTGGAGACGGCCGACCGCATCCTGGTGATGTCGGAACACACGATCGTCGGTGAACACCGCAACGCCGAGGTCGATCTCGATCGCCTGCTGGCCGAGGTCGCCGGCGGGCCGCTGCATAGCGCCGCCTAAGCCGCGCGGCGGGTAGAATTGGAATGGAGAGACTATGGGTCCGAGTTGGATAAGAATGGCTGCGTCGCGCGGGTGGGCTGAATGACGCTGCGCGACTACGCCATCCGCTATGGGTTCATCGTCCTCTTGTTCGGGCTGGTCGCCTATTTCGCGATCGCCGCCGACGGGTTCGTCTCGCCGCAAAGTGCCGTCTTCATCTTCCAGTCGGTGGCCATCACCGGCGTGCTGGCGCTCGGCGTCACCGCCACGCTGGTCGTCGGCGGCTTCGACCTGTCGATCGGCTCGGTCGCCACATCGGCTATGATGGCGGCTGCCTATGTCATGGTGGTGCTCGAGCAGAACGCCGTCGTGGCGGTCGTCGTCTGCCTGCTGATCGGCGCCATTGTCGGCCTGATCAATGGCTGGCTGATCGTCTATATGCGCGTGCCCGATCTCTTGGCGACGCTCGGCATGATGTTCCTGCTGGTCGGCCTACAGCGCATCCCGACCGAAGGCCGCTCGATCGCCACCGGCATGACCATGCCAGACGGTTCGGTAGCCAATGGCAAGTTCGGCGACGCCTTCCTGGCGCTCGGCCGCCACCGCTTCGATTTCTTTATCCCGAACCTCATTCCGGTGTCGGTGGTGGTGCTGCTGGTTCTGGCCGTGCTGATCTGGTTCTTCCTCGAATACACCCGCTTCGGCCGCATGATGTATGCGGTCGGCTCCAATGAGCGCGCGGCCGAACTCGCTGGTGCGCCTGTCAAGGCATACAAGATCTGGGCCTACGTTATTTCAGGAGTTTTTGCCTCGATCGGCGGCATTTTGCTCGCCGCACGGCTTGGACGCGGCGACATCGCCTCGGGTAATAATCTGCTGCTCGATGCGGTTGCCGCGGCGCTGATCGGCTACGCGGTGCTCGGTGCCGCCAAGCCGAACGCCTTCGGCACCGCTGTTGGTGCGCTGTTCGTCGGCATCTTGCTGCAAGGCCTGACGATGATGAACGCGCCTTACTACACGCAGGATTTCGTCAAGGGCGTGGTTCTGGTCGTCGCCCTTGTCTTCACCTTTGCCCTCTCGGGCAGGGGCAGGGGGTAGTCTCGACCGGACAGGATTGGGTTCAACAAGAGTGGAGGAAAACAAGTGAACATCACGAGAAGACTTCTGGGGAAGGTGGCGCTCGGGCTGGCCGGCGCAACCATGCTGATGCAGGTCCCGGCTTTTGCCGCGGACAAGCCGGCCCCGTTCGACAAGCCCGGCGTCAAGATCGCGCTGGTGCGCTATCTCTCGACCGGTGACTTCTTCCAGGCCTATCTCTCGGGCGTCGAGGCGCAGTCCAAGGCGCTCGGCATCGACCTGCGCGTGCTCGACAGTCGCCAGGATGCCGCCCTTCAGTCCGACATGGTCGACCAGGCCATCGCGCTCGGCGTGCAGGGCATCATCATCCAGCACGGCCTGACGGAATCGATGAAGGATGCGGCCCAGCGCGCGGTCGACGCCGGCATCAAGGTCGTGGCCTTCGACGTCAATGTCGAAAACCCCAAGATCCCGCAGATCGAGCAGTCGGACAAAGACCTTGCCCGCCTCGCGCTCGAACAGGCGGTG
The DNA here is from genome assembly GCF_007003945.1 of Mesorhizobium sp. WSM4307. Lineage (NCBI taxonomy): Bacteria > Pseudomonadati > Pseudomonadota > Alphaproteobacteria > Hyphomicrobiales > Phyllobacteriaceae > Mesorhizobium > Mesorhizobium sp. WSM4307. The sequence continues at coordinate 515,356 of NZ_VFTB01000001.1, forward strand.
AAGGACAATGGCGAGAGCTGGAATGCCGGCTATGTCTACGTCGCCGGTATCGCGCCGCTCGACCGCCGCAACGAGACCTGGGTCGACGTCAAGAAGAAATATGCCGGCATCAAGGAAGTCGCGATGTTCGGCACGCTCGACAACCCGATCGCCAACTCGGTCGCCAACCAGGCGCGTTCGGTGCTGTCGGCTCATCCCGACATCAAGGTGATGTTCGCCCCCTATGACGAGTTCGCCAAGGGCGTGAAGATCGCCGTCGACGAAGCCGGCCTGAACAAGGGCATCAAGATCTATTCGGCCGATATCTCGACATCGGACATATCGGCGATGCGCGAGCCCGACAGCGCCTGGGCGGCGACCGCCGCCACCAACCCGGCCGTCGTTGGCCAGGTCTCGGTGCGCGCGCTGGCGCAGTTGCTCGCCGGTGAAGACCCTGGCCACAACGTCATCGTGCCGCCGACGCTGATCACCCAGAAAGAGCTGATCGACAAGGACATCAAGAACATGGAAGACCTGTCGGCCAAGCTGCCGCAGTTCGCCCATGCAGATGTCGCCATGCCGGCCTGGATGCCGAACCCGAACGCGAAGTAGGGGTCGTCATAGCACATATGAAAAGGGCGGCCTGCGAGCCGCCCTTTTTGTTATCTGCCGGAAACCCTACCGCAGCGCCGCCGCGATGTTGCCCCCATCCACCGTCGTCACGTCGGCGGTGGTGCGTTCGGCCAGCGCGTGATGCAGGAAGGCCTGCGCCACATCCTGCGCCGTCACTTCCTGGCCAAGCAGATTGCCGGACATGTATTCCTTTTCCGATACGCCGCGCGCGCCGGAGCGGCTGGCGATCATGGCGTCGGTCAAAAGGCCGGAGCGGATGCGGTCGGCGTTGACGGCGTTCGAGCGGATGCCATGGGCGCCGTAGTCGAGCGCATATTGCCTGGACAGGAACAAAGTCGCCGCCTTCGGCACGCCATAGGCGCCGAATTTCGGACCGGGATTGACCGCCTGCTTAGAGGTGTTGAACAACAGCACACCGCCGGTGCCCTGTTCCAGCATGATGCGCACGGCGTTCTGCGCCACCGACTGGTGGGCGAAGAAATTGAGTTCGAAGCTCTTGCGCAGCAGCGCATCGTCGAGCTCGCCGATCCGGCCTTCCCAGGCCGCGCCCGCATTGGAGACCAGGATATCGACGCCGCCGAAGACGGCCACAGCTTTGTCGAAGGCGGCGCGCACCTGGGCCGGGTCGGTGATGTCGGCGGCGACGCCGATCGAATTGTTGCCGGCTTTCTTGGCGGCATCGGCGGCCTTCTCGGCATCGAGATCGACGACGACGGCATGGGCGCCATTATCGGCGAACAGCTTTGCCGTCGCAGCGCCGATCGCGCCGGCGCCGCCGGTGATCAGCACCACCTGGCCGGTCAGCGGCTTCGGCTTGTTGGAGGCAAGCTTGGCCTGTTCGAGCGACCAGTATTCGAGCGGGAACAAATCGGCCTTGGACAGCGGATGGAAACGGCCGACGGCTTCGGCGCCGCGCACCGCCTCGATCCACATCTCGCCGACATCGGAGGCGATCCTGGCATCCTTCAGCGTGCGGCCGTGGCCGAACATGCCGAGCCCCGGCACCAGCGTCAGCCGCGGCATCGGGTCGAGCATGGTGCGCTTGACGTCGTCGAGTGCGTCATTGGTCTCGAAATAGGCCCGGTACTCCTTGGCGAAGGCGTCGACATAGCTCTTGATGACGGCCTTGTAGTCGCCGACCTTGTCGGCATCGGGCGCCGGCACCGCCATCGGCCCGGTCTTGATGCGGATCGACAGATCCGGTGTCGACACGCCGCGTCCGGCATAGTCGGCGATGGCGGCCGAATTGATGAAATCGACGATCCCGTCGGAGGTGCGGAAGTCAGAGATCATGCGGTCGAAGCGGCCTTCGCCGCGCGCCACCGCAACGGCGCCGCGCAGCATCGGCGCGATGGACGCCGGCGTCGCGAGCCTTGCCGGCAACGCCGCCTTGGCAGCCTTCGGCTTGGCGTTCCTGGCGACGTACTCCTCGGCGACGTTCACATAGTGGATCATCCGGTCATAGGCCTGTTTGGCATCGTTACCAAAGGTGAAGATGCCGTGCTTGTCGAGGATCAGTCCTTCCACCGTCGGGTCGGCATCGAAGACGTCGGCCGCCGCCTTGGCAAGGTCGAAGCCCGGCATGATGTAGGGCACGTAGCCCATCTTCTCGCCGAAGACCGTCTTTACTAGCGGCTTCGAGTCTTCCTGGTCGACGATGGCCAGGATAGCGGTCGAATGGGTGTGGTCGACGAATTTATGCGGCAGGAAGGCATGCAGCAGCGTCTCGACCGAGGGATTGGGCGAGGACGGATCGATGAGGTTTGCCCGCTGCAGCGCCACCATGTCCTCGTCAGCGAGCTTGTCCAGCGCGCGCGCCTTGAGCAGGGCGCCCATCTTGACCGCCGGCAGTCCCTGCGGCTCGATAACGGCCATGTCCCAGCCACTGCCCTTGACGCACAGCACATCCCATTCATCGCCGACGAGGTCGGTCGCCTTGATCTTGCAGGACGTGTTGCCGCCGCCATGCAGGACCAGCTGCGGCACGCCGCCCAGCAGCCGCGTCGTGTAGACGCGCAGCGCGAGGTCGCGGCCGACGCCCTTCTTGGCATAGTCGGCGACGAGTTTCTCGGCCGTGTCGTCGTTCCACAAATTCTTCATGTTCGCTTCGTCCAGTTGCTGTCTTGGGTGGTGAAACAGGAATGCCGCGACGCCTTGATGACAATGCGCCGGCGAAGGGTGCCTTTTCAGGATGCTTTTTGTGGTGCCGCTCCGGCATGATCGAGCAGCCGTTGCGCCATATGCGCACCGACCACAAGATGCGTGCAAAGCTCGCCCGCGAGCGCCGCGAGCAGGGGCTCGAACTTGCTGTCCTCCTGCACCACCATCAAGCGTTTTTCGATGGCACGCAGCGAGCCGAGTTCAGCCGAAATGACCCGACGGTTGTAGCTGCAATCGAGCGCCTCGCCCCTGGCGTCGATGATCTGTCCGGCAATCACCCCGGCTGCGCCGATGCCGCGCAGCGCGGCCATTTCGTCCGGGTCGAGCGCGCCGCATTTGACGACATGGCTGTCTGCATCGACGGTGCCGACGGAGAAAAGCGCGAGATTGCAATCGCTGATGCCGGCCAGCTGTTCGCGGATCACCGGCTCGGCGCGCAACGCGCGCGCGAGATCTTCCGTCGACAGCACCAGCGGCGCGTAGAAATTAAGCCCCTTGGCGTTGAGCCGGCGCGCGATTTCCATGGTGCACTGGTCGGGCCGATAGGAGTAGGGCGCGCCGAGATTGCCGCAGAGCTGCACCACCGTGACATCCTGCAGGTCGGCATAGGACATGATGTCGGCGATCGTATAGACGGTGCGGCCCCAGGCGACGCCGATGCGGTCGCCCTTCTTGACCAGTTCGAGAAAGACGCTCGCCGCCAGCACGGCGATATCAGTCGACGGGTCCGGGATATAGCCGTTCTCCGGCGCGATCCAGACCGCGTCGAGCTTCAAGGCATCCTCGAGCCTGCGCGCCATCACGTCATCGGTGAACAGCTGCGTCGAGGTCGAGATGTTGACGATGCCGGTCTCGCGCGCCTTGCGCAGATACATGGCCACCGAAGCACGTGAAATGTTAAGCTGGCTCGCAACCTGGTCCTGCCGCAGGCCATGCGCATAGTAGAGCCAGGCGGCTTTGTGAATGAGTTGTTCTGCCGGTCGGATCGCCATGCCGTCTCCTCGGCTGACATTAGTCACGGCTCTCGACAAAAGTCAAATTGGCATGCGTGAGTGCGATCGCCTCTAAACAAAACGCATCCGGGATGGTCGTTCTACAAAGTCCGGACAGCATAGCATTTTCGACCATTCAGGGGGATGGCCTGACGAGAGCCCTAAGGTTAGAAAGCTCGAAAAGGACTTGGGGAGGACGGGATGGGCAATTCCTACGAACAGGATCTGGACAGGAACGCGGCCAACCACCAGCCTCTGACGCCGCTCACCTATCTGGAGCGCGCGGCAAAGACCTATCCCGACCACATCGCCATCATCCACGGCCGCCAGCGCATCAGCTACCGCGATTTCTGGCACCGCTCGCTGAAGCTCGCATCGGCGCTGCAAAAGCGCGGCATCGGCAAGGGCGACACGGTCACCGTGATGCTGTCCAACACGCCGCCGATGCTGGAGGCGCATTTCGGCGTGCCGATGACCAAGGCGGTGCTGCATTCGCTCAACACCCGCCTCGACGCCGCGGTCATCGCCTTCCAGCTCGACCATGCCGAGACCAAGGTGCTCATCGTCGACCGCGAATTCTCCGGCGTCGTCCGGCAGGCGCTCGATCTGGCCAAGGTCAAGCCGCTGGTCATCGACTATGACGATCCCGACTACGCCGCCGACGCCCCCTATCCGAAGGGCGAACGGATTGGCGGGCTCGACTATGAGGATTTTGTCACCGGCGGCGACGAGGATTTCGCCTGGTCGATGCCCGACGATGAATGGGACGCCATCTCGCTCAACTACACCTCGGGCACGACGGGCAATCCGAAGGGCGTCGTCTATCACCATCGCGGTGCCGCCCTGATGGCCTACACCAACACCATCCATGCCGGCATGGCCAAGCACGCCGTCTATCTCTGGACGCTGCCGATGTTCCACTGCAATGGCTGGTGCTTTCCGTGGACTCTGGCCGTCCAGGCCGGCACCCATGTCTGCCTGCGCTGGGTGCGGCCGAAGCCGATCTACGACGCCATCGCCGATCACGGCGTCACCCATCTCTGCGGCGCGCCGGTCGTCATGTCGGTGCTGATCAACGCCCGGGATGAGGACAAGCGCACGTTCGCGCAGACGGTGACCTTCAACACCGCGGCCGCGCCGCCGCCGGAAGCCGTGCTGTCGGGGATGGCCGATGCCGGCTTTGCCGTCACCCATCTCTATGGCCTGACCGAGACCTATGGCCCGGCCGTGGTCAACGAATGGCACGGCGAATGGGACGATCTCGCAAAGGGCGAGCGCAGCGCCAAGAAGGCAAGGCAGGGCGTGCGCTACGCCGCGCTCGAAGGCCTGACCGTCATGGACCCCGAAACGATGCAGGCGACGCCGGCCGACGGCGAGACCATCGGCGAGGTCATGTTCCGTGGCAACATCGTCATGAAGGGCTATCTCAAGAACCGCAAGGCCAGCGACGAGGCCTTCGCCGGCGGCTGGTTCCATTCCGGCGATCTCGGCGTCATGCATCCCGACGGCTACATCCAGCTCAAGGACCGCTCCAAGGACATCATCATCTCGGGCGGCGAGAACATTTCCTCGATCGAGGTCGAGGATGCGCTCTACAAACACCCGTCCGTCGCTTCCTGCGGCGTTGTGGCGCGCCATGACGACAAATGGGGCGAGGTGCCGGTCGCCTATGTCGAGCTGAAGCCCGGCAAGACGGCGAGCGAGGCCGAGATCATTGAGCACTGCCGTGCGCTGCTTGCCCGCTTCAAAGTGCCGAAAGCCGTGATTTTCGCCGAGATTCCAAAGACCTCGACCGGCAAGATCCAGAAATTCCGGCTCCGGGAAATGGCCAAACTCGCCTGAAGAGCGACTGCCTCTCAAAAAATATTTCGAGTTGCCCGCATCCTTGGGCCGCTTGGTGACGTCTGTTGGATGTCACCATCTGTCACGATATTGAACGCGTACGTCGATTTCGCGTTGACATCCCACCTTCTTCAATTTACGACTGACGAAAATTGAAATTCGTCACTTGTCAAACGAAAGAGCCATGTCCGAAGCCGCCAACATCATGGTCGATACCGCCAGACAGGAGAATGTGACCCGCATTCTCGACTGCGCCGAGCGCCTGTTCCGGCACTATGGCTACGGCAAGACCAATGTAGCCGACATTGCCCGCGAGCTTGGCATGTCGCCGGCCAACATCTACCGTTTCTTTGCCTCCAAGGTCGAAATCCACCAGGCGGTGTGCGGCCGGATGCTCGGCGCCAGCTACAAGATGGCTTACGAGATCATGCACCTGCCGATCGGCGCCGAGGAGCGGCTTCGTCGCTACATCCATGCGCAATACAAGATGACGCTGGAGACCATGCTCGATGCGCAGAAGGTCCATGAGATGGTCATCGTCGCGCTTGAGCGCGATTGGGGCGTCATCGACAAGCACGTCGACAGCATCCACGATCTCTTCGCGGAAGTGATCCGCGAGGGTATCGAGGCCGGCGAGTTCGCCAAGCAGGACCCGGTGACCGCGTCACGCTGCTTCGGCGCCGCTACAATCATCCTTTGCCACCCGCAGATGGTGGCGCAGTGCCTTGCCAAGACCAACCGGGCAATGCCCGACGAACTTATCGACTACGCCATCAGAGCCTTGAAATAGCCGCCGGTCGCCGGTGTCGGCAGTCCGCCTCCAGTCGGGAGTATTACTATGTCCTTGTCCCATTCCATCATCCGCGGGTTGCCGGTCGCGGGCCTGGTAGTCGCGGCGCTCGCGCTTGCCGGCTGCAGCCAGGAGAAGGCCGAGGTCAAGGAAATCATCCGCCCGGTCAAGGTCGTCGAGATCGCCCAGGCGCATGACTCCCGCACGCTCTCCTATTCGGGGTCGGTGCGGGCCCGCACCGAAAGCGCCCTGGCTTTCCGCGTCAACGGCAAGATCACCGAACGTCTGGTCGACATCGGCCAGCATGTGGTGCCGGGCGATGTGCTCGCCCGCATCGATCCCACCGACTACGATCTGTCGGTCAAGAGCGCGCAGGCAGCGCTCGATGCCGCCGAACGGCAGGTCGAGACGACAGAGCTTGCGCGCAAGCGCGCCGAGCAGCTTTTCGCCAAAAACTTCGCGCCGAAATCGCAGCTCGAACAGGCGACGCTGACCCATGACCAGGCGGTCGCCACGCGCGACTCCGCCCGTTCCTCACTTGACCAGGCCAAGAATCAGGTCGGGTATACCGACCTCAAGGCCGACAGGGACGGCATCGTCACGGCTGTCAACGCCGATGTCGGCCAGGTGGTCGGCTCCGGCACGCCTGTGGTCACTGTCGCGGTCGACGGCGAAAAGGAAGTTCTGATCGCGGTGCCGGAAATGGAGATCGCCGAGTTCAAGCCCGGCAAGTCGGTCAAGGCCGGGTTCTGGTCGGACAGCGCGCTGGCGCTCGACGGCAAGGTCCGCGAGGTTGCCGGCAGCGCAGATCCACAGTCGCGCACTTTCGCCGTCCGTGTCAGCCTGCCCAATGATCCACGTGTGCTTCTCGGCATGACCGCCAATATCGAGGCCTCGGCCGCCAACGAAAAGCAGCTGGTTTCGATCCCCTTGAGCGCGTTGGCGGAGAAAGACAGCCAGTCGATCGTCTGGACCGTCGATCGTGACGCCGACACCGTTCATGCCCGTCCGGTGAAGGTTGCCAAGTTCGCCGCCGATGGCGTGCGTGTGGCCGAAGGATTGAAACCCGGCGATGTCGTGGTCGCCGCCGGCACCCAGTTCATGACCGAGAATCTGAAGGTCAAGCTCGCCGGCGGCGTGGCGCAGCAATCCGCGTCCGCCGAGGGCGACGACGCCAGCCGGCTGCGCTGAGGACAGATAGGTCGGCCGCGCGTTCCCGCGGCCGCAGGTTTCCGGGCGGCGTGCGCCCGAAGGTTGAGACGTCACGGCCGATGTACCCCCGCATCGACCTAGCGTCCCACCGCGATGAGTGTCTCTCCGCTCGGAAAGCCTCGCCGCCCGGAAGCCAGATCGAACACGGATGATTTCGTTTCGCGCGCCCTGCTTCTTCGAAGCGCCAGGCGCCGGCAAACAAGCAAAGTGGACCTGCAACGATGACGACCTCCACTGAAGAAAAGCGGCCCTTCAACCTGTCGCGCTGGGCCATCGGTCATCCCTCCATCGCGCGCTTCCTGTTCGGGCTGATCATCATCGCCGGTGCGCTCGGCCTGATGCGCATGGGCCAGAAGGAAGACCCCGATTTCACCTTCCGGGTGATGGTCGTCCAGGCGATCTGGCCGGGTTCCTCTATCCAGGAGATGGAGGACCAGGTCGTCAACAAGATCGAGCGCAAGCTGCAGGAAACGCCGCATCTCGACTTCGTGCGCTCCTTCACGCGCGCCGGCAGCGCCATCATCACCGTGCAGATCAAGGGCGACACCAACGCCGCCGAGGTGACGGACGCCTTCTATCAGGTGCGCAAGAAGGTCGGCGACATTTCCGGCGACCTGCCGCAAGGCCTGCTCGGCCCCTATTTCAACGACGAGTTCGGCGACACCTTCATCACCCTGCATTCGATCAGCGGTGACGGCTTCTCCTATCCAGAGTTGAAGAAGTTCGCCATCCAGGCGCGCGACATGCTGTTGACCACGCCAGGCGTCGAGAAGGCCGTCATCATCGGCGACCAGCCGGAAAAGCTCTATATCGATGTCTCGTCCAAGGCGCTGGCCGAGCGCGGCCTGACGCTGACCGACCTGCAGAACGCCATCAAGGGCCAGAACAATGTCGATCCGGCCGGTGCCGTCGACACCGGCGTCAATTCGGTGCGCATCTCCGTCGAAGGCGACGTCACCAAGGCCGCCGACATCAGGGAATTGCGCCTGCGTGCCGGTGGGCAGGTAACCCGTCTCGGCGACATCGCCACCGTGACCTCCGGGCTCGAGGATCCCTTCCAGCGCAAATACCGCTTCAACGGTCATGACAGCGTGCAGCTTGGTGTCGTCATGGCGAAGGGTTTCAAGGTCACCGATGTCGGCAAGGACGTCGAGGCGACCTACAAGCGCTTTGAAGAAGCGCTGCCTTATGGCGTGTCGGTCGACCAGATTTCCGACCAGCCGGGCGTCGTCACCGATGCAGTGGCCGAATTCATGCATGCGCTCGGCGAGGCGCTGCTGATCGTGCTTGTCGTCTCGTTCCTGTCGATCGGCTGGCGTTCAGGGCTGGTCATCGCCATCGCCATCCCGCTGGTTCTGGCCGCTACCTTCGCCATCATGTACGAGCTCGGCATCGACCTGCAGCGCATTTCGCTGGGCGCCCTGATCATCGCGCTCGGCCTGCTCGTCGACGACGCCATGATCGTCGTCGAGATGATGGAGCGCAAGCTTGAGGAGGGGCTGGTCAAGATCGAGGCGGCTAGCTTCGCCTATACGTCGACCGCTTTCCCGATGCTGACCGGCACGCTCATCACCACCGCCGGCTTCATCCCGGTCGGCTTCGCCGCTTCCACGGCTGGCGAATATGTGCGCACGCTGTTTTATGTCGTCGGCATCGCGCTGATCGTCTCGTGGTTCGTCGCGGTCTATTTCACGCCGTGGCTCGGCAACATGATCCTCAAGCAGCGCAAGCATGCCGGCAGCCATCACGATGTCTTCGACACGCGCTTCTACCGCCGGCTGCGCTCTACCGTCGGCTGGGCCGTGCGCCACCGCATCATCGTTCTCGTCATGACGCTGGTGACTTTCGGCACCAGCCTGTGGGCGTTCCAGTTCATCCCGCAGAACTTCTTCCCGCAATCGTCGCGGCCGGAAATCCTGGTCGATCTGTGGCTGCCGGAAGGCACCAGCATCAAGGAGGTCGAAACGCAGGCCAAGGCGCTGGAAGCCAAGATGATGGACGACAAGGACAAGCGCTTCATCGCCACCTATATCGGCGAAGGCGCGCCGCGCTTCTTCCTGCCGCTCGACCAGCAGCTGCGCAACCCGAACTTCGCCCAGATGCTTGTCATGGCCAATGACGAGCCTGCGCGCGAGCGGCTGATCGTCAAGCTGCGCACGGTTCTGGCCGAGGATTTCCCCTCGATCCGCGCCAAGGTCGATCGCCTGTTCCTCGGACCGCCGACCGGCTGGCCGGTGCAGATGCGCGTCATGGGTCCCGATCGCCAGGAGGTGCGCCGCATCGCCGACCAGGTGAAGGCGAAATTCCGCGAGGATCCGCTGCTGGGCGCGGTGCATGACGATTGGCTCGAGCCGGTGCCGGCAATGAAGCTGGTCATCGACCAGGATCGTGCTCGGGCGCTCGGCGTTACCTCGCAGCGCATCCGCCAGATGCTGCAGGCGACCATGGCCGGTGCGCCGCTCGACGACTTCCGCGACGGCGAGGAGACGGTCTCCATCGTTGCCCGCGAGCCGGATGCCAGCCGCAGCCTGCTGTCCTCGGTCGATTCGGTCTACATCCCGACCGATTTCGGCGGTTTCGTGCCGCTGTCGCAGGTGGCCAAGGTGGTGCCGGTGCTGGAGCAAGGCATCGAGTGGCGCCGCGACCGCCTGCCGACGATCAGCGTGCGTGCAACGCTTCCCGATGGCGTGCAGTCCAACGACGTCGTCACCAAGATGTACAAGGACATGCAGGGCCTGCGCGACGGCCTGGCGCCCGGCTACAAGATCGAGATCCAGGGCGGTGCCGAGGATTCGGCCGAAAGCCAGGCGTCGATCGCCGCCAAGGCGCCGGTCATGCTGGCCATCATCGTCGTGCTCCTGATGATCCAGCTGCAGAACTTCGGCAAGGCGATGCTGGTGCTGGCCACCGGTCCGCTCGGCATCATCGGGGCTGCCGCCGCGCTTTTGATCAGCGGCGCGCCGTTCGGCTTCGTCGCCATTCTCGGCGTCATCGCGCTGCTCGGCATCATCATGCGCAACTCGATCATCCTGGTCGACCAGATCGACCAGGACATCGCCAGAGGCATGGAACGTTCGGAGGCCATCATCGGCTCGGCCGTGCGTCGTTTCCGGCCGATCGTGCTGACGGCGATGACGGCGGTGCTGGCGCTCATCCCGATCTCGCGCGCCGTGTTCTGGGGGCCGCTCGCCTACGCCATGATGGGCGGCATCGTGGTTGCCACCGTGCTGACCATCCTGGTGCTGCCGGCTGGCTACGCCCTGTTCTTTGGCCGCGAGCCGAAGAAGGTGGTGAACAATGAGCAGGCGCCCGAGCCAGAGTTGGCGACCGAGCGGCCGCAACTGGCCCTGGCCGCGGAATAAGGAGGTTTCATCGCATCATCCGCCGTCAGCTATGGCGGATGATGCGGTGTGACGGCTGGTCCGTCGCACCGATGAAAATGCTCCCCGCTGCCGATTTTGCAAAACAGAATTCCTTCCCAGGGCCGCAATGCGGTTCCATGTTGAGCGACACCGGAGCGGCAACGCTCGTCCTCATCAGGATGTCTTCCCATGGCAGAAAAACGGCAATTGCGGCTTGGCGCCTTCATGCGCCCGGTCAGCTTGCACACCGGCGCCTGGCGCTATCCCGGCGCCTATCCTGACGCCAATTTCAACTTCGCGCATCTGAAGCGCTTCGCCCAGACGCTGGAGGCGGCGAAGTTCGACGCCTTCTTCATGGCCGACCATCTGGCCGTGCTCAACATGCCGATCGAGGCGCTGCGCCGCAGCCACACCGTGACCTCGTTCGAGCCGTTCACGCTGCTGTCGGCGCTGGCCGCCGTCACCGATCACATCGGGCTGGTCGCCACTGCGTCGACGACCTTCGACGCGCCCTATCACATTGCTAGGCGCTTCGCGTCTCTCGACCATATCAGCGGCGGACGCGCCGGCTGGAACATCGTCACCACGTCCAACCCCGATGCGGCGCTCAACTTCGGGCTGGACGAACATGTCGAGCATGACGAGCGCTATCACCGGGCGCGGGAATTCTACGATGTCGTGACCGGCCTGTGGGACAGTTTTGCCGACGACGCCTTCATCCGCGACGCCGAAAGCGGGCTCTATTTCGATCCCGCCAAATTGCACGTGCTGGACCATAAGAGCGAACACCTCTCCGTGCGTGGCCCGCTCAACATTGCGCGGCCGGTGCAGGGCTGGCCGGTCATCGTCCAGGCCGGCGCCTCGGAAGCCGGGCGGCAACTGGCCGCCGAGACGGCCGAGGTGATTTTCGCCGCCCATGGCGATCTTGCCGCCGGGCAGCGCTTTTTTGCCGACGTCAAGGGCAGGGCACAGAAGTTCGGCCGCTCCCGGGACGACATCAAGATCCTGCCTGGCGCATTCGTCATCGTCGGCGACAGCGTCGAGGATGCGCGGGCCAAGCGGGCGAAGCTCGACAGCCTGGTCTATTACGAGAGCGGCATTGCCTCACTGTCGATCGCGCTTGGGCATGACGCGTCGGCCTTTGATCCCGATGCAACGCTGCCGGACATACCCGAGACCAATGCCTCGAAGAGCAGCCGCGAGCGCGTCATCGAGCTTGCCCGGAACGAAAACCTGACCATTCGCCAGCTTGCCCAGCGGCTGGGCGGTTATTCCGGGCTCGCCTTCGTCGGCACGCCGCAAACCATTGCCGACGAGATGGAGGAATGGCTGGTCACCGAGGGATCGGACGGCTTCAACATCATGTTTCCCTATCTGCCCGCCGGGCTCGACGATTTCGTCGAGAAGGTGGTGCCCGAGCTGCAGCGGCGCGGCATCTTCAGGCGGCAGTATGAGGGCTCCACGCTGCGCGAGAATCTCGGCCTGAAGCGGCCGCCCAACCGGTTCTTCGAGAAGACGACGATCCGCAAGGCCGGTTGACGAAAAGCATCGGGCGCGCCGAAGCGCGCCCGATGCTTCATAAGTCGGCCTGTCAGATGACGAATACCCAGTTTGCGATCAGCATCACCGCCACACCGGCGATCAGCGTCAGATAGGGCAGCATGCCCGCTTTCTTAACCGCGAGGTCAGCTCCCGTCATGCCGAGATCGGCCAGCATGTGGTCGGGGAATTTGCCCTTGTCCTGGATGTAGTGGCGGTAGCAGAACACTGGGATAATCAGTGCCGCGGTGATCAGCCCGGCCCACAGCGCCATCGGGTTCCATACCTTGGCGCCGGCGCCCATGAAGATCGCGTTGACATAGGCGAAGATCGCCCCGATCCCGAGAAGCCAGGTCGGCGCTTTCCACGGCCGCGCGATATGGCCGTTGTCGATGCGATGGATCCAGCCGGCATTGAGGTTGAGGAAGTTGAAGATGATGTAGCCGCAATTCGACACGGCGAGGATGAAGAAGAAGCTCGTCGCGTCGGCCGAGGCGATGGCCAGCACGATCAGGTTGAAGCAGAGGTCGGTCCACATCGCGCGCGTCGGCGCGCCATGTTCGTTGACGTGGCTGAGATAGCGCGGCAGCCAGCCGTCGACCGAGCCCTGGTAGAGTGTGCGCGAGGAGCCGGCCATCGCCGTCATGATGCACAGCACCAGCGCCAGGATCATCAGCATCACCAGCAGGCTGTGGATAATCTTGCCGCCGCCGACCATGCCGGCCAGCGCATCCGCCACACCCGAGCCGTCGACGATCGGTGTCGCCAGCATGCCGTTCAAGCCCAGCACACCCTGGAAGGTGAAGGGCACCAGGATGAACAGAAGCATGCAGAGCAGGCCGGAATAGAAGATGGCCTTGAACGTGTCGGTGCCGGGGTTCTTGAACTCGGAGGTGTAGCAGACGGCGGTTTCAAAACCGTAGGTCGACCAGGCGGCGATGAACATGCCACCGAGCACCAGCGTCCAGCCGGCGATGTTCCAGGCGCCCGGGTCCGGCGCATAGGCGGCCGCCAGCGGCACCAGCGGCGAGAAATTGGCCCAGTTGATCTGTCCGGTGAAGATCGGCACGACGCCGACGATCAGCATCGGGATGATGACCAGCAGGCCAATATATTTCTGCACATTGGCCGTGCCGAGGATGCCGCGATGCTGGATCGAGAAGATGATCAGCATCAGCACCGCGCCGATGAAGAAGGTGGCGTTGAGCGTGAAGGAGACCGGACCCAGCGTGTGGCTGTACAGCGTCCAGTTGCGGATCGCCGGTGTCGCGGCCGCGGTCACCGCCGTGATGGCGTCCGCGGGCGCCGTTCCGGCATGCGCCGCTATATAGGCGACGACATCAGGCGAGGTCTCGGTGAACAGCGGCACCGGCGCCAGCGCGTTGAGGATATAGGCGGCGGCGATCGAGCAGCCGAGAGACAGCACCGGCGACCAGGCGAACCAGTTGCACCACACCGACAGCGGCGCGATGAACTTGGAATAGCGCAGCCAGGCGGTGGCGCCGTAGATAGAAGCGCCGCCAGACTTGTTTGGGAACAGGCCGGCGATCTCGGCATAGGTGAAGGATTGCAGGAAACCCATGATCATGGACACCGTCCAGATCAGGAAGGCCAGCGTCCCGGTCGTGCCGGCGATGCCGCCGATCGAAAACAGGACCAGTGCCGGAACGCCGCTCGCCACCCAGAAGGCGCCGCGCCAGTCGATATGCCTGAGCAGCTTGCTTTCGGCAGGCTGCTCGAGGGCCGTGCTTATGGTGCTCATGTCAGTGACTTCCCCTTTTTCTCGTGTTCCCCGCCAGCGATGCCTCGGCTTTGCGAAGCTTGCTCCCCGGCACATGACCTTACGACTCCGGTGTTTCCACTCAGTCGTATTTTTTTCTTAGGAGTGAAGATTGATCCGGCGCGCTTTCACGTCAAGCGTTTTGTGACGCCGTGCACATCACGCTTGCGCGCGCAGGCGGCAATACGTCTCGCGGCACCTCTGACGCGCGCGGTTTTACCTGTCCGGAGGGCAGCAATCAGGAGCGCGGCCGGGTCTTCTGCGGATCGTAATGGGCGAAGGCGACGACACGCGCCGGCAGCCGTTTGGCGTGGCCGTCGAGCTTGCCGATCTCGACCTCGGTACCAACAGCCGCGTGGGTGACGTCGAGCCTGGCCAGCGCGATGTTCTTGCCAAGCACCGGCGACCGCATGCCCGAGGTGACGACGCCGATCTGGGCGCGGCCGACATGCACGCAATCGCCATGGCCGACCGCGACATTGCTGTCGATGTCGAGCCCGACCAGTTTGTTCTGCGGGTTCTCTTTGCGGCGGATCAGCGCCTCGCGGCCGATGAAATCGTCGGTCTTGCTTTTCAGCGGCACGGTGAAGCCGATGCCGGCCTCGAACGGATCGGTCTGGTCGGAGAATTCGTAGCCCGCGAAGATCAGCCCGGCCTCGATGCGCACCATGTCGAGCGCTTGCAGGCCCATCGGCTTCAGCCCATGCGGCTGGCCGGCTTCCCAGATGGCGTCGAACACTTTTTCGGCGTCGCGCGGATGGCACCAGATCTCATAGCCGAGCTCACCGGTATAGCCGGTGCGCGAGACGACGACCGGAATGCCGTTGCCGCCGCCGATGCGGGCGACCGCGAAGCGGAACCATTCGAGCTCGTCGATCGAAGGCTGCAGCGGCGAAGTCCAGATCACTTCTCTGAGGATATCGCGGCTTTTTGGGCCCTGTACGGCGACATTGTGCATCTGGTCCGTGGAGGAGCGCACCAGGACATTAAGCCCAAGCTTCTTGGCGGTCTCTCGCAGCCATTCACCGGACAGATCGTCGCCGCCGACCCAGCGGAAATTATCCTTGCCGAGCCGCAGCAGCGTGCCGTCGTCGATCATGCCGCCATGCTCGTAGCACATGGCGGAGTAGACGACCTGGCCGACGCCGAGTTTTTTCACGTCGCGGGTCAGCGTGTATTGCAGCAGCGCTTCGGAATCCGGGCCGGTGACCTCAAATTTTCTGAGCGGCGACAGGTCCATGATCACGGCGTCCTGCCGGCAGGCCCAGTACTCGGCGATGGGGCCCTCCTTGGCGAAGGAGTTGGCCAGCCAGTAGCCCCTGTATTCCGAGAAATTGCGGGTGTGCTTGGCAAAGGACGAATGGAAGGAGGTCTCGCGGGTCATTTTCGGTTCCGAATCGGGCGTCATGCGTCTGGCGATCGCTCGCGAGAATTTGTGCTGGCCGGAATAGGTCCGCACATGGATGTCGGTGAGATCCCAGCCATTGGCCGGCGTCGTGTCGTCGGGGCAGGCGGAGGAGACGCAGACGATGTCGGTCAGCGCCCTGAGCAGCACATAGTCGCCCGGCCGCGACCATGGTTCGTCGGACACCATCACGCCATGCGCGTCGATGGCGGTGTTGAAGAAGAAGTTGATCGCCATCCACCCGGCGCGGGGATTGACGCCCTTGCCGGCCAGGGCGCCATTGAAATTCTCCGAGCAGTTGGTGTGGCCGGGATAGCCGATGTCGTCGTAATATTTCGCAGCACAGGCCAGCGCGAAGGCATCATGCCGGCCGCATGTGTCCTGCACCACCTCGACCAGCGGCTCCATGTCCTGGTCGTAATATTTGGAATGCAGGCCAGGCATCGGATAACTCGACCCCATCAGCGTGCGCGTCGTCGTCACGTCGAGCGGATGGTCGAGGCCCTTGTCCAGCTTGCGCGCCGAAAAGCACTGGAAGTCGGTGCATTGCCGGCCGTCGACATCGATGATCTGCAGATAGTCGCCGGCCTTGACGAAGTAGGATTCCGCCGTTGCCGAATGGACGCGCAGGTCAAGCACCGGATCGGCGAGGGGATCGGCCACCTGCGATTTTGTTTTCAGGCGGATCGTGGCGCGGCGCACGATGACGGTGAGCGGCGTCGCCGTGTCATGGCTGTCGACCAGCATCGGTCCGCCGGGCGCGGCGATGACCATCGAGCCGTCGCGCGTGACGGTGAAAGCCTGTTCGGTCCCGGCGGGCGTTGTGCTGCCGAACACGCGCAGCGCCTTTGCCTGATCGAGCACCACTTGCCGGCGCGCCAGCCCGCGGCGTAGGGACGCGAGACTGTCATCGCCCTCGGCGAGGAGCGCCTTGATGCCGGCGGCATTGCTGTTGGATTTTTCGCCGAAGATGCCGGGATCGGTGGTGCCTGTGGTGTCCCAGGCCAGAACTTCGCAGGCCTGGCCGCCTTCGACATTGCGTACGGTGATGATATCGCCGGCCTCGACCTCGATCAGCAAAGCCCCGTTGCCTTGGATCGTGTGGCGCTCCATGCCCGGCGGCAGCGCGATCTGACCGGGCCTCAGGATGAGGCTCGGGCGCGGCGGTCCGGCTGTGACTGTTGGGTAGGGCGACTGGCTCATCTCAGCCCTTGCGGTTCGAGAAACAAGTTTGCCTGTGTGTGAAATTATTTTAGCAGCAAGAATAGCAGCGCGGTTGCGTTTGGCAAGGCAGACCACCCCTTCTTCCTTCTCCCCTTGTGGGAGAAGGTGGATCGGCGCGCAGCGCCGAGACGGTTGAGGGGTGGGTGACGGAGTGCCGTCCTTGCCAAGCTGGAACACCCCTCATCCGACCTCGCTTCGCGAGGCCACCTTCTCCCGCAAGGGAAGAAGGGAAAAGCGCGCAAGGGCTACGCCAGTTGCTCTGAATGCGCGATCGCCAGGCCGTACTCCGCAGCCGAGTCCAGCATCGTGTGCCAAAGGCTCTCGGCGAAGGTCGCGAACACCAGAATGTTGAACACCGCCAGCCCATCCGCCAGGTCATTCCCACGCCAGAGCGTGACGCTGGTGTGATCCATCGACGTGGCCGCCGCCGCGCCGACGGCGAACACACCCGAATGCAGATCGATCGACGACAGCTTGGCCAACATCGCCCGCGCCTTGACGCCAGAAACGCTGATCAGCACACGGGCATGCGACTGGTCGGAGAGCGAAGCCGATTGCGCGAACGCTTGGCCAAGCGCCCCAATCGCGTGCTTGCCGCCCTTCGACAGGACAAAAAACTGATCAGGTCCCGACCAGATCAGCGTGGCATCCGAGCCTTGCACCGCCTGCGGTGTTTTCGGAGCCGCACTGCCGAAGCGTGCCTTCGCGGCCTTGGCCATCTCCGCCGCCTTGCCGCGCCGCGCCATCACCTGGACGAGGTCGAAATTGCGGATCTCGGTCAGCGTCACGCAGGCATCGCCACGCGCATCATACCGCCCCACCGCGAGCGCGCGATCGAGCGGACTGCGAACGTCCCAGGAAAACTCAGCCACGCTGGCGCCCTCCATCTGGATCATAGAAGACGGGATTGCAGAGCTCGACGTCATAGTCCTCGCCGCGTATCGGGTCATGCGCATGGACGATCTCGCCGATGCGCTCGCGTCCGCGCTCGACAAGCGCGAGCCCAATCCACTGGTCTGATGTCGGCGAGAAGCAGACCGAGGTGACATAGCCCTGGTCGTTGCCTGGCCCGGGCGTCTGCCCCTTCGGGATGATGTGCGCGCCCGAGCGCAGGCGGCGCGCTCTGTCCGTCGGCTTGATGCCGACGACGACCTGCCGGTCAGGCGCGACAAGCGCCTCGCGGCCGGCCATGACGCGGCCGATGAAATCTTTCTTGGTCGACGTCATCTTGCCGAGGCCAAGATCGGCCGCCGTCGTCGTACCGTTCAGTTCCGGTCCGGCTACGTGGCCCTTTTCGATGCGCATCACGCCGAGCGCCTCGGTGCCGTAAGGCGTGACGCCGAACGGCTCGCCGGCCAACATCAGATTGCGCGCCATCGCCTCGCCGTAGCGTGCCGGCACGGAAATCTCGAACGCCATCTCACCGGAGAAGGAGATGCGGAACAGCCTTGCCTTGATGCCGCCGCGCAATGCGACTTCCCGCGCGCCCATGAAGGGAAAACCTTCATTGGAAAGGTCCTCCGCCGGGTCGACGATCTCCTTCAGCAGGCCGCGGGTTTTAGGGCCGGCGATCGAGAATTGCGCCCACTGGTCGGAGACGGAGGTCAGCTGCACGTCGAGTTCGGGAAACAGCACCTGCCGGCAGAATTCGAGGTGCTGCATCACCAAACCGGCCTTGGCGGTCGTGGTGGTCAGGAAATAGTGGTCCTCGGCCAGCCGCGACGTCGTGCCGTCATCATAGACGATGCCATCCTCGCGCAGCATCAGCCCGTAGCGCGCCTTGCCGACGGCGAGGTTGGAGAAGGTGTTGATGTAAACGCGGTCGAGGAAGGCGCCGGCATCGAGACCGTGCACGTCGATCTTGCCGAGCGTCGAGACATCGCAGAAGCCGACGCCGCTTCGCACGGCCTTGACCTCGCGGGTCACCGATTCCAGCCAGTCCTTCTCGCCAGCGCGCGGATACCATTGCGCGCGTTTCCATAGGCCGGTGTCGACGAAGACAGCACCCTGTTCGGCGGCCCAGTGATGCGACGGCGTCAGCCGCGTCGCGTGGAACGTCTCGTCGCGATGATGGCCGGCAAAGGCGCCGATGGCGACCGGCACGTAAGGCGGCCGGTAGATGGTCGTGCCAGTCTCTGGAATGGATTTTCCGGTCACCGCTGCCATGATGGCTAGGCCGGCGACATTGGACGTCTTGCCCTGGTCGGTCGCCATGCCGAGCGTCGTATAACGCTTCAGATGCTCGACCGATTCAAAACCCTCGCGCTGCGCCAGTTCGATGTCGGAGGCGGTGACATCGTGCTGGTAGTCGACGAAGGCCTTGCCCTTGCCGGCGACGTGCCAGAGCGGCGTCAGCGAGAATGCCTCGTCGTTGGCAACAGGCGCGGTGCCTGCCTTGCCACTATGTCCGGCACCATGTGCCGCTGCCACGCCGGCGGCAAACCCTTTGGCGAGGCAGGCGCCAAGTCCGAAGTCGCCGTTGGCCGCACCGGCTGCGACCATGCCGGGAGGCGCGCCGTCGGGCACGAAGGCAGCAATGTCGTCGCGCCATTTCGGTCGGCCGCGATGATAGGAGGTGAGCCCGACCCCCGGATTCCAGCCGCCGGAAACCGCGAGCCCGTCGGCCTCGACTTCGGCGCGCGCGCCGCCGGTGAGCGACACTGCGATTTTCCGAACACCGTCCTTGCCGCCGTCAACGCCGCTGACGGAGCCGTGCAGCACCGTGAAGCCATTCCTGGAGGCCAGCGATCGATGTGACGGCGAAACGTCCGGCCGCGCGTCGATCACCGCCGCGATCTGCAGCCCGGCACCAAGCGCGGTCTCGACCGTGCGCCAGCCATCCTCATTGTTGGTGAACAGCGCGATGCGCTTTGCTGGAACAGCGGCATAGCGTCCGACATAGGTTCGCATCGCCGAAGCCATCATCACGCCGGGCGTGTCGTTGCCGGCGAAAACGATCGGCCGCTCAAGGGCGCCGGCCGCGACCACACAGCGCTTGGCCACGATGCGCCACATCCGCTGGCGCACCTGATGTTCGGGCGGCGAGGGCATATGGTCGTTGACCCGCTCCAGCGCGCCGTAGGTGCCGCCGTCATAGACGCCGAACAGCGTCGTGCGGGTCAGGATGCGGACATCGGGCATTGCCGCCAGTTCAGCTAGCGCCCGCGACAACCATTCGGCGGCCGGCAGGCCATCGATCGTGCCGCCATCCGACAGCAACCGGCCACCGAACGCAAAATCCTCTTCGCACAGGATGACGCGGGCGCCGCTGCGGCCGGCGGCCAATGCTGCCGCCAGACCGGCCGGACCGGAGCCGGCGATCAGCACATCGCAATGCGCCCAGGCCTTGTCGTAGTGGTCCGGGTCGGCAACACCGGCGGCACGGCCAAGACCGGCGGCGCGGCGGATCGCCGGCTCGTAGATGGCTTCCCAGAATTTCGCCGGCCACATGAAGGTCTTGTAGTAGAAGCCGGCGACGAAGATCGGCGAGAACAGCTGGTTCACCGACATCACGTCGAAGCGCAGCGACGGCCAGCGATTCTGGCTGGCGGCCTCGAGGCCTTCATAAAGCTCCGCCGTCGTTGCCTTGGTGTTCGGCTCGCGCCGGGCACCGGTGCGCAGTTCGACCAGCGCGTTGGGTTCTTCCGAGCCCGCGGTCAGGATGCCGCGCGGGCGATGATACTTGAACGAGCGCCCGACCAGCTTGACGCCATTGGCAACCAGCGCCGACGCCAGCGTGTCGCCCTGGAAGCCGGAAAAGCTCTTGCCGTCGAAGCGGAAGTTCAGCGGCGCCGAGCGGTCGATGAGGCCGCCATTGTTCAGCCGGTTTGTCTGCGCACCGGCCATCACGCGCCAACCTTCGCCGCACCGGCGCCCGCTGCCGGTTCGATCGCCGAAATCTCATGCGTCAGCGTGTTGCGGGTGACCTTCAGCCAGGCCCGGCAGCCACCGCCGTGATACCAGTTCTCGCTCATCACGCCGGCGATGTTGTCGCGCAGATAAACATAATCGTAGACGGCATCTTCACCGGCCCCCGCCGCCGGCCGCACCGGTTTGGCGTCGCCGAGATAGGTGAACTCGCCGAGTTCGCGTTCGCCGCAGAAGGGACAGACAATGCGCATGATTTTCCGGCCGTCCTCAGTGCAGGTTCGGTTGGGCGCCCTGGCCCTTTTCGTCGATCATGGCGCCAGTCCGGAACCGGTCGAGGCGGAACCGTACAGCTTCCTCGTGCGGCGTGTCGCGGGCCAGCAGGTGGGCGAAGACGAAGCCTGAGCCTGGCGTCGCCTTGAAGCCGCCATAGCACCAGCCCGCGTTGAGATAGAGGCCGTCGACCGGCGTCTTGTCGATGATCGGCGAGCCGTCCATCGACATGTCCATGATGCCGCCCCACTGGCGCAAAAGCCGCACGCGTCCGATCATCGGCATCAGCGCCATGCCGCCCTCGCAGACATCCTCCATCACAGGCAGATTGCCGCGCTGGGCGTAGGAATTGTAGCCGTCAATGTCGCCGCCGAAGACAAGGCCGCCCTTGTCCGACTGGCTGACATAGAAATGGCCTGCGCCGAAGGTCATGACATTGGGGATCAACGGCTTGATCGCCTCGGAGACGAAAGCCTGCAGCACATGGCTTTCGATCGGCAGGCGCAGGCCCGCCATTTCAGCGACGCGTGACGAGGAGCCGGCGACCGCCATGCCGACCTTGCCGGCGCCGATCCTGCCGCGCGAGGTTTCGACACCAGTCACCTTGCCGTTGGCGTCCCTGACAAAGCCGGTCACCTCGCAATTCTGGATGATGTCGACGCCAAGCCCGCTGGCCGCATGGGCATAACCCCAGACCACGGCATCGTGCCGCGCCGTGCCGCCGCGCCGCTGCAGCAATCCGCCTTGCACGGGAAAGCGCGCATTGTCGAAGTTCAGGAACGGCATCATCTTCTTGACCGCAGCGAGGTCGAGCAGTTCGGCGTCGATGCCGTTGATGCGCATGGTGTTGCCGCGCCGCGCATAGGCGTCGCGCTGCGCGTCGGAATGGTAGAGGTTGATGACGCCGCGCTGGCTGACCATCGCATTGTAGTTGAGGTCCTGCTCCATCCGCTCCCACAGCTTCATCGACAATTCGTAGAAGCCGGTGTTGCCGGGCAGGCCGTAATTGGAGCGGATGATGGTGGTGTTGCGGCCGGCATTGCCCGAACCGATCCAGCCTTTTTCCAGGACCGCGACGTTCTTGATGCCGTATTCGCTGGCGAGGAACCAGGCGGTGGCCAGGCCATGGCCGCCACCGCCGATGATCACCACGTCGTAGCGATCCTTCGGCGTGGCGTCGCGCCAAGTGCGCTGCCAGTTCTTGTGGCCGGAAAGGGCGGCACGGGCGAGCGAGAAGATCGAGTATTTCATACGTTCATTCCGAGGTCGCTCGCACCGGCAGGACGGCTATATGTCCAGCGTGTGGTCGCGCTCCCATTGCGTGAAGTGCGAAGCATAAGAATTCCATTCCTGGTGCTTCAGCTTTAGGTATGCCGACGAGAATTCCTCACCCAGCGCCGCCTTGAGTGATTTGTCCTTGTCGAACTCGCGCAGTGCGTCGAGCAGGTTCAGGGGCAGTTTCGGCGCGCCCTTCACCGTGTGGCCGTGCTGGTACATGTCGATGTCGTAGCGCTTGCCGGGATCGGCCTTCGAGCGGATGCCGTCGAGGCCAGCGGCAATGATCACAGCCTGCAAGAGATAGGGGTTTGCGGCACCGTCGGGCAGGCGCAGTTCGAAGCGGCCGGGGCCGGGCACGCGCACCATGTGGGTGCGGTTGTTGCCGGTCCAGGTCACCGTGTTCGGCGCCCAGGTCGCGCCCGAAATCGTGCGCGGGGCGTTGATGCGCTTGTAGGAATTGACCGTCGGGTTGGTGATCGCGGCAAGCGCGGAGGCATGCTTCATGATGCCGCCGAGGAAGTTCTTGCCCTTGGCCGACAGCCCAAGCTCCATCGAATTGTCGGCGAAGACATTGGTCTTGCCCGCCTTGTCCCACACCGAGATGTGGGCATGGCAGCCATTGCCGGTCAGGCCCTGGAAGGGTTTCGGCATGAAGGTGGCCCGCAGGCCGTGCTTCTCGGCCACCGACCTGACCATGAACTTGAAGAAGGAGTGCTTGTCGGCGGTGGCGAGCACGTCGTCGAAGGCCCAGTTCATCTCGAACTGGCCGTTCGCGTCTTCATGGTCGTTCTGGTAGGGTCCCCAGCCGAGCGCCAGCATGTGATCGCAGATCTCGGCGATGACGTCGTAGCGGCGCATCACCGCCTGCTGGTCGTAGCAGGGCTTTGAGGCCGTGTCGTATTGGTCAGAGATGACGCCGCCGTCCGGCGAGATCAGGAAGAACTCGGCCTCGACGCCGGTCTTGACATGCATGCCGTCGCCGGCGGCCTCCGCGATCAGCCGCCTCAACGTATTGCGCGGCGTCTGGTCGACCTCCTTGTCGTCCATGACGCAATTGGCGGCGACCCAGGCCACCTCCTTTTTCCACGGCAACTGGATGACCGAGTCTGGATCCGGCACTGCCAGCATGTCGGGATGCGCCGGCGTCAGGTCCAGCCAGGTGGCGAAACCGGCAAAGCCGGCGCCATCCTTCTGCATGTCTGATATCGCCTGCGCCGGCACCAGCTTGGCGCGCTGGCCACCGAACAGGTCGGTGTAGGAAATCATGAAATATTTGACGTTTTTCGCCCTTGCGAATTCTGCAAGATCAGCTGTCACGGAAGTTCCCCATTTTTTTGTCGATCGTTGCCCCAGAGCGTGCGGGCTTCGGCCCTTCGTTGATCAGAAGCCGTTCTTCCCCGGTATCCAGTTGGTGCCGGCCAGCGGCACGCCGGCCATGGCGGCTGCCTCGATTGTCAATGCGACGAGGTCCTCGGGTTCGAGATTGTGCAGGCTGTTCTTGCCGCAGGCGCGGGCGATCGTCTGCGCCTCCAGCGTCATCACCTTCAGATAGTTGGCCAGCCGCCGTCCAGCAGCCACAGGATCGACCCGCTTCATCAGCTCCGGGTCCTGTGTGGTGATGCCGGCAGGGTCGCGGCCTTCATGCCAGTCATCATAGGCGCCTGATGTGGTGCCGAGCTCGTTATACTCCGCCTCCCAGCGGGGATCATTGTCGCCGAGCGCGACCAGCGCCGCCGTTCCGATGGAGACCGCGTCGACGCCGAGTGCCAGCGCCTTGGCGACATCGGCGCCATTGCGGATGCCGCCCGAGACGATCAGCTGCACCTTGCGGTGCATGCCGAGATCCTGCAGCGCCTGCACCGCCGGCCGGATGCAGGCGAGCGTCGGCTGGCCGACATTCTCGATGAACACTTCCTGCGTTGCCGCCGTGCCGCCCTGCATGCCGTCGACGACGACGACATCGGCGCCGGCCTTCACAGCAAGCGCGGTATCGTAATAGGGGCGGGCGCCGCCGACCTTGACGTAGATCGGCTTTTCCCAGTCGGTGATCTCGCGCAGCTCGAGGATCTTGATCTCGAGATCGTCCGGGCCGGTCCAGTCGGGATGGCGCGAGGCGGAGCGCTGGTCGATGCCTTTCGGCAGGGTGCGCATCTCCGCGACGCGGTCGGAAATCTTCTGGCCAAGCAGCATGCCGCCGCCACCCGGCTTGGCGCCCTGGCCGACGACGACTTCGATGGCATCGGCACGGCGCAGGTCGCGCAAATTCATGCCGTAGCGCGACGGCAGATATTGATAGACCAGTTGCTTGGAATGGCCGCGCTCTTCCTCGGTCATGCCGCCATCGCCCGTCGTGGTCGACGTGCCCGACAGCGTCGCGCCACGGCCGAGCGCCTCCTTGGCCGGACCGGAGAGCGAACCGAAGCTCATGCCGGCAATGGTGATCGGAATCTTCAATTCGATCGGCTTCTTGGCATGGCGCGAGCCGAGCACGACGCTGGTGTCGCAGCGCTCGCGGTAGCCTTCGAGCGGATAGCGCGAGATCGAGGCGCCGAGGAACAAAAGGTCATCGAAATGCGGCAGCTTGCGCTTGGCGCCGGCGCCCCGGATGTCATAGATGCCGGTCGCCGCGGCGCGGCGGATTTCGGAAAGCGTGTAGTCGTCGAAGGTCGCGGATTTGCGCGGCGTCGTCGGCGGGTTGCGATAGGTCATGCTGCCTCAATACGCGTCGGCGTTGTCGATATTGAAATTGTAGAGGGTGCGCGCCGAGCCGTAGCGCTTGAACTCCGATGGCTTGACGCCGGTGACGCCGGCGCGGTCGAGCAGGCCCTGCAGC
Source organism: Mesorhizobium sp. WSM4307 (assembly GCF_007003945.1). NCBI lineage: Bacteria > Pseudomonadati > Pseudomonadota > Alphaproteobacteria > Hyphomicrobiales > Phyllobacteriaceae > Mesorhizobium > Mesorhizobium sp. WSM4307. The sequence continues at coordinate 540,525 of NZ_VFTB01000001.1, forward strand.
AGTTCCAGGTGTTCACCCCGCATCTCCTTGGCGATGCAGTCGGCGCCGAGGCTGTCGACCTTGCCGCGCACGAACAGCCGCGCCTCGTAGATGGAATCGCCCAGCGCATCGCCGGCATCGCCCAGCACCACCAGATTGCCGGACTGCGCCATGAAGGCCGACATGTGGCCGATATTGCCGTGCACGACGATGTCGATGCCTTTCATCGAGATGCCGCAGCGCGACGACGCATTGCCTTCGATGACCAGCAGGCCGCCCTTGCCGGTGGCGCCGGCATATTGGCTGGCATCGCCTTTCACGATGATCGAGCCCGACATCATATTCTCGCCGACGCCGGGACCGGCCGAGCCATGCACGGTGATGGTGCTGCCGGAATTCATGCCGCCGCAATAATAGCCGACGCTGCCGCGCACATCGATGGTCACGGGCTGGTCGACGCCGACGGCGACCGAATGACTGCCCTTCGGGTGCAGCACTTCCCACGCCGTTTCGTTCGAACCGGGCGTCAGATTGTGCAGCGCCTGGTTGAGCTCGCGCAGCGACGACATATCGAGATCGAAGATCCGCGAGGCGTGGTCGTGGGCCGCCGCCTTTGAAAGTTTGGTTGCCGTCATGAACTCAATGCTCCCAGAAATAGACGGTTGCGGGTTCCGGTTCCCAGACCCTCGCATTGTCTATGCCGGGCAGTTTGGTCAGCGCGCGATATTCCGAGCCGAAGGCGACATACTGGTCGGTTTCGGCCATGACGGCGGGCTTGCAGGCGATCGGGTCGCGCACCACGCCAAAACCGTTCTTGGTGCCGACGACGAAGGTGAAGAAGCCGTCGAGATCCGAGAGCGTGCCTTCCAGGGCTTCGCCGAGGTTCTTGCCATGCGCCATCTGGGACGAGAGATAGGCGGCGGCGACCTCGGTATCGTTCTCGGTCTCGAATTTCATGCCTTCGCGGATCAGCTCACGGCGGACATTGTTGTGGTTCGACAGCGAGCCGTTGTGCACCAGGCACTGGTCGGCGCCGGTCGAGAAGGGATGAGCGCCCATCGTCGTCACCGCCGATTCCGTTGCCATGCGGGTGTGCCCGATGCCATGCGTGCCGGCCATCTTGCGGACGTCGAAGCGATCGACCACCGCTTCCGGCAGGCCGACTTCCTTGTAGATCTCGACGACGTCGCCGGCGCCCATGATGCGGATGTCGGGGCGAAGTGCCTGGATGGCCTCGCGCGCTTCGTCAATCTTGGCCGGCGTCGTCCGCACGACGGCGTGCGTCGACTTGACCGAAATGCTCACCGGCGCACCGATGGCCTTGGCAAGCTCGGTATCGAGGTCGCGAAAATCGCGCGCGGGCTTCGCCGACTGGATGGTGATCTTGGCTTCATTCCTGGAAGGCGCGCCATAGATGGCAATGCCCGCACTGTCGGGCCCGCGATCGCTGAGCGATACCAGCATCTCCGACAGCATCGCGCCGAGCTTCGGCTCCAGCGACTTGTCTTTCAAAAACAGTCCGACAATTCCACACATGTCAGCCTCCCGGCGTTTGTAGCTAGAAGATGATGTATCGAATGAGTCCCGCAAATTCAATCATATGAAAAAAATTTTCCTCTAGTTACGTATAGGGCGTAATGCCGCCATGCGAGTTATCGCTGCCCTGCGTGGCATTGTGAACCCACGTGGCATGGCGGATACGGGCGAGCTTGTAGGCGTCCAGGATGGATAGCGCATAGATCAGGAAGCCGCCGGCGTGACGGCCGATGAAGCTGGCGTCGGGCGGCGCGATCTTGGCGGTCACCCATGCCAGGATCACCATGAAGAAAAGGAACTGCAGCCCGCGCACCGGCACGCCCAGAATGACATGGCCGCTCGCCGGCAGCATGATTGACGCGCCGAGGACGAGATAAGGGTTCACCGGCGCCGGCTGGGTGTTCGAACTGGTCATGCGGCTTGCCGTTCGCTTCGGTTGATGGCGTCGCGCAGCGCCGAGAGCGAGGTGAGCAGCCGCTCGATCAGCGCCGGATCGATCTGTGCCCCACCGAACGCGGCCTGCCGGAAAACGCCGTAGCGCGCCCGTTCGGCCTCGGCCAGCAGCCACACGATGCGCACCCCGTTTGGCGTGATCAGCAGCTCCTTGGCGCGCCCTTCCGAAAAGGGTTCCAGATGTTCGGCGATGATGCCCTGCGGGAACCGCGTGCCGCGGCGGTCGGTCCGCAGCACCGCCTCGGGGGGAAATCCCGGAGCCTTGGGCAGCGTATGCTGGAGATGGTCGAAATTGGAGAAGGTCGTCGGCGAGCCCGGCCGCATCATCATGTCGAAGGTCGCTGGGACGGCGACCTTTTCGGTGATCGAAACGCTGAGCCAACGCGCCGGCAGTTTTCGTGTCGCCAGGGTGTCGACGATGGTACGCAACTGAACGCGTTGGCCGTTCCACGACCCTTCCCAGGTGACGACACCGGCGGTGCCGTCCGAAACATCAGCGGCGTCGGCGACAATGGTGCGTATGCCGGCCTCCTCGGCGGCGAGCGCCGCCAATGCCCTGTTGCGGCTGCGCCGTGCCAGCCACGCAAGATGGAGAGCGAGAACCAGGACAATGGCCCCGGCGAACAGTGCTGATGTCACGTCGGACATTTTGTCATGTCCGGCCCGCCAAGGATCGGGGCGGGCCGTCTCCCATCAATAGCCCTGCGGTTTCGGCCACGGCATGGTGAACTGGTCGCCGCGCCGTACGAATTTGTAACGGTAGAAATGGAACCACAGCGAGATCAGGAAATAGAAGATGGTCATCGCGATCAGCTGTGAGCCGAACCCGAGGAAGATGGCGAAGAAGGTCACCACGCAAAGGCAGAACAACACGATCGCCGGCAGCGGATGGAAGGGATGCGTGTAGCCGCGGCGGATCGTGCCGAGCGGCCACTTCTTGCGGAACATCATGATGTTGATGCTCATGAAGGTGTATTGCAGCACGCCCGACAGGATCGAGAACGTGATCGCCTGGTTGAGGTCGGCAATGAAGGCGAAGGCGAGCGCGATCGGCAGCAGGAACAGGATCGAGCGGTAGGGCGTGCGATATTTCGGGTGCACGGCCGAGAACCAGCTCGGCAGATAACGGTCGCGGCCGAGCGAGAACCATGCGCGCGCCGCATCGTTGATGCAGCCATTGGCGGAAGCCAGCGCAGCCAGCAGCGTCGCGATGAACAAGAGGTTTTCCAGCAGCGGACTGCCGGTGAGCTTGCCGGCGTCCCACAGCGGATAATAGGTGATGCCGAGATATTCCCAAGGCATCAGCGAGGCGCAGACATACCAGGTCATGGCGGCGGCGATCAAAAGCGTGATCATGCCGGCCATCGTGCCGTAGGGCAGCGAGCGGGCCGGCGAACGCACTTCCTCGGCCGCCTGCGTGGTGCCTTCGATGCCGAGATAATACCAGATGCCAAACTGGAAGGCGGCGATGACGCCGATCCAGCCATAGGGCAGCGCATTGCCCGGCGTCACCAGCTCGTTGAGCTTCAGCACCGCGCCTTGCGTCCACGGGCTGACCGAGAAGAACAGGATGACGATCGAGATATAGGCAATTGCGGTGATGACGAAGTTGACGTTGAGCGTCATCAGCACGCCGCGATAGTTGAGCCAGGCCAGCACGACGATGGTGGCGGCGATGAATGAATTGTGGGTGAGCCCTTCGACGCCGGCCTTGGCGACGATGGTGTCGCCGAGCAGGATGGCGTCGGAGACCTCCAGCATCGTGTACGCGAAGACCAGGAACAGCGCGACGTTGAAGGCCATCAGCGGCCCGACAATATGCTTGGCCTGCGCATACTGGCCGCCGGCAGCCGCCACCGTCGACGTCACTTCGGAATCGATCATGGCGACCGAGGTATAGAGCAGCCCGACGATCCAGCAGACGATCAGCGCGGCGAGCGCGCCGCCCTTGTCGGCCGAAAAATTCCAGCCGGTGAATTCACCGACCAGAACGATGCCGACGCCGAGTGCCCAGACATGGGCCGGGCCGAGCACCCGCAGCAGTGAAACCCTGTCGCCGTGAATTGCCGGTTCAAGTACGGTCGTCGTCATTGTTCGTCCCCACTCAAATCCGGTGTTTCTCGGAAACGGCTTCAAGCTCGCCTTCGCGTGACGAGGTCAGAACGTCTTCGGAATAGGTCGTGTCGACCTTGAACCAGTCGTAGAGCATCCACAGGGCGAGCACGATCGAGATGCCCCAGCATGCGTAAGAGAGTGAAATCCACATGGTGCGTCCCCGATTGCTTGCCTTCGGAACTCTTACTTGTCGTTGAATTTTTCGTTGATGACGTCGCGATATTCGCGGTCGGAGGCTCGGAACAGGAAGACGAAATAACCGATCAGCACCGCCGCCATGATGATCAGCGTCGGCCAGTCGATGACATAGTGGAAGCGATTCTGGATGATGTCATGCGCAGTCTCGGGTGTGTAGCCGAGCTTCTCCCAGATGGCTGCCATGGTCGGGTTCTGGCCAAGCGCTTCCCAGGTCTTGGCATCGAGCGCGTCGATGGATTTGGCGGCTCCGGCAAGGCCGAGCTTCAGCGGCAGCCACAACGCCACGAAGATGGCGACAACCACGACGACGATATCGAAAACCTGGCCGGCCTTGCTCTGCTCCGGCGGCGTATAGCGGGACATTTCTTGTACCCCTCAGGACTGGCGGTTGCGGGATGCGTCGGCGTTCTTGATGTCGAGGCCGTAGATGAAGTCCTTGTCTTCCTTGTAGTGTTTGACCATCGCCAGGATCGCGGCCGTGTTGAAGATCAGCACGGCGGCGGCGGCAATCGCGACGACGGCCTTGATGCCGGCGTGCGGGATGTACGGCCATGTCATGAACAGGACGAAGAGGATCGTCGCCCACAGGCAGACGATCAGCAACGCGGATCCGCGCAAATCGGAACGGTACAGCGCCTCGATGCGCTGCTGCAGGTCTGACATCGGTTTGTCCCCTTTTTTCGACGCCCGGTTCCGAATCCACCTTGCGTCGCTCTCTTTCAAGAGAGTGAAATTTTTTTCATAAATTCAGGCCGTTTACCGCAATTGTCAAGACGAATTTACGCTGAGTTAACTGTTTGCTTGGGGCGGTCAATTTTGCCTGACAATGAAATTATTTGCTTTCAGGGGATTGCGGCTCTCCCGCGTTTGCGGTCAATATTCGCTCCAAAGCTCCGGCCACCGCGCCAAGGAGCGGGGAACAGTGGATTTTTGAACGGAGGACGAGCGGATGACGGCATCCTGGAGATTTTCGACCCTGGCGGATCGCCATCGCGCGCTGGGTTCGAAGCTCGAAGACTGGAGCGGCATGGGCACCGCCTGGACCTACGACAAGGATGCCGACGAGGAGTACATCGCCATCCGCACCAAGGCCGGGCTGATGGATGTGTCGGGCCTGAAGAAGGTGCACATCACAGGGCCGCACGCCTCGCATCTCATCGATCTCGCGACCACCCGCGACGTGGAAAAGATCTACCCCGGCAAATCGGCCTATGCCTGCATGCTGAACGAGGCGGGAAAATTCACCGACGACTGCATCCTCTACCGCACCGGCCCGAACAGCTGGATGGTCGTGCATGGCTCGGGCACCGGCCATGAGGAATTGCAGCGCGCCGCGATGGGCCGCGATGTCTCGCTACGCTTCGACGACAATCTGCACGATCTGTCGCTGCAGGGACCGACCGCGGTCGACTATCTGGCCAAGCATGTGCCGGGGATTCGCGACCTGAACTATTTCCATCACATGCAGACGCAGCTGTTCGGCTTGCCCGTCATGATCTCGCGCACCGGCTACACCGGCGAGCGCGGCTACGAGATCTTCTGCCGTGGCCAGGATGCTGGCACGATCTGGGACAGGATTCTCGACGAAGGCAAGAGCGTTGGCATCATTCCCTGCCGCTTCACCACGCTCGACATGCTGCGCGTCGAAAGCTACCTGCTGTTCTATCCCTACGACAATTCGCAAAAATATCCGTTCGAGAATGAAGGCCCCGGCGACACATTGTGGGAACTCGGCCTCGACTTTACCGTCAGTCCCGGCAAGACCGGCTTTCGCGGAGCCGAGGAACACTACCGTTTGAAGGGCAAGGAGCGCTTCAAGATTTTTGGCGTGCTGCTCGACGGCAAGGAGCCGGCCGACGAAGGCGCGCCGGTCTATCGCGACGGCAAGAAGGTCGGCGTGGTGACCTGCGCCATGTATTCGCCGCTGGTCAAGAAATCGATGGGCATCGCCCGCCTCGACGTCGACTGCGCGGTCAAGGACACCAAGCTCGAAATCCGCAACAAGAGCGGGTCGATCAAGGCGACGGCGCAGCCATTGCCGTTCGACGATCCCAAAAAGACCAAGCGCACGGCGAAAGGCTGAGGCATAATCAACAGCGAGGGGTTCGAGGCACGAAGATTTAAATGGCAGCAAAAAGCATCATCAGCCGGCCGGTCTACGGAACGCTCTCTCCGCAGCCCGGCAAACACCATCTTTTCATCGCCGATGCCGAAGGTGCGCTCGCTATTTCAGACATGGCCGCAAAAGCGCCTGCCGGGTTCTTCGATGGCGCCGAAATCGACTTTATCCCAGGGCCGGACAACAAACACGTCGCCGCCCTCGAAGCGCTGAGGCCGGCGCAGTTTCATCAGGCGCCATCCTTCGCCAGCCTGCTGCCGAGGCTGAAGCAGACGCTGGGCAATGCCCATATGGGCTTGCGCCTCTACCTCGCCGGCACCGAGGGACTGATCGGCCAGGCCATGCAGGTGGCGCTCGAAGCCGGCATCGACCACACCTCCATGCAGACGGAGCATCGTGGCTCGCTGGCCAGGCGCATGCAGTGCGTTCACTGCAAGGGCATCACCGAGAACGTCACGACACAGCCATCGACCTGTTCGCATTGCGGCTTGCTGCTTCTGGTGCGCGATCACTATTCGCGGCGCCTCGCCGCTTTCCAGGGCGTCTGCATCAATGCCGAGGATCGCTCGGAGATTCCTCCAATGGAGGAGGCCTTCCCATGAGCACCGGCACCACAAAACTCGATGTCGTCGTCAGCGACGTCGTTCCGGTCAACGAACTGGTCACCCGCTTCCATTTCCGCAGGCGCGACGGCGAGCTGTTGCCGACCTTTTCCGGCGGCGCCCATGTCGTGGTCGAGATGCGCGACGGCGATCGCACCCGGCTCAATCCCTATTCGCTGATGGGTTCGCCGCTCGACACGCGCGAATACACGATCTCGGTGCGCCGCGACGATGTCGGGCGTGGCGGCTCGCTGTTCATGCACCGGTCCGTCAAGCCGGGCCTGGAGATGGTGATCAGCTATCCCGTCAATCTGTTCTCGCTCGACTTGCGTGCCAGGAAACACCTGATGCTGGCCGGCGGCATCGGCATCACGCCCTTCATGGCGCAGACCGCGCAACTGGCGGGCGAGGGCGGCAATTTCGAACTGCACTACACCTGCCGGACCGCCTCTCTGGGCACTTATGCCGACGTGCTGCGGGAGCGCTACGACAGGCGCATCAGGCTCTACCATGACGACCGTGACGAGCGCATCGATCTTGATCGATTGCTGTCGACGCAGCCGCTCGGCACGCATCTCTATGTCTGCGGCCCGGCCGGCATGATCAACTGGGTGCGCGACCGCGCGGCCGCCTTGGGCTGGCCATCGGAGGCCGTGCATTTCGAGCATTTCGCGGCACCCCAGCCCGGCCTGCCGTTCGATGTGACGCTGGCAATCAGCGGCAAGACCATCCGCGTCGATGAACAGCTGAGCCTGCTGGAAGCGATCGAGGCGGCCGGGGTCGACCCGCCCTATCTCTGCCGCGGCGGCGTCTGTGGCCAGTGCGAGACCAACGTGATCTCCTACGATGGCAAGTTCATCCACAACGACCACTGGCTGAGCGAGGACGACCATCGCTCCGGCTGCAAGATCATGCCGTGCGTGTCGCGCTTCGAGGGCCGGTCGCTGGTGCTGGAAAGATAGGAGGCGAGCTTGGGCATCACCTTTCGCAAGGAAACCTTCCGCGACGACTTCACCTTCAGGAACAGCCCGGAGCACATCAGGCGGTTCCCGTTCCCGTTCCATGAAGACGCCTACATGTATGCGGTCAACATCGAGCCGCATGTCGTCGGGCCGAAGGGCAGCGTGCTGGAGAACCTGATCGATGTCGACGAGCACTACGTCGCCGAGATGCAGGACCGCGCTTTGGTGCTGGCCGAGGATCCGCTGCGCTGCCAGTCGCTGCCGCATATGACGCTGGCCGGCTGGGATCTGCTCGAACTGCTGATGGAACAGCAAGCCCTTGGCTATCCCGAACATTTCACGCTGACGCGGGACGGCGACCGCTGGCGCTGGATCAACCGGCCGCTCGGCATCGACGACACCTTCACCTTCGGCGACACCTCGACCCTGCCTTACGGTCCGATGGAATACATCACCCGCCAGAGCCAGGGCGATTTCTGCATCCTCGACCAGCGCGACGGCAATCTGTGGATGGATGCCGGCATGGTCACCACCCAGGCCGATTGGTCGCTCGATTTCGACATCGGCATGAATTTTTTCGAGTGGCACGCACCGGTGCCGCTGGCGCATGAGAAGGGCATTTTCACCAGGGCGCTGAAATTCCTCACCAACATCCAGCAGGGTAAGCCGGCGCGGCGCCTCAACTGGACTATGACCATCAATCCGCGCCTCGATACCAGCCCGGAAAATTACCACAAATGGGGTCCGGACCGGACAACCGTGACGCCCGAAAATGTCGGCGACAAGGTGCATCTGCGCGTCGAGCTGCAAAGCTTCTGGCGGCTGCCGCGCTCCAACGGCATCGTCTTCCCGATCCGCTGCTACCTGATCAAGATGGACGAACTCGTGACGCAGCCGAAATGGGCGCGACGCCTGCACCGCGTCATTCGCGATCTGCCCGAGGAACTCGCCACCTACAAGGGGCTCACACGCTATCGGCCAACCTTGGTGGAATGGCTGTCGAAGTTGGATGACGGGAGTGCGACGTCACTGGGGTTTGGACCTGATTGAAATCTGCCTGCTGCTATTTCAACGGGGACCTGATTTTCTTTCTCCGCTTGGATAATGTGACACGATGACCGAAAATCCCGAATATACCTTCCGATACATGCGGAAGGATCATACTGGCCAACTTCACAATGGCATTGTGTTGGTTGAGAGATACCTTGATGCGGCGGTGAGGCAACACGCTTTGATGATGGAAGCGTGGCAGGCAAAGCAGCCTAGGCGGGCCCTAGTGGAACTACACTTTTTTCTAATTTCCGTAGACAGAGTTAAGGATGGCATTGCCTTGGCAGCTAAAGTCCTAGGTAATAAAATGGCTAATCATTTGAGCGCGCTTGACCTAACCTTTTACAAGCAGGCCAGGGATCACTTTGAGCATATCGACGACCGGCTGTACCTATCTCGCAAGAATGCTCCAAAGCCGATTGAGGAAAATGGATTTGTGCGAACGATTCACTTTGGCTTGTCGTCTAAAGACATGACTTTCCGGTGGAGTGATCAAAGAATTGACATCTCGGGTCAGTTTTTAGACGTGTTTGTCGCGTGGGCCAAGGAAGCCTGCGCGATAGCCGATCAATCCCTCGTCGAACTTTAAAGTGTCGACAGAAAACCTCACCCCGCGCTGTTCTGCGGATAGCAGATGATCGACAAATACCGCATTGGCAGTTTCGTCAGCTGCTCCGGTCCGTGCGGCGCGTCGGCGTCGAAGAACAGGCTGTCGCCGGGCTTCATCGGGTAGAGGTTGCTGCCGTGCCGGTAAACCACTTCGCCCTCCAGCATATAGAGGAACTCCATGCCCTCATGCTGGAAAGTCGGGAACACGTCCGAATCTTCGGTCAGGGTGATCAGGTAGGGTTCGACGACGACGCCGCTGGTGTTCGACCCGATATGGCCGAGCAGATTGTACTGATGGCCGGCGCGCGTGCCGCGGCGCTCGACATCCAGCCCTTCGCCGGCTTTGACGAAGACGGCGCTGCGCTCCTCCTCGAAGCGGCGGAAGAAGGCGGTGACCGGAACGCCGAGCGCCCGCGACAGCGCCTGCAGCGTGGTCAGCGACGGCGAGGTGATGCCGTTCTCGATCTTCGACAGCATACCCAGTGAAATGTCGGTCGCGACGGCGAGATCGGCGACGGTGATGCCGAGCTTCTTGCGGAACGCCCGCACCTCGCGGCCGATGGCCACCTCCAGCACCTTCTCGCGTGTGTCGCGGATGGCGTGCGGGTTCTGCGTCAGTGGTGCGCGGATGGTCTTGCCGTCCGCCGAGACCTTTGGCTGGGGCTTCGGCTTGGCGCCGGCAAGCCCGGCCTTGGAACTGTCTTTCGCCATGTCGCCCCCGGACTTCGCGGATTTATTTCACTCAAGGTGAACATGTCAGGTGGCGATACAGCAGCGCGGCTGTGTCGGCAAGCTGTCTTAAGTCCATCGGACGATCCCATGGATTCTGTCCGCGAAGGTTTTTCGCCAGGAATCCTTTGCGGGCAAACGCCGTTCCCGCAGATGTCTGTTGACAGCACCGAAGGGCCAATTAGTGTCACTGTCAGTGAAATTTGTTTCGCTGGGGAAATCAAAAATGAGGAGGCCCTGGAAATGAAAACTCGTGTTGCCGTCATCGGCGCCGGACCGTCCGGCCTGGCACAGCTCAGGGCCTTCAAGTCGGCTGAAGACAAGGGCGCCGACATCCCCGAAATCGTCTGCTTCGAAAAGCAGTCGGACTGGGGTGGCCTGTGGAACTATACCTGGCGCACCGGCCTCGACGAGCATGGCGATCCCGTGCATGGCTCGATGTACCGCTACCTCTGGTCGAACGGCCCGAAGGAATGCCTGGAATTCGCCGACTACACTTTCGAGGAGCATTTCGGCCGGCCGATCGGCTCTTATCCGCCGCGCGCAGTGCTGTGGGATTACATCAAGGGCCGCGTCGAAAAATCGGGCCTGCGCAAATGGGTGCGCTTCAACAGCCCGGTGCGCATGGTGACCTTCTCGGACGAAACCAAGAAATTCACCGTCACCGCGCATGACCGCGCCAACGACGTCACCTATTCCGAAGAGTTCGACAACGTCGTCGTCGCCTCAGGGCATTTCTCGGTGCCCAACGTTCCCTATTTCGAGGGTTTCGCCACCTTCAACGGCCGCATCCTGCACAGCCATGATTTCCGCGACGCCATGGAATTCAAGGGCAAGGATATCCTGATCATTGGCCGCTCCTATTCGGCCGAGGACATCGGCTCGCAATGCTACAAATACGGCGCCAAGTCGATCACCTCCAGCTACCGTTCGAAGCCGATGGGCTTCAGATGGCCGGAGAATTGGAAGGAAGTGCCGCTCCTGCAGAAGGTCGTCGGCAAGACCGCGTACTTCAAGGACGGCACGTCAAAGGATGTCGACGCCATCATCCTGTGCACCGGCTATCTCCATTCCTTCCCCTTCCTCACCGACGACCTCAAGCTCAAGACCGCCAACCGCATGTGGCCGCTGGATCTCTATGAAGGCGTGGTGTGGGAAAAGAATCCGAAGCTGTTCTATATCGGCATGCAGGACCAGTTCTACACCTTCAACATGTTCGACGCGCAGGCCTGGTTCGCCCGCGATGTCATCATGGGCCGCATCAAATTGCCGTCGGCCGAGGCGATGGCAGCGCACGGCGCGAAGTGGCGGGCGCGCGAGGAAACGCTGGAAGACGCCGAGCAGATGATCTGGTTCCAGGGCGACTACACCAAGGAACTGATGGACCAGACCGACTATCCCGGCTTCGATGTCGAGGCGGTCAACCAGACCTTCATGGAGTGGGAACACCACAAGGCGGAAGACATTATGGGCTTCCGCGACCATGCCTACCGCTCGCTGATGACCGGCACCATGGCGCCGTTGCATCACACGCCCTGGCTGCAGGCGCTGGACGATTCCATGGAGAGCTATCTCGAGGTGAAGGGCGTCGCGGCGGAGTAGCCGCGACGCTGCCTATCCCAGCCTTGCCCGCGCCTTCGCCGTCCAGGCGTTGAACAGCCGGTCGGCGACGATGCCGATGAAGGCGATGGCCAGGCCCGCGACGATGCCGCGGCCGGAATCGGCCTTGGACAGCGCGATGAACACCTCCTGGCCGAGATCGCGCGTGCCGACCATGGCGCAGATGATGATCATCGCCAGCGCCATCAGGATGGTCTGGTTGACGCCGAGCATGATCTCCGGCAGCGCCAGCGGCAATTGCACGCGAAAGAAGGTCTGGCGCGGCGTGCAGCCCGACACCTTGGCCGCCTCGATCAGAGCCGGCGGCACCTGTCTTATCCCGTGATTGGTGTAGCGGATCGCCGGCACCACGGCGAAGGCTATTGTTGCAATCATGGCGGTCACGTCGCCGACGCGGAACAGCATCACCACCGGGATGATGAAGCAGAAGGACGGCAGTACCTGCAGTGTGTCGATGATGGGCGTGACGATCTTCTCGAAACGGTCGCTACGCGCTGCCATCAGCCCGATCGGGATGCCGATCAGGCAGGCGATGAAGGCCGAGATGCCGCAGAGATAGACCGTCGCCATGGTCTTTTCCCACAGCCCGGTGATCGCGCAGAAACCGGTCAGCGCGGCGACTAGGGCGGCCAGCCGCAGGCCGCTAAGCTGATAGCCGGCAAGGCCGAGCAGGAACACCGCGCCTAGCCACGGAAAGCCTTCGCAGAAGGCGCGCACCGGGTTGAGCACGTTGAGGATCAGCGCAACGCGAAAGGCTTCGATCGCATCGAAGAAATTGATCGTCACCCAGTTCACCGCCGCCTTCCACAGCGGCGCGGTGGTGAAGGTGATCGCCTTCGGCACCGCCGCGAGGGCCGGCACGAACAGGCCGAGCAGCGTGGTGACGGCAAGGATGGCGATGGCCAGCGACAGATTGGGATGGCGCCGCCAGAGGCTCGGGCTCACCGCCTGATGAACATGGCCCTTCGCCTGGTTATGCGCGATGGCCTGGCTCAGCCGGTCAAGCGCGATCGCCAGCGCCACAATGGCGAGACCAGCCTCCATCGCCTCGCCAACCTTCAGCGCCCGCAGCGCCAGAAGCACGTCGTAGCCGAGGCCGCCGGCGCCGATCATCGAGGCGATGATGACCATGTTGAGCGCCAGCATGATCACCTGGTTGACGCCGACCATCAGCGTCGGCCGCGCCGAGGGCAACAGCACCCGCCACAGTTTCTGCCGCGCCGTGCAGCCGGCCATGTCGCTGAATTCGCCGATCTCCAGCGGCATGCGGGTGAGGCCGAGCATCGCCGCCCGCACCATCGGCGGCGTGGCGAAGATGGCGGTGGCGATCATCGCCGACACTGGACTGTTGCCGAACAGGAGCAGCATCGGGATGAGATAGGCGAAGGTCGGGATCGTCTGCATCAGGTCGAGGGCAGGGGAGACGATAAGCCTCTCCGCCCAAGGCTTGCGCCAGGCCCAGATGCCGGCGAACAGGCCGGTGGCGATGCAGAACGGCACGGCAATGGAGATCAGCGCCAGCGTCAGCATGGCGCTGGTCCATTGGCCGAACAGCGCGATGTAGAGGAAACAGCCGCCGACCAGCAGGCTGAGTTTCCGGCCGCCCACGGCATGCCCGGCGAGGAAGGCGACAGCGCAGACGCCAACCCAGGACAGGCGCGGCAGGACATAGGCATCCGCGCCGTGGCCGATTTTGAAGTTCTTGGCCAAGAGATTGAGCGCGAAATCGAGCGGCACGCCGAGGAGCGCGGTGATCGAGCGGGTCAACCATGACAGGTTCGACTTGATCCAGCCCATCAGCGCGCTGACCCAGTCGGCGACCGGCACGACGGCGTTGGCCGGATAGTCGACAGCCCAAGGGACGCTGTCCTGCAACAGGAACACCAACAGCACAGCGGCAAGGGCCGCCGCCCAGACCAGCAGCCAGCGCTGAAGCGGCGGCCTCGGCTCGCTGGCGCTTGCCGTCACCGTCATGCGTCGGCTCTTGCGTGCTCGATGCCGGCCAGCAGGTCGATGACCGCTTGCGGCGTCACTTCGCCGATCGGCTTGCCGGTGCCGTTGACCACGGCGAACGGCTTGCCGGCTGAAACGATGCTTGCCGAGAAACTGGCGATCTTGGCATCCGGCGAAACCGTGCCACCATGCTCCGAACCATCGCAGGCACGCATCAGGCTGTACGCGGAAATCACCTTGGCGCGGTCGACGTCGCGGGTGAATTCTGCGACATAGTCGGTCGCCGGATTGACCACCAGCTCCTCCGGCGTGCCGATCTGGATGACCTCGCCATCCTTCATGATGGCGATACGGTCGGCCAGCCGGATGGCCTCGTCGAAATCATGGGTGATGAAGACGATGGTCTTGTGCAGCATGGTCTGCAGCCGCATCAGCTCGTCCTGCATTTCGCGGCGGATCAGCGGATCGAGGGCGGAGAACGGCTCGTCGAGGAACCAGATCTCCGGTTTGGTCGCCAGGCTGCGGGCGATGCCGACGCGCTGCTGCTGGCCGCCGGACAATTCGCGTGGGTAGAAATGCTCGCGGCCGCGCAAGCCGACCAGATCGATGACTTCGCGCGCGCGCGCCTCGCGCGTTGCCCGGTCCTGCCCTTGGATGCTGAGCGGAAAGGCGATGTTGTCCAGCACATTGAGATGCGGCAGCAGCGCGAAATTCTGGAACACCATGCCCATGCGGTGGCGGCGCAATTCGATGAGCGCCGCATCGGAAATCTTGAGCAGGTCCTTGCCCTCGAATTCAATCTTGCCATGGCTCGGCTCGACCAGTCGCGACATGCAGCGCACCAATGTCGATTTGCCGGAGCCCGACAGCCCCATGATGATGAAGATCTCGCCCTGGCGGATTTCGAGATCGACCGCGCGCACGGCTCCGACCAGTCCGGCAGCAGTGACATCGGCCATGCTAGCCCTGCCGTCGCGCTCGCGGATGAAGCTGGCTGCGTTCACTCCGAACAGCTTCCACACATTGCGGCAGGCAAGCTTTACCGGGCGATCGTTGGTGCCTGGTTGTGTCGATCCCTGTTCAGTCGTCATCCAATCATCCTTCTGGAACATCAAGACCTGAGACCCGGCCGATCAACGGCCAGGCCCCATTTTTCCAGTCGGAACGATCACTGCGCCCAGGCTTTCCAGTCTGCCTCATGCGCGGCGATCCAGGCGGCGGCGACATCTTCCGGCGTCTTGCCGCCGAGATCGATATCGCCGCTCATCTTGTTGAGCTCGTCGGTGTCGATCGTGAAGGCCTTGGCCACCTTATAGGCGACCGGCCATTTGTCCTTCATGCCGGACCAGGAGTATTTCCAGATCTCGCCGTGCGGCTTGCCGCAATCATATTTGGCGTCGGGGTTCACGCCCCACTTCGGATCATTATAGCATTCGGGCGTGTATTCCGGGAATTGCACCCACTCGCCCTTGTACTTGGCCGGCGCCCAGTGCGGCGAATAGATCCACAGCATGATCGGCGCCTTGCGCTGATAGGCGGAATCGAGTTCGGCGAACATTGCCGCATCGGTGCCGGCATGGATGACGGTGAAGGGCAGTTTCAGCGCCGCGACACGCTCGTCGTCAAAGCCTTCCCAAGTCACCGGGCCGCCGAGATAGCGCCCCTTTGGAGCGGTCTCCGCTGTCGAGAATGACGCCGCGCATGCGGCGTCGAGCAAGGCATGCCAGTCCGGCAGTGTCGGGCATTTCTCCTTCATATATTCGGGAAACCACCACTCTTCCTTGGCCTTCGGGCCGAGCTTGCCGAGGCGCTCCGTCTGGCCGGTCGCATCGGAGGCCTTCATCGCCTCGCCGGCAGTCGTGTCCCAGAATTCCAGACCGACATCGAGGTCGCCATTGGTGAGGCCGGTGGTCAGGCTGGAGAGATAGTCGGCGGTCGGGTATTCAACGGTATAGCCGAGCTTTTCCAGGATGCCGCCGAGGATCTTGGCGTTGAGATTGACGCTGGTCCAGTCGAACAGCGCGATCTTTATCGGGTCATTGGATTCCGGTGCGGCGGCCCGGGCGGAAGGTGTGAGCAGGCTTAACGTTGCGAGCGCGACGGCGCCAATCGATAGTTTTGAAACTCGACTGCGAAATGACATGCTTGTTCTCCTTCAAGCTGTGACGGTTATCGGTCGTTCCCTTCTTGCGGCTTTTCTTGATTGTGTTGGAAAGGCGGTTCGCTGCGCAAGGCCGTCGGCGCCAAAATTGTCGCCCTGGCTTTGGCCAGCGCAGGCAAGATGGTGCTCAATTCTCGTGACGATGGAATATGCCGTCCGCGTCATGGCTGCCGACAGACCGCTGGTGGAGCGACCATCCGCGGATCAATTGCCAGTCTTGCGGCGCCCTGCAAGGTGCAAGCCATCAAGGTCCCATGATCTCGGCTGTCGGCATGGCAAGCCCCCATCTCGCCAAGCCCTTTCATGGGATGAAATTATATATACCAACGTTCATCTTACGCAACGACTAACGCTTCGCAGATGCACAAATTGAGACTGCAGGCGAAGTTCGGCGAGATGCGGCCCTACCAGCAGACGTAGCCGCCATCGACGATCAGGTCGAGGCCGGTGACGAAGCTCGACGCGCGGCTGGCCAGGAACACCGTCGGCCCGACCATTTCCTCAGGCGCTGCCATGCGTCCCATCGGCGTGTCGCGCTTGAAGATCTTGATCTCCTCCGCCACTTCCGGCCGCTTGTTCATCGGTGTCAGCGTATAGCCGGGGCTGATGACATTGACGCGCAAGCCCCGGTCCGCCCATTCCATTGCAAGGCTCTTCGACATGTGGATGACGGCGGCTTTCGACGAATTGTAGTGCGCCTGCGTCAATCCCCGATTGACGATGGAGCCGGACATCGAGGCGATGTTGATGATCGAGCCTTTGCGGCGCGCCAGCATCTTGCGGGCTTCGGCCTGGCAGGACAGGAAAACGCCGGCGACGTTGACCTCGTGCACCTTCTGCCACTTATCGAGCGACAAGGTCTCGGCCGGTTCCGAACCGGCGATGCCGGCATTGTTGACGGCAACGGTCAATGCACCGAGTTCGACCTCGACGCGATCGATTGCCGCCGCCAGATCGCTCTCCGAAGTGACCGTGCCGGTCAGCACCAAAGCCTTGCGCCCGAGTGCCGTGATTTGGTGCGCGGTTTCTTCCAGCCCGCCTTTCGATGCATGACCGAAACACGCGACGTTGGCTCCTGCCTCGGCCAATCCAATTGCGATTGCCTGGCCAATGCCGCTGCCGGCACCGGTAACCAGCGCGACATCGCCGTCCAGCTTGAAAAGATCCATCGATAGCCCTCCCGTTTCAGGGAAGGTATGCGCTGCGCCATGTTTCGATCAAGCGCTCAATGCGCAAGCCGGCAGGGGCAGCGATGCCTAGAAATAGCCGTCCGACGCAGCGGTGGCTTCCTTCGGGATCTCGACGCCGTCGACCAGGATCTTGTCGACCAGTTCGTGGTGGAAGCAGACCAGTCCCTTGATGCGCTCGGCCTCATGCACCGGCTCGGGATAGTACCAGACGAGATTCTCGTGCCGCTTCTTGGGCGTCGTCACGTGATAGTAGTTGGAGATGCCCTTGTAGGGGCAGCGCGAAATGTAGCGGCTGGGCGCGAACATATCGAGCCGCGTGTCCGAGATCGGCAGATAGTGGCGCACCGGATGGCCGGTTTCGAACAGGAACACGCCGCGGTGTGAATCGGCGACCTGTTCGCCGTCTAGGATGACCTGCACCCGTCGCGAGGAGGGCAGGCAGTCGACCCGGCGGAACGGATCGCGGGCGTGGACGAAGATCTCTTCGTCTTCCTCATACCAGTGCGTCATCTTGGGCCAATAGAAGGACATGTGGTCCGAAAGCAGCGGCGATCCCTTGACCGGATCCAGATAACGCCAGGCGGCATCCTCGACCAGCGTGATGCCGGTGTTCAGCGAATAATGCGTGGCGACGCCCTTGAACGGGCTCTCTGTCGTCGTCCTGCTCGGCAGCAGGAACTCCTCGCGCACGTCACTCACCGGAAAGTAGTAAACCGGCAGATGATCGGATTCGTAGAGCACCAGCGCCTTGGTCGTATCGGCGACGATCATCGATCCCACCTGCACACGCAGCCGCTTCTGCGTCGGCATGGTGAAGGCGACATAGCCCGGCTCGAACTCATACTGCACGATATTGTCGAGCAAGGGGAAATGCGGTCCGCGACCGCGCAAATGAGGCTTGCGAATGGTAGTCTCCCGTTTCTTGTCTTTTGTCATCGAGCGTTGGCGCACAGCGAGATGAACCTGCATTGAGCCATGGTGCCGCTGAGGGTTTCCGGGCGGCGGGTTTTCCGTGCATCGAGCCGCTCGAACGATGGCCCCCATCGCTCTTCGCAGCCTTGCCAGCGGATAGTCTCGCCGCCCGAAAGCGGAATTGTCCAATCCAGTCTCTATCCCAGCGACACGCGATCGAGCAGCAGGCCGGCGGCGATCGGCGGCAGGCCGCTGACGTTCTTGCGCACCGGCACCAGCAGATCCGGGAAATAGCTGAAAATGACCGGCGTCTCGTCGAGCAGCAGCTTCTGGATGTCGGAGGCCGCCGCGCCCTGTGCGCCGATATCGAGTGCCTTGAGGTAGGAGGCGACCATGCCGTCATAGGCAGTGTTTTTGAAATGCGCCGCGTTCCACGGGCCATCGCTGACCAGCGGGCTCTTGAGGAAGACGTTCGGCACACTGCGATGGGCGTAGTCGGTGATCCCCAACGGGCTGTCCAGCCAGTCCGACTGGCCGAACACCGCCTTGCCGTAATATTTGTCCTGGTCCTCGATGTTGAGCGCGATGCGGGCACCGATCTCCTTGGCGAAATTCTGGAACAGCTGCGCGTAGCCTGGAATGTCTGAATAGCGCAGCGTCGTCAGGGTGATGTCGAAGCCGCTGGCGAGGCCGGCCGCCTCCATCAGCTGCTTCGCCTTGGCGATGTCCTTGACGCGCTGCGGCACGGACTTGTCGGTCGCGGGGAAGGCCGGTGCGAACGGGCTGTCATTGCCGGTGGCCGCCATGCCGCGGCAGAGGCCGTCGACAAGCTTGGAGCGGTCGATGCTGAGCGCCAGCGCCTGGCGCACACGCTTGTCGGTGAAGGGACCGGTGTCGCAGCGCATGTGCAGCTGGCGATGCGCGGTCGAGGCGACACGCAGCACCGTGATGTCGGGGCTGTTCAGCACCACTTGGCTGACGTCGAGCGGCACGGCGTCGAGGACGTCGACCTCGCCGGCCTGCAGCGCCAGGATGCGCGGCTGCACGTCGCCGTAGAATTTGAACTCGAGCCGGTCGGGCAGCGCCTTCTCGCCCCAATAGTCGGGATTGCGGATGAAGGTCGCGCCAACCTTCGGCGTGTAGCTCTCCAGCCTGAACGGCCCGGTGCCCTCAAAGGTCTTTTCGTAGTCGCCCTTGTAGCTCGCCGGCAGGATGACGGCGTTGTAATTGTCGATCGACACCGAATAGGGAAAGCTGCCGTTCGGCGCGTCGAGATGGAAGGCGACGGTGTGGTCGTCGACTTTCTGCGTGCCGCCCTTCGACAGCAGGCCCTTGAATACCGAAAGCGCGTTCGAGGCGCCGTTGGGATCGGCGAGGCGGTCGAAGGTCGCCACCACGTCGTCGGCTTTGAAGTCCTCGCCATTGTGGAATTTCACGCCCTTGCGCAGCTTGAAGGTCCACACACTGCCGTCCGCGTTCGGCGACCAGCTTTCCGCCAGCACCGGCTTCAAGGTGAGATCCGGCTGCGTGATGCAAAGGAATTCGGCGGTCTGGAAAACCAGCTGGTAGCTGCCGCTGTCATAGTAGGTGACCGGGTCGATGGCGCCGCCCGGTGTCGCCACGCCCGCGCGCACCGTGCCGCCCGGCTTGCCCTCGGCGCGGACTTGTTGCGTGCCGAGGCCGGCGGCCGCGACAAGGCTGCCCAGGAACGGCAGGGAAATGCCGAGCACGCTTCCGTGGCGCAGGAAATCGCGGCGGTCGAGCCTGCCGGCCAGCAAGTCGTCGACAGCGGAATTTTCGATTGCGGTCAGGTTCTTGCGAGCAGTGTCGATCGTCATGAAATGCCTTGGCATGGCTGCATTCCTCGCTTGCTCTTCGGGGATCGGCCATTTAGGTCATTGTTGACCGCGACCGGAAAGCGATATTTTTTGATAGGGTCCATCGAAATTTTCGATGCAAGGTGTAAGCCATGGATACCGAGAACCTGCGCAGTTTCCTGGAGGTCGCCGAGCATGGCAGCTTCACCGTCGCGGCCAGCCGGCTCAACCTTGCGCAGTCCACTGTCAGCGCGCGGATCAGGGGGCTGGAGGAACAGTTGGGGCGCCGGCTTTTCGTGCGCGACCGCGACGGCGTCACGCTGACGCCGGCCGGCCGGCAGTTCCTGCCGCACG
Organism: Mesorhizobium sp. WSM4307; assembly: GCF_007003945.1. Taxonomy (NCBI): domain Bacteria; kingdom Pseudomonadati; phylum Pseudomonadota; class Alphaproteobacteria; order Hyphomicrobiales; family Phyllobacteriaceae; genus Mesorhizobium; species Mesorhizobium sp. WSM4307. Next base: position 560,884 of record NZ_VFTB01000001.1, read on the forward strand.
CCTCTTCCATCACCCGCACCTGGGAGCAATCGAGGCAGGACATCGCCGTTCCCGACGGCTATGACAGCCTGCTGCGGCTGACCGCTCCCGCCTATCTGTGGGAGCGCATCACCTCGCCATGGGTCGAGTGGATGCGGGCCAGGCGGCCGAACGTGGCCCTTCGGCTCGAAGGCAGTTTTCCGGATCTGGCCATCGACCAGCTGGCGGAAGGCCTGCTCGACATCTGCATCCTCTATCTGCCGCGCCCGCATCCCGGCATCGTTTATGAGACGCTGGCCGTGGATCAGGTCGTGCTCGTCCAGCATGCGGCGCAGACCAAGCCGTGGACTGAAAACTACATACTGATGGACTGGGGGCTCGAATTCCGCATCGAACACGACCGCGCCTTTGCCGGCATGGTCAAGCCGGCGATTTCCGCCGGCCTGGTCTTCATCGGGCTGCAGCATGTGCTGTCGCGTCAAGCGGCGGCCTATCTGCCGCTCAGCGCCGTCAGCGGCCATATCGAGCGCGGCGAGATGCGGCGTATCGACAACACACCGGTGTTTCAGCGGCCGATCTATCTCGCCTATCCATCGAATCCCGTCTCGTCGGATGTTCTGGATGTCGCGCTGACGGGCTTGCGCTCGCTGGCCAGGGACTGGACCAGCGAACAGGGTTTTTCGGAAGGCGACCGTTCCCTGGGCATGGCCGGCCTGAGCTAACCGGCCGGCGATGCCTTGCTATGCCGGTTCAGTCACGGCTGCCTTCTGCAGCCTGGCAAGTTCCGGGTAGGGGATGTGGCAGCGGATCGAGTGGCCGGGCTGTGCCTCGGCCAGCGGCGGCTCCTGCTGCTCGCAGATCGGACCGATCTTGCGCGGGCAGCGCGTGTGGAAGACGCAACCCGACGGCGGGTTGGTGGCGCTCGGGATCTCGCCGTCGAGCCGGATGCGCGCCGTCTCGGTCTGGTCGAGCTTGGGCACCGCCGACAGCAGCGCCTCGGTATAGGGATGATGCGGCCCGGAGAAGACTTCCTCCGATGGGCCGATCTCCATGATGCGGCCGAGATAGAGCACGGCGATCTTGTCGGAGAGGTAACGCACCACGCCAAGGTCGTGCGAAATGAAGATGTAGCTGACGTCTTCCTTGGATTGCAGGTCGGCGAGCAGGTTGAGGATCGCCGCCTGGACGGAGACGTCGAGCGCGGAGGTCGGCTCGTCGCAGACGACGATACGCGGATCACCGGCGAAGGCGCGCGCAATGGCGACGCGCTGCTTGAGGCCGCCTGACAGCTGGCGCGGCTTGACGGCGAGATGCCGGTCGGTGAGGCGCACCGAGCGGACGAGGTCGTCGAGGCGCGCCTCCTGGGCCTTGCCGGAGAGGCCGGCCAGCCGCTTCAAGGCACGGCCGAGAATGTGGCGGATTGAATGCGAGCGGTTGAGCGCGGAGTCCGGGTTCTGGAAGACGATCTGCATCGCCTTGACCTGGTCGTCGCCACGGTTCTCCAGCTTCGGCGCCAGCGCCTTGCCCTCGAGTTCGATGGTACCGCCGTCATCGGGCGGCACAAGGCCGAGCAGCAGCCTGGCGAAGGTGGTCTTGCCGCTGCCGGATTCGCCGACCAGCCCCAGCGTCTCGCCGGGCCTTAGATCGAGCGAGACATCCTTGACGGCGCGCAAGGGATGGCCGTGGCTGGCATAGGTCTTGTTCAGCCCGGCGACGCGCAGCACCGGTGCGGTTGTCGGCTTGGGCGCTGTCGCAACATCGCTCGGTGTGGCGCGCGGCAGGGCTTGCGCCTTGTCGTGGTGAAAGCAGCGCGACAGCCGCTTGCCGCGCTCGTCACTCAGATCATAGAGCGGCGGCAATTCGGTGCGGCAGCGATTGTCGGCGAGCGCACAGCGGTCGGCAAAGGCACAGCCCTTGATGTCGGCGCCTATGCCCGGCAGGAAGCCCGGAATGGTGTCGAGCCGGCCCTGGTCCTTGCGCTGGCCGCCGCGTGGCAGGCAGCGCAGGAGCGCGACCGTATAGGGATGGCGCGGATCGTTGAAGACGACATCCGTCGGCCCTTCCTCGACCAGCATGCCGGCATAGAGCACGCCGACGCGGTCGCACATGTTGGAGACGACGGCGAGGTTGTGGCTGATGAACAGGATCGAGGCCGACAGCTCTTGCCTGAGCTGCGCGATGAGGTCGAGCACCTCGGCCTCGACCGTCGCGTCGAGGCCGGTGGTCGGTTCGTCGAGGATCAGCATCGAGGGATCGTTGGCCAGCGCCATGGCGATCGCCACCCGCTGCTGCATGCCGCCGGAGAGCTGGTGCAGATAGCGCTGCATGACGCTTGGCGGATCGGAGATGCGCACGCGGTTGAGCATGGCGATGGCGCGGTCAGTCGCTGCCTGTCCCGTGATCCCGCCAAGCTCGAAGATCTCGGTCAGTTGCCGGCCGATGCGGATCGACGGGTTCAGCGCCTTGCCGGGATCCTGATAGACCATCGAGACGCTTTCGGCGCGGGCGCGCCGCAAGGCCTCGGCATCGAGCTTCATGACGTCCTGACCGTCGAGCGAGATCGCGCCGCCCGATATCGAGCCGTTTCTTGGCAAATAGCGCACGACGGTGAGCGCCACGGTGGATTTGCCGCAGCCGGACTCGCCGACCAGCCCATAGGCCTCGCCTTGCCTGATGTTGAGGCTGAGATTGCGCAGCACGGCGCGGTTGCGCCCGGCCACCCGGTAGGCGACCGACAGATCGTGCAGCTCGAGGGCGTTTTCAGCCTTTGAGGAGTTAGTCATTGAGCGCTCCATGAACGCCGTCGGCCACAAGGTTGACACCGATCACCAGCGAGGCGATGGCGAGTGCGTCGAACAGCACCGTCCACCAGAAGCCGCCGCCGATCATGCCGTAATTGCTGGAGATCGACAGCCCCCAGTCGGGCGAGGGCGGCTGGATGCCAAAACCCATGAAGGAGAGCGTGGCGACCGCGAAAATGGCGTAGCCCAGCCGCACGGTGGTCTCGACCAGGATCGGCGGGATGACATTGGGCAGGATCTCGACGAACATCGTGTGGAAGGCGCTCTCGTGCCTCAACTGCGCGGCGGCGATATAATCGAGTTCGCGCTCGGCCAGCACCGCCGAGCGCACGGTGCGCGCAATGATCGGCGCGAAGCTCAAGCCGATGACGACGATGACGGTGGCCTTGGACGTGCCGAGCGCGACGATGGCGAGCAGCGCGACAATGACCACGGGGATGGCCATGAAGGCTTCCAGGATGCGGCTGACGACATCGTCGACGATGCCGCGGAAATAGCCGGTGAGCAGGCCGAGTGCCGTGCCGGCGATCGTCGCCAGCAAGGTCGCCAGCGGGGCGACCGTGAGGATGTCGCGCGAGCCGACGATGACGCGCGAGAAGACGTCGCGGCCGATCTGGTCGGTGCCGAACCAGTGTTCGGACGACGGCGGCGCCAGCGCGTTGATGATGTCGTCGGCAAGCGGGTCGTAGGGCGCGAAGTGCTCGCCGAACAGCGCGCAGGCGACCCAGAACAGCACGATGGCAAGACCGACAAGGAAGGTTCGCGAGCGCATGAGCGAGAAGAAGACTTCCGCCATGGGGCTGCGCCGGCGCGTGTCGTCTTGCGGGGAAGAGGTGGTCTGGACGGCGCTCATTGGTCTGACCCCAGCCGGATGCGTGGATTGAGCACGGAATAGAGGAAGTCGGCGATCAATGTCGCCACCGCATAGACGATGCCGATGGTGAGGATGCCGGATTCCAGCATCGGGAAATCCTTGCCGCGCGCGGCGGTGAAAATCAGTGAGCCGATGCCCTGGTAGCGGAACAGCGTCTCGATCACCACCAGGCCGCCGATGAGATAGCCGGTCTGGGTGGCGATGACGGTGATGGTCGGCAGCAGCGCATTGCGCAGCACATGCCGCCAGATCACCGTGCGCCAGGGCAGGCCCTTGAGCACGGCCGTTCGCGTATAGTCGGAATCGAGCGCCTCGATCATGCCGGAGCGCGCCATGCGCGCGATATAGCCGAACAGGACCAGGAACAGCGGCAGCGACGGCAGGATCAGATAGTGGAGCTGGGTGAAGAAGCCGGCGTTCTTCGGCCATGCCGCCGAGATCGGCAGCCAGCGCAGCCACACGCCGAAGATCAGGATCAGGATGATGCCGGTGACGAACTCCGGCAGCACCGTCACCGACAGACCGCCCAGGCTGATGATGCGGTCGAGCGGGCGGTTGAGGTTGAGTGCCGCCACCACCCCGCCCAGAATGCCGATCGGCACCACCAGGACGAAGGCGACCGCGGCCAGCTTCATCGAATTGCCCAAGGCATCGATGACGAACGGCGCCACCGGCGAGCGGAAGATGTAGGACGTGCCCATGTCGCCCCGGATAAAATTCCAGATCCAGGTCGCATATTGGGTGAGCAGCGGCCGATCGACGCCCAGCGTATGATTGAGCGCATCGACCGCGCGCTGGTCGGCAAACGGCCCCAGGATCGCGCGCCCGACATTGCCGGGCAGCACCTGGCCGCCCAGGAACACCATGATGCTGAGCAGGAACAATGTAACCAGCGACAGCGACACACGCCGTGCAAAGAAGGAGAGAATGGCTAAGACTCCTTGTGGAGCCAGCCCCCGCGCGGGAGCTGGCTGTTAGAGGATTGGCTTTCCCTTTTTCGTTTTAGGCCTTCGATGCCTTTTCGAGGAACAGCTGCGACATGGCGGTCGGCTGCACGCCGGCCACGCCTTTCGCCGTTGCCGTCAGGTAGTCGTAGAAATAGCCGAAGATGACGGGCGTTTCCTCGAGCAGCAGCTTCTGGATCTTGCCCGCCGTCGCCTTTTGCGCCTCGAGATCGAGCGCCGCGATATAGCTGGTCGCCAGCGTGTCATAGTCCTTGTTCTTGAAGTGCGCGGCGTTCCAGGTGCCGTCGCTCTTCAGCGGTGCGGCAAGGTACACGTTCGGCACGCCGCGGTGACCATAGTCGGTGATGCCCATCACCGAATCCAGCCAGTTCGATTTGCCGAACACGGCGTCGCCGTAATACGCGCCCTGGTCCAGGATGTTGAGCTCCAGCTCGATGCCGATCTCCTTGACCCAGTTCTGGATCAGCTGGGCGTATTCGGGAATTTCCAGGTAGCGCTCGGTGGTCAGCGTTACCTTGAAACCCTTGCCGGCGCCGGCCGCTTCCATCAGCTGCTTGGCCTGCGCGATGTCCTGCTTGCGCTGCGGTATGCTCGTATCGGTCGAAGGGTAGACGGCCGCGAACGGGCTGTCATTGCCGAGCGCCGAGCGACCCTTCATCAGGCCTGCGGCCAGCTTGTCGCGGTCGAGGCAGAGCGCGATGGCACGGCGCACGCGCGCGTCCTTCAGCGGGCCGTCGTCGCAGCGCATATGCAGTTGCTGGTGGGCCGACGACTTCAGGCTGATGATGTCGACGCTCGGATCATTGAGCAGGGCGACGCCGGCCAGCACCGGCATCTGGTTGATGATGTCGATCTGTCCGCCCTGCAGCGCCAGGATCTGCGGCTGCATGTCGGCGAAGAAGGTGAATTCGGTCCGCTCCGGCAGCGCCTTTTCGCCCCAATAGTCCTCGTTGCGGACGAAGGACGCACCGACCTTGGCCGTGTATTTCTCGACCTTGAACGGGCCCGTGCCGTCGAAGCTTTTCTCGTAGTCGCCCTTGTAGCTCGCCGGGATGATGACGGCGTTGTAGTTGTCCGACGACACCATGTAGGGAAAGTTGCCGTTCGGCGCGTCGAGATGGAACTCCACCGTGTAGTCGTCGACCTTCTTGGTGGCGCCCTTCTGCAGGATGCCGGTGAACACCGACAGGGCGTTGGACGAGTTTGCCGGGTCGGCGAGGCGGTCGATGCTGGCCACGACGTCGTCGGCCTTCATCTCGCCGCCGGAGTGGAATTTGACGCCCTTGCGCAGCTTGAAGGTCCACACCGTGCCGTTGTCGTTCGGCTTCCAGCTTTCGGCCAGCGCCGGCTTGAGCACCAGGTCGGGGCCGTCGACGCAGAGGAATTCGGCAACCTGCTGCAGGATCAGCAGGCCGCCGGCATCGGCGATGGTGACCGGGTCGATGGTTGCCGCCGGCACGCTGCTGCCGACACGGATGGTCGCGCCAGGCGCGCCCTGCGCGCGGGCGAGCGACGGCATGCCACTGAAGCCGGCAGCGGTGGTGATGCCGCCCAGAAGCGGCAGCGACAGGCCGAGCAGGCTGCCGTGGCGAATGAAGTCGCGGCGGCTGACACGGCCGTCGACGAGACCGTCGATGAGATGGTTTTCGAGCGGCGAGCGATTGCGTCGGATCAGGTCGAGAATGCGGTGGTTCTTGCTCATGGGTTTAACCCTTTCCCCTTGTTTCTTATGGCTGAAGAAAGCACTTCCGGTTGACGAAATTCCGTGGAGTTCTCCTTGCCCCGGCCGTCAACGAAGTCGGTCGACCGGGACTGTAGCATGCGGCTTTATCCGGTCCATCCGATCGTTGCGGCGAAGCGGTCAGATTTTCTTGAGGATGTTTCCACCCATCCGGTCCTGCCGTCGCGACCCAATCGCGGCGGCGGCTTGTTTCTTGACGACGTCTCCTTTCCCTTCTCGTTCTCCTAGTTCAGCGGCAGGCGGCGATATGTGCCGGGCTTCGCCGGGTCGTGATATTTGTTGCACGGGCCGTTATCGGCGAAATCGCGATGGCAGGCCGCGAGGTTTTTCCGCGACAAGGTGACGCCGAGACCGGGACCTTCCGGGACGTGCACGACATTGTTCCTCGGCGAAAATGGCCCTTCCTCGGTGATGTCCATGGGCTGCATGCGAAACAGCGACTGGTTGGGCTCCCGGATCCAGCCGAGCGCCGCGCACAGGTGCAGGTAGGCGGCGCTGCCGATGCCGCTGTCGCCGCTGTAGCACCAGAAATCGACGCCGGCATGCTCGCAGGCGCCGACGAAACGCAGCAGGCGGCCGATGCCGCCATGCGCCGTCGGATTGCCGACGAAGGCATCCGGAACCTTGAGGTCCATGGCACGCGCAATGTCGATGTTGTGGGTGGAGAACGGGATCGAGCAATGTTGCCGCAGCTGCCGCATCTCCTCGATGGTCGCCACCGGATCCTCCCAGTTGCGCACGCCGAGCTCTTCGAGCGGCCGCGCCAGCCGCCGCGCCGTCGCCAGCGAATAGGCCTGGTTGGAATCGATGCGGATCATCGCCTCGTCGCCGAGCTTTGCGCGGATCAGCTCGACCATTCTCAGCGAGACTTTCGGGTCTTCGGTCGAGAACTTGCCTTCGAAGAAGGTCGTACCATGCGTCTCGTGCAGTTCGACGCAATAATCGGCGACTTCTTCCGGCGTCGTCTCGCCTTTCACATCGGGCCCGTCGCCGCGCATCGAGAAATAGTCGGTGAACGGGATGTCCTTGCGCACGGCGCCGCCGAGCAGCTGGTAGAGCGGCTGGTTCCACGCCTTGCCGCGCAGGTCCCACAGTGCCATCTCGATCGCGCCGAAACCCATGATGCGGGTGCGGTCGTTGATCGACTGCACACCGGTCCAGTAGGGCAGGCAGACATGCTCGGCGCCGGCGATGTCGAAGGCATCGCGGCCAACCAGGCGCTCGGCCAGAACATCATTGATGATTGCGGCCGCCGCCGGCGTCGGCGCCTCGCCGAGGCCGACCAGCCCATCCTCGGTCTCGACCTCGACAATGGTCTGCGAAAAACCGTCGAGCTCGCCGAACACCCAGCCATAGGGTGCTTCGAGACGAAGATTGATCGGTGTGGCCGTGATGCCTCGGATCTTCATCTCAGCCGACCTCGAAGAAAGGCTTGCCGAGCAGGCTCGGATCCACATCGATGCCGAGGCCGGGGCCGTCCGGAATGCCCATATGGCTGCCGGTGACCGGCGGGGCGTTGAAGGCCGTGCGCACCGTCACCCATTCATGGAAGGCAATGGCATGCAGCCGGCGCTCCTCAGGCGTCGACAGCGACAGATGCGCCATCGCTGCCGTGTCGATCTCGGCGCCGCCTGTGTCCTCGACAGTGATCATGAAGCCGAGGTCGACGGCAACGTCGCGGATCTGGCGCGTCTTCGTCACGCCACCCAGCCGCGAGATCTTCAGCGTCAGCCCGTCGGCCGCGCCCAGGCGATGAATCTCCAGCATCTCCTCCAGCGAGGTGACGGATTCGTCGAGCACCATCGGCTTGTCGAGCATGCGGCGCACCGACATGTTCTCCTCGAGCGTCGTGCAGGGCTGCTCGAACGTGTAGTCGATGCCACGCGTGGCATCGGCGAACTGCCGGGCCTGGTAGGGTGTCCAGCCGGCATTGGCGTCGCAGAAAATCACCGTACCTTTCGGCACCGCCGAGGCGACTGTCGTCACTCGCTCGATGTCGTCGTGCACGTTGCCGCCAACCTTGACCTGCAGACGGCGACAGCCCTCGGCGATGATCCTTTTTGCCAGTGCCGCCATCTGATCGAGCGTGCCGTGGGTGACGACCCGGTAGGTCTCCGCCATATCGCTCTCCTTGCCACCGAGCAGCGTCACCAGCGGCACATCGGCGGCGCGCGCGGCGAGATCCCAGCACGCCATGTCGAGCGCCGATTTGATATAGGGATGGCCCTTGAACACCGTGTCCATCAGCCGGCCGATCCTGGCCAGCCCGCGCGGGTCGTGGCCGATGAGATGCGGCGCGATTTCCGGCACGCCCGCGCGTGTTCCCGCCGGAAACGCGGCCGAGTAGAAATTGCCGAGCGGCGCCATCTCGCCCCAGCCGGTCAGGCCGCTGTCGGCGGTGACGGCGACGATCACCGCGTCGAAGGCGTCGGCCTGGCGCCCCTTGGACATGCGGTAGGGGCCGTCCACGAAGGGCTGCACGACACGGTAGGCTTTGATGGATTTGATCTGCACTCTGTCTGTCCGCTGGCTGCGATGTCTGGGAATTGGTCAGGCGCCCTTCGACAGGCGCTGTTCGAGGCTGCGCGCATAAGAGAGCAACTGCTCGAAGTCGAGATTGATATGTTCTCGTGCGTGACGCTGGGCAGCGCGCATATCGGCGCCCTTCATCAGGTGCACGTAGGTTTCATGGACGTCTTCGGCCGGCACCGGTTCGTTGCGCGCATGCTGGTGCAGCGCGAAATACATTTGCAGCCGGCTGGTCAGCCGCTGCCAGGTTTCCAGAAGCACCGAATTGTCGGCCCACTCATAGATCAGGCCATGCAGTTGCAGCGCCGTTTCGATCTGCCTTGTGGTGTCGAGGTTGCGTGTCGCCTGTTTCACCGCTTCGTGGCGCCGGTCAAGTTCGTCGAAGAAACGCTGGTCGCGCTGTGGCCATGTCCGTTCGATGGCGAACTCGTCGAGCACCTGGTTGAGCGAATAAGCATCGTCGATGTCCTTGGCGGTGACGTCGATGACGAAGGTGCCGGCATAGGGGATGCTGGTCAGGATGCCTTCCTGCACCAGCTCGCGCATCGCCTCGCGCAATGGCGCGCGGCTGACCCGCATCTGTTCGGAGATTCTGAGCTCGTTGAGCTTCTGGCCGGGTTGCAGTTGCCCGGTCAGGATGGCGCGCCGCAGCAGCGCGACGATTTCGGCGCGACGCGTCGTATCGGCAATCGGGCTGAAATCCGTCTTCACCATCCGGCCCACTCCAGCGAGTACAGCGGCAAGACAATCAGATTGTCGACAATCTAACAAGAGGCTATTTATGCATTCACGCTGCCAAGGCCGACCGCGCCGATGTGGCCGCTCTTGTCGGCCTGCTTGTAAATGCGGCGCCCACGACCCGTGGGAAGGTCGCGGGCGCCGCGCGGAAACCGGGCCCGCGGGGGAGTCAGGTAGCCGGTTTCTGTGGCAGTGGCGAGATCGGCATTCCGGGCCCGATCTTCTGCAGATTGCCAGTGATCACCTGGTCGCCTTCCGAGACGCCGCTCAAGATCGCTACAAGGTCACCGCTGGTCGGGCCGAGCGAGACCAGCCGCTGGTCGACCGTGTTGCCCTTGCCGACGACGTAGAGATATTTGCCGAGCTGGCTCGAGCCCAGCGCCGTCTGCGGCACCATCAGCGCGTCCGGCTGTTGCCTGATGTGCAGCCGCACGCGGACGTACTGGCCAGGCATGAGCGTGAACTTCGCATTACCGATGGTGGCGCGCGCGGTGATGGTGCCGGTCGAGTGGTCGACCGTGTTGTCGACGAAGGTGAGTTCGCCCTTCTGGCTGGTCTCGGTCTGACCCGGCAGCAGGACTTCGACATCGACCGGGCCGGCCGCGCGGGCCTGCTCGATCTCGGCCAGATCCGTCTCGCTCGGATTGAAGGTGACATAGATCGGGTCGAGCTGCACCAGCGTGTTCAGCACCGTGCCGGCGACGCTGACCAGCGTTCCGACCGAAGCCTGGTTGCGGCCCAGGCGTCCGGTGAACGGCGCATGGATCTCGGCGTAGCTCAGATTGAGCTCCGCCGTGCGCACGGCCGCTTGGTTAAGCGCCAGCGACGCCTGCGCTTCGCGCAAGGTGCTGGTGCGCTGGTCGAAGCTGTCCTTGTCCAGATAACCGCTCTTGGCGAGCTCGGTGCCGCGGCCGAGATTGGACCGCGCATAGTCGAGCGTCGCCGTATCGCGCTGGACCTGGGCTTTCGCCTGGTCGAGCGCGGCCTGGAAGTCGTCGGGCGAGACCCTGTAGAGAAGGTCGCCTTGCCGCACATCCGCGCCGTCCTGCGCCGTCTGTTCCTGCAAATAGCCCGGCACGCGCGCCTGCAGCGTGATGCTGCGGATAGGCTCGATGCGGGCGGCATAGTCGAGATAGATCGGGATCGTCTTCTTGACCACGCTCGCCACCGGCACCGGCATGACGAATGCCGCCGGAGCGGGCGTTGCCGCACCGGCCGTGCCGGTGCTCAGCCTGAGATTGCCCATATCGAGCAGGTGGACGCTGGCCACGGAGATCGCGCCCAGCGCGACGGCCGCTCCCAAAGCGATTTTCCATTTACGCATAATATTTCTCCAATCTTATTCGGCCGCTTCCGCCAGGGGAGGGAAGGCGGGTTCGGCAGTTGGTTCAGTATGCCTGGAGGCGGGTTCGCCGCTTTCGCGGCGCTCCCGCAACTGTTCGATGACCGCGTAGAAGACCGGCACGAACACCAGCGACAGGATGGTCGCGGCGACCATGCCGCCAAACACCGTGGTGCCGATCGACTGGCGGCTTGCGGCACCGGCGCCAGTGGCGAACATTAGCGGCAGCACGCCGAGGATGAAGGCGAAGGCCGTCATCAGGATCGGCCGCAGCCTGAGCCGGGCGGCTTCCATCGCCGCCTCGACGATGCTGAGGCCCTCCTCGCGTCGCCGCCTGGCGAACTCGACGATCAGGATCGCGTTCTTAGCCGCCAGGCCGATCAGCATGACGAAGCCGATCTGCGAGTAGACGTCGATCTGCATGCCGCGCACCGATAGCGCCGCGAAGGCACCGAACAAGGCCAATGGCACCGCCAGCAGCACCATGAACGGCATCGCCCAGCTCTCATATTGCGCCGCCAGGATCAGGAAGACGAAGACGATGGCGAGGCCGAAGACGACGGACGCGATGGATCCTGCCTTAAGCTCCTGGAAGGTGATGCCGGTCCATTCGAAACCGAAATCCCTGGGGAGCGCGGTGGCCGCCGCCCGTTCCATGGCAGCGACAGCCTGGCCCGAGGAGAAGCCCGGCGCGGCACCGCCATTGATCGAGGCCGAGGCGTTGTTGTTGTAGTGCGGCACGGTTTCCGGCCCGACGAACGGCACCAGCTTGCCCAGCGTGCTGAGCGGCACCATGCCGCCCGACGCGTTGCGTACATAGAGCCGCGAAATGTCGGCGGCGCCGGCACGTGCATCCTTGTCGGCCTGGATGGTCACCCGGAAGGTGCGGCCGAACAGGTTGAAGTCATTCACGTAGAGCGAGCCGAGATAGATCTGCAGCGTGTTGAAGACATCGGGCAGGTTGAGGCCAAGAAGCTTGGCCTTGCTACGGTCGAGGTCGTAGTTGAACTGCGGCGTCGAGGTCGAGAATGGCGAGAACAACTGCTGCGGATTGATTTCCGGCTGCTTGCGCGCCTCGGCGATCACGGCTTGCGTCGCGTCATTGAGGGCCGTGCTGCCGCGACCGGTGAGATCCTCGACGACGAATTCGAAGCCGCCCGTGGTGCCGATGCCCGGGATCGAAGGCGGATCGAAGGAGAGCGCGAAAGCTTCCGGAATCTGCATCAGCTTGCCGCGCACGTCGGCGACGAGCTTCGATGCGCTCTGGTCGGGGCCACGCTCTTCCCATGGTTTTAGGATGGCGAACTCGACAGCCGAGTTCGACTGCGCCGCACTGGTCAGGAAGTTCAGGCCGCTGATCGAGCCGACAATGTCGACGCCGGGCGTTGCCTGCAGGATGTCACGCGCCTTCTGGGCCACCGCGTCGGTGCGCTCGAGCGAGGCACCGTCGGGCAACTGGATGACGACGAAGAAATAGCCCTGGTCCTCGACCGGAAGGAAGGTCGACGGCAGTTTCTGCCAGACGAAATAGGTGGCGACCAACCCGGCGGCGAACAGGCCGAGCATGATCCAGCGCAGGCGGATCAGGAAGCGCACACCATGGGCATAGGCATGCGACAGCCTGTCGAAGCCGGTGTTGAACCAGCGGAACAGGAAGAACTGCGGCCCATGGCGATGACGCAGGAAAGCGGCACTGAGCGCAGGGCTCAGCGTCAGCGAATTGAAGGCCGAGATGCCGACCGAAATCGCCACCGTCAGCGCGAACTGGTTGTACAGCCGCCCCGACACGCCCGGAATGAAGGCAACCGGCACGAAGACGGCCATCAGCACCGCGGTGGTGGCGATGATCGGACCTGTGACTTCGGCCATGGCGGCCTTGGTCGCCGCCAATGGTTTCAGCCCGGCCTCGAGTTGTCGTTCGACATTCTCGACCACCACGATGGCGTCGTCGACGACAAGGCCGATCGCCAGCACCATGCCGAGCAAGGAGAGCATGTTGAGCGAGAAGCCCAGCATCTCCATGACGACCAGCGTCGCCACCAGCGACACCGGAATGGCGATGGTCGGGATGATGGTCGTGCGCCAGCTCTGCAGGAAGATGAACACCACGGCAACGACCAGCACCAGCGCTTCGCCGAGCGTGATCAGCACGTCATGCATCGACGCCGAGACGAAGCGCGTCGTGTCGTAGTGCATGGCATAGGACACGCCCTTCGGGAAACGCGCCGACAGTTCCTGCATCTTGTCCTTGACGCGCTGCTGAAGGTCGAGCGCGTTGGAACCGGGCATCTGGTAGACGGCGAGAACCACCGTCGGGTCCTTGCCGAAGAACGCCGAGGACGAATATTGCAGCGCGCCGAGCTCGATACGCGCGACGTCGCGCAGCCGCACCAGCGAGCCGGAGTCGGTGTTGGCGCGCACGACGATGTCGCCGAATTCCTTCGGGTCGCTCAGGCGCCCGACGGCGTTGACCTGCATCTCGAAGGCGGTGCCGGCGGGCGCCGGCGACTGGCCGATCTTGCCGGCCGCCACCTGGACGTTCTGCTCGGCGATGGCATTCTGCACGTCGACGGCGGTAATGCCGAGATTGGCAAGCTTGTCCGGATCGAGCCAGACGCGCATCGAATAGCGCCGCTCGCCGAAGATCTGCACGTCGCCGACGCCTTGCAGCCGCTTCAGCGGATCGACGACCTGCAGATAGGCGAGGTTCGACAGCGCCACCGGATCGACCGACTTGTCGGGCGAGGTGAGGTTGACGATGAGCACGAAGTTCGGGTTCTGCTTCTTGATCGTCACGCCGCCCTGGTTGACGATCGCCGGCAGCGAGGAGGCCGCCTGCGAGACGCGGTTCTGGACGTCGACGGCAGCGGTGCTCAGGGAGTAGCCGACATCGAAGGTGATGGTGATGGTCGAGGAGCCGTCATTGGAGCTCGTCGACGACATGTAGGTCATGCCCTGCACGCCGTTGATCTGCTGCTCCAGCGGCGTCGTCACCGTGTCGGCCACGACTTGCGCGCTGGCGCCCGGATAATGGGCGCTGACCACGACCTGGGGCGGCGTGATGTCTGGAAACTGCGAGACCGGCAGCAGGAAATAACAAATCGTCCCGGCGAGCACCATGATGATGGCGATCGCCGACGCGAAGATCGGACGGTGAATGAAGAAATTTACCACGACACACATGCCTCGCCGGCTGCTCTTGCCCGCCCGAAGGCGCTTGCAACTCTGGATAACTGGCCGTGCCCGTCACGGGAGGCTTCCCGTGAACGCAGCAACGGCACTTCGCGACGCTGCCCATCGGCAAGCGAACGAAGCATCTTCTCGAGGGCGCGGGGGTCGACCCCATCTGCCTTCATGACCAGCCGGATCATCGGATCCCGGACGGCCTCATCTATGGTAAGATCGCGGCGCTGTGGCATTGGCCGGCTCCTTGTCTGTCGATTCGCAGCCCATGCTCGCGAACCGTTTTCCATTTCCTCACCGGCCGGAGCCGCATGATTGGCAGTTTCTCGTCCGTCTCATCTGGCAGGACCAGTTCACGGCCTTGTTATTGACGACGGACGACGTAGGTGTTACCAGTAAGTAACATTCTGGAAGTTACAGACCGGTAACACCCTAGTCAAGAGGTGGCCGAGGGTTTTTTGGAAACGAAAGGAGATCATGATGACAGACGGCGTCGTGGAGCGCTCTCGTCCCAGGGATCGGATTCTGGAGACGGCACGCGACATGTTCCACAAGCATGGCATCAAGGGCGTCGGCGTCGACGCCATCACCGAAGCTGCCGGCACGAACAAGATGACGCTCTATCGTCACTTTGAATCCAAGGACGAACTGATCGTCGAGTGCCTGCGCGCCAATGCGGCCAAGGCCGGCGCCATGTGGGATGCTTTCGAGGCCGAGTTCCCCGGCGACAAGCTCGCGCAGCTGCATGCCTGGGTTCGCAAGGCGGCTGCCATGCTCAATGCCGACGGCCGCGGCTGCGACATGGCCAATGCCGCCGCTGAGCTGACTGAGCCGGACCATCCGGCGAGACTGGTGATCAAGGAGCTCAAGGAAGCCCAGCGCGAACGCCTGGTGGCGCTCTGCCGGGGTGCGGGCATCGGTCAGGCCGAACTGCTTGCCGATACGCTGTCGCTGCTGTTCGAGGGCGCCCGTGTCAGCGTGCAGACCGTGGGCGCCGAAGGCCCGAGCACGCAGTTCGTGCGCATGGCCGAAGGGTTGATCGTTTCCTTCCGGGGCACCGCCGCCGGTTGAAATCCGCCGCGGCTGTTGGCGATCTGCCGGTCGTATGACCGAGGCGATGCTCGGCGCCCTTTGGCGCGGGCGGCACAGGAATTTCCGATGCTGAATGAAAAAAGCCCGCTGCCGGGAGGAGGTGGCAGCGGGCTCGATTTTCGAATGTGGCGCGGGAGGAGGTGCACCCCATTCAGCGTCGGCATCGCATCTGGGAGGAGTAGATGGCCGACAACCAGAAGCTACGAGTTGCCCAATGATTCGGCAACAATGAATTGTGCATAGCAGCTGTGCAGATTTGCCGTGTCAATTATCAGACAAATCCAGGAAGCCGGCATTGCCAGGCGGTCTCGCTTCACTGCACCGGCACGTTTTCCCTGAAAATCAGGCGCGGCTCGATGAATTTCCGGGTGAGATAGGGCGCCGATGAGGCGATGGAGCCGAGCAGGCGGATGACCGACTGTTCGGCGATCAGCCTGGCGTTCTGGTCGATGACGACGTCGGCGAGGTCGTCGACGAGGTAGCCGCGCGTCTCCTTTGTAAGGTCGTGGCAGATGAACACCGGCTTGCGGTTGGGCCTGGCTTCCCGGATGGCTCTGGCAACACCGGAGCGTCCGGCCCCGACGCAATAGATGCCGAGCAGTTCCGGTTCGTTGTGCAGTGCCTTCATGGTCTCGGCGTAGCTGGCATCCGGTTCGTCGTTGATCTCGACGGCGCTGGTCACGGCGAGGTTGGGAAACTCCTCGCCAAGCACGGAGCGAAAGCCCATTTCGCGCTCCTCATGACCGCGGTAGGAGCGTGAACCGACGACCATCGCCAGATGGCCTTCGCGGCCGCCGAGGAAGCGACCCATCAGAAGTGCCGCCGTTCGGCCCGCAACCCGGTTGTCGATGCCGACATAGGCCGAGCGGGGAGCGGCCGGAATATCGGACACCAGCGTCACCAGGCGGATGCCGGTTTCGACGATGTCGCGCAGGATGTTGCGGGTTCGCGGATGGTCGATGGCGATGACACCGACGCCATTGGCCTTCAGCGACAGGTTTTCCACGGCGCTCTGCAGCGCGTTCGGCGAGATGCCGGCGAGGTTGTGGATCCGGCACGAAGCGACCAGCGGCAGGCGCGATGCATAGTCTTCGATGTGCCTTGCCAGATCCTGCATGAAGGCGTTGCTGCCGATCGGCAGGAAGAACTCGAGGTTTGCCGGTCTGGAGGGAAGCGTCACCTGATCGGCGACCGGCAGATAGCCGAGCTGTTTGGCGGCTTCCATCACGCGTTGCCGGTTGGCGGCGCTGGCGCCCGGCCGGTTGTTGAGCACCCTGTCGACCGTCGCGGTCGACAGCCCGCAATTCCTGGCGATGTCGGAGACGGTGGCCTTCATGCCGCAACCCTACGCGCCGATGCGATGACGCGCCAGATAAGTGATTTCGCAGCCGATGCGATCCGACGGACGGGTGATTGACACCCATCGCCGCCATGCGCATTGAGCCGCTTCGGCAAGACGGATCCGCCCGTCCTCAGTGCGACGGCCTGCCGTCGGCGACGGCGTCGCGGATTTCCTTGTCCGACATGCCGGTGATGATCCGTTCGACCTCCGTCACGGTTGTCTTCTTCGGGTCGATGTCGTCGGCGACCACCTTGCCCCGGCGCATGACGACGATGCGGTCGACCACCTGGAAGACGTGATGGATGTTGTGCGCGATGAAAATGCAGGAATGGCCGGAATCGCGGGCGCTGCGCACGAAGCTAAGCACCCCTTGTGTTTCGGCGACGCCGAGATTGTTGGTCGGCTCGTCGAGGATGATGAGGTCGCTGTCGAAATGCATGGCGCGCGCGATCGCCACCGCCTGGCGCTCGCCGCCGGAGAGCGAGCCGATCGGCGTCGTCGGTGGAATGTTCTTCGAAATGCCGACCTGTTTGAGCAGGTCGCGGGCGACGTTGTTCATCGCCTCCTGGTCCATGCGGTTGAGGAAACGCGGCGGCTTGATCGGCTCGCGCCCGAGGAACAGATTGCGGGCGATCGACAGTTGCGTGACCAGCGCGGAATCCTGGTAGATCGTTTCGATGCCCTGCGCGATGGCATCGCTGGTGCTGCGCAAGGTGACCTTCTTGCCGCGGATGAAGATGTCGCCGCTGGTCAGCGGCACCGCGCCCGACAAGACCTTGATCAGCGTCGACTTGCCGGCGCCATTGTCGCCGAGCAGGCCGACGATCTCCCGCTCGTTGACATGGAAATTAGCGTCCACAAGCGCCTGCACGCGGCCGTAGGACTTGCGGATGTTCTGCATGCGGATCAATGGCTCGGCCATGGTTCAAGTCCCTGCCTGGTGCCGGCGTTCCAGCCATGAGTGGAGCGCCATCATGCCAAGGATGATCGCGCCGATGAAGATATTGTAGGCAAGACCGGGCACGCCGATCAGCACGATGCCGTTGCGCATCACGCGCAGGATTAGGATGCCGAGCACGGTGCCGATGATGGTCCCGCGTCCGCCGGTCAGCGCCGTGCCGCCGATCACCACCATGGCGATGACTTCGAGTTCGTAGCCGGTGCCGCTGTTGGGATTGGCGGCCGACGTGCGCAGCGAGGAGATGACGCCGGCCAGCGAGGCCATGAGCGACGACAGCACGAACAGGCCGATCTTGACGCGGTTGACATTGACGCCGCGGGCACGCGCCGCGTTGGGATTGCCGCCCGCCGCCTGGATCCAGTTGCCGGTCCGGCTTTGCGTCAGCACATAGCCGAGCGCGATCGCCGCGGCGATGAACCAGAACAGCGACATGTAGATGCGGAACGGCCCGATGAAGAAGTCGCCGACCAGCGCTTCCGCCAGCCAGCTGCCCTCGGCGCTCCAGGTGCGCTGCGGAAAACCGTCGGTGATGAAAAGCGCACTGCCGCGCACCACCAGCAGCATGCCGAGCGTCACCAGGAAGGACGGGATCTTGAGCTGCGTGACGAACCAGCCATTGACCAGACCGATCAAGGCGGCAACCACCAGCGCGACGACGAAGCCCATCTCCAGCGAGGTGACGCCGCCGTTGAACAGCGTCCACATCAGCACTGGCGAGAAGCCGAACAGGGATCCGACGGACAGGTCGAATTCGCCTGATGTCATCAGCAAGGTCATCGCCAGCGCGATCAGGCCGAGCTCGACCGTGAAGGCCAGCGTGTTGGAGATGTTCTGCGGCGACAGGAAGTCGTGGTTGAAGCCCCAGAAAACGCCGATCTCGACGATGAGCAGCACGAAGGGACCGAATTCGGGCCGCGCAATCAGGCGTTGGACAAGCGAATGATTTTCCACTGGGAACCCGCGACATGGTTGGAAGGGCCGCGATCTCCACCGCCTCGGATGGATGGTCGCGGCGCAAGCAGATATCTGGCGCCGCGTGCCAGATGGGTGCGGCGCCAGGGACCGCGGTTTATTTGCCGGACAGGATCTTGTCGTAGATGCCGGCGGTGTCCTTCTCGTAAAGCGCGCCGGTGATGACGTTGAAGCCCGGGGGAATGCCTGACGCCGCCATGTTGGCGAGCGACAGCGCGACATAGCTGGTCGCCTGCGGGTCCTGCCACTGGCCGGCATTGACGTAGCCGTTCAGAACCTCCTGGGTAGTGTCGAGCGAGTTGCCCCAGCCGACAACAGGGATTTCACCCGGCTTGACGCCGACCTGGTCGAACACCCGCTTGATCGAGCCGGTGACGAGGTCGCCCAGCCCGATAACGGCCTTAACCTTGCCCTTGTGGGCGGTGAGGTAGTCGACCATGCGATTGATCACCTCGGCCTGGTCGAGCGTCGCTTCGGTCACTTCATAGGTGATGCCGAGCGGTCCGAAGACGCTCTTGATGCCTTCCTCTTCCTGGACGCCATAGGTGGCGCCGGGGACCTCGACCGGCATCCAGACGAAGTCGCCCTTCTTCACCAGGCCCTTGTCGACCAGATACTGCGCCCAATGCTTTCCGAAGGTGACGTTGTCGCCGCCGACATAGGCATTGAAGTTGGCTTTTGGATCGGGCGTATTGAAGTTGATGATCGGGACGTTGGCCGCGCGGGCTTCCTTGACGATCTCGACGAGGCTGCCCGGATCGGGGCTGGTGGTGACGATGCCGTCGGCCTTGGCCGAGAGGGCGGCGCGAACCGCTTCCTGCTGGGAGGCAACATCGCCATTGTGGAACGAGGTGTTGACGGTGTTGCCGGTGTCCTTGGCCCATTGCTTGGCCCCGGCCAGGAAGTAGGTCCAGACCGGGTCGGCGGGGCCGCCATGCGAAATCCAGTAGAAGGTCTTGGCCTGCGCGGCTGCCGGAATGACCGTCAGCGCGACCAAAAGGCCGTAGAGCACAAGTCTCAGTCTTGTCAGCATTTGATTTCCTCCCGGTTGAAGATGATCCGTCCCTGTTCCGGCGTCGGCCGGATTGCGTCTTTTGCCAGCGCCGCTCGGATGCCTCAGAGCATTCCCTTTTTCGACGGATGGCAAGCCTCCATCTGCAGATGTAGTTGGCGCCTGACGCGACGCCATCAACGGTCCCATCAGATTGCATCAGTCGGGGTGATTTTTCAGGAGCGGTCGGATGATTGGCGGCGAGGCTCAGCCGGGCGGATTGTCCGCGCTGTGTCCGGCGCGCCAGCGGCGTCGCAGCCGGTCGATCGCCAAGGCAAGCACGACCGGAGCACCGGTGGTGAAGGCGGCCCAGATGGCATCCACGCCAAGCAAGGTCATGGCGTTTTGGATAGAGTCTAGATCAGATCGGCCTTTGCCAGGTCACGCATGAGATGGCTGGCGCCGTAGGTCCAGTGCGGGCAGTCGGGCGACAGCCGCACCCGGTTGACCAGCGCGCCGAATTTTTCCGATGAGATGGTGACGATGTCGCCGACCTTGTGGGTAAACCCCTTGCCCTTCTCGCCGCGGTCCTTCGACGGCACGAACATGGTGCCGAGATAGAGCGCCAGCCCGTCCGGATACTGGTGGTGCGGACCCATCGCGGCGGCAACGAGCTCTTCGGGCGAACGGCTGATCTCGGCCATCGAGCTTGCGCCCTCCAGCGAAAAGCCATCCTCGCCCTCGACCTTGAGGCGCACGACCGCCTTCTTCACGTCGTCGATCGAGAAGGTGTCGTCGAACAGGCGGATGAAGGGTCCAAGCGAGGCCGAAGCATTGTTGTCCTTGGCCTTGCCGAGCAGCAAAGCGGAACGCCCTTCGACGTCGCGCAAATTGACATCGTTGCCGATGGTGGCGCCGACGATGCTGCCGCTCGAGGCGGCGACCATGGCGATCTCCGGCTCCGGATTGTTCCAGGTCGACACCGGGTGCAGGCCGACATCGGCGCCGAAGCCGACCGACGCCATTGGCTGGCACTTGGTGAAGATCTCAGCATCGGGGCCGATGCCGACTTCCAGATATTGCGACCAGGCGCCGCGCGCGATCAGCTTGGCCTTGATCTCCATGGCTTCCGGCGAACCGGGCTTGAGCTTCGACAAATCGTGGCCGATCAGCCCGGCAATGTCGGCGCGGATGGCGTCGGCCTTTTCCGCCGAGCCGCGCGCCTGTTCCTCGATCACCCGCTCTAGCAGGCTGACGACGAAGGTGACGCCCGACGCCTTGACCGCCTGCAGGTCGACCGGGGAGAGGAGATAGGGTTTGGCCTGATCGCGCCCGGCTGCAAAACTATTGGCCGCGATGTCGTCGAGCGAGCCGATCGGCTTGCCCTTGGCCGAGCGCACATGCCCTGCCGGATCGGCCATCTCGCAGATGTCCCGCACGGTCGGCGCCTCGCTCGACGTAATGTCGAAGACGGTGCCGTCACGCACCGTGACCACCAGGGGATGGGGCACAGCCGGTGATCGAGCGCGGCCGAGAAAGACGCCATCGTCAGGCAGAAACGTCATGTTTGTCATTGCACTCTCGTTATTGCGCAGGATGGTTCGATGTTATGAGGTGCGCATGGCCTCTTCAAGCCGACACGCCCTGAAGCAGCATGTGCCAAGCGACGGACGATCAACGGAAATGGCCTTTGCCACCATGCCACTGCACCGCTTCGCGACTTCCGATCTGGCGCTATAGCTCACCCCAGCGTAACCGCAAATGCGCGCTTGTCGATCCGCCTTTTTCCAGCGTCGTCAGGCCGCTGCCGTGATGGGCGTCCACCACATGTGAAACGGGTTCGAAGCAGAAGAAATCAGCGTCTCGTGCCGGTGAATAGAGGACGAAGACATTCAGCGAGGGCGACGCCTCGACCGTGAGGGCGATGGCGTCGTCCGGCTGGATGATCGAGGCGTGCCCGTTCCAGCCTTCGAAGGCATTGTTGACCCAGGCGTCGGGAAGCGGCGCGGCTTGCGAAAAGTCCCAGTCCGGCCGGGAGGCCAGCGGCACCACCCCCGTCGGCAGGTGTCGTTCGTCTTCCAACCAGACACTGTGCGCCGATGCTTGCAGCAGAGTGCGCGGGCGGCGCGGAAACCAGGGGTGGAAGCCGAGCCCGTAGGGCAGGCGGATGGCGGCTCGGTTTTCGACAGCCAGCACGGCGGACAGCGCGCCTTCCTCCAATGCATAGCGGACGCTTGCATGGTAGCGGTAGGGTCCGATCGCCCCATCCTCCAGAGCCAGCTCGATTTCAGTGCCGGTTCGCCTCGTCAACCGCCACGGTCTTTGAAATGCGTCGCCGTGGAGTGGGAACCGCTCGCCTTCGACATTGGGCTCTATCGCATGGAAGCGCCCGTCAAACTCGAAGCCTCCACCGGAAATGCGGTTTGACCAGGGAGCCAACAGTTGAGACCCGAACTTCAGCAGGCCTCTCGATGGCTCAAGCAGAGGCGTAGGTGCTCGGCCGGGGCGGAGAGCGTCGTAGCGCAGGATGGCGGCGCCCTCGCGGGGACACACCACAAGGCTTGCACGCCCGTCGGCAAGTTCGATCTCATCGCCATTTGTCATTGAAGGGCCGCTATGGCTACCATCCGCCATCGATGTTGATGTTCTGACCGCTGATCATGTCCGAGGCCGGGGAGACGAGGAACAGCACGAGATCGGCGATATGCTGCGGCTCGATGCGTCGCTTCAGGCATTGGTTGGTAAGGATCCAGTCGTTGTATTCCTCGAGCCGTTCTCCGAAGACGCGCTCCTCTGCCTCGGAAACGACGGCGCCTGGCGACACCGCGTTCACGGTGATGCCGTGTGGTCCCAATTCCCGCGCCAGCGACTTGGTGAGTCCCAGCATGGCTCCCTTCGAGGCCACATAGGGCACGTAGCCGTCCCAGCGGCCGTTCAGCGTCACCGAGCAGAAATTGACGATCCTGCCCTGGCCCTTCCTCTTCATGCCAGGCGCGCAAGCGCGCGCCAGCGCGAAGGCGGCTGACGAATTCACACGGATCTGGTCCTCGTACTCGCCAAGTGAGAATTCCTCGAACGGACGGTTGATGATGAGCGCCGCGTTGTTGATCAGAATATCGATCGTGCCTTCTTCGTCGGCGAGCGCCTTGACCGCTGCCTCGGCTTCGGCCAGCTGGTTCAAGTCGCAACCGACATAGACGATCGTACCTTTGTTTGTCGCCGCCAATTCCGCCGCGATCTTAGGCCCTTCCGCATTCTCCGGCCGGTCAAGCAGAAGCACGCGCGCGCCAGCGCGGGCAAGCGCGGCAGCCTGGGCGCGGCCGAGCGAACCCAGACCACCCGTCAGGAGCACGACTTTACCGGAAAGGTTCGTCATCACCGTTCCCGCTCCTCAAAGCACGTTGTGAACTTCATCGATGGAGGTTTCCTCGATGCGCTTGTCGAGAACGACCTCGCCGCGCGCCATCGCGACCACACGATCACAGCAATCAAAAACGTGATGCATGTTGTGGCTGATGAAAACGCCGGTCACCCCTTGCGCCTTCAATCCACGCACAAAGCCGATGACCTTGCTGGTCTCCTTGACCGAAAGGTGATTGGTCGGCTCGTCGAGGATCATCACCTTCGACTTGAAATGCATGGCTCGCGCGATGGCGACGCCCTGCCGCTGGCCGCCTGACAATTCACCGACCAGTGCGTCGGGCGAGCGCAGATGCAGGTCGACATTGGCGATCGCCTTGATGCTCTCGCTGGCCATCTGCTTTTGATCCAGGATGCCGACGCCGAATACGGAAAACAGCGTCGGTTCGCGGCCGATAAACAGGTTCCTGGCGATCGACATGGTGGGGACCATCGAATTGTACTGGTAGATGGTCTCGATACCGAGGTTCATCGCGTCGCGCGGCCTGGCGATTCGCACTGGTCTGCCTTCGACCAGGATCTCGCCCTCGTCGGCGGTGTGGACGCCTGACAGAATGTTGATGAGCGTCGATTTGCCGGCACCGTTGTCGCCGACCAGCCCAAGTGCCTCGCCTCGCTTCAGGTCGAGGCTCACGCCCTTCAACGCATGGACGCCGGAATACCATTTGTGAAGATTGCGGACGGAGATGATTGCGTCTTCCATGGCTCAGCCCTCCATCTTGATGGCCTTGGCGCGCTTGCGCATCCAGGCGTTGGCGACGACGGCGAAAATGGTCAGGAAGCCGATCGCGAATTTGAACCAGTTCGCGTCGACATTGGAGAGCACCAGCCCGTTGTCGATGATGCGGATGAGGATTGTGCCGATGATGCCGCCAGCGACGGTACCGATGCCGCCTGCGAGCGACGCGCCGCCGATGACCGCCGAGGCCACCGCCTGGAGCTCCAGGCCTTCGCCGATGGAAGGCAAGGGAGAGCCCAGCCTCAGCACTTGCAACATGCCGGCGAAGCCCGACAGCATCGAGCAAAGCACGAAGCATGCGAGTTTTACTCTCGCGGTCGGGATGCCCATGGAGGCGGCAGCCGGGTGGAAGCCGCCGGTGGCCTTTATCCAATTGCCGAAATTGGTTCTGGAAAGCATCAGTGACGTCAGCAGGGCAATTCCCGCAAACCACAGGAACGACATGCGGAACATGTTGCCGGGGCCGACGAACGAAGTGAACAGCCAGTTCGGAAGATCGGCGGGAAGCAAGGGTGGAAACCCGCCCGAGACGACGATCGTCAGCGACCGGGCGATGAAAAGCATGCCGAGCGTGGTGATGAAGCTCGGGATCTCGAACCAGATCGTCACATAGCCGTTGATAAATCCGATCACCGCGCAAACGACAAGCCCGGCCAGCAAGGCAAGCGGGAAAGGCACCCCTTCGACCATGAGGACCGCCATGCACATCGGCATCAGGGCAAACACCGATCCAACCGAAAGGTCGAACTCGCCGCTGATCATCAAGATGGTGACGCCGATGGCGACGAGGCCCGTTTCCGGCAGAATGCCGAGCATGCCGCGAAGGTTATCCTGGTTGAGGAACACGCCATTCGAGCGGATCTCGAAAATCACCACCAGAAGCACCAGCAGGATCAGTCCCGCCAGTTCCGGCTTTTCCAGATAGGTCTTGAAGAGGCGTTTCAAGGCAGGCTCCAGGAATTCGAGGCAAGGGACCACCCGGCGGTGCGAACACCGCCGGGTGAACACATGGCGCGCGTGGGCTTAACGCAGGCCTTGCGATGAAAGTGTCATGATCGCGTCGGCCTGATTCGGGCGCACGATGCCTTGACCCGTATCGATGTCGGAGGGCGCCAGACCTACCTTCTTGTTCAGGTAGGCTTCCATGACCGGCATGAAGCCCTGCATGTAGGGCTGTTGGTCCACCAAAGCCTGTACGTAGCCCTTCTGCATCTGCTGCAGGACTTCCGGCACCAGATCGAACCCGCCAAGGAGGATCTTGCCCGGCGCGACGCCGCGATCCTGCAGCGACCGCGCTACGCCCGCGCACCAGAAGCCGGTGTCGAAATAGGCTGTGGTGTCGGGATGCGCATTGAGATAGGCGCCGACACGATCGGACGTGATCGCGAGGTCCGTTCCGCTGTCGATCCGCTCCCACGAGACCTGGCGGTCGGGGTGGGCCGCCTTGTACTCTTCCAGGAACTGCATCACGCCTGCGCCGCGGCTTTCGGACCAGTTCTGGCCGGGTGCGGAAATGCCGACCAGAACCTTGATTGCCCCCTCTTTCGGGAAGCTCTCGGAAATCGCCTTGCCGAGCGAATAGCCCGCCGGCTTGAAACCCTGCCCTATGAAGGCCTGCCGCGCATTGCCCTTGGCGCCCTCGGTGTCATCCACATTGACGGCAATCACCAACACACCGGCATCTCGCGCTTCCTTGATGACGTCGTCGAACGCCTTGTTGTCGACAATCGAGGTCAGCAGCGCATCCGGCTTTGCCGCAAGCGCGGCGCGCATGTTGGCGAGTTGCTGCTCGACCGAGCCTTCGGTCTGGGTGAAAATCATGTTGCACTTGGCCTCGACCTTGCCGCAGGCATCGTCAAAGCCCTTTTTCACCGCCTGCCAGAAGGTGTTCGAGGCCGACGAATGGTGCGTGAAGACGATGTTGAGCCCGTCGGCGCTGGCGACGGAAGGCCCGGCGAACAGTGTCGTCGCGAGCAAAAGCGTTGCAGTCAGTCGTTTCATTACTAATCCTCCCGTTGGTGTTCTTCAGATGTCCGCCTTGTCGGAGACGCGGCGATGGACGGTGTAGGCCCGACCGAGGTCGGGATTGAGTTCCAGCCCGAGGCCGGGGCCAGGCGGCACGGTGATCATGCCGTCCTTGACTTCCGGTAGCGCGGTCACGAGGTCGCGATACCAGGTCCTGTAAAATGCCCGCACACTCTCCTGTACGAGTGCGTTGGGCGCGTTGAGGGACAAATGCGTGGACGCCGCCAGAACCACCGGCCCGGTGCAGTCGTGCGGCGCGACCGGCAAATGCCAGGCCTCAGCCATCGCCGCGATCTTGCGTGCTTCGGAAAGCCCGCCGCACCAGGAAATGTCCAGCATGACGATGCCTGCGGCGCCGGTCTCCAGAAGGTCGCGGAATGCCCAGCGACTGCCCAAGGTTTCCGACGCCGAGATCGGTGCCGGGCTCGCGGCCTCATAGCGCTTGAGATCGGCGAGGCTGTCCATGCGGATGGGATCCTCATGCCAGTACGTGCCGTAAGGCCCGAGCGCCTTGGCAATCTTGATCGCGGGCAAGAGCTGCCACATGGAGTGGAACTCGACCATGATGTCGATCTTGTCACCGACAGCTTTGCGGATCTTCTCGAAGGGTTGCAGCGCGGCTTTCAGGTCGCCGGCGTTGATGTCTTGCCCTCGGCTTTTCTCGGCGGCATGGTCGAAAGGCCAGATCTTCATGGCCGTTATGCCATCCTCGAGCAGCTCCGCTGCCAATTCGTCGGCGCGGTGGAGAAACCCGTTCAGGTCGTCGTAGCCTTGCCTTGTGCCGAGACCATAATTCGCGGTGGTCTGCCCCTTGCCGTCCTTGATGTATTCGGTGCCGGCGCAGGTGTTGTAGGTACGGATGGACTGCCGCGAAAAGCCTCCCAGGAGTTGCGCGATCGGCTGGTTCATGGCCTTGCCGAAAATATCCCAGAGCGCGATGTCGAAGGCGGAATTGCCGCGGACTTCGACCCCGCTTGAGCGGAAACCGAGATAGCCGACCAGGTCCGCGGAAAGCAGATCGATCTGCAGTGGATCGCGGCCGATCACGCGCGGCGCGACATATTCATGGACATATTCCTCGACCGTGCGGGCCAAGAAAAAGGTTTCGCCAAGGCCGGTGATGCCCTCGTCGGTATGCACCTCGATCCAGAGCAGATTGGGCCGCTCTTCGATACGAATGGTCTCAAGCGAGCGGATTTTCATGCGATCCCCGCGTCGATCAATGCCTTGACGCTTTTGTCGAAATGCGCGGCCATATGTTCGGCGGCGAGTTGCGGGTTCCCCGCGATGATCGCCCGAGCAATATCCGCGTGCCCCTCGATCATCTTGATCTGCTCTTCCTCGGTTGCACGCGTACGCCAGCCGATCACCCAGGTGCGTCGCGTGACGCCGCTGAAGGCGTTGATGATCAACGAAAACACCGGGTTGTGAGAGGCCCGCGCGATCGCTTCATGGAATGCGATGTCGTGTTCCATGACGATCTCCGGCGCACGGTAATTCTCGCGCATCAGCTGCGCGCATTTCTGAACGTCAGCCGCCTCCGCGTCGGTCCGCCGGAGCGCGGCCAGCGCCACCGTGCGCATTTCGATGGTGCGGCGCACATCATAGACCTGCTGGATGCTGATCTGTTCGGTCGTGACGCCGTGCTCGATCACCATCGACATCGCGCCAATGTCGAGCTTGGCAACGCTGGCGCGCCGCCCGGCGCTCATGTCGATCAGGCGCATCGCCGACAGCGACCGAAACGCCTCCCGCACCACCGTGCGCGAGACACTGAGCTTGCGGGTCATGTCGGCTTCACTGGGCAAGAGGTCGCCAGGGCCAAGGCCTTCAACGCGGATGTGTTGGGTGATGGCCTGAATGGCGGCGCTCACCAGCCCGGGATTTGTCTCGTCAGGCCCTATGCTGCGATCGCTTACCATTTGCCCAAAACCTGTATGACATGTTTCCTTGAAATGTGTATATCTTTGTGAAATCTTGTCTGTCAATAGCGGTTGACTACGCGACAGTTGGAGGGGAAGGGCAGTGGATAGCGGAGAAAAACGGCCAGGCTTGGCGTTCGATGCCCAGGATATCGTCGGTGAGAGCCTGCTCTGGGACGAGAACAGGAAGACACTGATCTGGGTGGATATAGTCGGGCGACGCATCCACCAGCTCGATCCGGTTACTCGCGATCATCAGAGTTGGCAGACACCGGACCTCGCAACCTCGATTGGCCTGCGCGGGGACGGGGGCGCGATCGTCGGGCTGCGAAAGGATGTGGCTCTGTGGGATTTCGGAGAAGCCTTCAGGACGATCGCGACGATCGAACCGGACAGCCCTGACACACGGTTGAATGAGGGCGTGGTCGCCCCGGATGGCTCGTTCTGGGTCGGCACCATGGAAAACAACATCGACGACGATGATCTTGCGCGCGATATTTCGCGAGATGCGGGGCGGATCTATCGCGTCGACACAGCCGGCATTGTCGAGGCGCTCAGTGCCGATCGCTTCGGCATCACCAACACGATGATCTGGACAGCGGATAATGCCTTCATCACGGCGGACACGACGAAGAACCAGGTCTTTCGTTATCGCTGGGACAGGGTGCGGTCGCGAATAACCGATAGGCGTCCTTTCTTCTCGGACTTTCCACGCGGTCTGCCGGACGGGTCGTGCATGGATGAGGAAGGCTATGTCTGGAACTGTCGCGTTGCGGGGGGCGGGTGCCTGGTTCGCATTTCACCTGACGGGGTCCTGGACAAGGTGGTGGACCTGCCGTGCAGCTGGCCTACGAGCTGCACCTTCGGCGGCGAGAATTTCGATACCCTCTTCGTCACTTCGGCGCGGTTTACCATGAGCGAGAGACATTTGCAGGCAAACCCGCAGGAGGGCGGGTTGTTCGCGGTGCGCGCAGGCGTTCGAGGCACACCGGCCAAACGGTTCGGATGAGATTAGCTGACGAACGCGGCCGAGAACGGCAGGCTTACCAGGTCGGCTACGGCTTTTTGACCATACCGGGCAAAGCCCCAAGCGTTCCGGCAGTCGCTGGAGCGTTGATGACGACCAATTCAGGAAAGCCGGATTCTGCTTGACAGTTTCACGAATATGAAAAACTGTTAGCCAATTTCAAATTTGGTGGGCAGGTCGATGTCGGCCTTAGTTGCAGCACAAGCGCCAGGGGCCCGGTCTTCATCGGGCTTCCGGCTCGCCATGCTTTTGCCAGGGGCGCTGGTCACTTTCCTGCTGATCCTGTTCGCGCTTGGCCTGGTGCTGTTCCTCGCCTTCCGCGGCAATGACGGCTCGCTCCTCGGCGTCGGGCTGACCGTCGAGAACTTCGTCACCGTGGCCACCGATCCGCTCTACTGGACGGTGACGCTGCGCTCGCTGGTCATCGCCGGCCTGGTGACGCTGGCAACCGTCGCCACCGCCTATCCCGTCGCCTATTATCTTGCCTTCCACGCCGGGCGCCGGCGCGGCCTGCTCTTGTTCCTGGTGACGCTGCCATTCTGGACCAGCTATCTCCTGCGCGTCTTCGCCTGGAAGATCGTGCTCGCCTATAACGGCGTCCTGAACTCGGCGCTGATCGAAAGCGGCATCTGGTCGGAGCCGACACTGGCCTTTCTCAACACGCCGGCCGCTGTGGTCGTCACGCTGGCTCACGCCTATGCGCCCTTCGCCATCCTGCCGATCTATGTGGCGCTCGACACCATCCCGAAATCGCTGCTCGAGGCTGCCTCCGACCTCGGCGCGCGGCCGTTTACCGCGTTCCGCCGCGTCGTGCTGCCGAACTCCATGCCGGGCGTGCTGGCGGCCGCGCTCGTCGTCTTCGTGCCGACGGTCGGCGACTATGTCACGCCGGCCATGGTCGGCGGCCCGGCCAGCACCATGATCGGCACGCTGATCCAGTCGCAGTTTGGCAAGGCCAATGATTGGCCGTTCGGCGCCGCGCTTTCAGTCTCCGTCATGCTGGTCATCCTCGTCGTGGTGCTGGTCGCGCGCGGTGCCGACCGCAGATTTGGCAGCCGCACATGAAAGCCGAACGCGCCGGCACGAAACCGGATGGCCGCTGGCTCGGCCTCTACGTGCTTGCCTATCTGGTGTTTCTCTATCTGCCGGTCCTGCTGATTCCGCTGTTTTCCTTCAACGATTCCATCCAGGCGGCGTTTCCGCTGCAGGGTTTTACGTCGCAATGGTATGCGACGCTCTACGGCAATCCGGCGCTGTCCGGCGCGCTCCTGAACAGCCTCGTCATCGGCACCATCGCCGCTTCCGGTGCCACGCTGTGCGGCATCACCGTGTCCTATATGGACCTCTATGGCCGCTCGCCGCTTGCCGCCACCATAAGCGCCATAGCCCGCCTGCCGATCCTCATCCCCGGCGTCATCGTCGGCATATCGTTGCTGATCCTGATCAACCTCATCGGCCTTGGGCCGTCGCGGGTCGCCATCGTGCTCGGCCACATACTCGTGGCTTTGCCGACGACCGTGGTCGTCATGCGCAGCCGTTTCGCCGCCATCCCCAGGACGGTTCGCGAGGCGGCGCTCGACCTCGGCGCCTCCGACTGGACGACGTTCCGGCGCGTCATGCTGCCGCTCAGCCTGCCCGCCGTGCTGTCGGCCTTCATGCTGGCCTTCCTGATCTCCTTCGACGAGTTCATCGTCGTCTTCTTCCTTGCCGGAACCGAGCCGACCCTGCCGCTCTATATCTGGAGCCAACTGCGCTTTCCCCGCTCGCTGCCGACCGTCATGGCGCTGGGGACGGTGATCCTGGCCACATCCTTCATCATCGCCGGCACTGCCGAGATCCTGCGCCATCGCGGGCTCGGTGCCGCGCGCCGCGATCCAGCCTGACCATAACAATGAGAGGAGAACGAAAATGACATTCCACCTGACATCGATAACCGGATACAAGGCGCGCGCCGGCCTCGCCGCGCTGGCGCTAGCACTGTCTTCGACCGTAGCGCCGGCCGCCGAAAAGCTGCAATATTTCACCTGGTCGGGTTACGAACTGCCCGATTTCAACAAGAGCTTCCTCGCCGCTCATCCCGATGGCGTCGAGGCCTCGATCTTCGGCGACGACGACGATGCCTTCACCAAGGTCAAGGCCGGCTTCCGGCCTGACATCGCGCATCCCTGCTATGACAAGGTGGCGCGCTGGAACAAGGAAGGCCTGCTGCAGCCGATCGACACCAAGCGCATCAAGAACTGGGATTCGATCTTCCCGGTGTTCAAGAACCTGCCCGACCTGCAGGCCGGCGACGGCAAGGTGTGGATGGTGCCGTGGGACTGGGGCAACACCTCCATCCTCTACCGCACCGATCTGGTGAAGAACCCCGAGGCAAGCTGGAACCTGCTGTGGGACAAGCAATATGCCGGACGCATGGCGACGATCGACGCCGTGCATGACACGCCGATCGTCGCCGCGCTTCTGGCCGGCGTCAATCCGTTCGACATGACGCCCGCTGAGATGGACAAGGTCGCGGCAAAGCTGCGCGAACAACGCCCGCTGCTGTCGAGCTACACCACGGACATGACGTCGGTCGAGCAGGCGCTGGCCAGCGGCCAGCTTGTCGCCGCCATGACCTGGAATGCGTCGGCCACCTCGCTGAAGAAGCAGGGCGTGCCGGTCGAGTTCATGAAGCCGAAGGAAGGCATGCTGACCTGGGCCTGCGGCTTTGTGATGCTGAAGGACGCCAAGAATGTCGATCTCGCCTATGATTTCATCAACAGCCGGCTGGATGCCGGTTCGGGCAAGTACCTGATCCAGTCCTATGGCTATGGCAGTTCTCTGAGCACCGCCTTCGCCGGCGTGGCGAAGGAGGAACTGGAGAAACTGCAGCTGCCGTCCGATCCGGAAGTGATGCTGAAAACCACGATCTTCACCGGGCCGATGAAGCAGAACGACGATGTGGCCAAGATGTTCGAGAAAGTGAAGGCTGGTGGGTGAGCACTCTTGCCTTCTCCCGTTGCGGGAGAAGGGAAAGACAACGAGGACGAATGCATGGACATGCTGGACGACGCCGCCGAAAAACCCAGGGACGATGCCGATGTTCGCGTCGGGCGCCGTGTGCGGGCGCTGCGGCTGGAGCGGCGCCTGTCGCTGGCCGAACTGGCGGCCAGGGCAGGCGTGTCGATCGGCGCGCTGAGCCAGATCGAGCGCGGCATGTCCTCGCTGCGCGTCAAGGTGATCTGGCCGCTCGCCGCCGCCCTCGACATCGAGCCTTCGGCGCTGATCGCCGATGGCGACGAGGCCGTCAACGATCTCTATTGCGTGCGCGCCGACAAGCGGCGCTCCATTCCCGTAAAGTCGGAAGGCATTGCGAAGGCGCTGCTGTCGCCGCCCGGTGCGACGCTGACCGGCATGCTGGTGACGGTGGAGGCCGGTGGCGGCACGGCGGAAGCCTATGCCCATGCCGGTCATGAATTCGGCTATGTGCTTTCGGGCGAGGCCGAACTGGTGGTGGACTCGACAAAATACGGGCTGAAGACCGGCGACAGCTTTGCCTTCAAGAGCACGCTGTTGCATGCCTTCCGCAATCCCGGCGCCGAGCAATGCCAGATCCTGTGGGTCAACACCACGAAGCCTTCCGAGGTTCGCGATGGCGCCTGATCCACTCGTCCGGTTGCAGGCGGTCTCCAAGGTTTTCCCGGGCGGCATCGTTGGGCTCGATGCCGTCGATCTCGACATTATCAGCGGCGAGTTCATCACGCTGCTCGGGCCGTCAGGCTGTGGCAAGACCACCAGCCTGCGCGTCATCGCCGGCTTCGAAAGCCCGTCGAGCGGCAAGGTCTTGCTTGACGGCCGCGACATCACGGCGCTTCGGCCTTTCGACCGGCCGGTCAATACGGTGTTCCAGGATTACGCGCTGTTTCCGCATATGGATGTCGCCGACAATGTCGGCTTCGGCCTGTCATTGCGCAGATTGTCGGGAATCGAGCAGGCAAAGCGGGTCGGCGAAGCGCTGGACATGGTCGGTCTCGCCGACAAGCTTCGCGCCCGTGTTTCCGAATTGTCGGGCGGCCAGCGCCAGCGCGTGGCACTTGCTCGCGCCATCGTCTGCGAGCCGCGCGTGCTCTTGCTCGACGAGCCGCTGTCGGCGCTGGACGCGCATCTGCGCGAACAGATGCAGGTCGAACTGAAGCGGCTGCAGTCGCGGCTCGGCACGACCTTCGTCATGGTCACCCATGACCAGACCGAGGCTCTGTCGATCTCCGATCGCATCGTCGTCATGAACAAGGGCCGCATCGAGCAGATCGCGCCGCCGGCGACGCTCTATGACCGGCCTGCGACGAAGTTCGTGGCGAGCTTCATCGGCACCATGAACCTGCTGCAGTCGCGCTTTGTCGGCCGCGACGGCGATCGTTTGCGCTTCACTGCCGGCGCTCTGCCGCTGGAGGCTACCTCCGAAACCGGCCAGGCACCCGGCGAAGGCGAGATGCGCACCATCGGCGTGCGTCCGGAGGACTTGCTGGCCGCCACCGAGGCGACCGAAGGAACCGCGCCGGCGCGGGTGAACAGCATCGTCTTCCACGGCCGTACCTTGCGGCTGCATGCTGAACTTGGGCAGGGGTTGCCGGTGGTGATCGATGCGCCGCGCCAGGCCGAGGGGTTTCAATTCAGCATTGGCGATGTGGCGCATGTCAGCCTGCGCCGTGGCGCCAACTGCCCCATGCTGCCGGGCTAGCCTCTTCCGCCTTCGCATGGTCGCCCGCAACCGCGGGTCTGATCGACATGTGAACAAACGACCATGGAATTAAGTAGGAATTGACTAATCTAGGAAGACATTCCTAAATTAGTTGATGCCGGAATTGAGCACCCGACCGCGCCGAAATGTACAAACCCTATGCCTCGCGCACGAAGTGGGGCAACTCATTCGTGTCCGATGCCGGCACTGCAACATCACCCGGCACTATCTGCCCGGCGATCTCGCGAAGCTTGTCGGTGACATTCCCTTTTGGGATGTCGAACGGCATATGCGGTGCGAGCGCTGCAAGCTTCGCGAGCTTGATGCCGACATAATTTTGCCGAGCGCTGCTGAGCGCTTGAAAATTCGTGTGAGACGCCTTGTCGAAATCCGCATGGTTCGCCGTGTGATATGGCGAGACGAGGAATGAGGAACGCGGCTATCCCCTCAGCCTAGAACAGAGACCCTTGGGCCGGTGCCTGCTGCGGAAACTTGATTTGTGTGGCTGGCTTCTCAACGATGACCAACGCGTTGTCTGGCGCTGTTCGCTGCAAATGCCGTGCTTCTGCCCAGGGTGCCGTCAGCCAGGCCTCGGTCTCGTCCGACGTGGTCAGGATTACTGGCATGGCCTTCTCATGGATCGGCGCTATGAGGGCGTTAGGCTTGGTTGTCATGAAGGCAAATAACTCGAAGTCGCCGGGTCCGTCCTTGACCTTTCGAACACCCTGCCAACGGGTCCAGAAGCCGGCAAAGAAGAACAGCGGCCGGCTTTCGTCACGGGCAAACCAGTAATTGCGCTGGATGCCTGTTTCTGGGTCCTTGTCGCTCGGTGTCGGGCTGGGTTCGGCAAAACTGGTGACCGGTACGACGCATCTATGCTCGACCCCGACAAACTGTTGCCAGTGCGAATATTGTGGATTGCGAACGTTGGTCGTGCCGTAGTCGGCCTTGCCCTTCATGCGCTCTGGTGGCGTCGGCAACCCCCAAAGCAGTTTCGCCAGCTCGCGCTTCCCGTCTGCCGTGTTGCGGACGACCGGGCCGGGCTGATTGGGGTAGATGTCAACGGAAGGTTCAAGGTTGCCGCTGATATCGCGCAGCGCGCGCGTCCATTGGCGGACCGCCTCTTGCGTCGTGGTGATGTTGTAGAGGTTGCACATGCATCCAGCATTGCGGAATTGGCTTGCGTCCGCAACCGAGGCCGCTGCCCGCGCTCCTGAAATTCATCGTCACAGAGCCGGGCTATATCGATCGTCCTGACACACTTTGTCAGCTGTCATGTGGGCACAGGTGGCAGACGGGCAGGCTCTTCCCTAATTGCAGTGCGTCTGAACAGGAGGAATACACATGACCAACGCGGAAATTGCCAAGGATTTCACCGAGCTCCTCAAGCAGGGCGATCACAATGGCGCTGCTGAAAAATACAATGCCGACGATATCGCCAGTTACGAAGCCATGGAGGGGCCGATGGCCGTCAGCCACGGCAAGGAGGCCCTCAGGCAGAAAAGCCAATGGTGGCAGGAAAACCACGAAGTCCACGGTGGTTCGGTCGAAGGCCCTTATGTCAACGGCGACCAGTTCGCGCTGCGCTTCACGTTCGACATTACGCCCAAGGCCACCGGCCAGCGCGTCACGATGGATGAGGTTGGCCTCTACACGGTCAAGAACGGCAAGATCACCGAAGAGCGCTTCTACTACTGAGGCCGAAAGCTCCGACATCGGAGGCTTCTCTTCGCTACAGGATCGAGAAACAAGCATGGCGGCCCGGGACGGCGTCCTGGCCGCCATGCGAGAGTTCAAATCGTCTTCACATACTCGGCGAGCTGATCGGCCACCGTACCCCAGCCATCGAAGAAACCCATCTCATCATGGTTGTTGCCCGAATATTCCGCAGTTACGGGCCTGGGTGCTGGCAAAGCGGGAAGGGCGGTTTTAGGCTGTGGGACGGATTCGACTGTCAGCTTGAGGGACGCGCTTTGACGATTACGATCTACGGCATCACCACCTGCGACACGGTCAAAAAGGCGCGCGTCTGGCTGGAGAGCCATGACGTGGCCTATCGCTTCCACGATTTCCGCGCGGAGGGGCTGGGCGCGAAGCGGCTGGATGGCTGGGTCGGCAAGGTCGGCTGGGAAAAGCTGCTCAACAAGGGCAGCACCACATTCCGCGAACTGGCGGATAAGGACAAGCAAGGCCTCGATGAAAACAAGGCCAAGGCGCTGATGCTGGCCACGCCGACGATGGTCAAGCGGCCGGTGCTGGAAATCGGCGATCGGGTTCTGGTTGGGTTCAAGCCGGATGTTTATGAGCAGGCGGTGAAGTAGGTAGCGAAGCCGTTGAAGCTGCCGATCTCCCCCCTTGTGGGGGAGATGTCCGGCAGGACAGAGGGGGGCGCTGTCCCGCCGGCCCCAGAAAGTTATGGCCGCCTCAGCCTCTCCCGCGCAAATACTCCGCCAGCGCCACCGCATTGTTGTGCGCCTCGTCATGGGCGCCGTAGAGCAGCGTTACCTTGCCCTCCCGAAGCAGGTCGCGCAGTTGCGTCACCGCTTCTTCATTCCGATCCAACTCGACGCGATAGCGTTTCTGGAACTCCGCCCAGCGTGCGGGCTCATGCCCGAACCACTTCCGCAACTCGTCGCTCGGCGCGATCTCCTTCAGCCACAGCGCCAGCGCGGCATGCTCCTTGCTGACGCCGCGCGGCCAGATGCGATCGACCAGCACCCGCTGCCCGTCATCGGCAGCGGCCGGCTCGTAGATCCGCTTGACCATCAGGTCGAACGCCATTCGACCTCCCTACGCCGAACCCCTCAGGCCCACTCGCCCTTGCGCATCACCGGCACACGGCTGCCGTCCTTGTGGACGCCGTCAATGTCGATCTTGTCCGAGCCGATCATCCAGTCGATGTGGATGAAACTCTTGTTGCCGCCGCGCGCGGCGATCTCGTCCTGGCTGAGCGAGGCACCGTCGACAAAGCACTTGGAATAGCACTGGCCGAGCGCGATGTGGCAGGCGGCGTTTTCGTCGAAAAGCGTGTTGAAGAACAACAGGCCGCTGGCCGAGATCGGCGAGGAATGCGGCACCAGCGCCACCTCGCCGAGACGCCGTGCGCCCTCGTCGGTGTCGAGCACCTTCTTCAGCACATCCTCGCCCTTCGACGCCTTGGCCTCGACGATCCTGCCTTCCTCGAAACGCACCGAAATCTCGTCGATCAACGTTCCCTGGTAGGACAGCGGCTTGGTCGAGGAGACATGGCCCTCGACGCGCCTGGCATGCGGCGTGGTGAAGACCTCCTCGGTCGGGATGTTGGGATTGCAGGTGATGCCGTTCTTGGCGGTCGAGGCGCCGCCCATCCATTCATGGCCGTCCGCCAGCCCGACTGTCAGGTCGGTGCCTGGTCCGGTGAAGTGCAGCGCATGGAAATTATGGCCGTTCAGCCATTCGGTTCGGCCGCGCAGCGCGGCGTTGTGCGCCTTCCAATTGCCGATCGGGTCTTCCACATCGACCCGCGACGCCGCGAAGATCGCGTCGGCGAGCTTCGCCACCGCGACGTCGTCGGCGTCATCGGGAAACACCTGCTTGGCCCAGGCGAGGTCCGGATAGGCGACGATGTTCCAGTTGATGTCGAAGCCGGTGATCTTTTCCAGCGCCGGCTGGTAGGCCATGGAATTGGCCTTGTTGGCGCGCGCCACTTTTGCCGGGTCCTGCGCCGACAGGAGCGACGGATCCTCGCCGCGCACGGCAAGCCTGGCGGCATTGTTGGAAAAAGCCTTCGCCATGCCTTCATAGAGCCAGCCGGCGGCGCGATCGAAGCTGGCGTCGGCGCCGAAGCGATAGCGCGCCAGCGTCATCTCGTCATCGTTGAAGATCGGTGTCACCAGACCGGCACCGGCCTTGTAGGCATGCTCGACGATGCGCCTGGTCAGCGGCAATGCCGCGATCGACGAGGTCAGTACGAGATCCTGGCCGGGCTGCAATTGCAGGCCGACCTTGATGGCGACTTCCGCCAGCCTGTCGAGCTTCACCGGGTCGATCGTTGCGGAAACGCCGCGCGAATGTGTGGTCATGATCCTGCCTGCCGTGATGTGAGGTCCGATACCTTACATAGACCGGCGCCACCCGCCTTTCCACCGCGATTGCGCTGGGCCAGTTCAGGCCATGGTCCCGAAAAGCGGGAACCGGTTTTCGGACAAGATCATGGTCGACCAAAAGCGACAGAGCGCCATCCCGATTCCATCGGGACGAAACAGGCTCTATGCCGCGCTTTCGAGAGATCCGAACTGCGCCATCGTCGCCTCGATCTCTTCCTTGATCCAGGCCTTGAAATCCCGGACCTTGCGACTCTCCGTCTTGGCCGACGCGGTCACCAGCCAGTAGCCGAGCCCGCTCTGGGCGCGGATTCCGAACGGCGCCACCAGCCGCCCGTCGGCCAGCGCATCCGCCGCCAGCAACTGCCAGCCCAGCATCACGCCATGGCCGGCAATCGCCGATTCCAGGCACAGCATCGGGTCGGTGAAGCGCGCGCCTTTCTGGAAGGCGACGGGCGCGACACCGGCCGCCGCGAACCAGCTCTCCCAGTTGATCATCGCCCGCTCGTCGGTGATGGCGCAGGTCTGCGCAAGGTCCTCGATCGATTTCAGTTTCCGGGCGATGTCAGGTGCGCAGACCGGGAACACTTCCTGCGCCAAGAGCAGTTCAGCCCGCCCGCCAGACCATTTGCCGTCGCCAAGCCGGATGGCGATGTCGACGTCGGAATGGTCGAGATTGGCCAGCCGCACCGAAGCGTCGATGCGCAACAGCACGTTGGGATGGCGGTCGAAGTGACGCGACAGTCTGGGCAGCAGCCATTTCGAAGCGAAGGCTGGCGCTGCCGAGACGACCAATGTGCATTGGCTCGCTTCGTCGGCCAGCGCCACGGCCTGGGCAAGCTCGCGAAATCCAGCCCCGAGGCGGGTCGCGAAGACGGCGCCGAACTCGGTCAGCACCAGACCGCTCGCCGTGCGCTCGAACAGCGCCTGGCCAAGCTGCTTTTCGGTGCGGCTTATCTGCTGGCTGACGGCGCTGACGGAAACGTTGAGCTCGCCGGCGGCCGCCCCCAGCGAGCCGAGACGGGCTACGGTTTCGACGGCGCGAAGGCCGTTGAGATGAACGCGGTTGAGCATGGCCATTTGAGATTTTCTAAACTGGTCCGGCTGAAATCTCAATTGAAAGACGCGAGGGAACGGCAGACTTTGTCGATGGGAGCCAGATCCGAGGAGGCTCAAATGTTAAGGCTGTTGTCGTCGCTGAAGGTTCTGTTTGCTGCGGGCACGCCGTCCGGGTCGCGCGCGCAAAGCGACACGCAGACCTGGCTGACCGATCCGCTGTCGCATCCTGTGCTGAACACCATGTCTGAGCGTGAATTGGGCGACGTGCCGTTCAGGCTGACGGCGCGGCGAACGGTGCACGAGACCGCTTCATTGCACGCCGGTTTGGGTGGGCGCTGCTGAGCCGACGACGCGCCTTCGGCTTGACTGGAAGTCGAACCCGTCGCGCCTCTGCGCGCGCACTGGCCCAACGGATGGCGGATTGTTTCAACGATCCCTGCATTTATTGTGCGCTGCAATGAGATCGGCCACCTCAACAGCACTGCGCTTCACCCTCGCCGGCATGATCGCGATGGCGGTGGCCATGGGCATCGGCCGCTTCGTCTACACGCCGATCCTGCCCGGCATGATGGAGGAACTGCATCTGTCGCCGGCCAACGCCGGGTGGATCGCGTCCGCCAACTATCTCGGCTACCTCGTCGGCGCGTTTGTGGCGGCGGGCGGCTGGGCGCATGGGCGCGAGCGTGTGCTGATGCTGGGCGGTCTTGGCGCCAGCACCATCCTTGCCGCGTTGATGGGGCTGACCGACGCCATGGCCGCCTTTCTCCTCATCCGCTTTCTGGCCGGTCTGGCCAGCGCCTTCGTCATGGTCTTCATGGCCAGCATCGTTTTCAGCCATATCAATGCCGCCGGTCGCGGCGACCTGCAGGCCTGGCATTTTGGCGGCGTCGGCCTCGGCATCGCGATCTCCGCGGTGATGATGGCGGGGCTGGTGACCGAGCATGCGGGCTGGGCCGCGGGCTGGTTGTGGTCGGCGGCAATTTCGGCTTGTGGCTTCGTGGTCGTGGCGCTGCTGGCGAACGAAGGCCCGCTCGCAAACGGCCAAGCCGTCCGTGAACCGGCGCTGCCGAAAGACCGGTCGCTGATGAAAATCATCATCGCCTACGGCCTGTTTGGCTTTGGCTATGTGGTGACGGCGACGTTCCTGGTCGCCATCGTCCGCCAGGGCGGCGGCGGCCGGGTCTTCGAGGCCATGGTTTGGCTGGTCGCCGGTCTTGCCGGTTTTCCCTCGGCCTGGCTGTGGCAGAAGATAGCCGGGCGGGTCGGGCTGAACGCCGCCTATGCGCTGGCATGTCTCATAGAAGTGATCGGCGTCACCGCCAGCGTGGCGCTTGGCGGATATTTAGGACCACTGCTTGGCGGTTTGCTGCTCGGCGGCACCTTCATCGCCATCACCGCGCTTGGCCTGCAGGCCGCGCGGCAGCAGGCGCCGCAGGCGCCCCGGCGCATCTTTGCCTTGATGACGGCGTCGTTCGGCCTTGGCCAGATCATCGGCCCGATCGCCGCCGGCCTGTTGGCGCAGATGTCAGGCGATTTCTTCCTCGCTTCGATCGTCGCCGCGGCCATGCTGGTGATCTCCGGCGCCATCACATGGTCGGCCGTGCCAAAATCGCCATGATTTGTGGTCTTGCTCTGCGCCGGGCATCGGGGCAGGCATTTTCTTTCCCCCTAATGTGTGACCTTATGCCCGCCGAAGTCAGCTGATTTGCCCACCAAGCAAGGAATTCGCCACAGTGTTCGTATCCTTCTTCCCGCAGCCGAAGCTCTTTTTCTCTTCGGCCGCCATTTGGAGCCTTGCGGCAATCCTGTTCTGGTTTTTCGGCGGTGAGCAATTGGGCGCCGTTTTCGGCCTGCCAGCCGCCGCCGCCGATGCGCCGCCCATCATCGGCATCGCTGTTCTCGTGTCGAAGCCGTTCCTCTGGTTCTACATCTATTTCGTGGCCTGCGTGGCCATCTTCTACGCATTCTGGAGTTGGTATTCGCCGCATCCGTGGCAGCGCTGGTCGATCCTGATGACGGCGGTCATCCTGTTCTTCATCTATTTCAATGTGCAGGTAAGTGTCGCCGTCAACGCCTGGTACGGGCCTTTCTTCGACTATGTGCAGGGGCTGATGTCAGGGACCGGAAAATCGACCAACGGTGAATTTTATACCGGGCTGGCCGACTTTTCCTGGCTCGCGCTGGTCGGCATGAATGTGCAGGTGGTCAATGCCTTTATCGTCAGCCATTGGATATTCCGCTGGCGCACGGCGATGAACAACTACTTCATCGAGAACTGGACCAGGCTGCGCCATATTGAGGGTGCTTCGCAGCGCATCCAGGAAGACACGATGCGGTTTTCGCAGATCATGGAAGATCTCGGCTCCAGCTTCGTCCAGTCGATCATGACCTTGATCGCTTTCCTGCCAGTGATGATCCAGCTGCAGGCCCATATCAGCGAATTGCCGATCGTCGGCGCGATCCCGCAGCCCCTGGTGGTCGCGGCGCTGGCCTGGTGTCTGTTCGGAACGATCTCCGTGATGATTGCCGGCCTGAAACTTCCGGGGTTGCAGTTCCGCAACCAGCGCGTCGAAGCCGCTTACCGTAAGGAACTGGTATACGGTGAGGATCATGCCGACCGTGCACAGCCTGCCACCACCGCCGAACTGTTCGCCAATGTCCGGCACAATTATTTCAGGCTCTATTTCCACTACATCTATTTCAACGTCGTCCGGTACACCTACCTGCAGGCCGACAACATCTTCTCGCTGCTGATCCTGGGTCCGTCGCTGGTCGCGCACAAGATAACGTTCGGCGCGCTGAACCAGATCTCGAACGCCTTCGGCAAGGTGACGGGTTCGCTGCAATTCCTGCTCACCTCGTGGTCGACCATTGTGGAGCTGCAATCGGTCCATAAGCGCCTGCGCGCCTTCGAGGCGACGCTGCTGGGCGAACCGCTGCCCGATATCGATCGGCGCTATCTGGCAAGGCAGGGCGCCGAAGATCCCGCCTGAGGAGATTTGGGTTGATGCCAAACAGGTTGGCGGCTCAGCCGCCAACCGAGGCCTGCTTCTGGACGACAGCCTGCCGCGAAACGTAGTCGCGAAAACTGATGCATTCGACATCGGCCTTGACGCAGACCTCGCCGGCAAAGCGCTCCAGCGCGTTCCAGTAGGCGCCGTCATTCATCAGCGTGAAGTGGAAGCCGAGTTCCAGCGGAATGCGCTTGCCCTGATACTGCGCGTCGAAGGCGGCGCGAAAGGCCTGATAGGTCCGGTTAGCGAACTCGTCCGCCATGCTCGGCCGCTCGAAACCGCCGGAATGCCTGACATAGAGATTGTAATCCATGGCGATTACCGGCCTGGATTTCGGTCCTTCCGGGATCTGCGGCAGTGAAAAGCGGGTGATGCCGCCGACGGTCGGCGGCTGGGCAGGACCTTGCGAGACGCCGCTGGCGTCGAACTCGTAGCCGGCGGCGGGCAAGGCCTCGTAAAGCGCCTTGCTGGCCGACAGATACGGCGCGCGGAAACCGATCACGGCATGCCGTGCGAAGTCGCGCCAGCCAGCGGGCTCAGGCGCGATGCCGTTGATTGCATAGGCATTCTCTAAAATGTGTTCGAACGAGGCGAATTCTTTCAGCCAGTCGGCCTTGCTCCAGTCCTTGCCGTCGAAATGGCCGCAGGCATGGCTGGCGATATCGTGGCCTTCATGCGTGGCAAGGCCGATCTGCTCGAGCCGCTCGGCCACTTCCTGCTTGGAAGCGGCAAAGCCGATGTTGGATTTGCCGGCCGTTTTGCCTGGTGCGGTGTATTCCTGGCGTGTCTCCTGCGACAGCAGGAAGACGCAGGAGAGAAAATAGGTGAAATGCGCGCCGGTGCGCTGCGCCAGCGCCCGGCTGCGCTTCCACTGCGAGATGTCGCGGGCGCTGTCGAAGGAGATGATCACCACCTGCTTCGGCTTTGCCGGCATTGGCGGCGCGGGCGGATCGGCCAGGGCCGCGCCGGCGGTGGCGAGGGAGACAAGCGAAAACGCGGCAACGCGGGACAAACAAGGCATCGGTAAACTTACAGGCTCCGGGCGGTCAGCAAGCCGGCTATCCCCGAAATGTGGCATGGGTGCGATTGGGCTTTCTGCCGGTTTGCCTGGGCAAACATCCGTTTGCCCTGGGTAAACATCCGTTTGCCCGGTGGGAATAGGCGATTTTCAGGCCGAACCCCTTCCATGCCGACAAAATTTCGCTAAAACGCGGGCTCATGAACCGCCCCGGCCCGGGGCAGGAATGGTTTTGATTGATGTCCGACGACAGTTTTATCCGTGAAGTCAACGACGAGATGCGTCGCGAGCAGGCGCAGAAGCTGTGGGACCGTTTCGGCCCGGCCTTGCTCGTCATCGCCATCCTCGTGGTGCTCGGCACCGCCGCCTTCGTCGGCTATCGCTATTGGGACGAGACGCGCGCCAACCGCTCCGGCGATGCCTTCTCGCAGGCGCTGAAGCTGGCCAATGACGGCAAGAACGACGAGGCGCTGGCCGCGCTCGATCAGCTGGAAAAGGATGGCTACGGCGCCTATCCGCTGCTTGCCCGCATGCGTGCCGCCACCGTCAAGGCGAGCAAGGGCGACGCTGCTGCCGCCGTCAAGGATTTCGACGATGTCGCCGCCGACACCGCCATCCCCCAGGGCATTCGCGACATGGCGCGGCTCAGGGCAGCGCTGCTGCTCGTCGACCACGGCTCCTTCGCCGACGTGTCCAGCCGCGTCGAGGCGTTGACGTCGGACACCAACACGCTGCGCCACGCGGCGCGCGAGGCGCTCGGCCTTGCCGCCTGGAAGGAAGGCAAGACCCAGGACGCGTTGAAGCTGTTCGACCAGATCGCCGCCGATGACGGCGCCCCGCGCAACACCCGCGAGCGGGCAACGCTGATGTCCGAGCTGATCCGCGGCTCGGGCAATGGCTCGTAAATGCATGTCGCCCAAAAAGTGTGCAGCGGTTTTGGGACAACGACATGCATGATTGTAGGACCGTATGACCTTCAAAGTCGCCATCATCGGCAGACCTAACGTCGGCAAATCGACCCTTTTCAATCGGCTGGTGGGAAGGAAGCTGGCGCTTGTCGACGACACGCCGGGCGTCACCCGCGACCGTCGCGTCCATGCCGCCAAGCTTTACGATCTGCATTTCGACGTCATCGACACCGCCGGTTTCGAGGACGCCGGCGCATCGACCTTGCCCGGCCGCATGCGTGTGCAGACCGAGATCGCCATCCACGAAGCCGACCTGATCTTCTTCACCATCGACGCCAAGTCCGGCCTGCTGCCGGATGACAGAACCTTCGCCGAGATCGTGCGCAAGTCCGGCAAGCCGGTCGTGCTGGTCGCCAACAAGGCCGAGGCCAAAGGCGCGCAGGGCGGCATGCTGGAAGCCTGGGAGCTTGGACTTGGCGAGCCGATCCCGGTTTCCGCCGAACATGGCCAAGGCATGCCCGATCTGCGCGATGCGGTGATCGCGGCACTTGGCGAGGGGCGCGCTTTCGGTGAGGACGAAGGGGGCGAAGACGACGAGATCGCCACCACCGAGGTGCTGATCGGCGAGGATATTGCCGACCCCGACGCCGAGGATGTGCACGCTTACGACGACACCAAGCCGATGCGCATCGCCGTCGTCGGCCGCCCGAACGCCGGCAAGTCGACGCTGATCAATGCGCTGATCGGCGAGGAGCGGCTGCTGACCGGACCAGAAGCC
This sequence comes from Mesorhizobium sp. WSM4307, assembly GCF_007003945.1. Taxonomy (NCBI): domain Bacteria; kingdom Pseudomonadati; phylum Pseudomonadota; class Alphaproteobacteria; order Hyphomicrobiales; family Phyllobacteriaceae; genus Mesorhizobium; species Mesorhizobium sp. WSM4307. Next base: position 605,103 of record NZ_VFTB01000001.1, read on the forward strand.
GGCATCACCCGCGATTCGATCTCGGTCGACTGGGATTGGCACGGCCGCCGGCTGAAGCTGTTCGACACGGCCGGCATGCGCCGCAAGGCGAGGATCCACGAAAAGCTGGAAGTGATGTCGGTGCAGGACGGCTTGCGCGCCATCCGCTTCGCCGAGATCGTCATCATCGTGCTCGATGCCACCATTCCCTTCGAGAAGCAGGATCTGCAGATCGCCGACCTGATCATCCGCGAGGGAAGGGCGCCGGTAATCGCCTTCAACAAATGGGACCTCATCGATCATCCGCAGGAACTGCTGGCGGAACTGCGCGAGAAGACCGAGCGGCTGCTGCCGCAGGTGCGCGGCATCCAGGCGGTGCCGGTCTCGGCCGAGACCGGGCGCGGCCTCGACAAGCTGATGGATGCGGTTCTCAGAACCCACAAGGTCTGGAACAGCCGCGTTTCGACCGGCAAGCTCAACCGCTGGCTCGAAGCCATACTGGCGCATCATCCGCCGCCCGCCGTTGCCGGGCGCCGGCTCAAGGTCAAGTACGTCACCCAGGCCAAGACCCGGCCGCCGGGCTTCGTGGTCCAGTGCTCGCGTCCGGATGCGATGCCGCAATCCTATGTGCGCTATCTCTCCAACAGCCTGCGCGAAGCCTTCGACATGCCGGGCGTGCCGATCCGCATTGCGCTGCGCACCTCCGACAATCCGTTCGCCGGCCGGGCCAAGAAACGCGGCTGAGCCTCAGTGCTCGTCCGATCAGGCGACCGCACGCAGGCCGGTAGTCCCCGCATTGCCCGGCAAGGCCTGCCGCGCCGCCTCCAGCAATATGGCGGCGAGGCGGGCCGCCACCGGCTCGGGTTCGGCATCCCGGCGGTGCAGAAAGAGGGCCATCTTGGGCAGTGCCGGCAGACCGGCAATCTCCGGCGTCATCGCGCTGACGCTGGCCGGCAGGCCGACATCGGTGCGGATCGTCAGCCCCAGGCCAGCCGCCACGGCCGCCCAGATGCCGCCGAGGCTCGGGCTGGAGAAGGCCATGCGCCAGGGCAGCCCGCCGCGATCGAGCGTCTCGGTCGCAACCGTGCGCAACAGGCATGGCGCCTCGAGCGCCACCAGGGGCAGCGGTTCGCCGTCGCGCAGGCTGGTCTCGATGCGCCTTGCCGGGCCGATCCAGCGCATGGGAACATCGGCGACATGCTCGCTGTAGGGCAGCGTCTGGCCGCTATGCCAGGCGAGCGCGATGTCGAGGTTGCCTGACATCACCCTTTCGGCAAGCTCGTGGCTGCGCGCGATCCTGGCCTCGATCTTGACCTTGGGGTGGGCACGGGCGAAGCGACCGAGCACATCCGGTAGCACCGCTTCGCCAAAATCCTCCTGCAGGCCGAGCCGCACCCAGCCTTCCAGTTCGACATCATGGATCGCCGCCGCCGCCTCGTCATTCAGCTCGAGCAGCCGGCGCGCATAGCCGAGCATGGTCTCGCCGGCCTCCGTCAAGGCCAGCCCACGCCCCGATTTGCGGAAGATCGGCGTCGCTGCCTGCTCCTCCAGTTTCTTCAATTGCGCGCTGACCGCCGAGGTCGACCGGCCAAGCCGGTCGGCGGCCTTGGCAAAGCTGCCCAGCTCCATGCCGGTGACGAAACTGCGGAGAACGTCGAGGTCGAAGGTCACGCGTCGCATGGAAACGTCCTGTTTTTCAGGATCAATATTCAAAAACTTCCTGATTTTAAGGATGAACTTATGGCGCTAGGGAAATGCCGTCAAGATCCACGCGACTGGACCACCACGGGAATGAAACCATGTCCTCCATTGTCGACTGCACCGACCAAGACACGCAAAAACCCCTGGGAGGCAGTGCTGCCGGCCCTACCGGAAGGGTATTCAGCCCTGGCCACCGCTGGAAGGTCCTGGGCATCGGTGTCGCCGCGAACGCCAGCTTCTCGGCCACCTTCTCCGGCATACCGGCAACGGCGGTCGTGCTTCGTCAGGGCTATCACCTGAGCAATGCCGAACTTGGCCTGGCACTCGGCCTTCTCGGCCTGGGGGTTGCGCTGAGCGAATTGCCCTGGGGCTTGCTTACCGATCGCTGGGGCGATCGCCGCGTGCTGCTGATCGGGCTTGGCGCGACGGCGGCCTGGCTCCTTGCCATGGCCATGCTCGTCGTACCGACAAGGTCAGGCGTTCCCGATGTCATGCTCCTGTCGGCAAGCCTGCTCCTCACCGGCCTGCTCGGCGGCAGCGTCAATGGCTCGAGCGGCCGAGCCATTATGGGCTGGTTCCGGGAAAGCGAGCGCGGTTTCGCCATGAGCATAAGGCAGACGGCGGTGCCACTTGGCGGCGGCCTAGGCGCGCTTGTCCTGCCTTCGCTCGCCTTGGCTTTCGGCTTTGCCGCGGTGTTCGCGCTGCTGGCCGGCGCCTCCGCTCTCTCGGCGCTGTTTGCCTGGCGCTGGCTGCATGAGCCGCCGACGGCGGGGCACGTCGTCGCGTCGGCTGTGGCCGGACCGGCGCCGCTGCGCAACATCGAGGTCTGGCGCATCGCCACCGCCATCGGCCTGCTCTGCTTCCCGCAGGTGGCCGTGCTCACCTTCGCATCGGTCTTCCTGCACGACTTCGTCGGGCTGGGGACGGCGGCGATCAGCGCGAGCCTCGCCGCCGTGCAGATCGGCGCCATGGTCATGCGCGTCTGGAGCGGCCGCTTCACCGACCGCCATGGCAACCGCCGCCAGCTTCTGCGCGCATGCAGTGCGCTCAGCGGGTTGGCCTTCTCTGTGCTTTGGCTGATGGTCATGGCCAGCCCCACATTGCCGGGCGGCCAGTCCTTGCTGATTGCCGTCCTTCCCTTGGTGCTGATTGTCGCGGGTATCTCGGTTTCCGCCTGGCACGGCGTCGCCTATACCGAGCTTGCCACGCTGGCCGGCGCCGGCCATGTCGGAACCGCGCTCAGCTTGGCCAACACCTTCGTCTTCGTCGGCTTCTTCCTGGTGCCGGTGGCCATCCCCGGGCTGCTGCACCTCTGGTCATGGTCAGGCGTATGGTTGTCGGCCGCCATCTGCGCGCTGGTCGCCTGGCCCGTCTTCCTGCGGCCGGCCTGAACGTCCCGGCCGCAAAACCGCCCGACTTCCAAACCACGACCTTGAGCCGACTGAGAAAACCCGATCGATCCCGTTAACGTCCCATCAAGGTTAATGCATCATTTTGCTCTCCAGTGGGGTCAGTAGCGTTCCTGGAGAGAGTTCCGTGCATCGACGCGTCTTGAAGCGGCTTGTTGCCGCCGCCGGTGAGAAGAAACGCAATTTTGTGTCTCCTTTCATCATCGGCCTCGGCATCTGGATCGGCTTCCCGACCGTCGCCGCCTACCAGGACATGACGAGCCTCGTTTCCGGCCTCGAATCGCCGACCGCGCGCTGGAATTCCTATGTCGAGAGATCCGTCGCAGGTTCGACCCATGCCGCCGAGATGCCCTTCGTCGATTCCGACGTCACCGGCTCGATCTCCGGATCGGGTATTCACCTGGCTGGCGTCGGCAACGTTTCGTTTCGCGGCAAGGGCGGCAAGGTCAGCGGCTCGCCCGACGAGGACCGCGTGGTGCGCGCCGACAAGAAGGGCCGCATCGTCCAGGTGTCGCCCGTTGCGCCGCCGAAGAACTTCAACGCCGGTTCGATCTTCCAGCGGACCTCTTCCCTGATGCGGCCGAGCATGGACGGCGGCCTGAAGATGGCCTTTGCCAAGCCGCAGATCAAAGGCAAGGAAATCCAGATCGCCGCGGAATTCCATGCGCGTGAAGACAAGAAGCCGGATCCCGGCATGCCGGCCATGCTTGCCGCCTTGGTCAACAACGATCATCCCGATGTTCTGGCAACGGCCTATGCGCAGTCCGAGCCGGACTATGCCAAGGCCTCGCCCTTCGAAGCCCTGCTGCAGGATGAACAGCCCAACAGCGGCCGCTTTATCCCGCCGATGGCCAAGGGCGACCATTGGTGGATTCAGAACCCGCTGCCGGCCAGCGTCTTCTCAAAGCCTGAGCAAAAGTGCCTGGCCAACGGCATCTATTTCGAGGCGCGCAGCGAATCCGTTCGCGGGCAGGCCGCCGTTGCCCAGGTCATCCTCAACCGTGTGCGCAATCCGGCCTATCCCAATTCGATCTGCGGCGTCGTCTATCAGAACGACAGCTGGTTCAACCGCTGCCAGTTCTCCTTCGCCTGCGACGGCAGGAAGAAGCGCATCGACAGCCCGGCCGCCTACAAGACCGCGCAGGATATCGCCATGGCCGTCACCGCCGGCAAGATATTCATTGCCGAGGTCGGATCGTCGACGCATTACTATGCCCAATATGTCCATCCGGGCTGGGCGCGCACCATGCAGAAGATGACGAAGATCGGCCTGCACATCTTCTACCGCACCTATGGCGGCGGCTGGAGTTGAGAGCTCGCCGGCCGATGGTCTTTTCCATCGGCCGCAGGCTCGACCAGGCAGCCATTGCCGGGAGGATTCGCGCAGCGCATCCCCATCATCGCGGCGGGCACGATGTCGCACCTCGCTAATTAATTGATTTTATTGCTTAAAATACATGGCAATGATCTTCCGCCCGTGGCTTGACGGGCGCAAACCCTCTAACTATGTTGCCGGCGACTTTAGAAGCGGACGGACGGTGACGGTCTGACCGGGCAGGGGGGTTGCGATGGCCGATAAAAACAGGCCAGACGGAACCGGAGAAACCGGCCGCGGCAAGCAGCATGAACCTGACATCCGCGACGACGATCTTGAGCGACGTCGGCGTGAACTTGAAGCATCGCTTGCGACAAGGCTGCCGAACCGGCTCGAGGGGAAAGACGACGCGAAAGCGGGCAGTGCGGCCGGATATGGCCAGGCGGTCAAACTCTCCAGTGAATTTATCGCTGGCGTGGTGGTGGGCGCCGGCATCGGCTGGATCATCGACCGTATGGCGGGGACATCGCCGTGGGGTCTGATCGTTTTCCTGCTGCTTGGTTTTGGCGCCGGCGTGCTCAATGTCATGCGTTCGGCAGGCGTTGTGGCAGAATTCGGACAGGGCGACAAATCACGCTCTGGCCGGGACGACAGCAAATGACCGCCTTTCAGGCGGCATTCGGAAATAGCCGCCCTCACGCGGCAATGGTAATTTGGCCGTACGCGGCATTGACGGGGTTAGAACGTGGCAGCTGACAAGGTCGATCCGATCCACCAGTTCCATATCATCAAGCTGGTTCCGATTAACATCGGCGGCTACGACCTGTCCTTTACGAATTCGGCACTGTTCATGGTCGCGACCGTGGTCGTCGCAGCCGCGTTCCTGTTCCTCACGACATCGAGCCGCAGCCTGGTTCCCGGCCGGCTGCAGTCGATCTCCGAGATGGCCTATGAATTCGTCGGCAACATGTTGCGCGATGCCGCCGGCACGCAGGGCATGAAGTTCTTCCCCTTCGTGTTCTCGCTGTTCATGTTCGTGCTGGTCGCAAATCTGCTGGGCCTGTTTCCTTATTTCTTCACCGTCACCAGCCACATCATCGTCACCTTCGGCCTCGCCGCCTTGGTGATCGGAACCGTGGTGGTCTACGGCTTCATGAAGCACGGCCTCGGCTTTCTGAAACTGTTCGTGCCGCATGGCGTGCCGGTGTTCCTGCTGCCGCTGGTGGTACTGATCGAAGTCATCTCCTTCGTCTCGCGCCCGGTCAGCCTCTCGGTTCGTCTGTTTGCCAACATGCTTGCCGGTCACATCACCCTGAAGGTGTTTTCAGGCTTCGTCGTCAGCCTCTCCGCGCTCGGCGCGGTCGGCGTCGCGGGCTCGGTCCTGCCGCTGGCCATGGCGGTGGCGCTGACGGCGCTTGAATTGCTGGTCGCCTTCCTGCAGGCCTACGTCTTCGCGGTGTTGACCTGCATGTATCTCAACGACGCCCTGCATCCCGGGCATTGAGGAAGAGTTTCCGGCCCAAGGACATTGGCGCCGGATGGAAACGCAACGGAATTTCAGATCCAAAGGAGTTGAACAAATGGACGCAGAAGCAGCAAAGTACATCGGCGCCGGCATCGCTTGCCTGGGCATGGGTGGCGCGGGCATTGGCCTGGGCAACATCTTCGGCAGCTACCTGTCGGGCGCGCTGCGCAACCCGTCGGCTGCTGATGGCCAGTTCGGCCGCCTGATCTTCGGCTTCGCCGTGACCGAAGCTCTGGGCATCTTCTCGCTTCTCATCGCGCTGCTGGCCCTGTTCGGCTGAGCCAGGCTTTGGGAAGATATTGGACAGGCCGGCCGCGCAAGAGGCGGGCCTGATATCTGGGGATAGTCCATGTTCGTGACATCTGCCTTCGCGCAAGAGTCCGCGCCATCAGCCGATACCAGCCATGCCGCGACCGGAGCCGATACGAACTCCGGTACCAGCGTGCCTGCCGAAGCGCATGGCGCATTTCCGCCCTTCGATCCTGCGACCTTCCCGTCGCAGCTTCTATGGCTGGCAATCACTTTTGGGCTGTTCTACCTCTTCCTGAAGCGGGTCGTGGTGCCGCGCGTCGGCGGCATCATCGATGTCCGTAACGATCGCATCAGCCAGGACCTCGATCAGGCATCGAAGTTGAAGGGCGAGGCCGACGCCGCCGTTGCTGCCTACGAGCAGGAACTGGCCGAAGCCAAGAAGAACGCCAACTCGATCGGCCAGCAGGCCGCGGATGCGGCCAAGGCGGAAGCCGAGACCGCGCGCAAGAAGATCGAGGCCGCGCTCGACGAGAAGCTTGGCGAGGCCGAGGCGCGCATTTCGTCCATCAAGGCCAACGCCATGAAGGAAGTCGGCGGCATCGCCGAGGACACGGCTTCGGCGATCGTCGAGGCTCTGGTCGGCGGCAAGGCCAGCAAGGCCGAGATCGCGGCCGCGGTCAAATCCGTGGCCCGGTGAGGAGCGCATCATGGACGCTACATCTCTCGCAACGCTTTGGGCCACGATTGCCCTGATCATCTTCCTGGGCGTCGCCATCTACATCAAGGTGCCCGGTCTTATCGCCAAGGCGCTCGACGCCCGCGCTGCCAGGATCAGCAGCGAACTCGACGAGGCACGCAAGCTGCGCGACGAGGCCCAGCAACTGCTCGGCCAGTACAAGAAGAAGCGCAAGGAAGCCGAGCAGGAGGCAGCCGACATTGTCGCGGCCGCCAAGCGCGAAGCCGAAATGCTCGCCACCGAAGCGCACAAGAAGACCGAAGACTATGTCGCCCGGCGCACGGCACTTGCCGAGCAGAAGATCGGTCAGGCCGAGCGTGACGCGGTCGCCGAGGTGTGCGCCAGCGCCGTCGACATCGCCGTCGAAGCCGCCCGCGCGCTGCTCGCCGCCAAGGTCGACGTCAAGGCCGGAGCCGACCTGTTCAAGGCTTCGCTCGCGGATGTGAAGGCCAAGCTGAACTGAGCTGACATTTGGATATCAAAAGGCCGCCCGGGCAACCTGGCGGCCTTTTTTGTTTCAGCGCCGAGGCCAACGCTGCCGATCTCCCCCCTTGTGGGGGAAATGCCCGGCAGGGCAGAGGGGGGCGCCAAAGAATGCCGGCCTTGGTTGCCTCTGGCCAACTTTGAATCCGCCTTAGGCTGGAGATGTTCAGGAAGCCGAGTAGGATCGATCGATATCCCGGCGGGACAGCGCCCCCCTCTGTCCTGCCGGACATCTCCCCCACAAGGGGGGAGATCAGCTATGTCGCTGTCGGCTCAATCCAGCCCGGCGAGGCTCTCTTCCTCAACCACCTCGGTTCCGCCCAGCCTGAACGGCGCGAACGAAATGCGGTGCAGCCGTGCCACCGGGCCATGCGTCTCGATCGCCGTGCGGTGCCGGGCCGTGGCGTAGCCCATATGGACCTCGAAGCCGTAGCGGTCGTGGTGGCTGCCGCAGCCGCACATCATGCGGTCGCGCATCACCTTGGCGACGATGGAGGCGGCGGCGATCGACTGCGAGCGCTGGTCGCCCCTGATCAGCGCGCGTCCATCGCATGGCAGTCCGGGCGGCACGTCGCGGCCGTCTGCAAGCGCGAGCTTCGGGCGAACCGACAGCCCGACCAAAGCGCGGCGCATCGCCTCGAGGCTGGCCTTGAGGATATTGCTGCCGTCGATGCCTTCGGCGCTGATCGACGCCATCGAAACCGCCTGCGCGGAGCCGAGAATGCGCAGGAACAGCGCCTCGCGCTGCAAATGGCTGAGACGTTTGGAATCGTCTAGGCCTTCAGGGATGTTGGCGGGATCGAGCACCACCGCTGCCGCGACCACCGGTCCGGCCAAAGGACCGCGGCCAGCCTCGTCCATCCCGGCGACCGGCCACAACCCGTCGGCCATCGCCTTCGTTTCGAAGGAGAAATCGGGTTTCTCGACGATTTCGAAGAGAAGCGGAGAATCGGAACGCGCGCGAGCCATGTTGCGGCGAGGTTCGCATCGGCTCCGATTCTCCGCAAGTCCCTCCGGGTCGGGTGGGGCGCCGGACCGGGAGGGCACCGTCTGCAGGCCGGGGCAGGCCGGACGGGATTTTGTGCGCCGTGGCAGCTCAAACCGCCGCCGCGAATTGCAGTCTCACAGCAGCATCAACTGCTCCTGGTCCTTTCCGGCGGCGATGAACTGGTCGGTGCGCAACGTGCGCCGTTCGGCATTGAGGCCGAGCCGCTTGGCGGTGATCTCGAATCGCCGGCCGATCTGCCAGGCGTAGGGTCCGGCGCCCTTCATGCGCTTACCCCATTCCGAATCGTAATCCTTGCCGTCACGCATCGACCGGATCAGCGACATCACGTGGCGATAGCGGTCGGGATAGTGGCGCAGCAGCCAATCCTTGAAGATTGGGCTGACCTCCAGCGGCAGGCGCAGCACGACATAACCCGCCTCGCGCGCACCGGCGGCGTAGGCCGAATCGAGGATCCGCTCCATTTCCTGGTCGGTGAGGCCGGGGATGATCGGCGCCACCATGACCGAAGCCGGAATGCCGGCGTCAGAGAGTTGCCGGATCGCTTCGAGCCGCTTGGTCGGCGTCGACGCGCGGGGCTCCATCGTCCTGGCCAGCATGCGGTCCATGGTCGTCACCGACAGCGCCACCTTGGCCAGTCCGCGTTCGGCCATGCGCGACAATATGTCGATGTCGCGCGTCACCAGGGCGGATTTGGTGACGATGCCGACCGGATGGCCGCGCGCTTCCAGCACTTCGAGGATCTCGCGCATGATCCGGTACTGTTTCTCGATCGGCTGGTAGGGATCGGTGTTGGTGCCGATGGCGATGGTGCGCGGCTGGTAGCCGTCCTTGGACAGTTCCTTGTCGAGCAGCCGCGCCGCATCCGGCTTGGCGAACAGCTTGGATTCGAAATCCAGTCCCGGCGACAGGCCCATGAAGGCGTGCGTCGGCCGCGCGAAACAATAGACACAGCCATGTTCGCAGCCGCGATAGGGATTGATCGACCGGTCGAAGGAGATGTCGGGCGATTCGTTGCGGGTGATGATGGTGCGCGGCTTTTCCACCTGCACTTCGGTCTTGAACGGCGGCAGTTCCTCCAGCGAACTCCAGCCATCGTCGAAGACATGCCGGCTGACCGGTTCGAAGCGGCCGGACGGATTGATGCCCGCCGACCGTCCGCGAATGCGGTCCGGACGGATGCGCATGCCACTCTGCTCGATCATCGCATTGGCCATTTCGGCTCGTCCTGCCCCGAAGGCTGCAATGTCGGCACGCACGATCGGTTCCATCTTGGCCCGCTCCCAGGGACTGTCCATGTTGTGTCGAATCGCTCTGTTCATGAAATTATTCCTATTTTGCCAACGAGAACAAAGCAAGAACTTTTTATGCTGCGCCGCAAAAACTGGCGCTGTGCGCGGCTTTCCGCTATTCGGCTAAATATGCTCAGTGTTCTCATCGAAACCCGCAATGACGAGGAGGCTCTCGCCCGCACGCTTGGCTCGCTGATTGGCGGCGCGGTCGAGGGCGTGGTGCGCGAAGTTGTCGTCTGCGACACCGGCTCCAACGACCAGACGCATCATGTCGCGGACCATGCCGGCTGCCACTATGTGGCAAGCGGCGGTATCGCCGCCGGGATAAGGCAGGCCAAGGGTGATTGGCTGTTGCTGCTGGAGCCGGGCGCGCGGCTGGTGGAGGGCTGGACCGACGCGGTCGTCGCCCACACGGCGAGGCAAACCATGGCGGCGCGGTTTTCGCGCGCGCGGGGCAGCCGCACGCCTTTCCTGGCCAGGGTCTTTTCGGGAAACCGTGCGCTCGCCGACGGGCTGGTGATCAGCAAGCGCCAGGCCGCATCGCTGTCAAAGAGTGCCAGCAGCGCCGAGGCGCTGGCGCGGGGCCTTGCGACGAAGAAGCTCGAGGCCGAGATCTGGGTGGCGCCGCCGAAGCAGCAACACCGCGCGCCGAAGTGATTTTTTGCACCTGCTCTGCTCATTGTGCATTGCACAAAATCTGACGCACGGTTAGCCTTTCCCGAGGTGGGTGAATTGGGTTTGGGTCATGCGAGTGGTGGGCACCGATGCGGCATCGGTGTCACCCTCAAAGAAGAGGACCCGATGACGCTTTCAACCCCTGACAATTCCGGTGCTGACAGTCTCGAAGCCATTGCGCGCAATGGCAGCCTGCTGCGGCGTATTGCCGTGCGCATTCCGACCTATCTCACGGACCTGCGCGAAAACCCGGCCTGGCTGCCGATGTTCATGCTGGCGCGCACCATGCCCGGGCGCCGGATGCATTGGCTGGGCGCAAAACGCGCCCGTCCTGCCGACAATGTCGGGGATACGATGTTTTCCGGTGTCGAGCGGGCGGCGGTGGTCGATGCGCTGCGTTCCGACGGCCTGTTTTCAGGCCTCGTCCTGCCGCCGGAGATCCATGAAGAGATCGCGGATTTCGCGGGGCGCAAGCCTTGCTTCGGCAATTTCGACCGCCGTCTCGAATTCATGCCGGGCGACCATGCGCAGGCCGAGAAACGCCTGGGCCGCTCTCTGCTCAGCGGACACTATTTCGAGCGCATCCTCGACTGCCCGGCGGCACTCGCTATACAGCGCGATCCGCTGCTTCTCGACATTGCAGCGCACTATCTAGGCGCTCAGGCGAAACTGATCACGACGCGCGTCTGGTGGAGCTTTCCGACCGGCAAGGCCTCGGACGCCGACAAGAACCTTGCCTCGCTCGGCAAGTATCATTTCGACCTCGACGACTGGCGCATGCTGAAGTTCTTCTTCTACCTCAAGCCGGTCGATGCCGACACCGGTCCGCATGTCTATGTCAGGGGTAGCCACAGGCGCCGCGCCATCAAGCATCAGTTGACCCTGCTGGTCGGCCATCCCGCCCAGGAGGTGCTGGACGTCTATGGCGAGCACAGCCCGGTGACGCTGACCGGCGAAGCCGGCCTCGGCTTCGTCGAGGATCCGTTCGGCTTTCACATGGGCACCGTGCCGACGCGCACGCCGCGGCTGATGATGGAAGTCGGCTTCGGCGTCTCACGCCCCTCGCGCCGGCGCTTTCATGGCGAACCGGTTATTCGGTAAAGGCGAACCGGATCTCCACCTGCATCCACCGCACCTGTCGCCGGGCAATGCGGCTTTCCCTGCTCTCGGCATCATAGTCCACGGCGACTGGTTCGCGGCTGAACTTCAACCGGTCGTCCAGGGCATTGACGATGGCGATCGCCCTTGAATCACCGTCATCGGTGGTGATCGCCGCGACGTAGACACCGCAGTCCCGGCAGATCAAATAGTCGGCTGTACGCAGGCCGAACCGATATCTGTGCAATTGGGCTTCGTCCTTGATCAAGACGGTCAGCCTGCCGTCCGGATCGGCGACGGCGCGCGAGCCATGTTTGGTGCAGAACGAACATTGGCAGGCGCGGACCTCGATTTGCGAGGGGTCGATATTGGTTGAAAATCGAAGTCGTATGTTGCCGCAATGGCACCCGCCGGCATGCTCGTTCATCGTATCTTCCTGGGCCGTGATCGGCCTTCCACGAGAAGGTACTTTCTCCGGCATCCGGTTTGGAATGGCTTTTGGAAGGCACTGACGCCGTTCTGCCTTCCAAGCGCGGCGTGAAACCCGGGCTTTGCCCTCAGCTCTTACGGAGCCGACTTCCCGCGCCGCAGATGTTCGTCCAGGCGCGGCATGATCTCGACGAAGTTGCAGGGCATGTGGCGGTAGTCGAGCTGCGCCTTGAGGATGCCGTCCCAGGCATCCTTGCAGGCGCCGGGCGAGCCCGGCAGCACGAAGACGAAGGTGGCGTTGACGACGCCGCCGGTCGCCCGGCTCTGGATCGTCGAGGTGCCGATCTTGTCGTAGGAAATGCGGTGGAACACTTCCGAAAAGCCGTCCATCCGCTTTTCGAAGATTGGCTCCAGCGCCTCCGGTGTCACGTCGCGCCCGGTAAAGCCGGTGCCGCCGGTGGTGATGACGACATCGATGGCCTTGTCCCGCGACCATGCCAGCACCGTGTCGCGGATCTTGTCGCGGTCGTCGGTGACGATGTCGCGAGCGGCCAGGATGTGACCGGCCTCGGTGATGCGGTCGGCCAGCGTCTGTCCGGATTTGTCGTCTGCAAGGCCGCGCGTGTCCGAAACCGTCAGCACCGCGATACGCACCGGAATGAAGGAACGGCTCTCGTTGATACCAGCCATGTCACTCAGCCTCCGATGGCATGCTGCGCGTCGCCGCGACGAACCAGTCGGGCTGGCGGCCGCGGATCTCGGCAGCCGCGCGCTTGGCGACATTGCCGGTCTCGAACAGGCCGAAACATGTCGCGCCCGATCCCGACATGCGTGAAAACCCCGACCCGGCCTTGTTGAGCCATGACAGGGCCCTGCCTATGGCGGGCTGCAGTGCAAGGGCTGCCGGCTCCAGATCGTTGCGGGTAATCTCCAGCCAGTTGCGCAGGCTGTGAAAATCGATGCTGCGCGGCAGCGGCGGCAGGGGCTCGTTGTCGCGGCGAGACAGGGTCGCGAAGACATCCGCCGTCGACACCGGCGTGCCTGGATTGACCAGCACCAGTCCCAGCGCCGAAAAGTCCGGTACGATCGACAGCTCGTCACCGATGCCGCGCGCCACCAGTGGCTTTGCCGCCAGGCACATCGGTACGTCGGCGCCAAGCGAAAGGCCGATCCGCGCCAAGCCGGCGTCGTCCAGATCCAAGGCCCATGCCTGCGCCAGTCCGCGCAACACGGCCGCCGCATCGCTCGACCCGCCGCCGACGCCGGAGGCAACCGGCAGGTTCTTTTCGAGTTTTATGGAGATGGGCGGGGTCCGTGAGGGGCCAGCCTCCCGTCGCAAGGCATCGCGGGCCTTGAGCACAAGATTGCTGGCGTCGAGCGGAACCGCCGGCGCATAACGGCCCGACACGGTGAAATCATCGTTATCGGCGAGCGCGATCTCGACCCGGTCGCCAAAGCGTGTGAACACCGCCAGACTGTCGATCAGATGGTAGCCGTCAGCACGCCTGCCGGTGACGTGTAGCGCCAGATTGATCTTGGCATGCGCGTGCCAGATACACGAACCGATCTCGGTGTCCACGGCGTCAGTCGTATAGGGGATGATGCTCAGTCCTTGGCCAGCCGGTATTCGCCGGTCTTCGGGTCCTTGACCAGCGTTCCCATCGCGCCATTGGCCGCCTGCTTTTCGGTGCGCCGCACCTTGGCCGTCACACGCTCGGCTTCCCGGATGAAAGTGCGGTAGCCAAAATAGGCGGCGGCGCCAACGACGGCGAAGAAGATGATCTGCGGCATGTCACAACTCCTACCACGCTGGGCCGGCGAAGGCGGCCGGTCGGGTCGGTTGATGCATGTCGCCCAAAACTGTGTCCGGTTTTGGAAAAACGGCATGCATGGACTTCAAGCCTTCATGCTAGACGGTTTTGCGCGGTTTTCAAAGCCCGAAGCGGGCCCACAATGCGCGCTCTTCCGCCGCATCGATGACGCCGCTGGCGGCGGCGGCGGCAATATCGGGCGCTGAAAAGCCCTTGCTTGAGCCGAACAGGCCGAAACGACCGAGGAAACCGCGCGGCGCGGTGATCAGCCTGAGCTGGGTCTTCGCGCCAAACCGGGTCTTCAGCACCGTGCGCATGTCGCCGAGTGCATCGACGAGGCCGAGCTCCACGCCTTTCTTGCCGGTCCAGAACAGACCGGTGAACAGATCCGGATCGTCCTTCAGCTTCGTGCCGCGCCGCTCCTTGACCAGATCGATGAAGGTTTCGTGCACCTCGAGCTGCAGCGCCTTCAGCCGTTCCACGTCTTCTTTTTTTTCGGGCTTGAACGGATCGAGCACCGCCTTGTTCTGGCCTGCGGTGTGGACGCGGCGCTCGACGCCGATCTTCTTCATCAGTTCGGGAAAGCCGAACGAGGCCGAGACCACACCGATGGAGCCGACGATGGAGGAGGGATCGGCAAAAATCTCGTCGCCGGCGACCGCGATCATGTAGCCGCCCGAGGCCGCGACATCTTCGACGAAGACCAGCACCTTCTTGTTCTTTTCAACCGCCAGGTCGCGGATGCGCCTGAAGATCAGGCGCGACTGCACCGGCGAGCCGCCAGGCGAATTGATCGAGATGGCAACCGCCGGCGCATCGAAGGAAAATGCCTTCTCGATAAGGCCGGCTGTCGAGGCCAGCGACAGATTCTGCCGGAACTGGCCGCCGGCCATGATCGTGCCGTGCAGCCGGATGACCGGAATGGTGACGACGGTGGAGCGCCAGGATTTCGGCAGCAGGCGGTTGAAAAAGCGTTTCACGAGGGCGCGGTCTCCGGTCGATAGGTTGCAGGCATGTAGGGATTTCCCGGCCAACGGCAATGCGGCGGCGAGGAATAGCTCAATCTCCAAACAGCGAGGCGAGACCGTTGGCAATCATTTCGCTGCGCTCGTCGGGGCTATTGCCCGATTGCGCGTGAAGCATCAAAGGCGGACGGATGGCAAGTTTTCCGCGCGCGCCGAGCGCTGCCCGCACAATGATACGGATCGCCGCTGCGTCGGGGCGAGGGTGCACGGCGAGCAGCTCGGCATCGCCGAAGCGACCTGACATCGCGTCGAGAATGGCGCCGAGCTGTTCGGGCCGCGCGATGACGGCAAGCCCGCCGCGCGGCCTGACCACCGCTGCCGCGCTGCGGATCCAGCTTTCGAACAGCCCGTCCTCCATGACATGGGCTTCCTTTCGCAGCCGGTCAGGCGTGGCGCGGTCCCTGGCTGCGTTGAAGGGCGGGTTCATGATGACATAGTCGAAGTCGTTGTCGGCCAGACCTGCCGCCACCCGGGCCTGGCCTGAAACCGTGACGTCGGCGACGAGCACGGATGCGCGATCGCTGAGATGCGCATTGCCGGGGTGAGCAAGGGTAGCCGATGCGAAGGCGGCCATTTCCGGTGCGCGTTCGACCAGAACGGCCCGGGCAGCCGGGCAGCGCGACAGCACCGCCAGGCCGGCAGCGCCGGCGCCGGCGCCGAAATCGGCGAGACGTCCGCCAAAGACGGACGGCACGGACGCCGCCAGCATCATCGCATCCATGCCGGCGCGGTGGCCGCCATGCTTGGGCTGGACGAGCCAGAACCGGCCGCGATGGAAGGCATCGACCGTATGGGCCGGCGTGTCCGAGCCGAGGGTGTCAAGGGCAGGGGCGGCTGGCGCGGTCGACATTATTTTGTGCGGATCTCGTTGGCGATGCCGGCATCCCTGAGGATGCGACGAGCGGCATCGGCCTGGTCGGCGTCGACCATGACGCGCTTCTGCAAAAGCCCGATCGACCCTTCGAGAATGCTCATATTCTGATCGGCGACAAAGCAGGCGATACCGGCGTCGCGCATCAGCGATTCGACGAAGGAGATGATCACGGCATCGTTGGTGCGGACAAGCTCTATCATCGTATGAAACTCGCAGTTTGCGCCATTGATGTAAACGGGCAGGGGATTCGGCGGCAGAGCCTTGGCTCCATCCAGGATCGTTAACAGGCTGTCACCGCCGCCGCGCCAATTCGCCACTTGCCGTGGCCGTGTCCGCCGCCCTAGAGTCCGTATCGGGACTAAGGGTGCCGTCGCACGCGTTGTAACAAGACGGGAGTTATTGTCGTGGGTGTCGTTCTCAACATCGAAAACGGGAAGCGGGAGCCCGCCTCCATCAAGGATCTGATCGATCTGACGGCGGCCGACATGGGACGCGTCAACGAATTGATCCTGTCCAAGGCCGGCTCCGACGTCGAGATGATTCCGGAGGTCGCCAACCATCTGATCTCGTCGGGCGGCAAGCGGCTCAGGCCGATGCTGACGCTCGCCGCCGCGCAGATGTTCGCCTATGCCGGCGAAGGCCATGTCAAGCTGGCCACCTCAGTCGAGTTCATGCATACCGCGACTTTGCTGCACGACGACGTCGTCGACGAGAGCGGCATGCGCCGTGGCAAGAAGACCGCCCGCATGATCTGGGGCAACCAGGCAAGCGTGCTGGTCGGCGATTTCCTGCTTGGCCAGGCCTTCCGCATGATGGTCGATGTCGGCTCGCTCGAAGCGCTCGACATCCTGTCGAGCGCCGCCTCGATCATCGCCGAGGGCGAGGTCATGCAACTCGCAGCCGCCAAGAACCTTGAAACCACCGAGGACGAGCACTTCGCCGTCATCAAGGCCAAGACAGCCGCACTGTTTTCGGCCGCCGCCGAAGTTGGACCGGTCATCGCCCAGGCGACCCGCAATGATCGCGCGGCACTACGCTCCTACGGCATGAATCTCGGGCTTGCCTTCCAACTCATCGACGATGCGCTGGATTATGGCGGCACCAGCAAGGACCTGGGCAAGAATGTCGGCGACGATTTCCGCGAGGGCAAGGTGACCTTGCCGGTCATCCTCGCCTACCGGCGCGGCACCAAGGCCGAGCGCACCTTCTGGAAGCGCGCCATCGAGGACAATGTCGTCGACGACGCGGGCCTAGAAAAGGCGATCGGCCTGATGACCCGTCACGGCGCCATCGCCGACACGATCGGCCGCGCCCGCCATTTCGGCGAGATCGCCCGCGACGCGCTGGCGCCGCTGGAAGAAACGCCGCAGAAATCGGCGCTGATCGACGTCATCGATTTCTGCATCAGCCGGGTGAACTGAGAAGGCCGTCTTTTCTCCGAATTTCCCGTCGCTTTGTACTGGGGAGAACGATGGCGAACACGGCCTCGTCGTCTCGACAAGCGGCCTTACGGCAAATTATCTATAAAACATGGCAAAGGGCACGGACGACACCATCGCGGTGCGCATCAGCAAGGCGCTGGCGGACCGCATCATCTCGGGCGCGATCGAGCCTGGAGCGCGGCTGCGCCAGGATCATGTCGCCGAGGAATTCAACACAAGTCATGTTCCGGTGCGCGAGGCCTTCCGCCGTCTGGAGGCGCAAGGCCTGGCCGTCAGCGAACCGCGCCGTGGCGTGCGCGTCGCGGCTTTTGATCTCGGCGAGGTCAAGGAGGTCGCCGAAATGCGGGCCGCGCTCGAAGTGCTGGCGCTGCGCCACGCCGCGCCGCATCTGACGTCGGCTATTCTCGATCTTGCCGAGGAGGCGACCAAGGCCGGCGACAAATCCCGCGATGTCCGATCCTGGGAGGAAGCCAACCGCGCCTTTCACCGGCTGATCCTGGCGCCATGCGGCATGCCGCGCCTGCTCGCCACCATCGACGATCTGCATGCCGCCAGCGCCCGCTTCCTGTTCGCGGCATGGCGCTCGGAGTGGGAGGCGCGCACCGACCAAGACCATAGGGCGATCCTGACCGCTTTGCGGCAGGGGAACACCGAATCGGCCGCGGCGACGCTGGGGCGGCATGTCCAATGGATCGGCCGCAAGCCGGTCAGGACGGCGTCCGGCGCGACGCGCGAAGCCTTCGCGATCGTGGGTTGATGCCCCTCACCCAAAAGTGGCCCTCAATTTGGGGCGCCATCCATAAAGCAATGACCTGAAGCGCATCGGGACGCAGTTCAGACGCTCTTTGTCGTGGGAAGGCTTGCTATGTTGCGAGAAATGTGGATTCGATAATAGATCGAAAACAGAAATTATCTATAATTTCAAATCGACCGAAGGGACCCTCATGACAGACATCGCATTCACGTCCAGCAAGCCGTCCTTCAGCCCGCTCCGGCTTCAAGACCGCTCGCTCGCCTGGCAGGTCGGAGCCGTGGTGCTCGGCACGCTGTTCCTGGCGCTGTCCTCCTACATCGAAGTGCCGATGGTGCCGGTTCCCGTGACCATGCAGACCTTCGCGGTGACGCTGATCGGCGCGCTCTATGGCTGGCGGCTTGGCGCGGTCACCATCGCGGCATGGCTGGTCGAGGGTGCTGCCGGCTTTCCGGTGCTGGCCGGGGGCGCTGCCGGCGTCGCGCATTTCGTCGGGCCGACCGGTGGCTATCTCTTCGCTTTCCCGATCACCGGCGCGCTTGTCGGCTGGCTGGCCGAACGCGGCTGGAACGGCGACAGGGTGGTGCTTGCCTTCGCCGCCATGCTGCTCGGCAATCTTGCCTGCCTGGTGCTCGGCACGGCATGGCTCGCCGTCATGATCGGCACTGAGAAGGCCATTACCTTCGGCTTCCTGCCGTTCATTGTCGGCGGCTTGCTGAAGTCGGCGCTTGGTGCCGCGACACTCATGGCGCTCCCCCGTGGCAAGGCGAAGCCGGCCAATCCGTGACGATCAGGCTGCGCGCTCATCATCTCCTTTGCCTGCTCACCTATGTGGGCAAGGGATACAGCCCCGCCTTCACCGTCAATTATGACGCGATCGCGGAGCGCCTGAGCCGGGGCGAGGACATCCTCCTTGTTTCCGGCCCGGATGATGTCTGCGCGCCTTTGCTCGAAGGGCCGGACCCGCATTGCCGCAACGAGAGCGTCATCGAGCGGGACCGGCTTGCCGCACGCGATGTCGGGGATCTTCTGGCCCGACCAATCCAGCCCGGCGTCCGCCTCGATCTCGACGCGGCAATCCTGGCGCGGCTGCGACGGGCGTTCTCCGTTGGTGGCGTGCGCAAGGCTTGCGGCGGTTGCGAATGGAACGAGCTGTGCGGCGCGATTGCGGCCGGCGGCTTTCCCGAGACGAAAGTGCAGCGATCCGTCGTGCAGCGCTGACCTTGACGCCGGCCTTTCCGCGGCCGAAAATCTCCTCCAGCCATGGTTTGTTAATCGGCTGACCCGATTGTGAATTTCAGGCGGATTGAAGCGCGACCCCAAAAAGGCCATGCTTTGCCCGGAAAGATCGAGTCTACGTCGATCCCGCTGAAGCGGAGATGGCGCCTGGCTGAAAGGGATACGATGCAGCAAGGACGTGCGCGCTGGCTGACAAGGCTGGCAATTGTGACGGGCATGGCGATTTCGGCTTTGCCGGCCTATGCCAAGCAATCCACCGAACCGGTCAAGATCTCGTCGTTCTCGGGCGCCTATCTGGCAGCGCGGATCGCCGAAGGCGACAACGACCTCGACAGCGCCATCGCCTACTACAAGCAGGCCCTGGCCTTCGATCCGAGCGACACCGGCCTGCAGCAGAGCCTGATGCTGTCGCTGATCGCGCAAGGTCGCTTCGACGAATCCCTGGTCTATGCCGACAAGCTCAAGGAAGTGCCCGATGTCGAGCGCTTCTCGCGCCTGGCGCTGGCCGTCGATTCTTTCCACAAGAAGGATTTCACCAAGGCCCAGTACTGGCTGAAGCTGTCACTGGAGTCCGACCTTGACCGGCTGATTTCCGGCGTGATGTCCGGCTGGGCCGAACAGGGTGCTGGCCAAGCCGGCGACGCGATGGCTTCGATCGACAAGCTTCAGGGCCCGGACTGGTTCGGCCTGTTCAAATCCTTCCACCGCGCCCTGGTCGCCGATGCCTCGAACATGCCCGAAAAGGCCGAGGCGATCTACGCCGCGACGATGCAGGATACCGCCGCCGGCGGAGCCGCGCCCGAAACCTGGATGCGCAACGCGCAGGCCTATGCCTCGTTCCTGGCCCGCAAGGGCGACAAGGCCAAGGCGATCTCGGTGCTCGACCAGGCCGAGGCGTTTTCGCCGGGTAAGCTCGAAATCGTCGCCTTGCGCGACAGGATCAGCAAGGGCGACAAGATCGCGCCCTTCGTGTCCGGTCCGTCCGACGGTGCTTCCGAAATCCTGCTCGACCTCGCCACCGCGCTCAACCGGGGCGGCGGCGAGCCGTTCGTTCGCCTTTACCTGCAATATGCGCTCGCCCTGCGGCCCGACAGCGACGCGGCTCTCGTGCAACTCGCCGCCGTCGCCGAGCAGCTGAAGGACGGCGAGGGCGCCATCGCGCTCTATCGGCGGATTCCCGATTCTTCGCCGCTGAAGGAGCTTTCTGATCTGCAGCTTGGCCTCAACCTTGCCGATCTCGACCGCCATGACGAGGCGATCACCCATCTGAAGGCCTTCGTCGAGGCTCATCCCAACGACATGCGCGCCTATCTGGCGCTTGGCGGGGTCTATTCCTCCAAGGACGATTTCCGCTCGGCCGCCAACCTCTACGACAAGGCCGTCGAGGCGCTGAAGACGCCGACCGCTGCCAACTGGAACATCTTCTACCAGCGTGGCATCGCCTACGAGCGGCTGAAGGAATGGCCTAAGGCCGAACCGAATTTCCGCAAGGCGCTGGAACTGCAGCCGGACCAGCCGCAGGTGCTGAACTATCTCGGCTATTCCTGGGTCGACATGAACACCAACCTCAAGGAAGGCCTGGCGATGATCCAGAAGGCCGTCGACCTCAGGCCGAGCGACGGTTACATCGTGGATTCGCTGGGCTGGGCCTATTTCCGCCTCGGCCGCTTCGATGACGCGGTGCGCGAGATGGAACGCGCCGTATCGCTGAAGCCCGAAGATCCGGTTCTCAACGACCATCTCGGCGACGCCTACTGGCGCGTCGGCCGCAAGCTGGAAGCCACCTTCCAGTGGAATCAGGCGCGTGACCTGAAGCCCGATCCCGACGTGCTGGCCACCTTGCAGCAGAAGCTGATGAAGGGCCTGCCGCCGATCGAATCCAACACGGCGCAGGAAACGCCCAAGGTCAAGCCCGAGCCGGTACCTGTCCCGAAGGGGTGAGATCGGCTACTTTTGAATGCGAACGGGGCTTCTTTGGGAGCCCCGTTTTCGTTTGGAGGCGCGCAGCCCTCAAAACAGCTTCCGGTAGACGACGAAACCGGAGCGTTCGCCGACCTTGTCATAGAGTCTCATCGCGGTCTGATTGGTTTCGTGCGTCAGCCAATACACCCGTCCGGAGCCGGCGGCCTGCGCGCGCTCATAGACGCCTTCGATCAGCGCCCGGGCGATGCCTTTGCCACGCGAAGCCTGCGTGGTGAAAAGATCCTGCAGATAGCAGTTCGGTGCGATCGCCGTCGTGCTGCGGTGGAACAGATAGTGCACGAGGCCGAGGAGCTGTCCCTGGCTTTCAGCCACCAGCGCATGGACCGGTTCATAGGCGTCGAAGAAGCGCGACCACGTCATCGCGGTGATCTCGCTTGCCAGCGCCGTCTCGCCGGCGCGGCCATAAAATGCGTTGTAGCCGTCCCACAGCGGCAGCCATTGCTCGTAATCCTGTCGCGTGACCGGGCGGACGATGATGGAGCTGGGCATGGCTGGACCTGTGGTCGTTGATGTGGGCTGGAGGGACGAAACAGACCGCAGGCTCCCGAGCCCGGCAATGGGCCAGTCCCCGGCAAAGTCTTCAACACCGCCCGGCATACTCATGGCGGCTCGCATCCGGCGCGCCCCTTGCTTGACGCTTCGCCGCCGTGTCTCTAGGACGGGCCGGCAAGTGCATGATCCCGAAAAGTGGATACCGGTTTTCGGAAAAGATCATGCTCGAGGACAGGCTCCAGCCTTTGATGTCGAGGCCACCCGTGACGATTGAAATCCCTGCCCATATGCATCCCAGCCGCTCGTTCCAGGGGCTGATCCTGACCTTGCACAATTACTGGGCGACTTATGGTTGCGTCATCCTGCAGCCCTACGACATGGAGGTCGGCGCCGGCACGTTTCATCCGGCAACGACGCTGCGCGCGCTCGGGCCGAAGCGCTGGAACGCCGCCTATGTCCAGCCCTCGCGCCGCCCCAAGGATGGCCGCTATGGCGAGAACCCGAACCGGCTGCAGCATTATTACCAGTACCAGGTGATCCTGAAGCCGAATCCGCCGAACCTGCAGGAGCTCTATCTCGGCTCGCTGGCGGCGATCGGCGTCGATCCGCTGCTGCATGACATCCGCTTCGTCGAGGACGACTGGGAAAGCCCGACGCTCGGCGCCTGGGGGCTTGGCTGGGAATGCTGGTGCGACGGCATGGAAGTCTCGCAGTTCACCTATTTCCAGCAGGTCTGCGGCATCGAATGCGCGCCGGTGGCGGGTGAACTGACCTACGGGCTGGAGCGGCTCGCCATGTATGTGCAGGGCGTCGACAATGTCTACGACCTCAACTTCAACGGCCGCGAAGGCGCCGACAAGGTGACCTATGGCGATGTCTTCCTGCAGGCCGAGCAGGAATATTCGCGCCACAATTTCGAATACGCCAACACGGCGATGCTGCTCAGGCATTTCGAAGACGCCGAGGCCGAGTGCAAGGCGCTGCTCGATGCCGGCGCGCCGGCATCGAACGACAATCTGCCGATGCACAAGATGGTCTTTCCGGCCTACGACCAGTGCATCAAGGCCAGCCATGTCTTCAACCTGCTCGACGCGCGCGGCGTGATCTCGGTTACCGAGCGGCAGAGCTACATCCTGCGCGTGCGCAATCTGGCGAAGGCCTGCGGCGAGGCGTTTTTGAAGACACAGGCGGGTGGATTGGCGGCCTGAGCAATTCCAGGAAAAGCGCGTAGCTTTTTCCCGGGGGAGTTGCGCCAAACAAAGCTCTGCTTCAGGCAGACCTCATCGTCTCGAGGGTAGCGTTGATCGGTGACAGGATCTGGCCGCTCGAGCCAGCCATTGTCCGCAATGCCTGCCGAACACCCGGCATCGAGAAAGCGCCATGGACCTGCGCGGTGAAGCAGGCGCTGAGCGCGAGGATCTGCAGAAGTCTGGATGCCGTTTTCATGGTCGTTCAGCCAATAGTTCCCTGCCTGAGCGTGGGTCGCTTCAGCGCTGCGTTCGGTTCACGGAAATCTTTGATCCAAGGACGGACTGGGGCGCCGCGTCCCGACAAGGCAGCCAAAATTTCTGGAAAGGGTGACAGCGGCCAGCCGAGTTGCTATGCCCCGCCCGGACCACTCTCCCGCATGAGCTGACCCCAATGCCTGACCTGCTTCTAGAACTTCGCTCCGAGGAAATCCCTGCCCAGCCGCGCGACCGCAGCGCCGGAGGCGCGAGGACGCGCAAACAGGAAACTGGCATGCGGGTGGAGACACTCTGATGCCGGATCTTTTGCTGGAACTTCGCTCCGAGGAAATTCCCGCCCGCATGCAGCGCAAGGCGGCGGGTGATCTCAAGAAGATGCTGACCGACGGTCTGGTCGAAGCCGGTCTGACCTATGAGGCGGCGCGCGAATACTGGACGCCGCGGCGCCTGTCGCTCGACATCAGGGGCCTGACGGCGCGCTCGAAGGATATCCGCGAAGAGATCAAGGGACCATCGACGACGGCACCCGAGCAGGCGGTCCAGGGGTTCCTGCGCAAGGCAGGGCTGTCCTCGGTCGCCGAGGCGCATGTCCATTCCGACCCGAAGAAGGGCGACTTCTACGTCGCCCACATTTCGAAGCCGGGCAGGGCGGCCGAAGAGATCATCGCGGAACTGGTGCCGGGCATTATCCGCAATTTCCCCTGGCCGAAATCGATGCGCTGGGGACCGGCCTCGGCCAAGCCAGGCTCGCTGCGCTGGGTGCGGCCGCTGCAATCGATCCTGTGCACCTTCGGCCCGGAAACCGAGGAGCCTGTCGTGGTCGATTTCGAGATCGACGGCATCCGCTCCGGCAACGTCACATATGGCCACCGTTTCCTCGCCCTGGGCGAAATCACCGTGCGCCGCTTCGAGGATTATGTGAGCAAGCTGGAAGCGGCAAAGGTCGTGCTCGACGCCGACCGGCGCAAGGAGATCATCCTTGCCGACGCCCGCAACCTCGCTTTCGCCAACGGGCTCGACCTGGTCGAGGACGAAGGGCTGCTGGAGGAAGTGTCCGGTCTCGTCGAATGGCCTGTCGTGCTGATGGGCGAGTTCGAGCAGGATTTCCTCGCCATTCCGGCCGAAGTGATCCGGCTGACCATCCGCGCCAACCAGAAGTGCTTCGTCACGCGACCGCAAGGTGAAGGCGAGGCGCTGTCCAGCCGCTTCATTCTCACCGCCAACATCGAGGCCAGGGACGGCGGCAAGGAGATCGCCCACGGCAACGGCAAGGTGGTGCGCGCCCGCCTCTCCGATGCGCTTTATTTCTGGACCACGGACCAGGGCGATCTGCCGGACCTCGGACAACTCGAAGCCTCGGCGAAAAAGTTTGGCCTCGATCTGAAAAGGCCGCTCGACCAACGCATGGCCCGCCTCGACCATCTCGGCGTCACCTTCCACGCCAAGCTCGGCACCCAGGGCGAGCGGGTGGAGCGGATTGCCCAGCTGGCTGAAGACCTGGCACCGACCGTCAGTGCTGACCCGGCGCTCGCCGCACGCGCGGCGGTTCTCGCCAAGGCCGATCTCACCACTGAAGTCGTCGGCGAGTTCCCCGAATTGCAGGGCGCCATGGGCCGCAAATATGCGTTGCTCCAGGGCGAGCACCCATCCGTTGCAGCAGCCATCGAGGAACATTACAAGCCGCAGGGCCCGTCCGACTATGTGCCGAGCGACCCGGTGTCGGTCGCCGTCGCGCTTGCCGACAAGCTCGATACGCTGGTCGGCTTCTGGGCGATTGACGAAAAGCCGACGGGGTCGAAGGACCCCTACGCGCTGCGAAGGGCCGCGCTGGGCGTGGTGAGGATTGTCCTCGAAAACAAGATCAAGCTCGCCTTCAGTACCGCGATTGCCGCGACGGTCGCGGCCGCACTTGATGCCTATGAGAGCATGGGCGAAAGCGCTGAGAGCCGGGGCGCCGTGGCAATGCTGGATGCCCGGATTAAAGACTACAGGGGCGAGAGCCGACTGTTGCCGGAAGCGGGACTTATTGCCGACCTGGTGAGGAACGGCCTCGACAAGGCCATATCCGAAACATTCGAGGCCACCGATCCGGAGAGCGAATTCTTCGATGGGCAGCGTATGATGGAAATGCAGGCCTCCTTGGCTCCGTTTACCGCCGACCTCCTCGCCTTCTTCCACGACCGCCTCAAGGTCTACCTCCGCGACCAGGGCGCCCGCCACGATCTGATCGACGCCGTCATCACCCCGCAGTCCGACGATCTCCTGCAGATCGTTCGTCGTGTCGAGGCACTCGGCACCTTCCTCGACACCGAGGACGGCAAGAACCTGCTCGCCGGCACCAAGCGCGCGGCCAACATCCTGGCCGCCGAGGAGAAGAAGAAAACAGCTGTTGCCGAAACCGTTGAGCCGGCCTTGTTCAAGGAAAATGCCGAAAAATTGCTGTTTGTGGCGGTGAATCAGGCCGAGAAGCAAGCCGGCGAAGCGATTCAAAACGGAGACTTTTCCGCCGCCATGCTGGCGCTTAGCGCGTTACGCGAACCGGTTGATTCATTCTTTGAAGGTGTTCTCGTGAATGATGAAGACCTGGCGGTGCGAGCCAACCGTCTGGCGCTGCTCACGCGCATCCGCGCGGCCACCGGTCAGGTCGCGGATTTCTCGAAAATCGCGGGTTGAGAGCTTAACAAAAATATCTTCCAGCCGGCCGTTCGAGCCGGCTTACAGTCATATGGCGATGATCTCTGCGTGGCAAAAGGGACATGTTCCCCAACCCAACGGAGGCTTCCATGAATTCCGATCACGACATCGAAGTGACTGAAGAAACCTCGGCCGCCGCCGAGGCGCTTGAATCCGCTTCCGAAACCGCCCTCGACCATGCCGCTGCCACGGCGGTCGAAGCCGCCGATCACTCTGATGACGAGGATGGCGACGTAGAAGAAGGCGACGACGCCGAAGACGAAGAAGAATCCGAAGGCGGCGAGTCCGAGGAAGACGAGGACGACAAGGAAGAAGCGGCCTGAGATTTCAATCCGGCTCTGTCGAGAAGCGGGCGGCACATCGGCGCCGCCCTTTGTCATCTTCCCGGACGCTTGTCAGTTCTCCAGGATGCGGACGCGCACGCTGTCCTCGTAGACGTCGACCTGGATCAGCGGTTCTCCATTGACGATGGCGCGCTTGGTCGACGAACTCATCGCGCCGGGACGCTCCAGCATGCGCTGCAGGTCCGCGCGCTGGTCGTTGGTCCTGAACCAGGCATCACCCTCATCGTCGCTGTCGCGGCGATGGAATTTGTGCCAGTTGGCGCGGTCCTGCCGCACCATCTGCGCGGCGTTGTCCAGCGCATAGCCGTCGCTCGCCTGATGGTCCCGATCGGAAATACGCGCGACATAGGATCCCAGCATGTCATCGGCTTGCGCTGCACTGGCGCCCAGCAGCGATGCCAGCAGAAGCCCGGCCACGGTAACGGTCTTGGATAGTCTCATGATCAACCCCCTTTTGAAACGACGAACTCGTTTGCCACGGCCGCCCCTTTCCCTGAATCGCTCGACCAAATTCAGGCGGCTTCGAGCGGCAAGATATGCCGGCACGAACTCGCGCGGCAATGGTGCGCAGGGCGCCGTCAAACTGTCAACGAACTGGCCGGGTCCAGCAGTTTGCCGGCCGGCTACTTGACCTTGCCGACCTTGGAAGCGGGCGCCGATGCGGCTGCCGGTGCGGCCGGCTTCTTCTGCGTGCCCGACGCCGGAGCCGCCGAGGCGGTCGCCTGGGCCGGGGCAGGAGCCGCGGCGGTGGTGGCGGCCGGTGCCTTGGTTTGTGTCGGTGTCGAGAAATCGCCGCCGACGATGCCGCCGCGAATGATCATCGGGCTTGGCATGAAGCCGTGCTGTGCCTCGGGCGGGCTGGGGATCGCCGCCACCTTCTCATAGGTGACGTCGGGCTCGCCGAGCGCGACGACGGACACCACATCGCTTGCCTTGATATCGGCCGCCTTCAGGGTCAGGATGGAGGGCGTCGCGGCCGGCGGGCCGGGAAAGACCAGGGACGAGGCCTGAACTCCGCTGGCCATCGTGGCCAGAGTTATTCCCAGCAGTACGCGCACAGACACTGATATAGCTCCCCTTTGCCCCGAAGCTGCTCAATAGCAGGCCAGAATTGATGCCGGCTTTCGCACAAACATAGCATTTTAGGGATTGATAAATCGCCAAGACCCTCTCTTGCCCAACAGCCGCCATCGTACTACGCAGCCGGCATCTGCGAGGTGACGAGAGTGGCTGAGATACTTGCCGTCGGCGAGGCGCTGGAGCGGGCGCTGGCTTTGCTTCAGGGCGGCGA
Source organism: Mesorhizobium sp. WSM4307 (assembly GCF_007003945.1). Taxonomy (NCBI): domain Bacteria; kingdom Pseudomonadati; phylum Pseudomonadota; class Alphaproteobacteria; order Hyphomicrobiales; family Phyllobacteriaceae; genus Mesorhizobium; species Mesorhizobium sp. WSM4307. Next base: position 632,415 of record NZ_VFTB01000001.1, read on the forward strand.
CGTCGTCGCCATTCCGACGGAAACCGTCTACGGGCTTGCCGGCGATGCCACCAACGGCATCGGCGTGGCGCGCATCTTCGAGGCCAAGGGGCGGCCGCGCTTCAATCCGCTGATCGCCCATGTCGCCGACATGGCCATGGCCGAGCGCATCGCCGTGTTCGATCCGCTGTCGAAGAAACTCGCACAGGCCTTCTGGCCGGGTCCGCTGACGCTGGTGCTGTCGCAGCGGCCCGGCAACGGCATCCATCCACTGGTCACAGCCGGGCTCGACACGATCGCCTTGCGCATGCCGAGGGGCTTTGGCGGCGACCTCATCGCAAAGCTCGGCCGGCCGCTGGCCGCGCCCAGCGCCAATTCCTCCGGCAGGATCAGCGCGACGACGGCGCAAGCGGTGGCGGCCGATCTCGGCGCCCGCATCAAGCTGGTGGTCGATGGCGGCGCGACGCCGGTCGGACTGGAATCGACCATCGTCAAGGCCGAAGGGGCAGGAGTGCGCCTGCTCCGGCCTGGCGGCATCGCCGCCGGGGAGATCGAGGCGGCCATCGGCATGGAACTGTTGCGCGGCGGTGCAGTCGGCGTCGAGGCGCCAGGCATGCTTGCCTCGCACTATGCGCCGGGTGCTGAGATGCGGCTCAATGCCGGAATGGTCGTCGAGGGCGAGGCGCTGCTTGCCTTCGGCGATCAGCGAGCCGAAGGCTGGCGCAATGCTGCCGCGTTCCTCAACCTATCCGCGTCTGGTGACCTGCGTGAAGCGGCGAGCAATCTTTTCGCCTTTATGCAGGAACTCGATCGCAGCGGCGCGCGCACCATCGCGGTGGAGACGATTCCGTTCGACGGGCTCGGAGAGGCCATCAATGACCGGCTCGCTCGCGCGGCCGCCCCTCGTGACAATGCACAGCCCACAACATAGTTTTGCCGCATGACCGAAATCGCAAAGACACTCGATCCCGCCCTCATCGACCGCTTTGCGGCGATCGTGGGTGACAAATACGCGCTGCGCGACGAGCAGGACATTGCGCCCTATCTCGTCGAGCGGCGCGGGCTCTGGCACGGCGCGACGTCGCTGGTGCTGCGGCCGGGTGGCGTCGACGAGGTCAGCCGCATCATGCGGCTGGCGACAGAGACGGCAACGCCGATCGTGCCGCAAAGCGGCAACACCGGGCTGGTCGGCGCCCAGGTGCCGGACAAATCCGGTCGCGAGATCATCCTGTCCTTGTCGCGGCTGAACCGCATCCGCGAGATCGACGTCCTGTCCAACACGGTGACGGCGGAGGCCGGCGTCATCCTGCAGACGCTGCAGGAGGCGGCCGACGCCGCCGACCGGCTGTTTCCGCTCTCGCTCGCCGCGCAAGGCTCCTGCCAGATCGGCGGCAATCTTTCTTCCAATGCCGGTGGCACCGGCGTGCTGGCCTACGGCAATGCCCGCGAACTCTGTCTCGGTGTCGAAGTGGTACTGCCGACGGGCGAGGTCTTCGACGATCTGCGCAAGCTGAAGAAGGACAACACCGGCTACGATTTGAAGGACCTGTTCGTGGGTGCCGAAGGCACGCTCGGCGTCATCACCGCCGCCGTGCTGAAACTGTTCCCGAAGCCGAAGGGGCGTGAGGTCGCATTCGTCGGCCTGTCGTCTGCCGAAGCGGCGCTGTCGCTGTTCAGCCTGGCGATGGACCGCGCCGGCGCTTCGCTCACCGCCTTCGAATTGATCGGCAAGAGACCCTACGATTTCACGCTCAGACATGGTCAAGGTGTCGTGCGGCCGCTGGCCGGCGACTGGCCCTGGTATGTCTTGATGCAGGTTTCCTCCGGCCGCTCGGAAGCCGATGGCCGGGCGCTGATCGAGGAGGTGCTGGCGGACGGTCTCGAGCAAGGCACCGTTGGCGATGCCGTGGTCGCGGCCAGCCTTGCCCAGGGCGACGCTTTCTGGAATTTCCGCGAGACGCTGCCCGAATGCCAGAAGCCGGAGGGCGCCTCGATCAAGCACGATATTTCGGTGCCGATCGCATCGATCCCGCGCTTCATCGCAGAGGCCGCCGGCGCGGTGGCGTCGGTCAGTGCCGGCGCCCGCGTGGTCTGCTTCGGCCATATGGGCGACGGCAACCTCCACTATAACATCTCGCGGCCCGTCAATGGCGACGACGAGGCGTTTCTCGCCCTCTACCATCCCATGAACAAGGCCGTGCACGATGTCGTGCGCGCCTTCCACGGTTCGATCTCGGCCGAGCACGGCATCGGCCAGTTGAAGCGCGACGAACTGATCGCCACGGCACCGCCGATGGCCATCGATCTGATGCACCGGGTGAAAGCCGCCTTCGATCCGGCCGGCATCATGAATCCCGGTAAGGTTATCTGATCCTTTCAACATCTAGTGGCCGGTGGCATTCCGATAACCATCCCTGAGATCAGCAAAATTTAACCGACTTTCTTAAGCGCGGCGGTAAGGAGCCCGCGCTACTGTTTCCCCATAACGAGGCCGGGAAAACTGGCCCGGAGAGAACCGGACACCGGCTCTCAGGAGACAGACAGGAAGGCATTCTATGAACACCGGACTGAAGCCAGTCTGGGCGGGACGCAACATGCGCCTCGACCCATTCCGACTGCCCCAGATGGTCAGCTACGCCACCCGCGACGATTATGGCGACGTGACGTTCACCATCGACCACCGTGGCGCCGTGATCCGCCGCATGCTCGAGATGAGCGGCGTGCCGGCGATCATCGCCCTGCCGGCCAATGCGTTCCGCGGCGTCGCCGCCCGCGCAATGGAGGATCCGGAAGGCAACGTCACGGTGACCCTGGAACTCCTGCACAATGATCCGATGCTGTCGGTGCCCCTGCTGGTCGCCGACGATCTCGACGATGTCGCCGCCGACTGGCGCGCCTGGGCCGATGCCTACCGCCTGCCTATGCTGCTGATCGAATCGGACGGCGTCGTCCGCACCCTGGAGGAATCGCTCGGCGCCGCCATCAAGACGCTGCCGCCGCAGGATCGCCGCAAGGGTCGCGTTTCCAACACGCGCCGCCCTCGCTTCCTTGCCCGCCGCAGAGCCGGCAACCTCGGTCTCAGGCTGGTCATCGGCGGCCAGGAGATCATTTCACGCGACTAAACCAGCGGCTTCAGCGCCACCCACAATGCGCCGCCGATCAGGCCGAGGAAGATCAGCCAGCCGACCTGGTTGTTCGACCGGAACAGCCGCAGGCATTGGTCCGGATCGTTGATGTCCAGAACCGCGATCTGCCGCGCCATATGGGCGCCGGCGGCGATCAGTCCGGCGAGCGCCACCACGGGCGCCTGCGCCGAGGCGAAGGCGATGGCGAAGCAGACCAGTGTGCCGCCGTAAAGTCCGGCCAGCCACGACTTGGTGTTGTCGCCGAACAGCCGCGCCGTCGAGCGCACGCCGACAATGGCGTCGTCTTCCTTGTCCTGGTGCGCATAGATCGTGTCGTAGCCGATCACCCACAGGATCGAGCCGATATAGAGCATGATGGCGGGGCCATCGAGATCGCCGAACTCGACCGCCCATCCCATCAGCGCGCCCCAGGAAAAGGCAAGGCCGAGAAACAATTGCGGCCAGTTGGTTATCCGCTTCATGAATGGATAGATGGCGACGATCACCAGCGAGCAGATGCCGAGCAGAATGGCGAAGCTGTTGAATTGCAGGAGCACGACAAGGCCGACCAGAGCCTGCAGGACAAGAAACAGCCAGGCCCGACGGCGCGTGGTCTGGCCCGATGGCAGCGGACGCGAGCGGGTGCGTTCGACCTGGTTGTCGATGCCTTCGTCGACGATGTCGTTATAGGTGCAGCCGGCGCCGCGCATGGCGATGGCGCCGACCAGGAACAGCACGAGGTACAACGGCGCCGGCAGCAGTGAGAGCAGCGGGTCGCCGGGGCGCGGATAGGCGCTTGCCGCGAGCGCCGCCGACCACCAGCATGGCCACAAAAGCAATTGCCAGCCGATCGGCCTGTCCCATCGCGCGAGCTGCGCATAGGGCCAAACCGCGCGCGGCAGCACACGATAGACCCAATGGCCGTTCGGCGCATCGGCAACACGGCCCTGGGCCGCTTTCGACTGGATAGGTTCCATGTCCATGGAGTGGCAGCAGCCGCGGAAACCGTCAAGCGGCAAGCGGATAAGCAGCGACCGTCAACCTGTCAGGAGGTGAAGATGTCGCGCGTGGAAAACCAGTCTTTCGCCGTCTCGACGAATGCCAGTGCCGCATTCGACACGCGCTGATGCGTGTCATAGGTGAGGATGATGCGTTGCATCGGCAGCGGATCCGACAGCGGCTTGCAGATCAGGGGCAGTCCATCATAGCTGCGGTCGCCATGCGGGCGGGTGTAGCTGACGGCGACGCCAAATCCGTTCGCCACCATGCTGCGCTGGAGTTCGAACGAGCTTGTCGCCCTGTCGGCCACCGGCGAGAGGCCACGGCCACGGAACAGGTCGAGCATGTGCTGCCAGCTGTGCGGCTGGTCCGTCGTGATCAGCGGATAGGCCGCCAGATCCGCCAGGCTGACCTCGGGATAGTCCACCAGCGCATGACCTGCCGGCAGCAATGCGTGCGGCCGCAGCTCGTGCAGCAGGATGCGGGCGAAATGCGCGGGCAGGCCAAGGTCGTAGCTGAGGCCGAGATCGATGGCGGCATCCGCCAGACGCCGCCCGAGCGTTTCGAAGGTTTCGTCGCGAACGATCACCGTGACGTTTGGATGGCGTTCGGAAAAGGCGCGGATCAGACCTGGCGCGAAATAGGGCGCCAGATCCTCGAAACATCCAAGCACCAGCTCGCCGCCGATGGCGGAATTGCCCGAACCCAGACTCATGAGTTCGTCGGTCTCGGCAAGAACCTGTTTTGCCTTGGCCACGACGACGCGGCCGAAGGAGGTCAGCGAAACGCCGCTGCCGCGCTGGCGCACGAACAGTTTCTGGCCAAAATCCTTCTCGACCGCGTCGATCGCCACCGAAATCGAGGGCTGGGAAATGTTCAGTGCTCTGGCCGCGCCGGTGACGCTGCCGAGGCGGGCGACAGCGACCAGATAACGCAATTGGGTGAGGCTGAGGCCCATAGTCCTGTTCTATGTGTCAGATGAGAAGTTATTATTTTACTGAATGAATCCGGGTTGCAATAGTCATCCCGATCCTGAAAGGAGGACACCATGGCTTCCCAGACTGCTGCCCGCTCCATCGACACCGGCCTGATCGATGCGGAGACGATTGCCGACTACCAGCGTGACGGCGCGGTCTGCATCCGCGGCGCTTTCAAAGGCTGGGTCGACACGATTGCCGCCGGCATCGAGCGCAACATGCAGAACCGCAGCGCCACCGCGTCCGACATCGCCAATGGCCGCGGCAGTTTCTTCGACGATTACTGCAACTGGGAGCGCATTCCCGAATTCGTCGAGCTGGTGCGGAAATCGCCGGCCGCCGAACTGGCGGCGGCGGTGATGCAGTCGCGCACCGCGCAGTTCTTCCACGATCACGTTCTGGTCAAGGAACCCGGCACGCAGAAGCCGACACCCTGGCACCAGGACATCCCCTATTATTTCGTCGATGGCCGGCAGACGGTGAGCTTCTGGATCCCCATCGACCCGGTGAAGGAGGCGACACTACGCCTGATCGCCGGCTCGCACAAATGGGACAAGATGATCCTGCCGGTGCGCTGGCTCGACGACAGCAATTTCTATGCCGGCGAGGGCGACTACCTGCCGGTGCCCGATCCCGACAACGACCCGTCGATGAAGGTGCTCGAATGGGAGATGGAGCCAGGCGACGCCATTCTGTTCGACTTCCGCACCGCGCATGGCGCGCGAGGCAATTTGACTGCGGCGCGGCGCCGGGCGCTGTCGCTGCGCTGGGTCGGCGACGATGCCCACTATGTCGAGCGGCCGGGCCGTACTTCGCCGCCCTATCACGGCCACGGCATGCAGCCCGGCCAGAAATTGCGCGAGGACTGGTTCCCGGTGCTCTTTCCCGGCTGAAGCAGGCCAGAATAGGGGCGCCGGAATTCGCCGCCCATATTCGGCTGGGATAACGTTCCCGTGCGCAATTCGGATCAAAACACCCTGATGCCTTGACCCGTCGCCCGGAGAGCAATAGCGGGTGCTCTCCAGGGTTTGCATCGAGAGGTGGCCATGAACGTTCTTCTTCTGGGCTCCGGCGGCCGCGAACACGCGCTTGCCTGGAAGATTGCCGCCTCGCCGCTGCTGACCAAGCTCTACGCGGCCCCCGGCAATCCGGGCATCGGTGCTGAGGCTGAACTGGTGAAGCTTGACATCACCGACCACGCCGCCGTGACCGCCTACTGCCGGGAGAAGAAAATCGACCTCGTCGTCGTCGGACCGGAAGGGCCGCTTGTCGCCGGTATCGCTGACGATTTGCGCGCCGAAAACATCCGCGTCTTCGGGCCTTCGAAGGCCGCCGCGCGGTTGGAAGGCTCTAAGGGTTTCACCAAGGACCTCTGCGCCCGATACGATATCCCCACCGCCGCCTATGGCCGTTTCAACGATCTGGCCTCGGCCAAGGCCTATGTCGAAAAGACCGGCGCGCCGATCGTCATCAAGGCCGATGGGCTCGCCGCCGGCAAGGGCGTCACCGCCGCCATGACGCTGGACGAGGCACGGGCGGCGCTAGATGCCTGTTTCGAGGGCTCCTTCGGCGTTGCCGGAGCGGAGGTGGTGATAGAGGAATTCATGACCGGCGAGGAGGCGAGCTTCTTCTGCCTCTGCGACGGAACCACGGCACTTCCTTTCGGCACGGCACAGGACCACAAGCGTGTCGGCGACGGCGATGTCGGCCCCAACACCGGCGGCATGGGCGCCTATTCGCCGGCGCCGGTGATGACGCCGCAGATGGTCGAACGCACCATGCGCGAGATCATCGAGCCGACCATGCGCGGCATGGCCGAGCTTGGCGCGCCCTTCGCCGGCATTCTCTTTGCCGGGCTGATGATCACCGACAAGGGACCGAAGCTGATCGAATACAACACCCGCTTCGGCGATCCCGAGTGTCAGGTGCTGATGATGCGGCTGAAGGACGACCTGCTGGTGCTGCTCAATGCCGCCGTCGACGGTCAACTGGCGCACACGTCCATACGCTGGCGCGATGAGACGGCACTCACCGTGGTGATGGCGGCGCGGGGTTATCCCGGCACGCCGGAAAAGGGGTCGGTCATCCGCGGCGTCGAGCAGGCGGCGGGCGAAGGCGTCCAGATCTTCCACGCCGGCACCGCCATCAATGGCGGCGCGCTGGTCGCCAATGGCGGCCGCGTCCTCAATGTCACCGCGACCGGCGCCACGGTCGGCGAGGCGCAGGCGCGGGCCTATGCCGCGCTCGGCCGGATCGACTGGCCGGACGGATTCTGCCGCCGCGACATCGGCTGGCAGGCCGTGGCGCGCGAGCGGGCGAGCTGAGATTTCGGAGCGGCGGGCTACGGCCGGCCGCGATCGATTTCGGTCGAACCGGTGCTGACCGGGTCGGCCGCGGCAAGGGCGGCGTCCAACTGCTCGGCTGGGCGTTGCCCGGTCCGCTTCCAGGCGACATATTGAACGATGCCGAAGCCCTGCCTTTGCGGCACCGTCTTCACCACCGGCATGCGGAACCCGTCGCGGAATTTGGACCAGCGCGAACCGAGCACCGCGACCATTTCCTCGAAGGTCGGCGGCGTTGCCACATCCGCATAGATGAGGGTGGTCTTGCCGGCGAGCGCTGCTTGGCGCGAGAGCGGCACCGGCACGCTGGCAAGGTAGTCGGATGGCACGTCGATGAGCCCGCCAAAGGGCCATTGCTGGCGCAGCGTGGCGGCATCCGCCGGCACGACGTTGACGTCGATATTATCGGGCGTGCCGGCCACCCTGTAGGGGCAGCGGAAGCGACCGCAATTGGCTTGCGCGGAAAATTGCCAGAGCGCGTAGCCTTGCCAGTTGCCCATCGGGAAATGCACGTCGATATCAGGCTTGTAGCGTGCGTACCAAAGCGGCAACCGCGACAAGAGCCGGTATTTGTAGCGGTTGTCGGCGATGTACTGCGCGGTCTTGCCGTTGGTGTAGAGCACCGGGAAGCGGCCGATGCGCCGATGCACCTGGCGCACGAACTCCTCGGCATCGTCGAGCGACATCCATTGCGAGGGATCGATGCCCTCAATGTCGAGCGCCATGAGATCGTCCGGCGCGGGATCGGCGAAATCGAGGAAATTATTGGCCTGCTCGACCGGGTTGCCAGGTCGGGCGAGGTGATAGGCGCCCCATTTCATGCCGAGTGCCTTGGCGACGACCCGTCGCGTCTGAAACAGTTCGCGCGTCACCGCATGGCGCTTCCACAGCGCCTTGCACAGCTTCACGTCGGCGTCGCTGCCGAAACAGAAATAGGGCGGCGGCATGCCGTCGGAGGCCTTGTTGATGAAGGCGACGATGCGCTTGTCGGTGGCGAGCTGCGCCCAGTCGATCGAATTGTACTCGTAGGCGTCGACGACCAGCGCGCGGTCGGCGTTCTTCCACGGCTCGGAGAAATCCGAGGCCTTTGCCGCCGATATCAGCGCCATCATCGCCGCAAGAGCGATCGCTGAGCGGCGAAGAAGGTGCGCCGGCGTTTTCAAACAGGGGATCCCCGTTGATCAAACACCGATGGTGAACCGCTATGGTTAAGGAATGCTTCTCGAAGCAGGGCCGTGGGGAGCTAGCGCCGGTTGAACGGTTGAAATTCAAACGGGTCGGGCGCGGGCTCTTGCCGCAGCGTGCCTTCGGCGGCGCGCTTGCGGTGGTGGGCAAGAGAACATTGCGGCGAGCACAATATGCCGCGATCCGACCAGTAGGCGGCGCCATGCTCCAACTGGCCGCCATGATGCCAGAACCCCGTTGCGCGATAGGGCAAGCCACATTCGATGCAGCGATAGGCGTCGGGTCTGGCGAGCATGGGCTTGTTCCGGTCGGCTGCTTCTGGTCTGTCGCCGGTCGGCTTGATGCGGCGCCTATTGAATTTAATACGGGCCGGCGCGATTGCAAAATCCGCGTGACAAAGTTTGACGTTTACGTAAAAAGAAATGGGGAGACCGCCCAAAGGCGGATGGTTTTGCGGCCGCGCCGGCTCTAGGGTTGGCGAGGCTGGTGCATCAGGAGGATCGAGCGGCATGTATCGGGCACCGGTCGAGGATATCGCGTTCACGCTGAAGCATGTTGCCGGCATGAAATCCGCCCTCGACGCCGGTAGGTTCGGCGATCTCGGCGAGGACCTGGTCGACGCCGTCCTTGGCGAGGCCGGCCGTTTCGCCACAGAGGAGGTGGCACCGCTCTACAAGATCGGAGACGAGCAGGGTGCGGTGCTCAAGGATGCCGCCGTCACCATGCCGCCCGGCTGGAAGGAGCTTTATCGCCGCTGGATCGATGGCGGCTGGAACGCGCTGTCGGGGCCTGAAGACCATGGCGGCCAGGCGCTGCCCACCATGCTGGGCGTCGCGGCGCTCGAAATGTGGAACTCCGCCGCCATGGCCTTCGGCATCGGCCCGACGCTGACCATGGGCGCGGTCGAAGCGCTCGACAAGCACGCTTCCGAAGCGCTCAAGGCGACGTATCTCGCCAAGCTCGTGTCGGGCGAATGGATGGGCACGATGAACCTGACCGAGCCGCAGGCCGGCTCCGATCTCGCCGCCTTGCGCTCCCGCGCCGAGCCCGCCGGCGACGGCACCTACCGCATCTTCGGCCAGAAGATCTTCATCACCTATGGCGAGCACGATTTCACCGACAACATCATCCATCTGGTGCTGGCACGGTTGCCGGACGCGCCCGCCGGCACGCGCGGCATCTCGCTGTTCCTGGTGCCGAAATTTTTCGTCAACGACGATGGCTCGCTCGGCGCCCGCAACGACGTCTTCTGTTCCGGCCTCGAGCACAAGCTCGGCATCCATGCTTCGCCGACCTGCACCATGATTTATGGCGACGGTTTCCAGGGCGCCAGACCCGGCGCCGTCGGCTGGCTGATCGGCGAGGAGAACAAGGGTCTCGCCTGCATGTTCACCATGATGAACAATGCCCGCCTGGCCGTCGGCATGCAGGGTGTCGCGGTCGCGGAAGCCGCCACCCAGAAGGCGATCGCCTACGCCAATGAGCGCCGCCAGGGCAAGGCGGCGGATTATGCCGGCGCCGGCATGGCGCCGATCGTCCATCACCCCGACGTGCAACGCAATCTCCTGACCATGAAGGCGCTGACGCAGACGGCGCGGGCGATCAGCTATTCCTGCGCCCACGCCATCGACATGGCGCGGGTCTCGGATGGCGATCAGGCGTCACGCTGGCGCGACCGCGCCAATCTTTTGACACCGCTTGCCAAGGCGTTTTCGACCGATGTCGGCGTCGAAGTTGCTTCGCTCGGCGTGCAGGTGCATGGCGGCATGGGCTTCATCGAGGAAACCGGTGCTGCAGCCTTCTACCGCGACGCCCGCATCGCGCCGATCTACGAGGGTACCAACGGCATCCAGGCGATCGATCTGGTCACCCGCAAGCTGCCGCTCGGCGGCGGCGAACACGTGCATGGCTTCATCGGCGAACTGGCCGCCGTCGCCAATGCCGTGCGTACTTCCAACCTGCAGGGTTTCGGCCGAACAGCCGATGCGCTCGACGCAGCCCTTGGCGACCTGACGCAAGCGACGCGCTTCCTGCAGAAACTGTCGGCCGACGGCCGGTCAGACGAGGCGCTGGCGGGAGCGACGCCGTATCTCAGGTTGATCTCGCTTGCCGCTGGCGGCGCCTATCTGGCGCGCGGCGCGCTTGCCGATCAGGACCGCATCGCCCTGTGCCGCTTCTTCGCCGAAAACCTGCTCGGCGAGGCACACGCCTTGAAGGAACGCGTCATCGACGGCGCGGAGAGCCTCGCTGCCGCCGGCAAGGCGCTGATATCAGCTTGAATTCTCATAGCGCTCCATCAGGGAAGAAGACCGTGACAGACCATATCCTCGTCGAGCGCCAGGGCGCCATCCAGATCATCCGCATGAACCGTCCGGACAAGAAGAACGCGCTGACGCGTGCCATGTACGCAAAGATGTCGGCGGCGCTTGCCGAAGGCGATGCCGATCCGGCGATCCGCGTCCATGTCTTCCTCGGCGTGCCCGGTGCCTTCTCCTCCGGCAACGATCTTGCCGATTTCATGGTTGTCGCCACCGGCGGTGACGGCGGCACGGAAGTCTGGGATTTCCTGATGGCGCTGGCCAGGGTCGAAAAACCCATCGTCTCCGGGGTCGACGGCATCGCGGTCGGCATCGGTACGACGATCAACCTGCATTGCGACCTGACCTTCGCCACGCCGCGCACCGTGTTCAGGACGCCTTTCGTCGATCTTGGCCTGGTGCCCGAGGCCGGCTCCAGTCTGCTGGCGCCGCGCATCCTGGGTCAGCAAGGCGCCTTCGCGCTGCTCGGCCTTGGCGAAGGTTTTTCCGCCGAGCGCGCGAAGGCCTCCGGCCTGATCTACGACGTGGTCGAGGAGGGCGCGCTGGAGGCCTCGGTGCTGGCGGCCGCCGGCCAGATCGCCGCCAAGCCACCGCAGGCGCTGAAGATCGCGCGCGACCTCATGCGTGGCTCGCGCGACGATCTCGTCGCCCGCATCGGCGAGGAAAGCCAGCATTTTCGCGAGCGGCTGAAGTCGGACGAGGCCCGCGCCGCGCTCACCGCGTTCATGACCAGGAAGAAGAGCTGAGGCCTTGCCCTCTCAGGGATAAAGCCGCGTCTTGTCCCAATCGCCTTTGGCATTGCGGGTAAAGACCACCCGGTCATGCAGCCGGAACGGACGGTCGTGCCAGAACTCGATCGTCTTCGGCACGATGCGGAAACCCGACCAGTGCTTCGGGCGTGGAATCTCGCCGATGGCGTAGCGCGCCGTGTATTCGGCGACAGCTTTCTCCAGCGCGAAGCGGCTTTCCAGCGGCCGTGACTGCTTCGACGCCCAGGCGCCGATGCGGCTGCCGCGTGGGCGCGTCGCGTAATAGGCGTCGGCCTCGGCATCGCTGACGATCTCCACCGGGCCGCGAATGCGCACCTGCCGGCGCAGCGATTTCCAGTGGAAACACATCGCCGCCTTCATGCTGCCTAGAATCTCCTGGCCCTTCGCGCTCTCGAAATTCGTGTAGAAAACAAAGCCGCCTTCATCGAACCCCTTCAGCAGCACCATCCGCACATCCGGCATGCCTTCGGAATCGACGGTCGCCAGCGCCACGCCGTTGGCATCGTTGATTTCGTTCTTGGTGGCGTCGTCCAGCCATGCGGCAAAGAGGCGAAATGGCTCGGCCGCTTCGGTAAAGTCACTGGTTGTTAACTCTGTGTCGCTCATAGTTTTTCTCAAATTGTCACGAAATCAGGGAGGTCGCCGATTGTCGCGTATCGCGCAAGCTTTTGACAGCAGGCAATGGGGCGTTATCGCTTCGGCCAGCGCGAAAGCGGCGATCGTGGCGGCGGCCTTGCCGCTTGCCGCCTGCGGCGCGGGTGGCTTCAGCCTGGAAAAGGCCGAAGTCGACCGCTCGATCCTGACCAGCAGCACGCAGGCTTCACCGGCGCCTGCCGATTCGGATCGCGACTCCGACCAGACGACGATCGGCAATGCGGTGTCCTCCGCCGACATCGAACAGCTCGGCGGCCAGGCCGTGCCGTGGGCCAATGCCGGCACCGGCTCGCGCGGCTCCATCACCGAACTGGCGGAATTGAAGGACAGGGGCCAGACCTGCCGCCGCTTCAAGGCCTCGCGCGAAAGCTTTGACGGCGTTGCCATGTTCGAAGGCGAACTCTGCCTGGCCAGTGCCGGCGGCTGGCGCATGCAGGGCTTCAAGGCGCTCTGATTTCCGCTTTCAATATGGCCATCAGCTACTGGAATTTCTTCCTATCCGAGCGCATATAGGAGGCAAGTATGGACTCAACTCATTTCCAGGGCAGGAAGCATGCGCGACCCGTATGAGGTCCTGGGCGTTGCAAAGAACGCATCGGCCAAGGACATAAAATCGGCGTACCGGAAACTCGCCAAGAAACATCATCCGGACCAGAATCCGAATGATCCCAAGGCGAAGGACCGTTTTGCCGCGGCCAATCAGGCCTATGAGATCGTCGGCGACGAGAAGAATCGTGCTGCTTTCGATCGCGGCGAGATCGACGCCGACGGCAAGCCGCGCTTCCAGGGCTTTGAGGGCGCCGCCGGTGGCGGCGATCCCTTTGCCGGGTTTCGCCGCCAGCAAGGCGCTGGCGGTTCGCGATTCGAATTCCGTTCGGGGCGCCCGGGCGGGGATCCGTTCGACGGCAACAGCGATATTTTCAGCCAGATTTTCGGCGACGCCTTTTCCGGCGCGCGCGGTGCCGGCATGGGCGACCGCCGCCAGCCCGCGACGGCGGCCGATCTGAACGTCACGCTCGACGTCACCATCGAGGAAGCGGCGACCGCCGAAAAGGTGACGGCGATGTTCCCGGATGGCCGCAAGGTGGCGGTCAAACTGCCGGCCTTTGTCGAGGATGGCCAGACCATCCGGCTGAAGGGGCAGGGCGAGCAGGGGCCGGGCCAGCCCGGCGACGCGCTGGTCAAGATCCATATCCGCCGGCATCCGCGCTACCGCATCGAGGGCCGCGACCTGCATGCCGATCTGCCGGTGTCGCTGGCGGATGCGGTGCTGGGCGCCAAGGTGCCGGTCGAGACGCCGACAGGCAGGCTGGCGGTCAACGTTCCCGCCTGGTCGAGCTCGGACAAGGTCCTGCGGCTCAAGGGCAGGGGCCTGCCGGAAAAGGCCGGCGGCCATGGCGACCTCTACGCGCATGTCCGCATCATGCTGCCGGAAGGCGGCGACGGCGCGCTCGAAGCGTTGCTGCGTGGTCAAAAAGGCTGATCCATCGTTCTTGTCCCCCGAACTGTCCGGTTTGAGCGCTTGAAGGGGCTGTGTGCCTGTGCGATAGGCACTCCACAAAGAACAAACCTTGCGGAGAGCGCTCACATGGCGGGTGGACAGGGCCTGATGGCCGGCAAGCGCGGCCTTATTCTTGGCGTCGCGAACAACAGGTCGATTGCCTACGGCATCGCCAAGGCATGCGTCGACCATGGCGCAGAGATCGCGCTGACCTATCAGGGCGAGGCGTTCAAGAAGCGCGTCGAGCCGTTGGCGGCGGAACTGGGCGCCTTTGTCGCCGGCCATTGCGACGTCACCGATCCGGCTAGCCTCGATGAGGTTTTCGCCAATGTCGCCAGGCATTGGGGCAAAATCGACTTCCTCGTCCATGCCATCGCCTTCTCCGACAAGGATGAGCTGACCGGCCGCTATGTCGAGACCACGCGCGACAACTTCCTGCGCACCATGGACATTTCGGTGTTTTCCTTCACCACCATCGCCAAGCGCGCCGAGGCGCTGATGACCGAGGGCGGTTCACTGCTCACGCTAACCTACTACGGCGCCGAGAAGGTGATGCCGCACTACAACGTCATGGGTGTCGCCAAGGCCGCGCTCGAAGCCAGCGTGCGTTACCTCGCCGTCGATCTCGGCGGCAAGAAGATCCGCGTCAACGCGATCTCGGCCGGCCCGATCAAGACACTGGCCGCCTCGGGCATCGGCGATTTCCGGTACATACTGAAGTGGAACGAATACAATTCGCCGCTGAAGCAGACGGTCACGCAGGAGGAGGTCGGCGATTCCGGCGTCTATTTCCTGTCCGACCTGTCGCGTGGCGTCACCGGTGAGGTGCACCATGTCGATTCCGGCTATCACGTGGTCGGCATGAAGGCGGTCGACGCGCCTGATATTTCGACGGTCAAGGATTAATTCCGTCCCCTATCCTCAGTCCAGGCCCTTGCCCGACCTTCGGAAGACTTGATGTACCCGCTGGTTTATATCGTGCGCCACGGCGAGACCGCGTGGAACGCCGAGGCCCGGCTTCAGGGCCAGGCCGACACCGATCTCAATGAGCTCGGCCGCCAACAGGCAACCGGAAACGGGAATCGGCTGGCCGGCCTCGTCAACAAGCCGGAGGATTTCGATTTCATCGCCAGCCCGATGAAGCGGACGCGCGAAACGATGGAGCGCATCCGCGTCGCGATGAGGCTCGATCCGCTCGTCTATCGAACCGATCCCGATCTCGTTGAAGTCAATTTCGGCGATTGGCAGGGGTTCACGTTTGCCGAACTCGAGACACGCTATCCTCGTGCGAAGAGGACTCGCGCTTTGGATAAATGGAACTTCCGGCCGCCCGGCGAAGGTGCCGAGAGCTACCAGATACTGCTCGAACGGGTGAAGCCCCGGTTCGACGAGATTGACCGCAAGACGGTCTGCGTGACGCATGGCGGCGTCATGCGCACCCTGTTCCGTTTCGTGCTCGATATGGCGGAGGACGAGGCCGCGAACCTGGAAATACCGCACGATCGCGTGCTCAAACTTGAAGGCCGGAGCCTGGAGTGGGTTTAAGCCGCCTGACCTAGTTCGTGTCGCTGTCCGGCAACTGCATATCGGTCACGACATTCTCGCCATTGGTCACGTCGTAAGCGATGACGATGTCCATGCCCGGCTTCAGCGAGTCGAGATCGGTTTCGGCGTTCAGCTTGTAGGATTTGCCGTCATCCAGCGTCAGGGTCAGCGCGTCCTTGTCGATCTTCTTGATCAGGCCTTCGGTCTGTCCGGCGAAGGCGGCGGTGGAATAGAGCAGGGCGGCGGCAACAGCGCCAATCAGGGTACGCATGATCGTCCTCTTTGGTCATTGCGCCGGCACTGCGGCGGCGGGTCCTCAACGGCGGATGGAAGAAAGCAGAAACCAGCCGAATGTGTCAAAACTTAAACGGCAGGGATGACAGTTTGACCACCGCAAAAAACGCCAATAGAAGGCAGGCTTCAACCGGCTCCGCTGCCGGCAGGGCACTTTATCAATGTCTCATAACACGTTCGGCCACCTTTTCCGCGTCACCACCTGGGGCGAAAGCCATGGCGCAGCACTTGGCTGCGTGGTCGACGGCTGCCCGCCCGGCATCCGCTTCACGCGTGACGAGATCCAGGCCGAACTCGACAAGCGCCGGCCGGGCCAGTCGCGCTTCGTCACCCAGCGCCGCGAACCCGACGAGGTGAAGGTGCTGTCTGGTTTCGTCCTCGACGAGGACGGCCAGACGATGATCACCACCGGCACGCCGGTCTCCATGTTGATCGAGAATGTCGACCAGCGTTCCAAGGACTATGGCGAGATCGCCCGCCAATACCGGCCGGGCCATGCCGACTACACCTATGACGTCAAATACGGCATACGCGACCATCGCGGCGGCGGCCGCTCCTCGGCCCGCGAGACCGCGGCCAGGGTCGCCGCCGGCGCGCTCGCCCGCAAGGTGGTGCCCGGCATGGTGGTGCGCGGCGCCCTGGTTTCGATGGGTGAAAAATCGATCGACCGCGCCAACTGGAACTGGAATTTCATCGGCGACGCGCAGAATCCGTTCTTCACACCCGATCCCGCTTCGGTTCCCGTCTTCACGCAGTATCTCGACGGTATCCGCAAGGCCGGATCCTCGGTCGGCGCCGTGATCGAGATCGTCGCCGACGGCGTGCCGCCAGGGCTTGGCGCGCCGATCTATGCCAAGCTCGACCAGGACATTGCGTCGGGCCTGATGTCGATCAACGCCGTCAAGGGCGTCGAGATTGGCAACGGCTTCGAGGCCGCCCAGATCACCGGCGAGCAGAATGCCGACGAGATGCGCATCGGCAATGACGGCAAGCCGGTGTTCCTGTCCAACAATGCCGGCGGCATCCTTGGCGGCATCTCGACCGGCCAGGCGATCGTGGCCCGTTTCGCCGTCAAGCCGACCTCATCGATCCTGACGCCGCGAAAGTCGATCGACAAGGACGGCAACGACGTCGAGGTGATGACCAAGGGCCGGCACGACCCCTGCGTCGGCATCCGCGCCGTGCCGATCGGCGAGGCAATGGTTGCCTGCGCCATTGCCGATCACTATCTGCGGCACAGGGGACAGACGGGGAAGGGAATAGGCAGTAGGGAATAGGCATTTGGCCGCCCGACACAGCCTTTTCATTTCCCTACTGCCTATTCACTAATCCCTGCGAGCGAAGCGAGCACCCCATGCCTTACGATCAGAAGAAGATTGTCGAAGCCATTCGCGCTTTCGAACGCGGCGAGATCGTCGTCGTCATGGACGATGACGGGCGCGAGAACGAGGGCGACCTGATCGTCGCCGCCGTTCACTGCACGCCGGAAAAGATGGCCTTCATCGTGCGCAACACCTCGGGCATCGTCTGCACGCCGATGCCGCGCGAGGAAGCCAAGCGGCTCAACCTGCAGCCGATGGTCGCCGACAATGATTCCGCCCACACCACCGCCTTCACCGTCAGCGTCGATTTCAAGCATGGCACGACGACGGGCATTTCGGCTGACGACCGAACGCTGACCGTGCGCAACCTCGCCAACGGCAATGTCGGCGCCTCCGATTTCGTCCGCCCCGGCCACATCTTCCCGCTGATCGCCCGCGAAGGCGGCGTGCTGATGCGTTCGGGCCATACCGAAGCGGCGGTCGATCTCTGCAAGCTCGCCGGCCTGCCGCCGATCGGCGTCATTTCCGAACTGGTCAACGACGACGGCACCGTCAAGCGCGGTCCGCAGGTGCAGGCTTTCGCCGAAGAGCATGGCCTGAAGCAGGTGTCGGTCGCCGACCTCATCGCTTACCGCCAGCGCAAGGAAACGCTGGTCGAGCGCGTCGCTTGCTCCGATATCGACACGCTTGGCGGCAAGGCGCAGGTCTTCACCTACACGCTGCCCTGGGACACGATGCATCACGTCGCAGTCGTGTTCGGCGATATACGCGATGGCGAGGAAGTGCCGGTGCGTCTGCATTCCGAGGATGTGGTGACCGACGTCTTCGGCACCAGCCATCGCCTGGACGGCATCATGAAGGCGATGGGCGAGCGCAAACGCGGCGTCATCGTCTATCTCAGAGAGGGCTCCGTCGGCGTCGCGCACCAGGAGCGCAAGCGCCCGCTGAGCGGTGACCGCGAGGATCACGAAGAGGCCCGCCGCCGTGAGAATGAATGGCGCGAAATCGGCCTCGGCGCACAGATCCTGAAGGATCTCGGCATTTCCTCGATCAACCTGATCGCCTCGCGCGAGCGCCACTATGTCGGCCTCGAAGGGTTTGGCATCCACATCGCCAAGACCGAGATCCTCTAAAATATATTCGAGACTCAGGTCAGGTCGGCCTGACCTGAATCTCGACATATTCTGGCTATCACTCGGCCGGAACGGCGGCTGCTTCGCATCCGTCCAACTCGCATTTATGCGTGGCCAGGATGCGTTGGCCGAGCAGCACGGTGGCGAGCGCAATCGTGCCCGATGCCACCGAGACCCAGAACCCGTTCTGGGCGCCGAACGCATCCACCACGGCGCCGGCGGCGAAGGAGCCAAGCGCCATGCCGATGCCGATCCCGGTGGTCACCCAGGTGATGCCTTCGGTCAGCATCGCTTCCGGCACATGCTGCTCAATCAGCCCGAAGGCCGTGATGAAGGTCGGCGAGATCGCCACGCCGCTGATGAAGACGGTCAGCGCCAGAAGCGGCACGCTGTTGGCGGTGAGTGGCAGCAAGGTGCCGAGCGCGACCAGGGCGACCGCGATGGCGAGCTGGCGTTGCAGCGGTGCCTTCAGGTTGAGCGCGCCGACAATGATGCCGAGCACGAACGACCCCAGCGCGTAGACGCCGATGACGAGGCTGGCGGCGCCGGGCTGGCCGAGCTCCTTGGTGATGGCCACCGTGCTCACTTCCGTCGTCGCGAAGGTCGCGCCGACGAAGATCAGGGCAAAGGTGATGACCTGTACCGGCCGCAGGCGGATCGCCGAGCCGCTCGAGCCATGGTCTACCGGGCGCACCTGCGGCTCGGTCGATCGCTGCAGGATGAACGCGGTCGAGCCCAAGGCGAGGAACAGAGTGCTCGCCAGCATGCCCGCTTCCGGAAACAGGGCGGCGCTGAGGCCGACCGACAGCGATGCGCCGGCGATATAGACCAGTTCATCCGCCGCCGATTCGAAGGCGAAGGCGGTGTTCATCTCGGGCCGACCCCGGAAAAGCTCGGTCCAGCGCGCGCGCACCATGGCCGGCATGCTGGGCATGGCCGCCGCCAGCAGCGCCGACACGAACAGCGTCCAGACCGGCCAGTCCTGATTGGCGGCCGCGACCAGCGTGATGAAGGCGACCACGGAGATGACTGTCGTGGGCACGACGATCCGCGTCTGGCCAAGGCGGTCGACCAGTCTTGATATTTGCGGCGCCAGGAATGCGTTGGCCAGCGCGAATGTCGCCGAGACAGCACCCGCCAGCCAGTATTCGCCACGCGTCTGCGACAGCATCGCCACGATGCCGATCGGCGCCATGGCGATCGGCAGGCGCGCCATGAAGCCGGCGGCCGCAAAGCCCCTCGCTCCAGGGGCGCGGAAGATTTCCGAATAGGGGTTTTGCATGGGGTTCCTCGACAAAGGGCGGTTCGACAATTACATACGAAGCGTATGATCATTAGATAGAGCATACGCGACGTATGTCAATTGGCATACGGAACGTATGTGAATAGGACCAGACGGAAATGCACAGACCCCGCAAGGAAATGATCGCCGAGACGCGCGCCAAGCTGATCGCCGCGGCCCGCCAGGCCTTTGGCACGATCGGATATGCCGAAGCGTCGATGGATGATTTCACGGCATCGGCCGGGCTGACGCGCGGCGCCCTCTACCACCATTTCGGCGACAAAAAGGGACTGCTGGAGGCGGTTATCGCCGAAATCGACGGCGAGATGGCTGCTCGGGTCAATGAGGTCGCGTCGAGAGCGCCGACCCGCTGGCAGCATTTCGTCGACGAGTGCACGACCTATATCGAAATGGCGCTGGAGCCGGAAATCCAGCGCATTATGTTCCGCGACGGTCCGGCCGTACTGGGCGATCCCGCGCAATGGTCGAATGCCAATGCCTGCGTCGGTTCAATGACCGATCATCTGACCGCGCTGCAGGGGGAAGGGGTGGTCGTCCCGGGCGTCGACCCCGAGACCGCCGCGCGGCTGATCAACGGGGCGAGCAGCCAGGCGGCGCAGCGGATCGCTAATTCGAACGACCCCGAAGCGACGTCGAAGATCGTGGTTGCGGCGTTCAAGCAATTGCTCGAGGGACTGCTCAGAAAACCAGCGTCGAAACAGAGCTAAATCCCCGTTGCGCACCGCTGTCCACCGCTCATGATTGACAATCCTCGGGGTGAGCGCATCCTTCCCAGCCATCTCTGAGGGGAGATTCGGGCATGTGGGATTTCGATATCGGCAGGTCGGTGTCCATCATGATGCGGACCTGGCCTTTCATTGTCTTTCGCATGATCGTCTATTTCGGCATCACGCTTGCCTATATCGTGGCGACCGGCACCGGTGCATCGGTCGGCTATGGCGTCGGCCATATCTCCACGGATCCCGACGGGCCGATGTCCTTTGCCCTGTGGGGCGGCGTGGTCGGCTTCGGCGTGGTTTCGATCGCCGTCTATTGGATCCGCGAATATATCCTCTACGTCGTCAAGGCCGGCCATATCGCCGTGATGGTCCATCTGATCGACGGCCGGGATGTCCCCGACGGCCAGAACCAGATCGCCTATGCCAGGCAGGTCGTGACCGAGCGTTTCGCCGAGGCCAACATCCTTTTCGTCGTCGACCAGCTGGTCAAGGGCGCCATCCGCGCCATCACCGGCCTGCTCGGCGGCATCGCTGCTTTCCTGCCCATTCCGGGCCTGAGCGGTCTGGTCTCCTTCATCAACACGGTGATCCGCCTGTCGCTCACCTATGTCGACGAGATCATCCTCGGCTACAACATCCGCATCAACTCGTCCTCACCCTTCGAGACGGCGCGGCAAGGCGTCGTGCTCTACGCCCAGAACGGCAAGACCATGGTCAAGAACGCCGTCTGGCTGGCGGTCATCATGTGGGGCGTGTCTTTCGTCATCTTCCTGCTGATGCTGGCTCCGGCCAGCGCCGTTCTCTTCATCATGCCCGGACAACTCGCCGGCTGGGCCTTCGTGCTTGCCATCGTCTTTGCCTGGGCCTTCAAGGCGGCCTTCATCGAGCCCTTCGCCATCGCTTGCCTGATGCAGGTCTATTTCAAGACCATCGCCGGCCAGGTGCCCGATCCGGCCTGGGATATCAGGCTGGCCGAGGCGTCGTCGAAGTTCAGGGAGCTGAAGGACAAGGCGCTGGCCTCCTTTGGTGGCTCGCGCTGGGGCACGGCCGGCGCGACGAACTGATCGGCTGGGCAGGTCGTCGCCGGCGCGACATCGGAGGCGTTGAGGCGGGCCACGGTCGATTTCAGTGGCGCCTCGCCTTGCCCGCAAAAAGTCTCGCTCATGATCAGGTCGGGCAGCGGCAGCCGCCGGCCCCAGCCATGCGTTTCCAGGTCTGGTTTGGATGCGAACTCGGAAACCCGGCCGACGCAGAGATAGGCGACGGGCGTCACATGCTCGGGAATGGCCAGCAGGCTCTTCAACGCTTGCGGCTCGATGATGCTGACCCAGCCGACGCCGACGCCTTCGGCACGCGCGGCCAGCCAGAAATTCTGCACCGCGCAGACCGTGCTGTAGAGATCCATTTCCGGATTGTGCCAGCGGCCCAGTGGCGAGCCTTGCGAGCGCCGACGGTCACAGGTGATGCAGATGTTGAGGGCGCTTTCGCAGATACCTTCGAGCTTCAGCTTGCGGTAGAGCGCCTGTCGTTCCCCCTCGATTTCAGGCAGTTCCTGTTCGCGCGCGGCCAGGAACAGGTCGCGCACCTCTGCCCGTCGCGCGGCGTCGCGGATGACGATGAAATTCCATGGCTGCATAAAGCCGACCGATGGCGCGTGATGGGCGGCAAGCAGAAGCCGCGCCAACACCTCGTCGTCGAGCGCGTCGGGCAGGAAATGGCTGCGCACGTCGCGCCGCGTGAACATGGCGCGATAGACCGCGTCGCGCGCCGTCTGGTCAAATCCGTCGCCCACAGGAGCGGTCATGTGTTCCGGCATCGCTCGTCCCCTTGCGATTGCAATAGCTCCACACCGTCAGAGCGCACTTTGTGCATCCAACTGGACGCACGTTGCTCCGATGCCAGCCGCCTGACCATGCGGATGACGATGGCTGCCAGGCCGGTCTTCTGGCTCGGGATCAACCCGCGTCCGGTGCCTTCCCGTCATCGACAGTGGCATTTACCGGCGCGGTCCCCCTCACAGCGTTGGGCACGCCACGGAATTCAACCGTGTTCCCGATTCTCCCGCTTGCGGCGAGCACCAGGCAGTGGCGCGACCTTACGCCGAAGCCTCGGCCGCGCCAATCCCCGCAGCGGCGCCAATGGACGCAGGCGCGATTTTCCCCAGTGATCGAGCCGCAATGCATGGCCATCGCGGCGCCGGGGCACTAGATAGGGAGCATGACAACCCGTCTCTACACGCACCCGATCTTCCTCGAACACATCACGCCGCCCGGCCACCCCGAGCGGCCGGACCGCTTGCGCGCCATCGAGCGCGTGCTCGACGACGAGGCTTTTGCCGCGCTCGATCGTGCCAAGGCGCCGGAGGGCGACGAGGCCACCATCCTCTACGCGCACCCCGCCGATTTCGTCGCCCGTGTGCGTGCCGCCATTCCCGAGGAGGGTATTGCCCGCATCGATGCCGACACCACCGCCAGCCCGAAGAGCTGGCAGGCGGTGATCGCCGCGATCGGCGCCGCCAACGCCGCCGTCGACGACGTCTTTGCAGGCCGCGCCGACAATGTCTTCGTCGCCGCAAGGCCGCCCGGCCACCATGCCGAAAAGACCACCGCGATGGGCTTCTGCTTCTTCAACACGGCGGCGATCGCCGCGCGCTATGCGCAGAAGAAGCATGGCGCCGAGCGCGTCGCCGTCGTCGACTGGGATGTGCATCACGGCAACGGCACGCAGGACATTTTCTGGGACGATCCCTCGGTTCTCTATTGCTCGACGCACCAGATGCCGCTTTATCCCGGCACTGGCGCGAAGACCGAGACCGGCGCCGGCAACATCGTCAACGCGCCCTTGGCGCCGCAGACCGGCAGCGAGGTGTTTCGCGATGCCTTCCTGTCGCGGGTGCTGCCGTCGCTCGACAATTTCGCGCCTGACCTGATCATCATCTCGGCCGGTTTCGACGCGCATCACCGCGATCCGCTGGCCGAGATCAACCTGACCGAGGACGATTTCGACTGGGCGACCGGCCAGCTGATGCAGCGCGCCGCGCGCCACAGCGGCAACCGGCTCGTCAGCCTGCTTGAGGGCGGTTACGATCTGCAGGGACTGGCATTTTCGGTCGCCGCCCATGTCGGGCGACTGATGAAAGGATGAATGATGGCTGGTGAAACCAACGAAGACGTCAAGGCGATGAGCTTCGAGCAGGCACTCGACGCGCTGGAGAAGATCGTCGATGATCTGGAGCGTGGCGACGTGCCGCTCGACCAGTCGATCAAGATCTACGAGCGCGGCGAGGCGCTGAAGGCGCATTGCGACCGGCTGCTGAAGGCCGCCGAGGACAAGGTCGAGAAGATCAGGCTGTCGCGCGACGGCAAGCCGGTCGGAACAGAACCGCTCGACGCGGACTGAGGCACGGAGCAGCCTTTCCGGTTTTTGGACACGATCATGGTTGAGAATTAAGCTCGTCCCGATTGAAACGGCTCCAGGACAAAAGGAGATACGGAAGCGATGTGCAGAAACATCAAGACCCTGTTCAATTTTGACCCGCCCGCAACCAATGACGAAGTGCGCGACGCAGCCCTTCAGTTCGTCCGCAAGCTGAGCGGAACGACACGACCGTCGAAACAGAACCAGCATGCGTTCGATCATGCGGTCGAAGCCATCGCGGCATCGGCGCGTGAACTCCTCGATTCGCTTGAAACCAACCAGCATCCGCGCAATCGCGAAGAGGTGGCGGCCAAACTGCGGGCAAAGGCGGCGATCCGCTTTGCCTGATGCCGCCAAGGGGCCCTCGACCGCTGACAAGGAGAGTCCATGAGCTTCTTTCCCGGGAAAGACCCTGAAGCCGGCGACGCCTTTGCCAGCGACCAGATCGAGTTGATGGTCATCCCGAACGCCAAGGACATTGGCGGCTTCGAGGTGCGTCGCGCGCTGCCGACCGCCAGGCGGCGGCTGGTCGGGCCGTTCATTTTCTTCGATCGCATGGGTCCGGCGATCCTGCGGGCAGGCCAGGCTCTCGATGTCCGTCCTCACCCGCATATCGGCCTGTCGACGGTGACGTATCTGTTCGACGGCAGGATCAGGCATCGGGATTCGCTGGGCACCGAAATGGTGATCCAGCCCGGCGACGTGAATTTGATGACCGCCGGCCGCGGCATCGTGCATTCCGAGCGCACGCCGGAGGAATTGCGCGGCGCGCCGATGTCGATCTCAGGCCTGCAGACATGGCTCGCCTTGCCCGATGGCAAGGAGGAAGTGGCGCCGGTGTTTGAGAACACCGCTGCCTTGCGGCTGCCCGAGATCGATGCCGAAGGCGTCCGCGGCCGCATCGTCATCGGCGATTTCCAGGGGCAGCGCTCCCCGGTAAGGGCCGATTCCGAGACACTTTACGCCGACCTTAGGCTGGCTCCGGGCGCCAGCATAAAGATTCCGGCCGACGCGGAAGAGCGCGCCATCTACACGCTGGAAGGCGAGGTCGCGATTTCGGGCGACGTCTTTCCGGCAGAGCGGCTCCTGGTGTTCCGGCCCGGTGACGAGATCATCATATCGTCGCAAACCGGTGCGCATTTCATGCTTTTCGGCGGCGCCTCGCTCGGCTCGCAGCGCTACATCTGGTGGAATTTCGTCTCCTCGTCGAAGGAGCGCATCGAACAGGCCAAGCAGGAATGGAAGACGGGACGCTTCGATATCGTTCCTGGAGATGAGAAAGAGTTCATCCCGCTGCCGGAAAGCTGAGGAAATCGGCGAGGGGACCTGATAGATCCGCGTCACCGACACGCATTTACTTTCGCCGGCCGGCGGCTTATCCCGCCGTTGAACAGAAAGCCTGAGCTCCCGTGAACGCAACGCCGCATACGCCGCTTCTCGACAAGGTCCGCATCCCGGCGGATCTGCGCGCGCTTGACGAGAGCGAGCTGCCGCAACTGGCATCCGAGCTTCGCCTCGAACTGGTCGACGCCGTGTCGCGCACCGGCGGCCATCTCGGCGCCGGCCTCGGCGTGGTCGAACTGACGGTGGCGCTGCATTATGTCTTCAACACCCCGGACGATCGCCTGATCTGGGATGTCGGCCACCAGGCCTATCCGCACAAGATCCTGACCGGCCGCCGCGACCGCATCCGCACGCTGCGCCAGGAAGGCGGCCTGTCCGGCTTCACCCGCCGCGCAGAGAGCGAATACGATCCCTTCGGCGCCGCGCATTCCTCGACATCGATATCGGCCGGCCTCGGCATGGCAGCCGCCCGCGACCTCTCCGGCGGCCGCAACAACGTCATCGCCGTCATCGGCGACGGCGCCATGTCGGCCGGCATGGCCTATGAGGCGATGAACAATGCCGGCGCGCTCGATGCCCGGCTCATCGTCATCCTCAACGACAATGACATGTCGATCGCGCCGCCCACCGGCGCCATGAGCGCCTATCTGGCGCGTCTCGCCTCAGGCAAGGCTTATGCCGGCCTTCGCGACTTCGGCAAGAAGCTGACATCCTATCTCGGCAAGCGCGCCGATCGTGCGATCACGAGGGCTGTCGAGCATGCGCGCGGATACGTCACCGGCGGCACGCTGTTCGAGGAGCTCGGCTTCTACCATATCGGCCCGATCGACGGCCACAATCTCGAACATCTGATCCCGGTGCTCAAAAACGTCCGCGACAATGGCGAAGGCCCGGTGCTGATCCATGTCGTCACCCAGAAGGGCAAGGGCTACGCGCCGGCGGAGGCCGCCGCCGACAAGTACCACGGCGTCAACAAGTTCGACGTCATCACCGGCACGCAGGCCAAGGCACCGGCCAACGCACCGGCCTACACCAAGGTGTTCGCCGAAAGCCTGATTGGGGAAGCCCGCGAGGACGACCGCATCGTCGCCGTCACCGCCGCCATGCCGAGCGGCACGGGGCTTGATCTGTTCGGCGAAGTGTTCCCGTCACGGACCTTCGACGTCGGCATTGCCGAACAGCATGCAGTGACCTTCGCCGCCGGTCTCGCGACCGAGGGCTACAAGCCGTTCGCGGCGATCTATTCGACCTTCCTGCAGCGCGCCTACGACCAGGTCGTCCATGACGTCGCCATCCAGAAGCTGCCGGTGCGTTTCCCGATCGACCGCGCCGGCTTCGTTGGCGCCGATGGCGCCACCCATTGCGGCGCGTTCGACACCACCTTCCTGGCAAGCCTGCCGGGCTTTGTCGTGATGGCGGCCGCCGACGAGGCGGAGCTGCGCCACATGGTGCGCACCGCCGCGAGTTACGATGATGGCCCGATCGCCTTCCGCTATCCGCGCGGCAACGGCGTCGGCGTCGACATGCCGGAGCGCGGCTCGGTGCTCGAACTCGGCAAGGGCCGCATCGTCAGGGAAGGCACAAAGGTGGCGCTGCTGTCGTTCGGGACGCGCCTCCAGGATTGCCTGATCGCTGCCGAGGAACTCGGTGCGGCCGGGCTTTCAACCACAGTTGCCGATGCCCGCTTCGCCAAGCCGCTCGACGAGGATCTGATCCGCCGGCTCGCCCGCTCGCACGAGGTTCTGGTCACGGTGGAGGAGGGCGCCATCGGCGGCTTTGCCAGCCATGTGCTGCAGTTCCTTGCCCATGAAGGACTGCTGGAAGGCGGCCTGAAGGTGCGCCCGCTGGTGCTGCCCGACATTTTCACCGACCACGCCAAGCCGGAGAAGATGTATGCCGATGCCGGTCTCGATGCGGCCGGCATCGTGCGCACGGTATTTGTCGCCCTCGGCCATACTGCCCGCGCCCAGCGCGCCTGAATCAAAGTCTCAGCGGCTTCAATCAGTTTGCCGGCTTGACGTCTTAACGCATTGTTAACGCTGCCGTTTGGCATTCTGCTTACCGTGTCCCTTGGCCGTTTTTCAACGGCGCCCTGCTAGATCGGTGATCAGGCAGGGAGACAAACAACAATGAGAACGCTTCTGTGCGGCGTGGCGCTTTCAGCGGTCATCGTCGCGCCGGCCGTCGCCGAAACGCGCTATGATCGCAGCCTTGAAAAGGCGGCGATGGGCATCATCGCCGGCAAGATGGGCGATATCCGCGGCGGCTTTTCCTACAAGCAGGTGCCGCAACTGGTCGTCCTGCCGGATCCTGTTCCGCCGCCCGCCACCGCCACGGAGCATCCTGCCGTGCAAGCCTCAGGGGATCGCGACGAGGGTTTGTCCCCGGCCATCGAGCGCCAGGTTCCGCGCACCATCTTCTAGAACCACATATCGCGCACGCAACGGCCGTCGCGGGGCAGGTCGTCATATGTGTCGAGGCCATCGAAATGGTCGATCGGCAGATCGGCGACCGCCTCGGGTGGCGCCAGCCTTACATTGACGGCGATGCGCGTTTGGCCAGACGCCTCTGCGCGCAAACCACGCCAGGCGAGCACGCAGGCGCAGGTCGGGCAGAACAGGATTTCGAGCGACGGCGTGTCCTTTCCGGCGCGCGTGTAGCTGCCCATCGGTCCCGAAACGCGAATGCGCTCGTCGACGTAATCATAAGCCCAGAGCACGCCATAGCGCCGGCAAAGCGTGCAGTTGCAAGCTGTCACCGGCCCCGGATCGCCTTCCAGCGTCCAGTGGGTTGCGCCACAATGGCAGGTTCCCGTCAGCATTCGTCCTCCCCGGTTCCGACAATAGAGGGCTGGTCTCCTCGATTGTCATTTTGGCGGACCTCACACGATGCACGCAAGCGGCAGCGGGGTTGGATGGGTTCGCCGCATCTTTCCTTGTCCCGCCCCAATGTCCTTGCCTTCGCTGCCGGCTTTCGCCATGAAGGCCGATGAACTCGCCTCCGCCAGCCAGCATCCGCCAGCGGCTCGACGACCTGCTCGTCCAGCGCGGGCTGTTTGCCAGCCGCTCGCGTGCCCGCGACGCGGTCGAGCGTGGCACGGTGATGGTTGACGGCGTCCTTGCCCGCAAACCCGGCCAGAACGTTTCGCCGCAATGCCTTGTTGCCATCGATGATCCGGCGCAAGGCTATGTCTCGCGCGCGGCGCTGAAGCTCCTCGGCGGGCTCGATCACTTCAGCCTCGATCCGGCCGGCCGCGAGGCCCTCGACATCGGCGCCTCGACCGGCGGCTTCACCCAGGTGCTGCTGGAGCGTGGTGCCTCCCACGTCACCGCCATCGACGTCGGGCACGGCCAGATGCATCCCGATGTCGGCAAGGACCCGCGCGTGACGGTCATCGAGGGACTGAATGCCCGTGACCTCACCGCCGCGGATCTTGCCGGCCGCATTCCGGATTTCATCGTCTCCGACGTCAGCTTCATCTCGCTGAGATTGGCGCTGCCGCCGGCGCTCGCCGTCGCGAAGCCTAGTGCTGCCGCGCTCTTTCTGGTCAAGCCGCAATTCGAGGCGGGTCGCGAGGCGATCGGCAAGGGCGGCCTGTTGAAAGACCCCTTCGATGCCGCCCGTGTCGCCGGCCTGTTGCAGGATTGGCTGGACGCCGTTCCGGGCTGGCGTTCGCTCGGCCTGCATCTGTCGCCGATCGAAGGCGGCGACGGCAATCGCGAATTCCTGCTTGGTGGGATCAAGGATCGATGAGCGCGCGCTTCACCATAAAAAAGCTTGGCGCCCAGGGTGACGGCATTGCCGAAACCGAAAGCGGCGACCTGTTCATCCCCTTCACGCTGCCCGGCGAGACCGTCACCGCCGCGCGCGAACGGGATCGTGCCGCGCTGATGGCGGTGCTGGAGGCCTCGCCGCTGCGCATCGAACCCGCCTGCCGCCATTTCACCGAATGCGGCGGCTGCGCCCTCCAGCATTTCGAGGCCGAAGCCTATCGCCAGTGGAAACGCGACAAGGTGGTGCACGCCCTGAAGGGCATCGATTGCGGCATCGACGAACTGGTCGCCTGCGCGCCGCACACGCGCCGCCGTGTCGTGCTCGCCGCCCGGCGCGCCGAGACGGGCATGCTGCTCGGCTTCAACCGTCACCTCTCGCCGGAAATCATCGCCATATCGGAATGCCCGATCTCGCTGCCCGAGATCGTCGCAGCACTCGACCGGTTGAGGGCGCTCGCCGACTTGATATGCGCGACCACCAAATCGTTCCGGATGGCGGTCACCGTGACGGGTTCGGGCCTCGACGTCGCTGTGCATGAGTCCGGCAAGCTTGGCGAGCACCAGCGCCGCATCGCTTCCAACTTTGTCCTGGCGCAAGGCTTTGCCAGGCTGTCCATCGATGACGAGATCATCATCGAACCGAGGAAGCCCGTGGTCATGTTCGGCAGCGTCGCTGTCGCCGTGCCGCCCGGCGCCTTCCTGCAGGCGACCGAGGCCGCCGAGCAGGCCATGGCCGAGATCGTCGGCTCACATCTGAAGCGCGCCAAGAAGGTCGCCGATCTTTTCGCCGGTTGCGGCAGCTTTGCCTTGCGGTTGGCCGCGAAGTCGGAAGTCCATGCGGTGGAGGGCGATGCGGCGGCTCTCTCGGCGCTCGACCGGGGGGCACGATTCGCGACCGGCCTGAAGCGGGTGACGGCCGAGCGCCGCGACCTGTTCCGCCGGCCGCTGACGTTCAAGGAGTTGAACGCCTTCGACGGCCTTGTCTTCGATCCGCCGCGTGCCGGCGCCGAGGACCAGTCGAAGCAGATCGCCCGCTCGGATGTTCCCTACGTTGCCGCGGTGTCCTGCAATCCCGTGACGCTGGCTCGCGACCTGCGCATCCTCATCGACGGCGGCTACACCCTGAAAAGCGTGACGCCGATCGACCAGTTCCTGTGGTCGTCCCATGTCGAGGCTGTCGCCCTGCTGGAAAAGCCCAGGAAAAGGCGCGGCTGACGTCGGCCCGTGATCACGTTTCGTTGAGACCAGCCACTTCAGCCGCTCCCGGCCCAAAGCGGACGGATTGACGCCGCAAAGCCGCCTTCTTGTACCAGCCTAGTCTGGCTGGGGCGGAAGCATAGGCACTCTCACCTGACGGATGATCGTAATGCGGACGGTCTCGAAACTTCTCGCTTTCTTCCTTGCCCTCTCCATTTTCGCGTTCGGGTCGACGGCAGCGGCGCTGGCGCAAAGCCAAAAGCGCCTTGCCTTCGTCATCGGCAACGCCGCCTATCCGGCGGGCGCGCTGACGACGCCGGCCAACGATGCCGGCCTGATTGCCCAGACTTTGCAAGCGGCGGGGTTCGACGTGGTCGGCGCGCGCGACGTCGACCAGGAATCGCTGCGCGGCGCCTATCGCGATTTCCTCGCCAAGGTGACGGCAGCCGGTCCCGACGCGGTGGTGTTTGTCTATCTGGCCGGCCAGGGCCTGCAGTTCGAGGGCGAGAACTACTTCGCGCCCGTCGATGCCCAGATC
The DNA here is from genome assembly GCF_007003945.1 of Mesorhizobium sp. WSM4307. Lineage (NCBI taxonomy): Bacteria > Pseudomonadati > Pseudomonadota > Alphaproteobacteria > Hyphomicrobiales > Phyllobacteriaceae > Mesorhizobium > Mesorhizobium sp. WSM4307. The sequence continues at coordinate 662,850 of NZ_VFTB01000001.1, forward strand.
GCCAATGCCGCTGATGTGCCGATGGCCGCGGTGCGGATCTCCGACCTCACCAAGCCGCTTGCAGCGCTGCCGACCAAAGTCAACATCGTCGTGCTCGACGCGGCGCGGCCAAACTCCTTCGCCAAGTCGAACCAGCCGCTGGCCGGCGGCCTTGCACTGGTCGATCCCGAGCCGAACATGCTGATCGCCTTCAACGCCGCCCCGGGCACGATCGCGCCGGAAGGCGAAGGGCCTTACGGCGCCTATGCGCAGGCGCTTGCCGAGATGATCAGGGATGGCGGCCTGCAGCTTGGTGATGTCTTCGACCGCACGCGGCTGCGCGTCAACGAGGTGACGCAGGGTGCGGAATTGCCCTGGAACGCCTCCAAGATCACGGAGCCTTTCGTCTTCTTCGACCGCGGGCCGGATGCCCCGCCGCAGCAGATGTCGTCAGCCGAGGTGGGCGCCATGCGGACCAAGGAAATCCGCGACTTCGATGCGCATGATGCCTATATCGCGGCTCTCGATCGCGACACGATGCGTGGCTACGAGGATTTTCTGATCGCCTATCCCCACGATCCGATGGCCAGGCGGGTGCGCGCGATCCTGGCGGCGCGGCGCGAGGCGATCACCTGGCGCCAGACCTGGCTGAGGGACACGCCCGAAGCCTATTGGTCCTATCTCGATCGCTATCCGCATGGTCCGCACGCCTGGGACGCAAGGCGCAGGCTTGAGCATTTCGATGCCGCGCTCGAACCGCCGCAGGGTTTTGCCGTCTACGCCTACGACGTGCCGCCGCCACCGCCCGATGAGATCGTCTATGTCGACCGGCCCGTGCTCTATTTCGACGACCCGGAATTCGATTTCGCGCCACCGCCACCCGTGGCGGTCATCTTCCTGCCGCCGCGGCCGCGAGACTTCATTGAACTGGCACCACCGCCGGCGCCGGTCGGAATCTTCCTTCTGCCGACGCCTGTTTTCGTGCCGGTGCCCGCATGGGTGAACCCGCCGCGTGACATCTCCCCGCCGCCGAACGACGTCATCTTCAACAACATCCACAACACCACCATCATCAACAACACGACGATCAACGAGAACAACAACCAGGGTGGTGGCCTCACCACCGGCCAGAAACTGACTGCTGGCGCCGTGGGCCTGGGTGCGGCGGCGCTGGCAACGAAGGTGGCGTTGCCGGCTTTCCTGCAGAAAAAGGAAACCGTGCTGTCCAAGCAGAACCCGGGCGGCCTCCCGCTGAAGCCGCGGCAGGGTGGCCAGCAGCCGGGCGGTGTCACGCCGCTGTCGAAGACATTGTCCGCCAACAAGCTGACGGGTCATGCCTTGCCCGGCGCCGACGGCAAGACGCTGCCGCTCGTCAATGGCAAGCCGGTGCTGAATGGACAGAACCTGCCCAACAACCCGAATCTGCCTAAGCAGAACCCGGGCGGCATCCCGCTGAAGCCGGGGCAGGGCGGCCAGCAGCCGGGCGGTGTCACGCCGCTGTCGAAGACATTGCCTGCCAAGAAGCTGACGGGTCATGCCTTGCCCGGCGCCGACGGCAAGATGCTGCCACTCGTCAATGGCAAGCCGGTGCTCAATGGACAGAACCTGCCCAAGAACAAGTCCGGCAAGCTCCTGAACAAGCAGGCCACGGCCGGTGGAAGCGCCGTGACCGGCAACCCGGTGGCGAATGGGCAAAACGGCGCCAACGGCCAGGGCAACGGGCAAGGCCAGAACGGTACCGGCAAGAATGCCAAGTTGCGCAAGATTCCGGGCGCCAACGGCACGTCTGCGGCGAATGGGATGAACAGCCCATCGGCGTTCAATGGCCAGAATTCAGGCCAGAACCCACCCAACGGCAAGTTCAAGAAGCTTCACAATCAAGGCGGCGGCCAGCTGAACGGCCCGGCCAATGGGCAAGGCAATGGTGGGGCCCAGGTCAATGGCAATGGGCCGAAATTCCACAAGTTGCCTGCCAACGGAAACAGTGGTGGCAGTGTCCAGCAGAAATTCAAGGTCAACAACGGCAACACGCAGCTGAAGGTGCAGGCTCAGCCTAAGCCGCAGAGACCGGAGTTCCACGCCCAGCCTAAGCAGCAAATGCAGCAGCAGCGGCCGGCACAGCCAAGGCCGCCCCAGCCGCCGGCCGGCAAGCAGCCGTCTTGCGGGCACCCCAATGAGCCCGCTTGCAAGAAATAGCACATGTCGGCCAGAGGTGGTTCGGCTTGGGTCGGGACATGCATGAGACAAAGGCTTGAAACGCGTCGCTGGTCGCGGCGTCTGCCATCACGCCGGAGAAGACCGCGATCTCCAAGCAATGTTCCGCTCGCGCACGCCAAGAAGCTGCACGGCAAGGCGCGCGAGCCCAGACGGTCGCGGAATCCACCATCCCGAGCGCTGAAAACGCGTCGACAGTCTGTGGCGCTTGGACCGCTGCGGTGAAAGGTTGCTCAGTCTACGAGCTTGGCAACGTTCGTGAGGTCTGCGGCGTGCCGCCTCGCCGGTTGATCGACACCCAGATATTCGGGTTCTGCTGCGACTGGCGTTTCACGAAGTAGTAGCCGGTCACGTTCCAGGGCCTGATTTCGTCGATCAGATTGTCGAGGACCAGATCGCCCTTGTCGGTTTTCACCGTCAGGATGGTGTGGCCTTCATTGTCGAGGTCGTGCACCACGGTCATCAGCAGCGCCTGCCGGGGAAATCCCGCCTCCATGAGAAGCTTGCGCTTGTAGAGCGCGTAGATCTTGCAGTCGCCCTTGCCGTCCACCGGATAGTCCCAGTGGTCCATCATCGTGCCCCAGTGATCGAAATTGCTGACCGGTTTGATGGAACTGTTCGCCTTCTGATTTATCCGCTTGAGGATGCGCAGGGTCTGCGCGGTCAGCTTGACGTTCGTGGCCGGCAGTGCGGGCACCTTGCACTCTTTTGGTCGGCGATGGCAGAAATCGACCCACCCGTAGGGGACGCTGGTGGGGCCGCCAACCGCGGCGGAGAGTGAGGCGCCCGAGGATGATTGCGTCTTCCCGAACAATGTCGACTGCTTGGGCACGGTGGATTGCGCTGACGCCGAACCGACATTCAGCGACGTTGCGCCAAACAGCGAAACACAGCCAAGCAGGAAGGAGGAAGTCAGGACGCCGAGGGAACGCAGCACCGGCAACACCACCGCACGAGAGGTCCGATCAAAAGTAATGTGGCGATCGTGCTCGATCAATTAAACATTTAAGAAGGCGTTAACATGTTCGTGTTCGTGTTCGTGTTCGCGGCGCGCAACGCGGCGTGGCGCACTTCGCCACGCATCGCGCTATGCTTCTTGCACGTCCCCGAGCCCCGCTGCCTGCGCGGCCCTGATCAATTTGCGGTCGAAGGTCGCAAATCCCGTGCAATGCGCGGACTTGCGGAGGTGCAGCGCATCTGCGAAATCCACACCGGTCTCGACCAGATCGAGCGCGGAAGAGACAATTGCCTCGTCTTCGATTTCAACCGTGGGAAGACCGCCGAACGCCCGCAAAGCTCCGACGATAGCGGCCTGATCATAGCCGTAAGCGCTTCGCAGCACCCATTCGGCTTCCAGCATGACCGTCACGGCGACAAATACGGGTCGGTCATCGATCACGCGCCGGGCGCGCGGGGATTGCTCGGGATGGTCGTTCGTCAGGTACCGAACGACGACATTGGTATCAATCGCGAGCATGCCGCCGCCGTGCTTCGGCGAGAACGCCCGCATCCATGTCTTCAAGCGTCTTCGGCCTGCCGCTATGGGGCAGCAACCCAAAGACGTCTTGAGGCCGGGTAGCGGCGAAGGCGGGTGCCGACTTCAAGAGAATGCCTTCAGGCGTGTCTTCGACCACCAGCCGAGTGCCGGCGCCCCACTCCTTGCGTTTGCGGATGGCGCTCGGCAGGATCACTTGCCCCTTGGTTGAGACGGTGGTGGTGAGCTTTTCGGAGCCGGCCATTGTCGCTTGCCTCAATGTAAGACAAACGTAAGATAGTCGGAGGTGACGCTGATTTCAAGGCTATAAGGTCCCCATCAAACCCTGGTGCCGCCCACCGTCATCTGGTTCATCCTCAGATGCGGCTGGCCGACGCCGACCGGCACGCCCTGTCCGGCCTTGCCACACATGCCGATGCCATTGTCGAGCTTCATGTCGTTGCCGACCATCGAGACGCGGTGCATGGCGTCAGGCCCATTGCCGATCAGCATCGCGCCCTTGATCGGCTGCGTCACCTTGCCGTTCTCGATCATGTAGGCCTCGGTGCAGCCGAACACGAATTTGCCCGACGTGATGTCGACCTGGCCGCCGCCGAAGGAGACGGCGTAGATGCCGTTCTTGACCGAGGCGATGATCTCGTCCGGCTCCATGTCGCCTGACGTCATGTAGGTGTTGGTCATGCGCGGCATCGGCTGGTGCGCATAACCTTCGCGCCGGCCGTTGCCGGTGGCCTTCATGCCCATCAGCCGGGCGTTTTGCCGGTCCTGCATGTAGCCGACCAGTTTGCCGTCCTCGATCAGCACATTGCGGGCCGAAGGCGTGCCCTCATCATCGACGGTGAGCGAGCCGCGCCGCTCCGGGATGGTGCCGTCGTCGACGACGGTGACGCCCTTGGCAGCGACCTGCTGGCCCAGCAGCCCGGCGAAGGCCGACGTCTTCTTGCGGTTGAAATCGCCTTCCAGCCCGTGCCCGACGGCCTCGTGCAGCATGACGCCCGGCCAGCCGCTGGACAGCACGATGTTGAAGGTGCCGGCCGGGGCGGGGATGGCCTCGAGATTGACCAGCGCCTGCCTCAGCGCTTCCTTGGCGGCATGCTTCCAGCTGTCCTCGATCAGGAAGTCGCCGAATGCCTTGCGTCCGCCCATGCCGTAGGAGCCGCTTTCCTGGCGGTCGCCGTCGCCGACCACGACCGAGACGTTGATACGGACCAGCGGCCTGATATCGCGCACCACCTGGCCGTCGGCGCGCACGATCTCGACATGCTGCCAGGATGCGGCGAGCGAGGCCGTCACCTGGCGCACGCGTGGGTCCTCGGCGCGCAGCCAGGCGTCGATTTCCTGCAGCAGCTTTGCCTTGGCCTCGAAGGAGGGCGAGGGGATCGGGTTCTCGTCGCCGTAGAGATGGCGGTTGGTGCGGGCGGGTGCGGCGGCAAGCGTACCGGAGTAACCACCCTTGACCGTCGAGACGGCAGCGGCCGCGCGCAGCAGCGAGGCTTCGGAGAGGTCGCTCGAATGTGCGTAGCCGCTGGCTTCACCCGCGACCGCACGCAGGCCAAAACCCTGGTCGGTGTTGAAATTGGCGGTCTTCAGCCGGCCATTGTCGAACATCAGCGCCTCGCTCTCGCTGTATTCGAGAAACAGTTCGCCGTCATCGGCGCCGTTGATGGTGTCGGCGACGATCCGCTTGATACGATCGTCGGAAATTTCGAATTGGCCGATCAGGCTGTTCATGGCGCGTCCGTCCGTGGGAAGATTGCTTTCCCCCGATGTAGGCGCGAAGCCGCGCCCGCACAATCGGCAATGAGGATCAGCGTCGACGAATGGTAACGGCCGGCCCATGCGGCATTCACGAAAGCTGAGTCAGAACCGGGTTCCGCGCAAAGCACGCGATCAGGGGAGGGCGGCGAAGCCGTCGGCAAAACCCTTGAGGTCGACGGGGATGCCGATGCCTTCTTCAGGCGTCTGGAAGACGATGAACGTCGCCGACGTACCGGTCTTCAACGTGTCGAGCAGCGGCTTTTCGAGGATGACCTCGGCATAGCAGCCGTCCTGGAAGCAGCGCACGAAATAGGCGCGGCCGATGTCCTTGCCGTCGACATTGAGGCCGAGCCCGTTCGGCAAAAGCACGCCGAGCGGCGCCAGCACGCGCAGGATCTCGGCCTTGTTGTCGGCGGTGCGCAGCACGACCACCGACAGCCCCATCTCCGGACGGTCCTCGGCGACGACATTCTGCATCATCACGCATTGTTCGGAGGTGGCGCCGGCAGGCGTGTCGCAGATGATCGACCATGCGCCATGCGTCGAGCGCACCGTGCCGCTCGGCTGGGCGGCATTGGCCTGACCGGCGACGAACAGGCTGGCCGCGGACAGGGCGGCAAGAAACATGGCCTTGACCAAGATGCTCGAAAGCCCCGGTCTCGTATGCCCCAGTCTCGAAAGCCAAGAGTTCATGACGGCTCCATTGCGAATCACGGCACTTTAAGCTGCGCCAATGCCAAGTAAAGGACGAGACCGCTGCGGAACTGTCCCGAAACAGGCAATCCAGCGCTTTTCCCTGCCAAATTCGCCTGAATTACGACGCATCGCGCACCTTGCCAACATGAGCCGGGCAACCGGCCGAACATACGCGATTCGCCGCCATCGCCGCTGCCCCGGAAGAGCCGTCTCGGCTTGCGCGCAAAAATGCCGCACAGTTTCCTCCGCTCCTTTCTTGCGGAGGGAAAAAGAGTATGGTTTGAACCAGCTTGAGACTGTCGGGATTCCCGTCCCGGCATTGTTCGTTATTCTCGTTGGCGCCGCCGCGAGGGACTGGGAGACGAAGAGGGCGATGAGAAATTTCCTAGCAGACGCCAAGTTTCTAGCCAGTGCTGGGGCTGCCACCGCGCTTTTCGCCGGTACGTCCGCCCATGCCGATCAGCCCGTGGCGTGGGAGACGACCTTCCAGGCGCCGGCGACCGACATGATGCGGCAGATCGAATGGTTCGGAAATTATACGATGTGGTTCATCGTCCCGATCACCATTCTGGTGCTGCTTCTCCTCGCCTACTGCATCGTCAGGTTCCGCGCGAGCGCAAACCCGGTTCCCTCCAAGACCAGCCACAACACGCTGATCGAGGTGATCTGGACCGTCGGCCCGGTCGTGGTCTTGCTCTGCCTCGCCATTCCCTCGTTCCAGCTCCTGACCGCGCAGTACACTCCGCCGGAAGAAGCCAAGCTCACCGTCAAGGCGACCGGCAACCAGTGGAACTGGGATTACGAATACCAGACCGACAACACGCTCTCCTTCAATTCGGCCATCCTCCAGGATGGCGATCGCTCCAAGGCCGGCAAGGAGGATCGCAAGGTCTATCCGCGCCTGCTCGCCGTCGACAATGAGCTGGTGGTGCCGGTCAACACGATGACGCGCGTTCTCGTCACCGCGACTGACGTGATCCACTCCTTCGCCATGCCGTCCTTCGGCATCAAGATCGACGCCATTCCGGGGCGCACCAACGAGACCTGGTTCAAGGCGGAGAAGGAAGGTCTTTATTACGGCCAGTGCTCGCAGCTTTGCGGCAAGGACCACGCCTTCATGCCGATCGCCATCCGCGTCGTCTCCGACGCGCAGTTCAAGACCTGGCTGGCTGCGGCCAAGACCGATCTGCCCGGCGCCAACAAGACGCTGATGGCCGAGGTCGATGGCCAGAACAAGGTAGCGGCCGCCGGCAATTGATGCCGCGGGTTAGCAAGATTTAGGGAACGGAGCGGAACATGGCAGACGCTGCAGCTCACGACAGCCACGACCACAAGCCTTATCATGGCTGGGTGCGCTGGGTCTATTCGACCAACCACAAGGACATCGGCACGCTCTACCTGATCTTCGCGATCATGGCCGGCATCATCGGCGGCGCGCTATCGGTCGCCATCCGCATGGAGCTGCAGGAGCCTGGCATCCAGATCTTCAGCGGTCTGGCCCAGATGGTCTACGGCATGAACGGCGACGCCGCGGTCGACGGCGGCAAGAGCATGTACAATGCCTTTGCCACCGCGCATGCGCTGATCATGATCTTCTTCATGGTCATGCCGGCGCTGATCGGCGGCTTCGCCAACTGGATGGTGCCGATCATGATCGGCGCGCCCGACATGGCGTTCCCGCGCATGAACAACATCTCCTTCTGGCTGCTGCCGCCGGCCTTCATCCTGCTGCTCACCTCGATGTTCGTGCCGAGCGCGCCGGGCGCCTTCGGCGTCGGCGGCGGCTGGACGCTCTATCCGCCGTTGTCGACCTCGGGTCAGCCCGGACCGGCCATGGATCTGGCGATCCTGTCGATCCACATCGCCGGTGCCTCGTCGATCCTCGGCGCCATCAACTTCATCACAACCATCTTCAACATGCGCGCTCCCGGCATGACGCTGCACAAGATGCCGCTGTTCGCCTGGTCGGTACTGGTCACCGCCTTCCTGTTGCTGTTGTCCCTGCCGGTCCTGGCCGGCGGCATCACCATGCTGCTCACCGACCGCAATTTCGGCACCACCTTCTTTGCGCCCGATGGCGGCGGCGATCCGCTGCTGTTCCAGCACCTGTTCTGGTTCTTCGGTCACCCGGAAGTGTACATCCTGATCCTGCCGGGCTTCGGCATCATCAGCCACATCGTCTCGACCTTCTCGAAGAAGCCGGTGTTCGGTTATCTCGGCATGGCCTACGCCATGGTCGCGATCGGCGCCGTCGGCTTCATCGTCTGGGCGCACCACATGTATACGACCGGCCTGTCGCTGGACACGCAGCGCTATTTCGTCTTCGCCACCATGGTCATCGCGGTGCCGACGGGCGTTAAGATCTTCTCCTGGATCGCCACGATGTGGGGCGGGTCGATCTCGTTCAAGACGCCGATGCTGTGGGCGCTGGGCTTCATCTTCCTGTTCACCATCGGTGGCGTCACCGGCGTTCAGCTGGCCAATGCCGGCCTCGACCGCTCGCTGCACGACACCTATTTCGTCATCGCCCACTTCCACTACGTGCTGTCGCTGGGCGCGGTGTTCGCCATCTTCGCCGGCTGGTACTACTGGTTCCCCAAGATGACCGGCTACATGTATTCGCCCGTCATCGCCAACACCCACTTCTGGGTCACCTTCGTCGGCGTCAACCTGATCTTTTTCCCGCAGCATTTCCTTGGCCTGGCCGGCATGCCGCGCCGCACCATCGACTATCCGGACGCGTTTGCCGGCTGGAACTATGTCTCGTCGATCGGCTCCTACATCTCGGCCGTCGGTGTGGTGATCTTCCTCTACTGCGTGTTCGAAGCCTTCCAGAAGAAGCGGATCGCCGGTGCCAACCCATGGGGCGAGGGCGCCACCACGCTGGAATGGCAGCTGCCTTCGCCGCCGCCGTTCCACCAGTGGGAGCAGTTGCCGAAGATCAAGTAAGGCGGCTCCCGCCCCGAATACGAAACCGCCGGCACGCCGGCGGTTTCGGCCAACGGAATGATGGACTGAGTACGCATGGCCCTAGTCGACGAAACCAGCATTGACGAAGCGGGCTTCCGCATGTCGGAAGCGACGGCGGACGATTTCTTCGCCCTGCTGAAGCCGCGCGTCATGTCGCTGGTGGTGTTCACCGCCTTTGTCGGGCTGGTCGCCGCCCCGGTGACCATCAACCCGCTGCTGGCGGTGATCGCCATCCTGTCTATCGCCATTGGCGCCGGCGCCTCGGGCGCGCTCAACATGTGGTACGACGCCGACATCGACGCGGTGATGACCAGGACCGCAAGCCGTCCGGTGCCGTCCGGCCGCATCCAGCCGCACGAGGCGCTCAGCTTCGGCCTGGTGCTGTCGGTGCTGTCGGTGATGACGCTCGGCGTGCTGGTCAACTGGCTGTCGGCGACGCTGCTGGCCTTCACCATCTTCTTCTATGCCGTCGTCTACACGATGTGGCTGAAGCGCTGGACGCCGCAGAACATCGTCATCGGCGGCGCGGCCGGCGCCATTCCGCCGGTCATCGGCTGGGCTGCGGTGACCGGATCGGTCAGTCTGGAAAGCATCGTCCTGTTCCTGATCATCTTCCTGTGGACGCCGCCGCATTTCTGGGCGCTCGCGCTGTTCAAGTCCGGGGATTATGAGCGTGCCGGCATCCCGATGATGCCCAACGTCGCCGGCCACGCTTCGACCCGCCGTCAGATCTTCGCCTATGCGCTGGTGCTGGCCCCGGTCGGCGTGGCGCCGTGGCTGCTCGGCTATACGACGCCTTTCTATGGCGTGGCCGCCATACTGCTTGGCATTGGCTTCGTCTGGTACGCCTGGAAAGTGCTCGGCATGGCCGATGACGACCGCATCATGAAGCCGGCCAAGGCGCTGTTTGCCTATTCGCTGCTTTATCTCTTCGCCATCTTCGCTGCCTATCTGGCCGACAGCGTTGTTGAACGCGCGCTTGCCATGGGTGGGGCATGATCATGGTCGAGGAAAAGCTTGAGACGGTCACCTTGAGCGAGCGTCAGAGGAAGGCCCAGCGCAGCCGATCCGTCGCCATAGGCGTGGCGCTGGCGGTGCTTGTCGTCATTTTCTACATCGCCACGATCATCAAGTTCGGCCACAATCTGGGCACGATGTGATGAGCGTCGAGATGTCCAAAAAGCCGGCCGGCAAGAACAGCAACCGCATCGTCGCGGCGGTGTGTCTTGCCTTTTTCTCCGGCATGATCGGCATGGCCTATGCCGCCGTGCCGCTCTACAAGATGTTCTGCCAGGCGACCGGCTATGGCGGCACGACGCAACGTGTCGAGAAGCAATATGCCGGCCGTGTGCTCGATCGTGAGATCACCGTGCGCTTCGATGCCAACATTGCCGGCGTGCCGTGGGAATTCCAGCCGGTCCAGCGCTCGATGACCATGAAGATCGGCGAGACCGTGCAGGCGCATTATCAGGCGACCAACAAGTTCGATCGCGCGGTAACTGGCCGCGCCACGTTCAACGTGCAGCCGGAACTGGCGGGCCCGTATTTCAACAAGGTCGAGTGTTTCTGCTTCACCGATACGTCGCTGAAGCCGGGCGAGACGCTGGACATGCCGGTCCTGTTCTACGTGGACCCCGATATCGTGAATGTGCCGGAACTGAAGGACGTGAAGACGATCACGCTGTCCTATACGATGTTCCCGGTCGAGAAGAACAAGCCGGTTGCCTCTTCGGAGCCGGTCCAAGGCACCAGCAAGACAATTTCAGATACCGAAGCAAATCTCGGGGGTTGATATGGCAGACGCGCACGCAAAACCACAGCATGACTATCATCTCGTCAACCCGAGCCCATGGCCTTTCCTGGGCTCGATCGGGGCGCTCGTCATGGCCTTCGGCGGTGTCTGCCTCATGGAGTATTTGAAGGGCGGCTCCTTCCCGATCTTCGGCCACAACATCGCCAATCCGTGGCTGTTCTTCATCGGCCTGGTGATCGTGCTCTACACCATGTTCGCCTGGTGGTCGGACACGATCAAGGAAGCGCATGAGGGTCATCACACGCGCGTCGTGTCGCTGCATCTGCGCTACGGCATGATCATGTTCATCGCCTCGGAGGTGATGTTCTTCGTTGCCTGGTTCTGGGCCTATTTCGATGCCAGCCTTTTTGCAGGCGAGGTGCAGAACTATGCGCGCCACACATTTACCGGTGGTGTCTGGCCGCCGAAGGGCATGGAGGTTCTCGATCCCTTCCACCTGCCGCTCTACAACACCATCATCCTGCTCCTGTCGGGCACCACGGTCACCTGGGCGCACCATTCGCTGATCCATGGCGATCGCAAGGGCCTTGTCAACGGCCTGGTGCTGACCGTCGGCCTCGGCATGCTGTTCACCATGGTGCAGGCCTATGAGTACATACACGCTCCGTTCGGCTTCAAGGATTCCATCTACGGCGCTACCTTCTTCATGGCGACCGGCTTCCACGGCTTCCATGTCATCATCGGCACCATCTTCCTGCTGGTTTGCCTGATCCGCGCGATGAAGGGCGATTTCACCCCCAAGCAGCATTTCGGCTTCGAGGCGGCAGCCTGGTACTGGCACTTCGTCGACGTGGTCTGGCTGTTCCTGTTCTCGGCGATCTATGTCTGGGGATCGGCTGGTGCGGTGATCGAAGGCCACTGATCCGGCCTTTGCGATTTGGATTTCAGGGAGGGCGGCCGCGGCGACGTGGCCGCCTTCTTCTTTTCGGCGCAATGATTGCCGAATGGTGTCGGCTGATGGGGCTGGCTGCTTCAATTGGTCGACTGGACTGATGGCTGCATTGCCGTTACGGACTCCGACATGGACGAAATCTGGGCATTGGTGGCCGATGGGACACCGATAGAGATCGAGCAGTAGCGATGAGTGAAGACAAGGCGATCTGGCCTCCGATCGAACCGATTTCGGCCGGCCTGCACGGCCGCTGCCCGCGCTGCGGCGAAGGGCGCCTGTTTTCCGGCTTCCTCACCGTCGGCAAACGCTGCGTCAATTGCGGCCTCGATTATTCCTTCGCCGATGCGGGCGATGGACCGGCGGTCTTCGTCATCCTGATCATCGGCTTCATCATCGTCGGCCTTGCGCTCTGGGTCGAGGTGACGCTGAGCCCGCCGCTGTGGCTGCATCTGCTGGTCTGGATCCCGCTGGCCCTGGTGCTGTGCCTGACGGCGCTGCGACTGATCAAGGGTGTGCTGCTCACTCTCCAATATGCCAACAAGGCGGCCGAAGGCAGGCTGGACCGCGGCGAATGAGCGAAGCAACCATCAAAGGTGCCGGCCGTTCGCGGCCACGATCGGCATTGCTGCTCGGCCTTGGTCTGGTGCTGCTTTTGATCTTGCTGGCGCTCGGCACATGGCAAGTCCAGCGCCTGCACTGGAAGGAAGGTCTCCTGCAGACCATCGACCAGCGCACGCATTCGGCGCCGCTGCCGCTGGCCGAAGTCGAGAAGGAATTCACCTCGACCGGCGACGTCGACTACACGCCGGTCACGGTCTCCGGCACGTTCCTGCATTCGGGCGAACGGCATTTCTACGCGACCTGGGAAGGTGACGCCGGCTTCAATGTCTACACGCCGCTTGCCCTCGACGATGGCCGCTTCGTGCTGATCAATCGTGGTTTCATACCCTATGATCTGAAAGACCCGGCCAAGCGTGCCGAGGGGCAGATCCCAGGCAAGGTGACTATCACCGGGCTTGCCCGCAATCCGCTGCCGGCAAAGCCGTCGATGATGCTTCCCGACAATGACGTGGCGAAGAACATCTTCTATTGGAAGGACCGCGATGCCATGGCGGCGAGCGCCGGTCTGCCGGCCGGGTTCACGCTGGTGCCGATCTTCATCGATGCCGACAAGACGCCGAATCCCGGCGGTCTGCCGATCGGCGGCGTCACCATCATCGATCTGCCGAACAGCCATCTGCAATATGCCGTCACCTGGTATGGGCTTGCCGTGGCACTCGCCGCAGTGCTCATCCTGCGGCTTCGCCTTCCCGCGAAAGAAGAATGACCGCGCGCGATGCCCCCTTTCTACCGACGCCCCTTTCTACCGAGGCTCTTGACAGGGCAGGGCTAGGCACCTCATTTCGGCGCTGACGAACCGGCCAGGATTTGATGCATAAGACAACCAACAAGCCTCCGCTGACGATCCGGCTCTGCCAGCCGCGCGGTTTCTGCGCCGGCGTTGACCGTGCCATCCAGATCGTCGTGCTGGCGCTGAAGAAATACGGCGCACCGGTCTATGTCCGCCACGAGATCGTGCACAACCGTTACGTTGTCGAAGGGCTGCAGAGCCTTGGCGCCGTCTTCATCGAAGAACTCTCCGAGATCCCGGCCGAACACCGGCAGTCGCCGGTCGTCTTCTCGGCGCATGGTGTGCCGAAATCGGTGCCGGCGGACGCGCAGGCGCGCAATCTGTTCTATCTGGACGCTACCTGCCCGCTGGTCTCCAAGGTCCACAAACAGGCGATGCGCCATCAGCGGCTTGGCCGCCATGTGCTGTTGATCGGTCACGCCGGGCACCCCGAGGTGATCGGCACGATGGGGCAATTGCCGGAGGGCGCTGTCACGCTGGTCGAGACCGAGGCCGATGCCGCCAGGCTCGTGCCCGCCGATCCGAAGGCGCTTGGCTTCGTCACCCAGACCACGCTGTCGGTCGAGGACACCGCCGGCATCATCCGTGCGTTGCGGGAGCGCTTTCCCGATCTGCAGGCGCCGGCGGCGGAATCGATCTGCTACGCCACCACCAACCGCCAGGAGGCGGTCAAGGACACCGCCCCGGGCGCTGATCTCTATCTGATCGTCGGCGCTCCCAATTCCTCCAATTCGCGGCGCCTTGTCGAAGTGGCCGAGCGTGCCGGCGCCACAATGTCGCTTCTCGTGCAGCGCGCCGCCGAAATTCCGTGGAATGACATCGGCACCATTTCAACGCTTGGCCTGTCGGCCGGGGCATCGGCGCCGGAGATCATCGTCGACGAGATCGTCGACGCGTTCCGCCAGCGTTTCGATGTCACCATCGACCTGGCCATCACGGCCACCGAAACAGAGGATTTTCCGGTCATGCGGGTACTGCGCGATGTCGAACTGACGCCGGCCGACATGGCCTTCGTCAATGGGGCCGCGTAAGGCAGATGGCGGTCTATACCGACGTTGCGGAGGGCGAACTCGGCGCTTTCCTTAAGCAGTATCCGGTCGGCGATCTGCTGTCCTACAAGGGCATCGCCGAAGGCACTGAAAACTCCAACTTCCTGCTGCACACCTCCAGCGGCTCCTACATACTGACGCTCTATGAGAAGCGGGTCGACAAGGCGGATCTGCCGTTTTTCCTCGGGCTTATGGGCCATCTCGCCCACAAGGGCGTGTCCTGCCCGCTGCCGGTGACCGCGCATGACGGCAGCGTCATCGGCACGCTGGCCGGCCGGCCGGCGGTCATCATCACCTTTCTCGAAGGCCTCTCACTTCGGCGGCCGACGGCGACGCACTGCGCCGAGGTCGGCAAGGCGCTGGCCGCCTTGCACCTGGCCGGTGCCGATTTTCCGATGACCCGCCCGAATGCGCTCGCCATCGACGGTTGGCGCAAGCTGTGGAACGCGGCCCGCGACCGGGCCGACGAGGTCGAGCCAGGCCTGGCGGCCGAGGTCGACGCCGACTTCGCCGACTTCGCGCGCAACTGGCCCAAAGGCCTTCCGGCAGGCATCATCCATGCCGATCTTTTTCCGGACAACGTCTTCTTCCTGGGCGAAAAACTGTCCGGCCTGATCGACTTCTATTTCGCCTGTGACGACCTCTACGCCTACGACGTCGCCACCTGCCTCAACGCCTGGTGTTTCGAGAAGGATTTCTCCTTCAATCTCACCAAGGGCAAGGCACTGCTCGCCGGCTATCAGAGCGTGCGACCGCTGAGCGAAGAGGAAAAGGCGGCACTGCCCATGCTGGCTCGCGGTTCGGCGCTGCGTTTCATGCTGACCCGGCTCTACGACTGGCTGACCGTTCCCGATGGCGGCCTGGTCATGAAACGCGACCCGACCGAATATATCAGGCGGATGCGGTTCCATCGGGCGATCAAATCTGCTTCGGAATATGGATTGGCCTGATATGGGTGTCATGAGCAAACAGGTTGAAATCTTCACCGACGGCGCCTGTTCGGGCAATCCCGGCCCTGGTGGCTGGGGTGCCATCCTGCGCTTCAACGGCACCACCAAGGAGCTTTCCGGTGGCGAGGCCGAAACGACTAACAACCGCATGGAGTTGTTGGCGGCCATATCGGCGCTGAATGCGCTGAAGGAACCCTGCACGGTCGAGCTTCACACCGACAGCAAATATGTCATGGACGGCATTTCCAAATGGATCCATGGCTGGAAGAAGAACGGCTGGAAGACCGCCGACAAGAAGCCGGTCAAGAACGGTGAGCTGTGGCAGGCGCTGGATGAAGCCAACCGACGCCACAAGGTCACCTGGAACTGGGTGAAGGGCCATGCCGGCCACACCGAGAACGAGCGCGCCGACGAGCTCGCGCGGGAAGGCATGGCGCCGTTCAAGAAGGGCTCCTTCAAGCCGGCGGTATCAGCGCCGAAGCCGGATGCCCAGCCGAAGCAGCCGATGGCCGCGAGGGCGCGTCGGTCGACCCAGAGCTATTGAGTTCCGGCAGCCGGTCCACTTTCAGGCAGGAACCTCGATCGTGCCGATCCTCTACTATGTCACGCATCCCCAGGTTCAGATTGATGCCGCCATTCCCGTGCCGGAATGGGGGCTGTCCGACGTCGGGCGGGCGAGAGCCGTTGCCATGCTCGATCAGCCATGGGTCGGTGCAGTCCGGCGCATCGTGTCGTCGGGGGAACGCAAGGCAATAGAAACGGCCGAAATCCTGGCAAGCCATCGCCGCCTTGCGGTCGAGGTCAGGGAGCGGACGCATGAGAATGACCGGTCCGCGACCGGCTTCCTGCCGCCGCCGGAGTTCGAAGCGGTCGCCGACCAGTTCTTCGCCCACCCGCGCGAAAGCATTCGCCGGTGGGAGCGGGCCATCGATGCTCAGAACCGTATCGTGAGCGAGGTCGCGGTCGTGCTCGACGGCAATGACGCCGATGACATTGCGTTTGTGGGCCATGGAGGCGTTGGAACGCTCCTGCTGCTGTCTCTTAGCGGGCGGGAGATCAGCCGCGAGGCGGACCAACCGGCCGGCGGCGGCAACTATTTTGCCTACGATATCGGCGCCCGCCGCGTCATCCATGGATGGCGGCCGATCGACAGGCTGGAACAGCCCTAGACTCTCAGCGTATCAGCAGCGCCGTTCCCCAAAGTCCGAGCGCGAAGACCGTGTGCGCCACCAGGTTCAGCGCCCGGATTCGCATCGGATTGGGCCGCCTCGAGGCTGCCCATCCGGCACCCATGCCGGGCGCCAGCAGGAACCAGCCGGCGCCGACGGTGACGATCCCAAGGATAAAGGCCGGCAGGAAGGTCGGCGCGGCAAGCCAGTCCGTTCCAGCCAGCACTACCAGGATGATGGCGTAGACGATGCCGACGAAATAGTGAAACGCCCAGCCCAGCGCCACTTCGTGCGCGTAGGCTGCCGCGTCGCCGATATCATCGTGAAAGACCTTGTCGGTGAGATGCCAGACCCAGCGACCGACCCGTCCCCAGTTCGGCCGTGGCTGGCCAAACGCCTTGTGGAGCAGGATGGCCCAGAGATCCATCAGCACCGTGGCGCCGATGCCGATCACGACGGCGCGCCAGAAGACGTCAAACATCCTTGGGATCCCCCCCGAAAGCCGGCAGTTCTGGGGTGCAAGCGGTCCTCGGGCGAGGTCAGCCTTGCGGCCCGCCCGACGCGACCGTTGAAGCCTAGAGCTGTCCGAGAATATGAGCCGCGCCCGACTCGTCGACGCCGGGCTTGGTCTCGACATTGATCGCGGTGACCTTGCCGTCGTCGACGATCATCGAAAACCGCTTCGAGCGCAGGCCCATGCCGGCGGCGGAAAGGTCGTTGTCGAGGCCGACCGCCTTGGCGAAATCGCCGCTGCCGTCGGCGAGGAACAGGATCTTGCCCTCACCGCCGGTGAAGCGCGCCCAGGCGCCCATGACATGGACGTCGTTGACTGACACGACGGCGATGGTGTCGACGCCGCGGGCCAGGATGGCGTCATGGTTTTCGAGATAGCCGGGCAGATGGTTGTTGCTGCAGGTCGGCGTGAAGGCGCCGGGAACACCGAACAGGACCACTTTCTTGCCCGGAAAAATCTCGGCTGAGGTGATCGTCTTGGCGCCGTCGTCGGTCATCGTCTTGAACGTTACCTCGGGCAGCTTGTCGCCGACGGAAATGGTCATGAGTTCCTCGCTTGGGGAATGGGAAGGATGCATGCTTGCGTAGCGAACTCGGCGGCGTCCTGCAACCGTTCGGGCAAGCTGGATCAAGGGAAAGGCAGCAGCCCTTCGACGGCACCGGCCGAGCTCGTCAGCGTGTAGTGAAGTCCGCCATCCGTTGGCGTTGCCGAGGGGCGGTCGAGGATCGGCACGGTGAAGATCAGCTTGCCGTCCTTTTCGCTGCGGGAAGGAGCGCCGAACATGTAATCCTGCTCGCCGGCGACGAAGAAATCCGCCGCGTCGGGGTCACCGGGAAAACTCGCCTCGACAACCAGCGTCTCATGATCGCCCGGCAGGACATTGATGCCGAAATCCGATCTCGCGGGCGCCGGCAACGCCGCGAAACTGGCCTTCACCAGCGCTGCATCGTCCGCATTGTCGGGGTCGGAACCAGGGTCGACCGTCAGCCGCGTCTGCACCGGTATGCAGATCGTTTCGCAAATGCCGAGGAAGACGTCGGCGTCGATGACGGCCGAATCCTTCGCTGCCGACAATTTGAACACCACCGGCAGCGAAACCGGATAGTTGTAGCCTGCCCATTTGCCATAACCATCGTCGTGGCGTTGCGGTGCCGGAAACGAGAGTGTGGCATCGGCAATATTGGTGCTGGCCGAAACATTGAGCTGCGGCGGCACGCCGGCGTCGCCCGGATCACGCCAATAGGTCTTCCAGCCCGGCTTGAGCGCGATGTCGAGAACGCCCTGGATGCGGCCGGCCTCGTCGGGTTTGCCTGATGTCACCAGCCGCACCTTGCCGCCTTCGCTGTTGTACCAGGCGGACGAGGAGGCGGTGGCGGGGAGAACGCTCGCCGACCCGATGGCGGTGCCGAGCAGCAGGATTTTCAAGCTTTGCATGGCGGTGATTTGATCGTCCGTTCGTGGCGGTGCAATGATTTCGTGGCCCTGCCGCCATCATATTTGCGTGACTCGTGGTGGCAAGCCATGGCGGCCTGGCACCATGGGCTTTGGTCGAATCCGGCGCGGCGCATCTTTTCGGCGCCCGGGAAACACGGTACCCTCCTGCCATGGATTTGTTGCGCCACAAAAAGACGGCTGCTGGACGCGGCTTTCTCGACGATCAGTTCCTGATTGCCATGCCTGGCATGAAGGACGACCGTTTCACGCGCTCGGTCATCTACATCTGCGCGCACAGCGACGAAGGCGCGATGGGCCTGATCATCAACCAGACACAGCAGATGCTGTTTCCGGATCTGTTGGTGCAGCTCGGCATCATGAACGAGCAGGAGGCGATCCGCCTGCCGGCGCAGGCGCGCGATTTCGTCGTGCGCAATGGCGGGCCTGTCGATCGCAGCCGGGGGTTCGTCCTGCATTCTGGCGACTACCGCGTGGAATCGTCGCTGACCGTTTCCGACGACATCTGCCTGACCGCGACGGTCGATATATTGCGCGCCATATCCTCGGGCCGCGGCCCGCGTCACGCGCTGATGGCGCTCGGCTATTCCGGATGGGGTGCCGGCCAACTGGAAACCGAGATCGCCGAGAATGGCTGGCTGACCTGTCCGGCCAGTCCCGAACTTCTCTTCGACGCCGACATCGAGCGCAAATACGATCGCATCCTCGCCTCGATCGGCATCGACCTCGCCCATCTCAGCCTGGCCGCCGGACACGCCTGAGCGCTTTTGCTGCCCGGGTCCTGTGGCTAGAAGCGGCGTAGCAGGACCAATGCATCGTAAACGCAGCAGTGCCATACGACGGCGCGCGGGAACTGTTCAGCCTGGAAGCGCGTAGACAGGCGAACCGGGTGTCCAGCTTGTCTATCCCCTATGCCGGCTCATAGCCGTATGCTTCGCCTTTACGCACGACGAGCCCGATACCTGGCCAACCAAGATGCGCTCCGGCAATCCACGTTCCAGCCTCGGCCGCGTCGTGGAAAACCTTCTGGCGTGTTGCACGTGCGGTCGATTGATCGTCGTCATAACCCCAACTCAATGCCGGATTGCCAAATTGCAAGACCGGCACATGAACGATGTCCCCGAAGAACAGGAAGCTGTCCTCGTTCGTGTCGAACGCGTAGCCGGTGTGACCGGGAGCATGGCCTGGCAGCGCAACTGCTCTCAACCGCTCAACCACCTGGTCGCCATCCCGCACAGGCTTCAGCAAGGATCGGAACCGCGCAAGACGTGTCTCGGCGAGAAAGCTTTTCATAGCTTCCTCGGCAATTGCGATCGCCTTCAAATTCGGGAAGAGCATCCGGTTGTCGCGGGTCAAAAGCCCGTACACATGATCCTGATGGGCATGGGTGAGCGCCAAGACCGTGATCGAGGTGGGATCGATGCCGGATTCGGTCAACGTCTGCTCGAGACGTCCTGTTGTTGGGGCCCAGCCTCCTCCGCCGCTGTCGATCAGAATGCCGTCAACGCCGGGACCTGCGAGGGCAAAGCAATTGACAGAGAGGCGTAGCGTCCCTGCCTGCGCGACTTGCGGTACCGGCTTGTTCTGCGAATCCCGCAGAAGGTCCGGCGGCATCTCAATATAGCCGTCCGAGAGCGACCAGACGCGCCAGGCGCCAGCCGTGCAGGCGAGGACGTTGTCGCTGCGGAATGTCACGATCATAAGGTACCTCAATCCACCGTTTCAGATCGAACCTAGGACAGAGCGGCTTATGAGGATAGGGCAGTTGCGTGACAAGGCCTCATGAGGGATATTCATAAATCATGAGAAATGAACTGAACGAACTCGCTACGTTCGCGATGGTCGCCCGGGAACGAAGCTTCACAAGAGCCGCGGCAAAATTAGGCGTATCTCAATCTGCGCTGAGCCACACTATCCGCGGGCTTGAACAGCGGCTCGAGTTACGGCTTCTCGCTCGAACAACGAAGAGTGTCGCGCCAACCGCTGCAGGGGCCGCGCTTTTGAAAGATCTGTCTCCGGCGCTTGAGCAAATCGCTGCTGCCCTTGACGGGGCGCGAAGCCTCCGAAGCCGCCCCGCAGGCCGCCTTCGAATTATGATGTCACGCTCGGCTGCGGTAATGGTGTTGCTGCCGCGGTTCGCGGCATTCGCTGAGGCATACCCCGACATCGTTCTCGATGTGGTCACCGAAACAGGCCCTGTGGACCTCGTTGCCGACGAGTTCGATGCCGGAATCCAGCTTGGCGAATACATTCAGAAGGACATGATCGCGGTGCGCGTCACGCCGGAGTTGCGGCTGGCTGTGGTGGGGTCGCCTGACTATTTCTCGTCGCGAAGCATTCCGCAAAAGCCTAAGGATCTCAATGATCATCGATGCATAGCCCTGCGTCTTCCGGGCGGTCCACATCGGTGGGAGTTCGAGCGTGCACGAAAGTCAGTCACGATCAGCGTCAGCGGCCCGCTGATAATCGACGACACTCACTTGGTGATTCAGGCAGCGCTCGCTGGCGTTGGTCTCGGTCTCGCCTATGAAGAGCAGGTCGCGGAGCATATCGCAGAGGGGCGGCTTATCCGTGTCCTGGAGGAATGGACGCCACCAATTCCCGGCTTTTTCCTGTATTATCCCAGTCGTCAGCTCCAGCCGGCGGCGTTGTCCGCATTGGTCGACGCGTTGCGGCTCTCGCAGAAACAGTCGGTGTGCGACGGTCGAACCTCTCCATAACTTGCCTGAAAGCGGCCGGTCGTCACGAAGCGATGGACCTCTAAGCTTGAGTCAGCGGATACTGTTCCTTCAACGTCTTCAGCACCTGGTCGCCCGGCATCGGCGCGCCGAACATGAAGCTCTGCACATATTCGCAGCCCATCTGGCGCAGTTCCAGCGCATCGCGTTCGTCCGAGATGCCCTCCGCGACCACCGACAGGCCGAGCTCATGCGCCATGTTGACCATGGATTTGAGCAGCACGGCGCGCTTCGGCGTGCTGTCGTCGACAAAGCTCTTGTCGATCTTGATCGTGTCGAACGGGAACCGTGTCAGATAGGCGAGCGATGAATAGCCCGTGCCGAAATCGTCCAGCGACAGGCCGATGCCGAGCTGTTTCAGCTTGGTCAGCACATGGGCGGTCTGCTCGGGATTGTCCATCACCAGCGACTCGGTGAGCTCGAGCCGGAAGCAACGCGGCTTCAGATTGGCCCGTGCGATGACCGAGCGGACATCGCTGACAAGGTCGCGGCGGATCAGCTGGCGGCTGGACAAATTGACCGAGACCGACAGTGGTGCGTCGCCGATCTGCTTCTGCCATCCGGCGAGGTCTTCCGCCGCCTGCTGCATGGCGAACAGGCCGAGCTGCACGATCAGCCCGCAGCTTTCGGCGACCGGAATGAAATCCGCCGGCGGGATCATGCCGCGGCGCGGATGGTCCCAGCGCAGCAAGGCCTCGAAGCCGGCGACGCTGCCGTCCTCCAGCCGCACGATCGGCTGGTAAGCCAGCGTGAATTCGCGCCGCTCGATGGCGCGCCGCAGGTCGGATTCGAACTGCAGCCGGTCGGTGCCGACGGTACGGAAGGCCGGGCGGAACGGCTCGATCCTGTCGCCACCAAAACGCTTGGCCTGGTGCATGGCAAGCTCGGCGTCCTTGACCATGTCCTCGGCCGAAGTCTGCGCCGAGGTCCATGTGATCAGGCCGATCGAGGCGGTCAGCACGATCTCGCGCTTGGCGAAGGTGATCGGGTTGTTGATCGCATGCTTGATGGCGTCCGCCACGCCGGCAATGCGGGCAGGGTCCTGTTCGGACAAAAGCATCAGCGCGAACTGGTCGCCGGCAAAGCGCGACAGCGAATCCTTCGGCTTCAACAGCCGGTGCAGGCGGCGCGCTATGGTGAGCAGGATGGTGTCGCCCGCCGAGATGCCGAGCCCGTCATTAACCTGCTTGAAGCGGTCGATGTCGATCACGAAGACGGTCGGACGCACCTTCTCTTCGGTGCGGGCGATCGAGATGATCGCTTCCAGCCGGTTCATGAACAATTCGCGGTTCGGCAGGCCGGTCAGATTGTCGTGCACGGCGTCGTGCAGCAGCCGCTCCTCTGACTTCTTCTGCTCGGTGACGTCGACCATGGTGCCGACGCAGCGGATGACCTCGCCGTCCGATCCGATGACCGGCCGTGCCCGCAAGGCGAACCAGTGATAATGCCCGTCGGCGCCGCGCAGGCGGAAATTTTGCGCCACCCGGCCGCGGCGGTGCTCCAGCACCACGTCGAGCGTCGTGCGGAACGTGTCGCGGTCGTCGGCATGCAGCACCGGCAGCCAGTTGCGCGCCGCACCACCAAGGCTGTTGGGCGCCAGGCCGAGCTGGATGCTCACGTCGGGTTTGGTGACGACGCGGTCGCGCAGCACGTCCCAGTCCCACACCGTGTCGCCCGACCCGGCAACGGCCAGCGCCTGGCGTTCGAGGTCGGAGAACAGCCCCTGATGCAGTGCACCGCCGGCAAAGGCGTGCTGCATGACGGTGAAGCCGATCAGCAGGATGATCAGGATCAGCCCGCCGCCGAGCGCCGGCTGGGCGATGTCGTTGTCGAGCATGCCGGTGATCGCCATCCACGACCCGCATAGCCACAACAGCACCATCACCCAACTGGGCACCAGCATGATGGCGCGGTCATAACCACGAATGCCGAGGAAGATGATCAGGCCGAGCCCGGTCAACGCGGTGGCGGCAAAGGAGATGCGGGCGATGCCGGCGGCGACCGCCGGATCGACGATGGCCACGCCTGCAATCAGCACCAGCCCGAGGATCCAGACCAGCGCGCCGTAGCTGAAATGGCCGTGCCAGCGGTTGAGGTTGAGATAGGCGAACAGGAAGACCACGAAGGTCGCTGCAAGCGCCACCTCCGTTCCCGCCCGCCACATCTGCTCGTTGCCGGGCGAGATCTCGATGACCTTGTTGAGGAAGCCGAAATCGACGCAGATATAGGCAAGCACCGCCCAGGCGAGGGCCGCGGTCGCCGGGAACATCGAGGTTCCCTTGACCACGAACAGGATGGTAAGGAACAGTGCCAGAAGGCCTGCAATGCCGATGACGATGCCGCGAAACAGCGTGTAGGAGTTGACCGAGTCCTTGTAGGCCTCGGGCTCCCACAGATAGACCTGCGGCAGCTTGGGCGAGGCGAGTTCGGCGATGAAGGTGATCACCGTTCCCGGGTTCAGCGTCACCCGGAACACATCGGCGTCGGGGCTGGTCTGGCGGTCGAGCGCGAAGCCCTCGCTGGGCGTGATCGCCGCAATGCGGGTGGCGCCGAGATCGGGCCAGAAGATGCCGGAATTGACCAGCCGGAAATGCGGCGCCACGATCAGCCTGTCGAGCTGCTGGTCCGTGGTGTTGGCCAGCGCGAACACCGCCCAGTCGCCGGTCGAGCGCGCGTCATTGGCCTCGACCTCGATGCGCCGCACGATGCCGTCAGGCCCGGGCGCGGTCGATACCTGGAAGTTCTCACCCTGGTTGCGGTAGATCTCGAAGGCGCGCGACAGGTCGAGCGCGACGTCGTCGCGGGCAATCTTGATCGGTTCGACGGCAAGGGCCGACGAAGCCGCGCACAGCGTCAGGAATGCCGCGAGGACAAAGGCGAACAGCGGCCCGTTTCGCAGGAAATTCGTCAAAAATCAGTCCTTCGTTCCTGCGTCCAGCGGATCGTCCGCGATCCGGGCGTAGAGGTAATGGTCCTGCCAGATGCCGTTGATCCTGAGATAGGATCTTAACAGTCCTTCGCGCCGGAATCCGGCTTTTTCAAGCACGCGGATCGACCGGATGTTGTCGGGAATACAGGCCGCCTCGATCCGGTGCAACCTCAGCGTATCGAAGGCGAAGCGGGCCACGACCTTGACCGCGTCGGTCATCAGGCCACGGCCGCCGAAGCGCTCGCCGATCCAGTAGCCGACATGGCCGCTTTGCGAGACACCGTGGCGTATGTTGCCGAGCGTGATGCCGCCGGCCAGCTTGCCGCTCGACTTCTCGAAGATGAAGAAGGCGATCGCGGTTCCCTGCGCATAGTCTTCGCGATAGCGGCTGATGCGCAGGCGCCATGCCGTGCGGTCGAGCTCGTCGGGGGTCCAGCGCGGCTCCCACGGCTCCAGGAAGGCCCGGCTTTCGCCGCGCAATGTCGACCATTCCCGATAGTCGTTGGTGTATGGCACGCGCAGCGTGACGAGATTGCCCTTCAGCGCCGGCAGATCACGGCGAAAGAAAGCGAGCGCGAACACGGCGCTTTGGGGACTTAGACGGCGAGTCTGCGGGCCGTGGTCTGCGTGCCCGGAAGCGAATCGAGGATCGCCTCATATGGTGCCAGCGTACCCACGGGCCCGACAGCGGTAAGCGTCGGCTTGGTCGAGAACATCCGCGACGACAGGTCGGTTAGCCGCTCCACCGTCAGCGCCGACAGGCGCTCCATCAATTCCTCCTTGGCGATCGGCCTGCCGAACAAAAGCAGTTGCCTTGCGATCTGCGAGGCGCGGCTGGCCGGGCTTTCGGCGGACATGATCAGCCCGGCGCGATACTGGGCGCGGGCGCGGTCGAGTTCTTCCTGCAGGATGTTCTCGCCCGCCTTCTGCAACTCGTCGATGATGACAGGCACGAGTTCGGCGATGTCGCTCTGGCCGGTCGCGGCATGGACGCCGAAGACGCCGGTGTCGGAAAAGCCCCAGTGGAAGGCATAGACCGAATAACACAGGCCGCGTTTCTCGCGGACTTCCTGGAACAGGCGCGACGACATGCCGCCGCCGAGGATCATCGACAGCACCTGCGAGGCGTAGAAGTCGCGCACATGGTAGGCGCGGCCTTCGAAGCCCAGCACGATCTGTGCATCCATCAAGTCGCGGTCCTCGCGAAAATCGCCGCCGACATATTGTGCATATTGCGGGATGGTGCTGTCGGCCTTGCTGCGGAAGCCGCCAAGCTGCTTCTCCACCTCGCGCACGAAATTGTCGTGCTTGATGTCGCCGGCGGCCACGATCACCATCCGCTCGGCGCCATATTGGCGTTCGATGAAATCGTGCAACTGCTTGGAAGTAAAGGATTTGACGGTTTCCGGCGTGCCTAGGATCGAGCGGCCGATGGTCTGGTGGCGAAAGGCCGTCTCGGTGAAACGGTCGAAGACGATATCGTCTGGCGTATCGTGCGCGGCGCCGATCTCCTGCAGGATGACGTGCTGCTCGCGCTCGAGCTCCTGCGGGTCGAATTCGGACTCCTGCAGGATGTCGGCGAGGATGTCGACGGCCAGCGGCACGTCGTCGGACAGCACCCTGGCGTAGTAGGAGGTGGTCTCGACACTGGTGGCGGCGTTGATCTCACCGCCGACATCCTCGATTTCCGAGGCGATTTCGAAGGCCGTCCGCCGCTTCGTGCCCTTGAACGCCATGTGCTCGAGCAGATGGGCCATGCCATGCTCTTCATCACGCTCATTGCGGGCACCGGACTTGACCCAGGCACCCAAGGCAACCGATTCGATACTTGGAAGGGTTTCGGTGGCGACTGTCAGGCCGTTCGACAGACGGCTTACCTCAACACCCATATGGCTCGTACTCCCTAACGCGCCGCTCGCGCACGGCGGCTGACGTAATCTTCCACCATTTTCAGGTCGGATGGAAGTACCGTGTATTTTTCCTCAAATGTCATCAATCCACCTAGCCATGCGGGCAGGGCCGGCGAGACACCGCTGGCGGCCTCGACGGCGGCCGGAAATTTTGCCGGATGGGCGGTGCCCAGCACCACCATCGGCACGGCGCCCGATGCCTTGCCGGCCGCGACATGCATGGCCGCCGCGGTATGCGGATCCAGAAGATAATTGCTGGCCGCGAGCGTCGAACGGATGGTGGCGGCGACTTCGTCCATGGTGGCGCGGCCGGCGTCGAATTCGGACCGCATCCCATTGATTTCGCTGGCTTCTATGG
The DNA here is from genome assembly GCF_007003945.1 of Mesorhizobium sp. WSM4307. Taxonomy (NCBI): domain Bacteria; kingdom Pseudomonadati; phylum Pseudomonadota; class Alphaproteobacteria; order Hyphomicrobiales; family Phyllobacteriaceae; genus Mesorhizobium; species Mesorhizobium sp. WSM4307. Next base: position 689,147 of record NZ_VFTB01000001.1, read on the forward strand.
TGAAGGCCCCGGACTGTTTCAGGCCGTCCATGTAGCGTCGCACGGTCGCCGCGTCGCGGTTGGAGGCTTCGAACAGCAGGCGTTCGAAATTCGACGAAACCTGGATGTCCATCGACGGTGAGGTGGTCGCAAAGACACCCTTGGTGCGGTACTCGCCGGTGGCGAAGGTGCGCGCCAATATGTCGTTGTCGTTGGTGGCGATGACCAGCCGTTCGATCGGCAGGCCCATCTTCTTGGCGGCATAGCCGGCGAAGATATCGCCGAAATTGCCCGTCGGCACGGTGAACGACACCGGCCTGTCCGGCGCGCCGAGCGACAGGGCCGAGGAGAAATAGTAGACGATCTGGGCCATGATGCGCGCCCAGTTGATCGAATTGACCCCCGACAGCGCCACCCGGTCGCGGAAAGCGTGGTCGTTGAACATGTCCTTGAGCAGGCCCTGGCAGTCGTCGAAATTGCCTTCGATCGCCAGCGCGTGGACGTTTTTGGCCTTCGACGTCGTCATCTGGCGCTGCTGCACCGGTGAAACGCGGCCATGCGGGAACAGGATGAAGATGTCGGTGCGGCTGCGCCCGGCAAAGGCGTCGATCGCCGCGCCGCCGGTGTCGCCTGACGTGGCGCCGACGATGGTGGCATGCTGGTCGCGTTCGGCAAGCACATGGTCCATCAGCCGGGCGAGCAGCTGCATCGCCACATCCTTGAATGCCAGCGTCGGCCCATGGAAGAGTTCGAGGACAAACGTGTTGGGGCCGGTCTGGACAAGCGGGCAGACCGCCTCGTGGCGGAACGTGGCATAGGCTTCGCGCACCAGGCGCTCGAAAACCGGCGCCGGAATTTCGCCGTCAAGGAACGGCGACAGCACGCGGATCGCGAGATCGGGATAGGCAAGGCCACGCATGGCGCGGATCTCGGAAGCTGAAAACTGCGGCCACTCGCGCGGCACGTAAAGCCCGCCATCGCGCGCCAGCCCTGCCAGCACGGCATCGGAAAATCCAAGCGCGGGTGCTTCCCCGCGCGTACTCACATATTGCATGTCTCAGTCCCGTTGCCGCTTGGCTTTTGCGTTCACCACAAGGTGGTTAATTTCTGTGCCGGCTCCAGTCGCATTTTTGCCGCGCCGTTGATATACGTCACCAGCTTTACGAGAGGGAAGTGCAGTTTCATGGCGTTTCGTACATCACGTGGCCGCTTTTTGGCGGGTCTTGCGCTCACCGGCTTTATGCTCGCCGCCGCCGGCTGCCAATCGGGCGACAATGGCATCCTCAACCTCGGTTTCGGCAAGAAGGACCCGACGGCGCCTCCGCCTCCGCAGGATCCCAAGATTCTGGCCAGCCAGCTGAACGCCTATTGCCCGCGGGTGACGGTGCGCGACGGCACGGCCTTTTTCAACACCTATGCCAACGAGGTCAAGAAGGCCAAGCCGAAGCTCAAAAAGACCGGCGATGCCGCTGCAGATGCCGCAGCCCAGGCTGCGGCTGACGCCGCCGCCGCCACGCCGCCCGATGATTCCGCGAGGATCATCTACCAGGCGTCGATTTCCGACGTGACCCGCGATTGCAGCCGCGCCGACGGACAGCTGACGATGAAGATCGCGGTTGCCGGCAAGATCGTGCCGGGAGCGAAGTTTACGCCCGGCACCATCACCATGCCGATCCGCACCGCGGTGATGCACGGCACCGACGTGCTTTACTCGCAGATTCACCAGTACCAGGTCCAGGTAACCGATCCGTCGGTCGCCACCCAGTTCGTCTTCACCGATTCCAATGTCGTCGTGCCAGCACCGACGGCGCAGGATTATCAGGTCTATGCCGGCTATGACGAAACCGCGCCGAAGGCGACGACGGACAAGCCGAAGAAGACTCGCAGGAAGAAGGCCGCTGCGACGAACTGAGCGGTCATCGATACAGCGTGCGCCCGGCCGGGCGCGCGTCTCAGGCGTCGGCCGACCATTCCGACAGCGCCGCGATCACGCTTTTCAGCTCTGCCCAGCGGCGGATCACCGTTTCGGCGCCGGCCTCGGTCAGCGCGTCGGCATGGCCGGGACAGGTGTGACTGGCGCCGGTGAAGCCGATCACCCGCATGCCGGCTGCCCTGGCGCCAGCGACGCCGTGCACGGAATCCTCGATGACGAAAGTGTTGGCCGGGTTCGCGCCGAGTCTTTCCGCCGCGAACAGGAACACGTCCGGCGCAGGTTTGGTCTTTTTGCTCGGTATTTCCAGTGCCGAGAAGATGCGGCCGGCGAAGAACGGCAGCAGATGCACTTTCTCCAGCATGAATTCTATCCGCTCCGAGCGTGAGTTGGAGCAAATACAGCGTTGCGCAGTGACCGATACGACCGCTTCGCGCACGCCCTCGATGGCACGCACATCGCTGCGCAGTTTGCGGTCGACGAGTTCTTCGGCGCGGTCGATCAGCGACGCCTGGAACGGAATCTTGGACTTCTCCTCGATCCGCATCAGTATGTCCTTGAACGTCAGGCCCGCATAACTTTCGGCAATCTCCTCGGCCGAGATTTCATATCCGGCGAGCGTTATCAGCTCGGCCTCGACCCGCGCGGCGATGATTTCGGAATCGACGAGCACGCCGTCGCAATCGAAGATGACAAGGTCTGGCTGGGGCATGGTGATCCGGACAAGGAAAGGATGAAGCGGCCGTGAGGGCCTCGGGCGGCGCGGCATACACCAATGGCCCGGCCTTCGCAAACCTGGCAGGCCTATCCGCGAGCCTTCACCGAATATTTACGCTGATCGGTAACCATAACGGGGAGTAAACAGTAACGCGTGCCTTGGGTGTAAAAATGTCTGCCGTGCGTCTTCTCCACGAGTTGTCCCACGCTCCCCAGCAATCCGAATGGCTGGACACGATCCTCAAGGGCGACTGCGTGGCGGCCCTCGACCGGCTGCCGGAAAAGTCGGTCGACGTCATCTTCGCCGATCCCCCCTACAATCTGCAACTCGACGGCGATCTGCACCGGCCCGACCAGTCCAAGGTCGACGCGGTCGACGATCACTGGGACCAGTTCGAGAATTTCGAGGCCTACGATGCCTTCACCCGCGCCTGGCTTTTGGCGGCGCGCCGCGTGCTGAAGCCCAACGGCACGATCTGGGTCATCGGCTCCTATCACAACATCTTCCGGGTCGGCGCCAAGATGCAGGATCTGGGCTTCTGGATCCTCAACGACGTGGTCTGGCGCAAGACCAACCCGATGCCGAATTTCCGTGGTCGCCGTTTCCAGAACGCGCATGAAACGATGATCTGGGCTTCCCGGGACCAGAAGGGCAAGGGCTACACCTTCAACTACGAGGCGCTGAAGGCGTCCAACGACGATATCCAGATGCGTTCGGACTGGCTGTTCCCGATCTGCACCGGCGGCGAGCGGCTGAAGAACGACAATGGCGACAAATTGCACCCGACGCAGAAGCCTGAGGCGCTGCTCGCCCGCATCATGATGGCCTCGACCAAGCCGGGCGACATCGTGCTCGACCCTTTCTTCGGCTCCGGCACGACGGGTGCGGTCGCCAAACGCCTCGGTCGCCATTTCGTCGGCATCGAGCGCGAGCAGGCCTATATCGATGCCGCCAACGAACGCATCGATGCGGTGCGGCCGCTGGAGGATGCCGATTTGACGGTATTGACCGGCAAGCGCGCCGAGCCGCGCGTTGCCTTCGTCAGCCTCATCGATACCGGGCTGATGACGCCGGGCGCCACGCTTTACGACGCCAAGAAGCGCTGGGCGGCCAAGGTGCGCGCCGACGGCACGGTGGCGATCGGCGACAGCGCCGGCTCGATCCACAAGATCGGCGCCGAAGTGCAAGGCCTGGACGCCTGCAATGGCTGGACCTTCTGGCATTATGAGCGCAGCGGCGGACTGACCCCGATCGACGAACTGCGCCGCATCGCCCGTCTCGGCATGGAGCGGGCAGGGGGCTGACCCCCTGCCGAATTATCGCGTATCGCGTTGAATCAAAATCTCAGCGGATCGCCGCAAGCGATTCAGATCGCGCCTTGATTCCCAAGCGTTCAAGATCTGCTTGAAGTGTCCTGGCATCGGTGAACAGCACGGCTTGCCAGCCCGCGGCCTTGGCGCCGTCGACATTCTTCTGGCTGTCGTCGATGAACAGCGTCGCGGAGGGCTCTAGCCCGAACGCGGCCACGTGATGTTCGTAAATGTCACGATCCGGCTTGATCTTGCCGATCTCGCCGGAGATGGTCACGCCGCGCGGACGATTGAGGAAATCGAAGCGTTCGCGGGCTTCCGCCAAAGTGTCGGAGGCAAAATTGGTCAGCATGGTCACGTCGTGGCCGCTTTCGATCAGGCCAAGCATGATGGCGACGCTGTCGTCATAGGCGTGCGGCACCATGTCGTGCCAGTGGCGGCGGAAATTGCGGATGTTTTCCGTGTGATCGGGATGCTCAGCGATCAAAAGCGCCTCGGCCTCTTCCCAGGTCCGCCCGCGATCCTGCTCGATGTTCCAGTCATGCGTGCAGACATTGTCGAAGAACCACTTTCTCTCTTCGGCATCGGGGATGAGGCGGCTGAACGGAATGTTCGGATCGTAGTGGATCAGCACGCGGCCGATGTCGAACACGATGTGGCGGATTTCAGTCATGAAGCCTCTTTCAATGCGGGCGTTGCTTTTTCGTCGCGCCGGGTATCGCAGCCTCGATTGCCTTTTTCATGACAGTGGGCAGTGCCTCGCCGGAAATTTCGTGGGCGTGCGTCCAGAAATGCCCTGCCGGCGCATCACCTTTGATGTGGGCGTGAAAGACTTCGAGCTCGAGCGCGAAATGGGTGAAGACATGCGTGATTGTCCCGGCGCGCCGCCAGTCGCCGGGAAAGGGCGCCGCCGTCTGCGTGGTGGCTCCGTCCACCCGCGCGGTCCAGCCCGTTGTCGGCACCTCGGTCATGCCGCCAAGCAACCCTTTCTCCGGCCGTTTGCGCAGAAGAATGGCACCATCCTCGCGCATGGCGACGAAAGCAGCGCCGCGTCGCTGCGGCTTGTCGGCTTTGGGCAGCCGCACCGGGAAGTTTTCAGGGTCGCCCGAAACGACGGCACTACAGTTCTCGCGCAGCGGGCACAGCATGCAGCGCGGCCGGCGCGGGGTGCAGATCGTGGCGCCGAGATCCATCATCGCCTGGGCGAAATCGCCCGGCCTCGCCGTCGGCACCATGGCCTCGACATGGGCGCGTATTTCGGTCTTGGCGTCGCTCAGCGGCGTGGTGATCGAAAACAGCCTCGATATGACGCGTTCGACATTGCCGTCGACCACGGCGGCGGGGCAGTCGAAAGCGATCGCCGTGATTGCCGCCGAGGTGTAGGCGCCGATGCCGGGCAAGTCTCTCAAACCGGCCTCGGTGTCGGGAAACCGGCCGCCACGCGCCGCCACCAGATCGGCGCAGGCCTTGAGGTTGCGGGCGCGGGAGTAATAGCCGAGCCCCGCCCAGGCCTTCATGACGTCCTCGGTCGGTGCCGCTGCCAGTGCCTCGACATCGGGCCATTTCTCGACAAAGACGCGGAAATAGGATTTCACCGCCTCGACCGTGGTCTGCTGCAGCATGACTTCGGACAGCCAGATGCGGTAGGGGTCGGGCCGCACACCGCGTGCATGCTCGCGCGGGCTCACCCGCCACGGCAATTCACGATGATGCATGTCGTACCAGGCGAGCAGGCGCGACGCGGTATCGTCCGGCATTGGCTTGCGTGTCTGGGCCTTGCGGGTCTGGTCTGCTGGTGCCATTGATCGTGTATTGGCCTGGCCGGTAATCTGCTGGGGTCGTGGCTGGAGAACGTACATGGCAGGGAGAACGCCCTACGGCAATCCCGTCCCGGTGAGCGATCTTGCCACCAAAATCCTCGACCCGGTGCTGCGCAAGCGGGCAGGCATCTCGATTGGTCTCGTTCAGTCCTGGGAAGAGATCGCCGGGCCGCGCCTCGCCAGCCGCTCGCGGCCTGAGAAAATTCAGTGGCCGCGCCGCCGGCATGAGGACGATCCGTTCGAGCCGGCGGTATTGGTCATTGCCTGCGAAGGCATGGCGGCACTTCATCTGCAGCACGAGACCGGCGAGATCATCAACCGGGTCAACGCCTTCCTCGGCTTTACGGCGATAGGCCGCATCAGGATCGTGCAAAAACCGGTGACGACGGACAAGGGACGGCCTAAACCGACCTTCAGGCCGTTGACGGTGGCGGAGCAGACCAGATTGTCCAATACGGTCGAGCTGATCGAGGATGACGGCCTGCGTGCCTCGCTGGAAAGGCTTGGCGCAACCATTTTGGGTGAAAGGAAGTCAAAAACCCCTTGAAGACAGTCATGGATTTGTCGTCAACATCTCGCATTCGTGATCGCCTTTGTCAGGTTTCGCGATTGGATTGGGGATGGAGATGCCTTAATTCGCGCCAACTCTCGCCTTTTCGTGCCTTTGCATTGCAAAATCCAACCCTTGTCAGGTGATTCGTATGAACCGTCCTCCGTTCGGCAAAAGTCTGTCTCGCAGAAACGTCCTGTCTTCGCTGGCCGCCATTCCGGCGGTGGCCCTGCTCGCCGCCTGCAGCGACTCCGGCGAACAGGCCAAGGCGGCGGATGTGAAGCCCGCGGATCCGGCCGCCCCCGCAAAGCCGGCCACGCCGGCTGCCGCTCAGGTTCCCGAGTCCCAGGGCAATGTCGACATGGCGGAACTGCTGAAGCCGGGCGCACTGCCCGACAAGCAGCTTGGCAAGGATGACGCCAAGGTCACCATCGTCGAATACGCCTCGATGACCTGCCCGCATTGCGCGCATTTCGCCGAAACCACCTTCCCGGACCTGAAGACGAAGTACATCGACACCGGCAAGGCGCGCTATATCCTGCGCGAATTCCCGTTCGATCCGAGCGCGGAAGCCGGTTTCATGCTGGCGCGCTGCGCCAAGGATAACTATTTCCCGATGGTGGACGTGCTGTTCAGGCAGCAGGCGAACTGGGTTGGCGTGTCGAACACCAAGGATGCGCTGCTGCAAATCTCGAAGCTCGCCGGTTTTACACAGGAGTCCTTCGAGGCCTGCTTGACGGACCAGAAACTTCTGGACGATGTGAGATCGGTCCAGAAGCGCGGCGCCAATGAATTCAAGGTCGACTCGACACCGACCTTCTTCATCAACGGTAAGACCTACAAAGGGGCGATGTCGATTGAGGAAATGTCGGCCATCATCGACCCTCTGCTCTGACATCAGTTCAGCGCTGAAGCGGCAGTGCTCCGGCGCTGCCCTGCCTTTTGTCTTGCCGCGGGTTCTCTCCGCAAAGCCGCGGAACACTTTTGCTGAACACGCCTATGAGGCGCGCGAATGAGGTTTTCGCGCCTTCGCCTCCTCGGTTTCAAGTCCTTCGTCGAGCCCGGCGAGTTCGTCATCGAACGCGGCCTGACGGGTATTGTCGGGCCAAACGGCTGCGGCAAGTCGAACCTTGTCGAGGCGCTGCGCTGGGTGATGGGCGAAAGCTCCTACAAGAACATGCGCGCGTCCGGCATGGACGATGTCATCTTTTCCGGTTCAGGCACACGGGCCGCCCGCAACACCGCCGAAGTCACGCTTTTCCTCGACAACAGTGATCGTTCGGCGCCCGCTGCCTTCAACGACGCCGACGAGTTGCAGGTGTCGCGCCGCATCGAGCGCGAGGCGGGCTCGCTCTACCGTATCAACGGCAAGGAAGCGCGCGCCAAGGATGTGCAGCTTCTGTTCGCCGACCAGTCGACCGGCGCGCGCTCGCCCTCGATGGTCGGGCAGGGCCGTATCGGCGAACTGATCCAGGCCAAGCCGCAGGCGCGCCGCGCCCTGCTCGAAGAGGCGGCCGGCATTTCCGGCCTGCACACCCGCCGCCACGAGGCGGAACTTCGGCTGAAGGCGGCCGAACAGAATCTGGAACGCCTGGACGACGTCGTCGGTGAACTGGAAAGCCAGATCGAAAGCCTGAAGCGCCAGGCGCGCCAGGCCTCGCGCTTCAAGAACCTGTCGGCCGATATCCGCAAGGCCGAAGCGACGTTGCTGCATCTGCGCTGGACGCTGGCCAAGACGCAGGAAGGCGAGGCACGTTCTGCGCTGGCTGTTGCCACGGCACTGGTCGGCGACCGCGCCGCCGCGCAGATGAACGCGGCCAAGGAACAGGGCATCAGCGCTCATCGCCTGCCCGATCTGCGCGATGCGGAAGCCGCCGCCGCCGCCGCCTTCCAGCGCCTGTCGATCGCCAGGTCGCAGATCGAGGAGGAGGCCGGCCGCATTCGCAACCGCCAGGCTGAAATCGAGCGCCGCCTGCAGCAGCTCGACGGAGACATCGCCCGCGAAGAGCGGATGGTGCGCGACAATGCCGATGTCCTCGAACGGTTGCGCACCGAGGAAGCCACGCTGAATTCCGAAAACGCTGGTGCGGCCGAGCGCGAGGCCACCACCCGCGCGGTGTTCGAACAGGCGGCGTCGACGCTGGCGCAAAGCGAAGCCAGGCTCGCCACGCTGACCGCCGAACGGGCCGAGGCCGCCGCTTCGCGCCATCAGATCGAGCGCACGCTGCGCGAGACCGCCGAGCGCCGCGATCGCTTCGCCCGCCAGCTCGCCGAGGTCGACCGCGAATTGTCGGATATCCTCTCCAAGGTCGCCGGCCTGCCGGATCCGGCTGAAAAGCGCGCTCTGGTCGAACACGCCGTGGCGCTGCTGGAAGAATCCGAGGCCGCCGTGGCGCAGGCCGAACAATCGGTCATCGATGCCCGCGCCGCCGAAAGTGCTGCCCGCCCGCCGCTTCAGGATGCCAGGGCCGAACTGGCGCGGATCGAGACCGAAGCACGCACGCTGGCCAAGATCCTCAATGCCGCCAGTGGCGATCTCTTCCCTTCGGTGCTGGAGCAGATCAGCGTCGAGCGCGGCTTCGAGACGGCGCTGGGTGCTGCCCTTGGCGAAGACCTCGACGTGCCGCTCGACCGCAGCGCGCCGGCGCATTGGGGCGAAAGCCAGATCCAATCCGGCGACGCGGCCCTACCGGAAGGCATCAAGAGCCTGGCCAGCGTGGTTCGTGCCCCGGCGCAGCTTGCCCGCCGCCTGGCGCAGATCGGCATTGTCGAGGCCGCGGACGGCCGCCGGCTGCAGGCGCTGCTTGCGCCTGGCCAGAGGCTGGTCAGCCGCGAAGGCGCGCTGTGGCGCTGGGATGGCCTGACCGCCAGCGCCGATGCGCCGACGGCCGCCGCACAAAGGCTGGCGCAGAAGAACCGGCTTGCCGAACTCGACGCCGAAGCGGTGCAGGCGACGCTCGTCCTGCGCCAGGCCGAGGAAGCGCTGGCACGGGCCGAGCAGGCGCTTCGCCAGGCGAGCGAGGCCGAACGCAACACGCGCCAGGCCGGACGCGATGCCCAGCACCGGCTGGACGCGGCCCGCAATGCGCTGGCCGAGGCCGAAAAGGCCGGTGGCGAGCTGGCGAGCCGGCGCGCGGCGCTGGATGAGGGGCGCGCGCGCATCGTCGACAGCCATGAGGAAACCTCGGCGGCTTTCGTCGAGGCCGAAATGCTGCTGCAGGACGCGCCGGATCTCGGCGACCTGCAATTGCAGCTCGAACAGTCCTCGGCCAATGTCTCCCGCGACCGCGCCACGCTTGCCGACGCGCGGGCCGTCCATGAAGGGCTGCGGCGCGAGGCCGAGGCGCGGACGCGCCGGCTCGATGCCATCGGCGCCGAGCGCAGCAACTGGCTGGTGCGCGCCGAAAACGCCTCGACCCAGATCACCTCGCTCGGTGAACGCAAGGCCGAGGCCGAGGCCGAGCGCGAACGGCTGGCCGACGCGCCCGATGAGATCGATGCCAAGCGGCGCGCGCTGCTGTCGCAATTGACCGAGGCCGAGACCTTGCGCAAGGCGGCCGCCGACCGGCTGCAGGAAGCGGAAAACAGGCAGGCCGAACTGGACAAGGCGGCCACGTCAGCCATCCAGTCACTGGCCGAGGCGCGCGAGACCCGTGCCCGTGCCGAGGAAAGGCTGACGGCGGCCGACGAGCGCCGGCTGGAGGTCGAGGCGCGTATCCAGGAAACGCTGAACACGCCGCCGCATCTGGTCATCCGCCACACCGGCCTGGAAGCCGACGACCCAATACCCGAAATGGCCGAAATCGAACGCCAGCTCGACCGGCTGAAGATCGAGCGCGAACGGCTCGGCGCCGTCAATCTGCGCGCCGAGGAAGAGCAGAAGGAGCTCTCCGACCGGCTCGAAGCGATCGTTACCGAGCGCGAGGACATCGTCGAGGCGATCCGCAAGCTTCGGCAGGCGATCCAGAGCCTCAATCGCGAAGGCCGCGAGCGGCTTCTGGCCGCCTTCGACGTCGTCAACAGCCACTTCCAGCGTCTGTTCTCGCATCTGTTCGGCGGCGGCACGGCGGAATTGCAACTGATCGAATCCGACGATCCGCTCGAGGCAGGCCTCGAAATCCTTGCCCGCCCGCCCGGCAAGAAGCCGCAGACCATGACGCTGCTGTCCGGCGGCGAGCAGGCGCTGACGGCGATGTCGCTGATCTTCGCCGTCTTCCTGACCAACCCGGCGCCGATCTGCGTGCTCGACGAAGTCGACGCGCCGCTGGACGATCACAATGTCGAGCGCTTCTGCAATCTCATGGACGAGATGGCCAAGACCACCGAGACGCGATTCGTCATCATCACCCACAACCCGATCACCATGGCGCGCATGGACCGGCTGTTCGGCGTGACCATGGCCGAGCAGGGCGTCAGTCAGCTCGTTTCGGTCGACCTGCAGGCCGCCGAGGCGATGCGCGAGGCGAGCTGATCCATCCGGGCTGCCGGATCGCCGCTGGGGATGGCGGCAAACGTCTTGGCATGGTTCAGCTTGTCGTAGTGGACCGACGTCGGTGCCGAACTCCGCGTGGCGAAGCACGAGCAGTAGCGCAAGCACCAGGATGGCGATGAGGGTGACGACAAAGGCGATTCGTTTGGCGACTGGATAAAAATCTCATCCTGCTCCAATGACAATCTGCACACGCGGCGTGCCGGCCGCCTAGAAATAGGTTCTCGGCGCGATAAGGTTGTTCTGCTGGCGCAGATAGAAACAATAGAAGCCGAATGCGGCAGCAAACCACATGAAGGCCTCGCCCATCGCCAGCCGGTTGTTCGAATTGCTGAGGATGGTGAGGGCAAAGAAGACCAGCGTCGAGATATAGCAGGGCCAGGCGACCGGCGCGATGAGCCTGGCCCGCGCGGCCAGCAGGACCTGCCTGGCCGACCAGATGTAGAGAAAGGCAAAGAAGGCCAGCCCGACCACGCCATAGCGCACGGCTATCTCCAGATAACCGTTGTGGAAGACGTTAAAGATCATCGGATGATAGGTTCTGTTCTGCCATTCGGTGAGCCAGCTGGAACTGGCTCCGAAGATCGGGTGGCGTTTCCAGACCTCGATCGCGTCGTACCACAGCATGAGCCTTTCCCTGGCCGCGAGCGGGACCGTACTGCTTGCGATGGCGCGGTCGAAGGCCGGCAAGACGCCATGGCTCAAAACATCCGAAACCAGCCCCCTGACGAAGATCATGGTGTCGCCGGCCGTGGACCAGAAGATGTCGTGCGCGGCGACAACGCCGGCTGCCACGATTGCCAGCACACCGCCCCCGACCATCAGCTCGCGGCGATGGCCTCTCGCCAGCGTCATGACTGCCAACACGAGCAGGGCGAGCGCCAACGCGAGCCAGACCCCCTTTGATCGCAGCGCAATGATGTTGACGAGAGCAAACACAAGGACGGCTGTCGACAGCGCCCAGTGCAGGCTCCTGGTCACTTTGTCCAGGTCGGTTCTTTGGGCCGTGTAAGCCATGAACTGCAGCGTGCACAAGAAGATGAAACCAGCCGACACCGACGCATGGATGGGATTGTTGAAAAGCCACGGCTCCGGTCTGGTGCCGTGAAGCATGTCCGAATAGCCGGTGTCAGCCGCCAGGAAGACAAGGCTGAGGATCATGAACCAGAGGACGAGCCGCGCCGGCCGCCTGACAAACAGCAGGAGGGCGAAGCCGGTCGTCGCATAAAACAGCGGAAACAGATAGATGCCTTCGGCGCTGCCCAACTGGTGGGTGCCTAAATAGACGATCGCCAGTCGGATGAAGGCATAGAGCGACCAACCCATGCACAGACCGCCGACCCAACCGATCAGTGGCTTGCTGTAGGTCCACAAATCCACCCTGAACCAGCGGATGAGCGCGACCAAGGCCAGGGCCAGGCCCGCATAGCGATAGGTGTGGCCTTCGCGCCAGACCGCCGAGACCAAAGCCAGAATGGCGAGTGCCGCAAGCAACAGAAGCAGGGCGTTGCGCGGCGTGTCCTCCCTGGCGTAGTCCACGGTTTCCCGCGGCAAGGGCGGCCGCAGCAGCACGTGGTGCAGGCGGCGCAGCTCGTCGATGGCTCGCAATGCCCCGGCACTTAGCCGACTCGGCCCGCGAAGCCTTGCGGATTTATAGCTGCCCGAAGGGCCGGCTATGTCGGAAATCGCGCTGCTCCTGGCAAAGCCAAGCACGTTTTGGCGAGCCGAATAGACTTTCAGGCCGGTATCCCAAAATCGTTCGAGTGCGACGTCCCACGGCATTTTCATCACCGCGAGCGCCGACAACAGCCCCTGTGCCCCCTCCCGTGTCACCAGATAGGCGGCGGCCGAGCCTTGTGGGCCATGCAGCGCTCGACCGATCTCGTCGCCTTGCGTCGTCGCCACGGCACGCATGAAGAAGCTCATGCGATGGTTGGTCAGCTTTATGACGTCGAAATCCGGCACCGCGGCAATGATGGCCTCGATGCGCCGTATGGTGTTTTCGCCGAAGAAGACGTCGTCCTCGACAATCAGGCCATGGGCGCCGCCGCCGGCCAGGAACGTTTCCAGCGCTTGGATATGGCTGCGATAACAGGCATATTCGCCGGGCAGGATGTCGCGCCCGCTCAGCTTGCGCGCCGTTGGAAGATCGATCTCCGTCCAGTCCTCCTTGGCGAGCGCCCGGCCGTCGATGGCGGCAACGCGCTGCAAGGTCAGCCCGGCCGCCTCGGCGCTGGCGCACAATTCGCTCCAGCGACCGGTTTGGCGATCGAGGTTGATGGCGAAGATAGGAAGGTTCATTGAAATTCCACGTTGGACCGCCACCCCTTCGATGACCTTGTATGGAAAGGGGGAGATGTTCAAGGCGATACTGTTCAGGCCATGTGCAACATGGCGGCCCCGATTTGCCGGCCCTCGTCTGTCCAGAACGGACCTTGTGCGCTTGGCTGGGGCGCCAGGATTCGAACCTGGGAATGTCGGTACCAAAAACCGATGCCTTACCACTTGGCGACGCCCCAATAGCCGTCAGAGTCGCTTGTGCGGCGCGTTATTAGCAGAGCAGCCGAAAAGCACAATGCTTATGAGCGAGGGCAGGAACGCCCCGATCGAGCAATCCACAAGGCAGCCGGATCCCATTCGGGTAGGCTATTGCCCCCAGACAGCCAGCTCATTGCCGGCCGGATCGACGAAGTGGAAGCGCCGGCCGCCGGGAAACGGGAAGATCGGCTTGATGATCGTGCCGCCTGCACTTTCGACGGCGCCGAGGGTTTCCTCGAGGTCGTCGCTATAGAGCACGGGCAGCGGCTTGGCTGGTGCTTCCGCGGCATCGGCCTGAAAACCGCCATCCAGGCCCTCGGCATAGGCCGAATAGGTTGGCCCGTAATCGGTGAACGACCAGGCAAAGGCGGCACTGTAGAAAGCCTTCAACCGGTCCAGCGTGCCGCCGGTCGCCGGCATTTCCAGATAGTCGAGTTTTCCGGTCAGCTTCATGGGGCACCTTTTTGTTCCCTTTATGTTCTAGTCATCAAGTCGTGAGGTGGCAAGTCTTTTTGACGCATGCCCAAGCGAGGCTTTTTCTTAATCGATTGTAGCGGCGGGACGGCTCTGCCGGCGCTTGCCTTTCGCACTGCAGCATCATATCGCTCCAAAGTCGGACCAGGGTGGAACCTTCCGTTTCGCCAATCTTTCCAATCTCCTGCAACCGGAGAGCAAAGCATGACCAAATGGGTTTTCACCTTTGGCGATGGTGCGGCGGAAGGCCGTGCCGGCGACAAGAATCTGCTGGGCGGCAAGGGCGCCAACCTGGCCGAGATGTGCAGCCTGGGCCTGCCGGTGCCGCCAGGCTTCACCATCACCACCGAGGTCTGCAATGCTTACTATGCCAATGGGCGCGCCTATCCGGCGGGGCTGGAAGGCGACGTCGCGGTCGCGCTCGATCACATCGGCCGGCTGACCGGGCGCCGGTTCGGCGATCCGTCGAAGCTGCTGCTGGTGTCGGTGCGCTCCGGGGCTCGCGCCTCGATGCCGGGCATGATGGACACTGTGCTCAATCTTGGCCTCAACGACGAAACGGTCGAGGCGCTGGCCACCGATTCCGGCGATGCGCGCTTTGCCTATGACAGCTACCGCCGCTTCATCCAGATGTATTCCGATGTCGTCATGGGCCTCGATCACGAGGTGTTCGAGGAAATCCTCGAAGACCAGAAGGCAAGCCTCGGCCATGAGCTCGACACCGAGCTGACGGCCATCGAATGGCAAGGCGTGATCGCGCTCTACAAGGCCAAGGTCGAGGAAGAGCTCGGCAGGCCGTTCCCGCAGGATCCGCAGGAGCAGCTCTGGGGCGCCATCGGCGCGGTGTTCTCGAGCTGGATGAACAACCGCGCCATCACCTACCGGCGCCTGCACGACATCCCCGAAAGCTGGGGCACGGCGGTCAACGTCCAGGCCATGGTGTTCGGCAATATGGGCGAGACTTCGGCCACCGGAGTCGCCTTCACCCGCAACCCATCGACCGGCGAAAAGCAGCTCTATGGCGAATTCCTGGTGAACGCACAGGGTGAGGATGTCGTCGCCGGCATCCGCACGCCGCAGAACATCACCGAGGCCGCCCGCATCGCCGCCGGCTCCGACAAGCCGTCGCTGCAGAAGCTGATGCCGGATGCCTTCCAGTCCTTCGTCACCATCTCCGACAGCCTGGAAAAGCACTATCGCGACATGCAGGACCTCGAATTCACCATCGAGCGCGGCAAGTTGTGGATGTTGCAGACCCGCTCGGGCAAGCGCACCGCCAAGGCGGCACTGAAGATTGCCGTCGAAATGGCAAGGGACGGCCTGATCACGAAGGAGGAAGCCGTCGCCCGCATCGACCCGGCCTCGCTCGACCAATTGCTGCACCCGACCATCGACCCGAAGGCCGCGCGCGACGTCATCGGCGTCGGCCTGCCGGCATCGCCGGGCGCTGCCACCGGCGAGATCGTCTTTTCCTCCGGCGATGCGGAGGACCTGAAGGCACAGGGCCGCAAGGCGATCCTGGTGCGCATCGAGACCAGCCCCGAGGATATCCACGGCATGCATGCGGCCGAGGGCATCCTGACCACGCGCGGCGGCATGACAAGCCACGCCGCCGTCGTCGCGCGCGGCATGGGCAAGCCTTGCGTCTCGGGCGCCGGGTCCCTGCGCGTCGACTACAAGGCCGGCACGCTGCTCTCGATGGGACAGACCTTCCGCAAGGGCGACATCATCACCATCGACGGCGGCAACGGCCAGGTGTTGAAGGGCGCCGTGGCGATGCTGCAGCCCGAACTGTCGGGCGATTTCGCCGCGATCATGGAATGGGCCGACGCGGTGCGGCGCATGAAGGTGCGCACCAACGCCGAAACGCCGCTCGATGCCCGCATGGCGCGTTCCTTCGGCGCCGAGGGCATCGGACTTTGCCGCACCGAGCACATGTTCTTCGACGGTGCCCGCATCGTCGCCATGCGCGAGATGATCCTGGCCGACACCGAGAAGGACCGGCGTGCCGCCCTTGCCAAGCTTCTGCCCATGCAGCGCTCGGATTTCCTGGAACTGTTCGAGATCATGGCCGGCCTGCCGGTGACGATCCGCCTGCTCGATCCGCCGCTGCACGAATTCCTGCCCAAGACCGAGGCCGAAATCGCCGAGGTCGCGGCCGTCATGAATGTGTCGCCCGACAAGCTCAGGCAGCGCACCGAGGCCTTGCACGAATTCAATCCGATGCTTGGCCATCGCGGCTGCAGGCTGGCCGTCTCCTATCCCGAGATCGCCGAGATGCAGGCACGCGCCATTTTCGAGGCCGCAGTCGAGGCCGGCCAGAAGGCCGGCGCGCTGGTTGTGCCCGAGATCATGGTGCCGCTGGTCGGCCTGGTGAAGGAACTCGACTACGTCAAGGCGCGCATCGATGCGGTCGCCAAGAGCGTCATGGATGAGAGCGGCGTCAAGATCGATTACCTGACCGGCACCATGATTGAGCTGCCGCGCGCGGCGATCCGTGCCCATGTCATTGCCGCTACAGCCGAGTTCTTCTCCTTCGGCACCAACGACCTCACGCAGACCACGTTCGGCATCTCTCGCGACGATGCGGCCTCGTTCCTGGAGACCTACCGCCAGAAAGGCATCATCGAGCAGGATCCGTTCGTCTCGCTCGACATCGATGGCGTCGGCGAACTGGTGCGCATGGCCGCGCAGAAGGGCAGGGCGACACGCCCCGACATCAAGCTCGGCATCTGCGGCGAACATGGCGGCGACCCGGCATCGATCCGCTTCTGCGAGGAGGTCGGACTCGACTATGTGTCGTGCTCACCCTATCGCGTGCCGATCGCCAGGCTGGCGGCCGCGCAGGCCGCGGTACAGGTGGCGAAAGCGGAGCGCGGATAGGGAGATCAAGGCATTGCGCAATCGCACCGAGATGAAGCGGGAGCGTTGCTGTCTGAAGGACGACTGATCATCAGGCTCCCGAATGGCGCTTGCACCAGTGCGGTCAAATTGCCGCGCCATGCATTTTTCTGCTATCCATCGTCCGATTTCCGCCTTCATGCGGGTCTTTGGATGCCGGCTTGAAATCGCCAATCAGGAATTCGGTTTGATGCGTCTCCTGCAAAGACATCTCTGCACGATCGCCATGTCGTTGGTGGCTGTATGCAGCGCCCATGCCGCGACGCTGGTCGAGCCCACGCTGCACATCAAGCCCGCGGCGAGCGGAGCGGGCCGCGTTGCGCTCACGCTCGACGCCTGCGACGGACAGACCGACACGCGCATTCTCTCGGTGCTGGTGGAAAACAAGATCCCCGCCACCATTTTCGTCACCGGAATCTGGCTGAAGCGCAATGCGGCGGCCGTCGAGATCATGCGGGCGCATCCTGACCTTTTCGAACTGGAAAATCACGGCGGCCACCACATTCCGGCGGTCGACTCGCCGCAAAAAATCTATGGCATAAAGAGCGCCGGAAGCCCGGATGCCGTGCTGGCCGAGGTCGAGTCAGGGGCCGCGGCGCTTGCCAGGACCGGTGAGCCGGCGCCCAAATGGTTCCGCGGTGCAACCGCCGAATACAGCCCCTCGGCGATCGCCATGATCCGCAAGCTCGGCTTCAAGATTGCCGGCTTCTCGATCAATGGCGATGGCGGTTCGCTGCTCGGCGCCAAGGAAACCGCCAGGCGCATCGCCGCGGCCAAGGACGGCGACGTCATCATCTCACACATCAACCAGCCGACCCACGCCGCCGGCGAGGGCGTGGTGCAGGGTCTGCTGGCGCTGAAGGCCAAAGGCGTGACCTTCGTGCGCCTCGACGACGCCGACGGCACGGGCAATCACGGTACCACGGACTGATCCCGCAGCACGTGCTGGAGCTGACTCTTGCTCAACCCGGCTTGGCTTCGATCGTGACCTTGCTGGCGTAGAACGCACCGTGGTCGCGGATTTCGGTCATTTCGTCGAAAGGCCGCTCGTAAGCCCACATCGCATTCTGACCGGTTTCGCCGGCAGGCAGCACGCTCCAATAGCTGGCATCGCCCTTGTAGGGGCAATGGGTCGAGTGTTCGGTGCCGCTCAGCCTGTCGAAATCGATGTCGGCGAACGGAATGTAGAAGACGGCGGGATAGGGCGCTTCGGTCAGCACCTTGGCCTTGGTGGACGACGCGATGACCGTATCGCCGGCGCGCACCGTGACGGTGCCGATATAGGGCTCGATGGTGATGATCTTGTCGGGGTTGCGCTGGAAGCCGGGGGCCGGATTGGCGATCTTGTCCATGCTGGTTCTCCTTGCGTGGCCCCTTAAAGTGTGGCGGGCACAGCTGTTGCGCAAGGTGGGTTCGGATCACGAAAACAGGCGCGCCAATCGCCGAGGCGTGGCACGACAGGGCTTTCGAGCGTCAGCCGAGGCTCAGGCCGCGGTCTTGAATGCGTCCATCAGTCCGGCATAGGCGGCCGCGATGCCCGCAACCGGGTTGCTGCTTCTGGAAACGGTCTCGACTTTCAGCGAGCCGCCGCCGGTCGGCAAGGTGAGCAGCAGGAACTGGCGATTGCCTCCAGCGCCGACGGATGCGGCCGCGACGTGCTGGCCTTCCCCTTCGTTCTGGACGCACATCTTGAACAGCAGCGTGCCGCCGACCGCTTCAAGCGCGCCGCCGACAACTTCAACAAATTCGTCTTCGGAAACAGTCTTTTCGTCCGGCACCAGATCGGCCAGGCTTTCGGCAAGTGTGCTCTCAAGGGCTTTTTCGTCGAGCTGCGTGTCCATGCGAACCTCTTTCAGTCGCCAATCGCCCCCTTTACCCGTTAACGAAACTTAACGCCGACGATGGCCGGATTGTGGCGGATTTCCCGGTCATTTCGTGGCATAGGACACCGTCGCGGCTGACATGTTTTTGACCCTCCTGCCATCGCGGTGGCACGAATGCCCAGCAGTCCAAAATCCAAAACATGTCAAAATTCAACCGCTTGCCGTTGCGGCACGGGTCCCGAAATTCGTGTCCCGCGCGAGCGGGTGACTGGACAATCCGCCGGTTCGCTTCACAATGCGCCAAAGCTACGACGCAAAATGCGCGAGGGAGGAAACCGGATGCTGGGGCTGATGCAGGAATGGCCGCTGCTGTGCCACAAGCTTATCGACAACGCCGAACGGCAGCATGGAGTGCGCGAGATCGTGTCGCGCTCGATCGAGGGGCCGATCGTGCGCACCACCTATGCCGACCTCCATCGTCGTTCTCTCAAGGTCGCCCAGCGGCTGGAGCGGGACGGTTACGGGTTGGGCGACCGCATCGCCACACTGGCCTGGAACACGGCGCGCCACCTCGAGGCCTGGTACGGCATCATGGGGGTCGGCGCGATCTATCACACGCTCAATCCGCGCCTGTTTCCCGAGCAGATCGTCTGGATCATGAACGATGCCGAGGACAAGGCCGTCTTCGTCGACCTCACCTTCATACCGCTGCTGGAGAAGATCGCCGGTGCCGTCAAATCGCTGAAGAAGGTGATCGTGCTGACCGACAAGGCGCACATGCCGCAGACGACCTTGCCCAATGCCGTCGCCTATGAGGACTGGCTTGACGAGGTCGATGGCGACTTCGCCTGGAAGACTTTCGACGAAGGCACCGCAGCCGGCATGTGCTATACATCAGGCACCACAGGCGATCCCAAGGGCGTCGTCTACAGCCACCGCTCGAACGTGCTGCACGCCATGATCGCCGCCATGCCCGACGCGATGGGCCTGTCGTCGCGCGACACGATCCTGCCGGTTGTGCCGATGTTCCACGCCAATGCCTGGGGCCTTGGCCAGAGCGGGCCGATGATCGGCGCCAAGCTGGTCATGCCCGGCTGCAAGATGGACGGCGCCTCGATCTATGAATTGCTCGACACCGAGAAGGTGACCTTCAGCGCCGCCGTGCCGACCGTCTGGATGATGCTGCTGCAATATCTGGAGGAGACCGGCAAGAAGCTTCCCTATCTGAACAAGGTCGTCATCGGCGGTTCTGCCTGTCCACGCGCGATCATGACCAAGTTTCAGGAGAACTACGACGTCCAGGTCATCCACGCCTGGGGCATGACCGAAATGTCGCCGCTCGGCACATTGTGTACCTTGAAGCCGGACTATGCCGGTCTCCAGGGTGAAGCCCGGCTCGATGTGCAGCAGAAACAGGGCTACCCGCCCTTCGGCGTCGAAATGAAGGTGACCGACGACGACGGCAACGCGCAGCCCTGGGATGGAAAGACATTTGGCCGTTTGAAAGTGCGCGGACCGGCCGTTGCCCGCGCCTACTATGGCGGTGTTGGCTCCGAGCAGTTCGACGAGGACGGGTGGTTCGACACTGGCGACGTCGCTCACATCGACGCCGGCGGCTACATGCAGATCACCGATCGCGCCAAGGACGTCATCAAGTCCGGCGGCGAATGGATTTCGACCATCGAGCTCGAGAACCTGGCCGTCGGCCACCCGGACGTCGCGGAAGCCGCGGCCATCGGCGTCCATCATTCGAAATGGGGCGAGCGGCCCTTGCTGGTCGTCGTCGCCAAGCCGGGCAAGGAGCCGACCAAGGCGGATATTCTCGGCTTCATGGACGGCAAGGTGGCCAAGTGGTGGATGCCCGACGATGTCGCTTTCGTCGGCGAAATACCGCATACCGCGACCGGCAAGATCCAGAAGATCACCTTGCGCCAGCAATTCAGGGACTACCGCCTGCCGACGGATTGAGGGGATGTTGCGTGTTTCGGCTTCAAGCCGCCGCGAAAAGGCACTAAACCTCCGTCCGGGTTGGGGCAACGCAGAGAACCATGGTTAGCATTCCCGAACGGCGAACGTCGAAGGCTGCCGGCTGGTCGCGCCGCACGGCCGCGTTTTCAGCGGTGCTTTTGCTGACCGACTTCGTCGGCCACCGCTTCGATCTCGTCGAAACGCCGGTGTTCCTGTGGGTGCTCGGCATCGTCGCGTTGCTGGCGGCGCTGGCGCTGCTGTTCGCCGCCTTCGCCTTTTCGAGACTATGGAAATTCGGCGATCGCGGCGGCCGCGACCTGACCGTCGGCGCCTTGCTGGCAATGCTGGTGCTGGTTCCCTATGGCGTTGCCGCCTACTGGGCGACGATCTACCCGCCGCTCAGGGACATTTCGACCGATTTCGATGAGCCGCCCGCGCTCGACGTCAGCGAGCGGACCAAGGACATGAATGTGCTGTCCCCATCGACGCCGGGCGAACAGAGGCTGCAGGCCGACAGCTATCCGCTGGTCACCGCGCGCAGCTACGACCTGCCATTCGAGACCATCGTCAATGCCGTCGAAACCGTGCTCGACCGGCGCAGCTGGGATCTTTCCGAACCCTATCCCGACCTTGCCGGGCAAAGCGGCGTGACCATTACCGCTGTCGCCAAGGGCTTCGTGCTCGGACTTCCGGCCGATGTGGCGATCCGCGTGACGGACGATGGCGATAGCGTGATCGTCGACATGCGGTCGGCTTCGCGTTACGGCCGCTACGACCTTGGCGACAATGCCGCGCGCATCACCGATTTCCTGGCGGAACTCGATCAGGAAGTCGCCGGCCAGGTCGGGGCGGCGCCTGCCGAGTGAAGTCCAGAACATCTTGGGCCAGGCGGATTTGCGCCGTGCCGCACAAATGTGGCTTCAGTCTGCGAACGGACTATTCGGCCGGCTCGAACCTGCCTTGCAGCAAGATCGTCGCGACCGGACCAAGCGGATTGGCGATCCGGCTCTCGAGGACTTCGATAAGTTTGTGCCCGACGTCTGCCATGTCTACCGAATGAACGCCGATCTTCGCCGGCAGGAAACGCGAGAGACGCGTGTTGTCTCGGGTAACGATGTGAACGTCGCGGCCAGGCTCAAGACCGCGCCTGCCGAGAGCGTGCAATGCTCCCAGCAGGCCCAGTTCGTTGGCGCATGCCAGGCCGGTCGGCGGATCTGACGACGCCAGCAGGTGATCGAACCATGCAGCGCTCGATTCCATCGTGAGCGTGCCATGACCGATCAGCGATGGGTCGAGCGGAATACCGGCCTCGGCCATCGCCCTTGCATAGCCTGCAAGACGCATGACACTCGCCTGATCCTCCGGAACGAGAAGCTGCAGCGCAATGCGTTGACAGCCCTTGTCCATGAGCCGTCGGGTGGCCTCGTAGGCAATCTGTTCATTGTCGATATCGACGTAGGGATACGCGATGTCCAGGTCGGTTCTTCCAAACGCCACGAACGGGATGCGTTCATCCAGCAGTAGCTTGACGCGCGGATCGTCCGAGACCATGCGCGTGATGATCAGGCCGTCCGCGCTGCGCGCCTGAAGCAGACGCTGCACGCTTTCGACGGGATCGTCGTCGGGCGTGGTGGAATAGATGGATAGACTATAACCCGCTCTCCTCGTCGCCAGCGTCATGCCCTCGATCAAGGGAAGCTTCGCCAGGTCGGAGAGGTAGTCGCGCGTTTCCATCGGCAGCACTGCCGTCAGCGTCAGGGTTCGTCCGGTTTTGAGCGCGCGACCGTGATGATTTGGGACATAGCCGACCCGCCTTGCCACCTCCTTGACGCGCGCCATGGTCGAGGGATGCACTTCCGGCCCGTCCTTGAGAGCGCGCGACACCGTGGTCACCGAAAGGGAAAGTTCCGCCGCGAGCTGTTTTAGATTGGCCATTGTCGCCTGACTTCATTTGCGAATGCGCCGGCTGATTTTGCTGACCGTCGCAACGTTACCGGATTCCACCTCACGGTCAATCCAAGCTCTTGCTAAAGCGCCTTGACTCTGGCGCCTTTGGATGCAATCGTAACGTTACGATTAAAAGAAAACAGCTCTTTTGAGCGACATTTCGATGAATCCTAGGAGGAGAACCTATGTCCTGGCTACGCATTTCCTTGGCCGCAATCGCAGTCACCGCTGCCTTGCCCGTCTGTGCTCAGACGGTAACCATCACGACCGCGGGCGGCGATTATGGCAACGCCGTGAAAACGGCTATGTGGGGCCCCGCTGCAAAGGAGCTTGGCTACGACGTCCGCGAGGAGACGCAGAGCGACGGCCTGGCTGCCCTGAAGATGCAGGTCACCTCGGGTGCGGTCTCGACAGACATCATTCACCTGGGCTCACCGGAAGGCGCGCAGGCGGCCGCACAGTCTCTGCTGGAGCCGCTCGACTACAAGATCATCGATCCAAAGTCCGTGCCGGACGGCGCAAAGTCCGACTACTGCTATCCGTTCGACTCCTATGGCACCGTCATGTCGTGGAGCACCAAGACCTATGGCCAGAATCCACCGAAGACCTGGGCTGAGTTCTGGGACGTCGCCAAATTCCCGGGCCGTCGCGCCCTGCGCGCCAACGCGCAAGACTTGATCGAGATCGCGCTGCTCTCCGATGGCGTGGCGCCGGCGGACGTCTATCCCACGCTCAGCACGCCAGAGGGCCTGGCGCGCGCCATCAAGCGGCTTGAGGCGATCAAACCGAATGTCTCGGTCTGGTGGACTTCGGGAGCCCAGTCAGCGCAATTGCTGAAAGACGGCGAGGCGGATCTGGTCGTGACCTGGAATGGGCGAGCCCAGACGGTGAAGGCGGATGGTGGCGCGGTCGACTATACATTCAAAGGTTCCGTAATCGGCACGGACTGCCTTGGGGTGCCGAAGGGAGCGCCCAACAAGGAAGCGGCCATGAAGCTGATCGCTGCGATGACGCAGCCCGCACGGGTGGCGAAGCTGACCGACTTCATAGCCTATGGTCCGGTCAATCCTGCGGGCTATGAGGGCGGTCTTATCCCCAAAGATCGTCTGAAGACCTTGGCGACGGCTCCTGAAAATGCCGGAACTTCGGTGTTCTCGAACGCGGATTGGTGGGTCAAGAACGGCGAGGCCGCCCAAAAAGCCTTCGATGAAATGATGAACCGCTGAGCCTCGAATTCGTCAACTCTAGGGTTGCAGCACATGATGAAGTCGCTCCCGATCACCATCGACAGCGTGCGCAAGGCCTATGGGTCTTACGTCGCGCTGGATGATGTCTCACTCGACATTCGGGCTGGCGAATTCCTCACATTGCTGGGGCCATCCGGGTCGGGCAAGACCACGCTGCTCATGGCTTTGGCCGGTTTTGTCCGACCCGATCGCGGTAAACTCTTGTTGGGGGATCGCGACATCACTCGCCTGGCCCCCAACAAGCGGGACATCGGCATAGTCTTTCAGAACTATGCCCTGTTTCCACACATGAACGTCCTGGCGAACGTCGAGTATCCGTTGGCACTGCGCAAGACACCGAAAGCGGAGGCGCGTCGGCGAGCGCTTGACGCCTTGGCCCGCGTCAAGCTGGACGGTCTGGCGGAGCGCGACATTGCCGCATTGTCCGGCGGCCAGCGCCAGCGGGTGGCGTTGGCGCGGGCGATCGTCTTTGAGCCACGCGTGATGCTGATGGACGAGCCGCTGTCGGCGCTCGACAAGAATCTGCGCGAAACCATGCAGTACGAAATCCGGCGTCTGCACGATGATCTGGGGATCACCACGATCTATGTGACGCACGACCAGCGCGAAGCACTGATCATGTCAGACCGGGTTGCGGTGATGAACTCCGGCCGCATTCAGCAGATCGATACGCCACAGCAGATTTATGATCGTCCATCGACCCGCTTCGTCGCGGAGTTCATGGGCGAGGCCAACATTGTGGGCCCAGGAGCAGCACGCAGAATCGACGGCGCCGATGCGTCGCACGAGACCCTGATGATCCGCGCGGAAAGCTTCCATCTTGATGCGAAAATCGTCGGACGAGACGGGGTGGCGCTTGAGGGAACGCTGCGTGCCAAGGCGTTTCGCGGCGAGAACTGGCTTTTGACTCTGGCGCTTGATGGCGGCCAGGAGATCCTGGTCTGCATACCGTCCGCACTTGCCGGCGGCTGCGCCGAACTCGCCACCGGTCAGCGGGTGACCGCCTATGCGCCAGCAGCGAAAGTTCACCCGATACCGGGAGCGGTAGCGTGACCGTCCTTGCCGATCCTGCGCTGGCGGCAGACGCTCGACGCGAGCGGCGGTTCTTCCTCTCGCTTTCACTGCCTGCGCTTTTCATCGTCGGACTGGCGGCGATACTGCCTATCCTATGGATCATCCGGCAATCCTTCCTGACCACGGGCGGCGACTATACCGTCGGCAATTACGAGAAGGTGCTGTCGAGCGGGTTGACATGGGCGGCACTCGTGACAACCGTTGAGCTGTCCTTTGGAACGCTGGCGTTCTGCATTCTTCTAGGCACCCCGCTGGCGCTCGCCCTCGCCAGCGTCAGGCCAAGGGTGGCCAATTTGCTGATGGCCTTCGTCATGCTGCCGTTGTGGACCTCCATTCTGGTGCGCACCTATGGCTGGCTCGTGCTGTTGCGGCGCGAAGGCCTGATCAACACGGCCTTGACAGGTTCGGGCCTGACAGCGGAGCCATTGCCGCTGGTCTACAATTTCACCGGAACGCTGATCGGCATGGTTCACTACATGCTGCCGCTCTTTCTGCTTCCCGTTTATGCCGCGATGCGCGATATCGACGCCAACCTTGTTCGCGCCTCGGCGAGCATGGGAGCCACACTTGCGCAAACGATCCGCACCGTCATCCTGCCCCTTTCGACCGGCGGCATCTTCTCGGGCTCATTGATCGTCTTCATCTACACCATAGGCTTCTTCATCACGCCGGCGGTGCTGGGCGGCGGCAAGGTAAATCCTCTCTCCATCCGCATCGAGCGCACGCTGTCGACCTTTCAGGACTGGGGGTCGGCGAGCGTCCTGGGCATTCTGCTCCTCGTTCTTATGGCGCTGATCGGCGTGATGTTCCTGGTGGCGCGCCGACTGATGGCGCGCAACAAATTCGGTACGGCCCATGCTTGAAGCCTATCCAGACAACAGGCTGGCCCGCATTCTCCTATGGAGCTTTTGCGCGCTCGTATTGGCGTTCTTGATGCTGCCGACGCTGGTGGTAGTGCCGCTCTCCTTTTCAGCGTCCGATCTCCTCGAGTTTCCGCCGCGCGCATACTCGTTGCGCTGGTACGAGAATTTCTTCGGTTCGGCGACATGGATGGCCGGGCTCAGGACGAGCCTGATCCTTGGGACGTTGACGGCGACGCTCGCAGTGCCCCTGGCGCTGCTGGCCTGCATCTCGATCAACCGGCTCGGAGGAAGGACCGCCTTGGCCATTCAGGGCGCTCTGCTCATCCCGTCCATCGTGCCGGGCATCCTGCTCGCGATCGGTCTCTTCTTTGTTCTGGCTGCGCAACATCTGGTCGGAACGCTGTTCGGCGTGCTGGTCGGGCATGTGGTGCTGGCCATTCCAGTCGCATGCATTGTGTTGTTGCCCGCTCTGGCCCGCTTTGACTGGAACCAGGTTCAGGCGGCGCGCAGCCTCGGCGCAAACTGGGCGAGAGCTATTGGCGGGATAATCGTCCCGCAACTCCAGATCAGCCTGTTGTCGGCGACACTGATGGCCTTCCTGACGTCGCTCGACGAGTCCGTCATTTCGATCTTCGTCGCCAGCGGTCAAAACAGCACGCTGCCGAAGCTCATGTTCCTGTCGCTGCGCGACCAGATCGATCCGACCATTGCGGCGATCTCGACCTTGTGGACCGCCATCGTCGTGGTCGCCGTCCTGATCGTGAGCCTTCGCCAAAAATCCTGACAGAGACTGGAAACATGCCTACAGATCGTCAAGCAGCCGGTGCTGCCGCGGATCAATCAACGGACATACCCCAGGTGGGGTTGGCGATCATCACCGGGTCGGCAAACTGGGGGCTTGCCTTCCCGGAAGATGTTGAATTCGAGGGTGTGCGCACCTTGCGGCGCGACATGAGTTTTGAAACGCCTTTCGGCCGCACCGACAATTGGAAGCTGCTCGAGTTCGATGCGTCGATCACCGTCGAAGGTGAAGCAAAACGTGCCTTGTGCATGTATTCGCACGGCAATCCCCGCGACCATATCGACCATTCCTGTCATCGCCGCGCGTTCTGGGTGTTGATGGAAGCGGGTGTAAGGCAAGTCCTGTCCTGCTCGACCATCGGCGCCGTCAACAAGGCGATCAAGCCCGGCGACATGGTGGTGAATGCCGATATCATCGAACTGACGCAGACGCCGTTTTCGCTGCTTCCCGGCCGACAGAGCTTCGACTGTTCGGGCAAGCAGATCGTTTGCCCGAGATGCGCGGCATTGTTGGTCGAAACCGCCCGCCGTCATTGGCCGGCCGGATGCCGTGTTCATGGCATCGAACAGCAACTGGTTGCTGGCCACTGTTACGGGCCGCGGCTGACGACCCCGGCCGAGGCCCTGGCGTTCCGCGGCATGGGGGCGGACGTGCTCAACCATTCGATAGCGCCCGAGGCCACTTTGTCCCGCGAGATCGGCGCGTGTTTTGTGCCTTTGGCGTTCGTGACCGCGGGCTTCAACGATTATATGGACCGCAATCGCCAGAAATTGCTGCAGGAGGACGTGTTGCCGAACCTGTCCATGACGGCCTCGCGGGTCGCGCTGGAAACCGCCGCACGACTCCCGGCCAATCCGGAATGCTCTTGCCAGGGTTTGAAGTCGCCTCAGCCGGAAGAACGGTCCAGCCGGTTCTGAGGCAGGGCAATTGCAAGGTCGTGGCGAGGTCTTGGATTAGCCAGCCGGCATGAAAATACCGTCAATGGCAGGAGCGGCCTCCGTCGACACCATGCCGCGCGCCACCAGGTCCTCGAGATGGGCAAGCACCGACAGTCCTGCGGCGCCATGCAACCGGGGATCTGTATCCCTGTAGATCGCCTTGACCATGTCGGGAACCGTCCGGTCCCCGGCTCTGACCCGCTCCAATATGGCCCGCTCGCGCATTTTGCGATGCGTCTTCAATCCCCGCATGAAAGCGCGCGGCTTGGCGACCGGCCCGCCGTGCCCAGGCAGCAGCAGGCGGTCGTCGCGCTCGATCAGGCGGTCCAGCGATGCCATGTAGTCGGCCATGGCCCCGTCCGGCGGCGCGACAATCGATGTCGCCCACGCCATGACATGATCGGCCGAAAACAGGATGCCGGTTTCTTCCAGCGCGAACACCGCGTGATTGGCGGTGTGGCCGGGGGTCAGAACCGTACGGATCGCCCACCCGTCGCCGGCCACCAACGCGCCGTCCGGCAGTGCGATGTCGGGAATGAAAGCGGTGTCGGCGCTGGCGTCTAGCGCATTGGTCTCGCCGATATGCAGTGGCCTCGCCGGCCGGTGCGGCCCTTCCGCCATCACCAAGGCGCCGGTGCGCTCCTTCAGTTGGGCCGCCAGCGGGGAATGGTCGCGATGCGTGTGGCTGACGAAGATATGGCTGACCGGCCTGCCGGCGATCACGCCGAGCAAGGTCTGAAGATGCGCCTCGTCATCTGGCCCGGGATCGATTACCGCCAGCGTGTCGCGCCCGACGACATAGCTGTTGGTGCCATGAAAGGTGAAGGGGCTGGGGTTCCGGACCGTGACGCGCTGCACGTCCGGGCCGACGTTCACGCCCTGGCCGTAGTGCGGATCGAAGCTGGTATCGAATTTGAGAGCCATGTCGGCACATTGTTCCCGGAACGGCAAAACCGATTGCCGCATAGCACGCAAGCCAATATAGGAAAACGCAGGATCGCGATTATCGGATCGCGCTGGACCGGATTGGGGAAGACCATGGCAACTG
Organism: Mesorhizobium sp. WSM4307; assembly: GCF_007003945.1. Lineage (NCBI taxonomy): Bacteria > Pseudomonadati > Pseudomonadota > Alphaproteobacteria > Hyphomicrobiales > Phyllobacteriaceae > Mesorhizobium > Mesorhizobium sp. WSM4307. Next base: position 717,566 of record NZ_VFTB01000001.1, read on the forward strand.
CAACCACGATGCGCCCGCTTGTTTCTCTGGCTTTGCCGCAGGAAGGCGCGGCGCGGCTGGCAACACAGCTTTTCCTGGCGATCGCCGGAACGCTACTGCTGACCCTGTCGGCCAAGACCAAGGTTGTGCTGGGGCCGGTCGACATCTCGATGCAGACGCTGGCCGTCTTGCTGATCGCCGCCACCTTCGGCCTGCGCCTCGGCGTCGCCACGCTGCTGCTCTATATGGCGGAGGGCGCGATGGGCTTCCCGGTCTTCCAGGGCACACCGGAGAAGGGCATTGGCCTTGCCTACATGGTTGGTCCGACGGGTGGCTATCTCGCGGGCTTTGTCGTCATGGCGGCGATTGTCGGCTGGGCCGCGGATCGCGGCTGGGATCGCCACCCGGTCAAGCTTTTCAACGCTATGCTGGTTGCCGAAGTGGTGATGATGGCGATGGGCTTTGCCTGGCTGGCGCTGCTGATCGGCCCGGAAAAATCCTGGCAGTTCGGCGTCGTGCCGTTCATCGTTGGCGATCTGATCAAGGTCGCGCTGGCGGCAAGCCTTGTGCCGGCCGTCTGGTCGCTGCTGAAGCGCTCCTGAGGCCTGTAGGAAGATTGGCGTGCCATAGACGTCAGGGATCCATTCCCGAGGATGGGCGCTTCCGATGAAGGTTCTGGTCACCGGCGCCGCCGGCTTCATAGGCTATCATGTCGCCAGGCGGCTCCTGGAGCGTGGCGACGAGGTTGTCGGCATCGACAGCGTCAACGACTATTATGATCCGCGGATCAAGCAGGCGCGGCTGCGGCTGCTGGCCGAAGCCAGCCAAGGCACCAATGCCGGCTATCATTTCATCCATGGCAATCTTGCCGACAGAGAAATCGTGGACGGCTGCTTTGCCGATCATGGCTTCGACCGGGTGATCCATCTCGCCGCCCAGGCGGGAGTGCGATACAGCCTGGAAAACCCGCGCGCCTATGTCGAAAGCAACATCGTTGCTTTCACCAACATGCTGGAGGCCTGCCGCAATGCCGGCATTGCGCACCTGACCTATGCCAGCACCTCGAGCGTTTACGGCGCCAACACCGACATGCCGTTTTCCGAGCACCGCCCGGCCGATCATCCGCTGCAGTTCTACGCCGCGACCAAGCGCGCCAACGAGCTGATGGCGCACAGTTACAGCCATCTGTTCGGATTGCCGACGAGCGGGCTGCGGTTCTTCACCGTGTACGGGCCTTGGGGGCGCCCCGACATGGCGCTGTTCCTGTTCACCAGGAGCATCCTGGCCGGCGAGCCGATCAAGCTGTTCAACAATGGTAACCACACGCGCGACTTCACCTATATCGACGACATCGCCGAAGGCGTGATCCGGACCAGCGACAGCCCTGCAGCCAGCAATCCCGCCTGGGATTCCGGCCATCCGGATCCGGCAACGAGCAGCGCGCCCTGGCGTATCTTCAACATCGGCAACAACAATCCGGTGAGGCTGACCGCCTATGTCGAGGCGCTGGAAAGCGCGCTTGGCCGCAAGGCCGTCATCGAGCTCTTGCCGCTGCAGGCCGGCGACGTGCCGGACACCTTCGCCGACACTTCCGCGCTGCAGGAGGCTGTTGGCTACCGCCCCGGCACGTCCGTGTCAGACGGGGTAGGGCAGTTCGTCGAGTGGTACCAGGCGTATTTTGGGTAAGGGTGGCTGAGGTCATGTCCTGGCGTGCGGAACAGGCCTCTGCTGTGTCGCGTGCCGCATTGACAAGCCATTGAATGAAACCTAAGCACGGTCGATCAGGGCCGGGGGGCTTCGGCATGTCAAGGAGAGCTTCTTGAAAGGAATTATCCTTGCTGGAGGCAGTGGAACGCGTCTTTATCCACTGACATTAGCAGTCTCTAAGCAAATCCTTCCGATATACGACAAGCCGATGATTTATTATCCGCTGAGCGTACTGATGCTCGCGGGAATCCGTGAGATTCTGATTGTTTCGACACCGCGCGATCTGCCGGCTTTTCGTGATTTACTCGGCGACGGATCGGAGTTCGGGCTGGCGTTCTCCTACGCCGAGCAGCCGCAGCCCAATGGTCTTGCGGAAGCTTTCATTATCGGCCGGGATTTCATCGGCAAAGACAGCGTCGCGATGATTCTTGGCGACAACATCTATTTCGGTGACGGCCTGTCGCAGCTTTGCCGCGCCGCCGCTGCGCGCGAGGCGGGTGCTTCGGTGTTCGCCTACCATGTAGAGGATCCCGAGCGCTATGGTGTCGTGTCCTTCGATAAGGCGACCGGAACCGCGCTGACGATTGAGGAAAAGCCGCAGAAGCCGAAGTCGAACTGGGCTGTCACCGGCCTCTATTTCTACGACAATGACGTGGTCGACATCGCCCCGACGATCCGCCCGTCGGCGCGTGGCGAGCTCGAGATCACGTCGGTCAACAATGTCTATCTCGAGCGCGGCAAGCTGCATGTGCACCGTTTGGGGCGTGGCTATGCCTGGCTCGACACCGGCACGCATGACAGTTTGCACGAAGCCTCTTCTTTCGTGCGCACGATCGAACATCGGCAGGGCATCAAGGTTGCTTGCCCTGAGGAGATCGCCTTCGAGCAGGGCTGGCTGACGGCAGAGCAAGTGCTGCAACGCGCAACCCGGTTGGGCAAAAATGAATATGCCGCCTATCTGCGGCGGCGCGTCGCCGATCTGTTGGAGGGCTAAGCTTTGGAGATCAGGTCCCTCGGCATCGATGGCGTGCTGGAAATCGTCCCCAAGCGACATGGCGATGCACGCGGCTTCTTCATGGAAACCTACAATGCCGAGCGGTTTTCGCAGGCAGGCATCGACTTGGTTTTCGTGCAGGACAACCATTCCTATTCCGCCGCAGCGGGCGTCCTGCGCGGCCTTCACTACCAGCTTGCGCCGCGCGCTCAGGACAAGCTGCTGCGCGTCATCAGGGGCGCGCTGCTGGACGTCGCGGTCGACATTCGCCGCAGCTCGCCGACTTTCGGAAAATGGGTTGCGCTCGAAATTACCGCCGAAAAGGGCAATCAGATCCTGGTGCCCAAGGGTTTCGCGCATGGCTTTGTGACGCTCGTGCCCGACACCGAGGTTCTCTATAAGGTTACCGACACCTATTCGCCCGAGCACGATCGGTCTGTCCGCTTCGACGATGCCGTCATCGGCATCGAATGGCCTTCGGTGGCTGGCGGATTTCAGCTTTCGGACAAGGACCTCAAGGCGCCGGTGCTCGCCGAGGCCGAAGTGTTTGCCTGATGAGGATAGCGGCATGAATTTTCTGGTGACAGGCGGGGCTGGCTTCATCGGTTCGGCGGTGTGTCGGCATCTGTGCGCCAATCCGGCCTATAGGGTGACCAATCTCGACAAGCTCACCTATGCCGGCAACCTGGCCTCGCTGCGGCAAATCGAGAACGCGCACAATTATCGCTTCGCCCAGGCCGATATATGCGACGAGAAAGCGGTGCTCGACATAATGCGCCGTGACGATATCGACATCGTCATGAACCTTGCCGCCGAGAGCCATGTCGACCGCTCGATCGATGGGCCTGGCGCCTTCATCGAGACCAACATCGTCGGCACCTACCGCATCCTCAATGCGGCGCTCGAATACTGGCGCGGCCTGTCCGACGACAGGAAAGGCCGCTTCCGCTTTCATCACGTCTCCACCGACGAGGTGTTTGGCGATCTTCCTTTCGATGGCGGCATGTTCGTCGAGGAGACGCCCTACGCGCCGTCCTCGCCCTATTCGGCTTCGAAGGCGGCCTCGGACCATCTGGTCCGCGCCTGGCACGAGACCTACGGCCTGCCGGTCGTGCTCTCCAACTGTTCGAACAATTACGGCCCCTATCATTTTCCCGAAAAACTGATCCCGCTCGTCATCCTCAACGCGCTCGACGAAAAGCCGCTGCCGGTCTATGGCGCCGGCGCCAATGTGCGCGACTGGCTGTTCGTCGAGGACCACGCGCGGGCCCTGGAACTCGTTGCCACCAAAGGCACGCCGGGCGAGAGCTACAATGTCGGCGGCAATTCGGAGCGGACAAACCTCAGCGTCGTCGAGACGATCTGCGACCTGCTCGACAGCAGGCGTCCCCGGGCCGGCGGCAAGAGCTACCGCGACCTGATTTCCTTCGTCACCGACCGCCCCGGCCACGACCGCCGCTATGCTATCGACGCATCGAAGATAAGCCGGGACCTCGGCTGGGCGCCCAACGAGAATTTCGACAGCGGCCTGGCCAGAACCGTGGACTGGTACCTCGACAACAAATGGTGGTGGGGGCCGATCCGCGAGCAGAACTATGCCGGCGAAAGACTGGGCGAAGCCCGCAAGGGGGCCGCGTGAGGCTCGTCGTTACCGGACGCGAAGGCCAGGTTGTGTCGAGCCTTCTGGAGGCCGGCCAGCTTGCCGGTGTGGACGTCATCGCCATTGGCCGTCCGCAGCTCGACCTGGCAAACCCCGCCACAGCGATCGAAGCCATTGCTGCGGCCAAGCCTGACATCGTCGTGTCGGCTGCCGCCTACACGGCCGTGGATCAGGCCGAGGATGAGCCCGATCTGGCATTCAGGGTGAATGCCGTCGGCGCCGGCAAGGTGGCGGAGGCCGCGGCGCGGCTTGGCGTTCCCGTCATCCACCTTTCGACCGACTATGTCTTCGACGGCAGCGCTTTTGGCGCCTATGTCGAAACCGATGCAACCGCGCCGGCCAGCGTATACGGCGCCTCCAAGCTCGCCGGCGAACAGGCGGTGGCATCAGCCAATCCGCGCCACCTGATCCTGCGCACCGCCTGGGTCTACAGTCCGTTCGGCAAGAATTTCGTCAAAACCATGCTTCGGCTTGCGGCCGACCGCGACGAGATTGCAGTGGTGGCCGATCAATGGGGAAATCCCACCTCCGCGCTTGACATCGCCGACGCGATCCTGCATGCGGCGGCACAGCTGCATGGCAACAAGAGCTTTGCCGCTTTCGGTGTCTATCATCTGGCCGGCACGGGCGAGACCAACTGGAGTGGCTTTGCCCGCCATATCCTGGACACAAGCCTGGCGTTTGGTGGTCCTTGGGCGCGGGTCCGCGACATTGCGACGACGGACTACCCGACCAAGGCGCGACGCCCTGCCAATTCCCGGCTATCAAGCGCAAGATTCGCGTCGGTCTTCGGCTGGAACGCGCCGGACTGGCGGCAATCGGCGGAAGCGGCAGTGCGCCGGACTGTTGTTCGGCAAACCGGCCCGAATGGCCGGGAATTTGAGGCAGGTCCTTTGAAGGGATTGCGATGAACTCGGACGTATCAATGCTGTGGTTTAGGCTCGCACAGTTCGACATAAGGCTCCGTTATCGGAATTCAACCTTCGGCCCACTGTGGATTACTGTTAATACAGCAATATTCGTGGCGTCTGTCGGGTTTCTATACGCCGTTTTGCTTAAACAGCCAGTAAAAGAGTACCTTCACCATCTGGCTGCGAGCATAGTATTATGGCAATTTTTCTCAGCGACTGTTGTAGAGGGATCTGAGACTCTGATAAATTCTCATGATTTGATCTTGAATACGAAAATATCGCCGGCCACGTGCATATTTAGATGCGTTACGAAGAATTTTATCATTTTTCTCCACAACGTGGTGGTGGTTTTAGTAACGATGGCTATCGCTTATCCAGCCATTGGTATTAATATTCCGATGTTCGTCGTTGGCGTAGCGCTTCTGGTTGTTCACGCCACGTGGATATCATCAATTGTCTCTATCGTTTCAGTGAGGTTTCGAGACGTTCCTTTGATCGCAGCCTCGGCTATGCAACTTCTATTTATACTGTCGCCGATCCTCTGGACGTCAAAGATACTGCCTTCCGAATCTTTTTTTCTGCTACTAAATCCGATCTCGTACATGATCGATGCGGCACGCACACCAATACTGAATGGTGGAACAGACTATACGAGTGTGTTCATCTCTGCAGCAATCGCTGTTCTCGGGAGCACAGGCGCGTACATGCTGTATCGTAGGACGCAGCACCGAATTCCCTACTGGCTTTGAATTCTGAAGCCTTGATGTCGTCAGAGCGGATTCCCATGTTACCACCATCCATTCAGTTAATTGACGTCACCGTTCGTATCCCAATCTGGTCGGCTCCTGCGAATCGTTCGCTTAAGCAGGCGGCGCTGAGGTTCACTACGGGTGGACGTTTGCTGGCCGGCAATTCCGGTCGCTTCGAAGTCGCGGCACTTGATGGCGTGTCTCTCAGCCTGCAGGCTGGCACGCGATTGGGCCTTTGCGGTCACAACGGTGCAGGCAAGACGACCCTGTTGAGAGTTTTGGCAGGCATTTTGAAGCCCACCAGTGGCACCGCTACCATAGTGGGAGATACGGCTGTTTTGATAAAACCTTCCATGGGTTTGTCTCCTGAACTCACGGGGCGAGAGTTCATCCGGCTTCAAAGCCTCATGGCTGGGATTTCACCAAAACAGGTCGAGGAAAAGATCGAGTCGATCGTTGATTTTTCGGAGCTCGGTGATTTCATCGATCTTCCCGTTCGTACATATTCGACGGGTATGCAGACTCGACTTTCGTTTTCGGTCGTCACCGCTTATCCTACTGATATCGTGCTTCTGGACGAAGGGTTGGGAACCGGCGATGAATCCTTCCAGAAGAAAGCACGTGACCGGATGGAGCATTGGCTCAACAATGCCGCTATCATCGTTCTGGCATCCCATTCCGACGCCCTGATTCGATCAATGTGCCACTCGGCCATGTACCTTGAAAAGGGTCGAATTGTGAAAGAAGAGGTTTTCAGCTAATGCGCCGCCGGCTTACCGCAACGCTAGCAGCCACCGGGGCTCGACTCTTTGGGCATCAGGAATTGAAGCAATCTTATCACAAGGTCTTTGATCCGAATATCAAATTGCGGAGCTATAAGAGTCGGCTTGCCTATATGTGTATGTCTGCGGCTCATAGTCTTGGCCTGCTCGCTGACCTCCAGTCGTCCTATCTGGCCCAGTTGCCACTCGTTCCGGCGGCCGCTCCGCCGAACCATATTTACGACCGCGACTTCCTCAATCTGCGACTAAACCGCGTTTACGATCTACCCGAGATCGAAATTGACGAACGCCGGCCGCAGACAATTAACGTTCTCGTTCCAGCTTTTGACTTCAAGTCGATATCTGCGGGGTTTTTTGGCGTTTTCCAGATGGCGCTCTTCCTTCGGAAGACCGGGGTCAACGTTCGCCTTGTCATGTTCGACAATTTTTACTTCAATCTATCTGAGTTCAAAGAGAAGCTTCTCAAGTACCCTGGAATGGAGCGAATCTTTGATGAGCTCGAAGTCGAATATATTGGTGAGCGACGCGCTCCCCTTCGCCTTTCAAAATATGACTACGCCGTTGCGACTGTATGGTATTCCGCTTATTTTGCCGAAAAAATACAAGCTGTTACAGAAAACGAGAAATTCATATACCTTATACAGGATTACGAAACGCTATTTTATCCAGCCAACAGCCTTCACGCAGTTGCTGACCGAACGTATTCTATGAAATACAATGCGATTTTTTCAAGCGAGAGCTTGATGAATTTCTTTGTTTTAGGTGACGTTGGTGGCATAAGATCTCGTGGGTTGTCTTATACGTTCTTCAACAATGCATGTTCTGCGAATCTGCTACCTAAGGACGTTTTCATCCAGCGCAACCGCGCGAAAAAGAAGAAGAAGATTGTATTTTATTCACGCCCGGTCGTGGATCGAAACATGTTCGAACTCACGGCATTGGCTCTTGCGACTGCATTTAGACGGGGAATATTTGACCCCGAAGAATGGGAGTGTGTCGGGATGGGCCTCGGTGAGGGGGTCGTGGAACTGCTTCCGAGTGTTCGGTCGGTTTCGCTGCCACGGATGGACCTAAGCACCTATATTGAAGAGGTTTCCAGCTTTGACATTTGTCTCACCTTGATGGCTTCTCCGCATCCAAGCATGATTCCTATGGATTTGGCTGGTTCCGGTTCTGTTGTTGTTACGAATACCTTCAAGACAAAAACTGAAGAGTATTTGAAGGCCCTCAGCAAAAACATCATCCCGGCTCAGCCGGGGTTAAATGAGATCGTTGCCGCACTGGAAGTGGCGAAGGCGAAGTGTTTGAATTTGGAAGACAGGTACAATTTTGCGAAATCTATGAAGTATCCGCGCGATTGGAATCAATCACTCACGCCAAGGCATCTAAGTTTCTTTAATCGACATTTACGTGTCCGAGTAGATCAAGAAACAAGAGGGCGGCGCGTTCGAGCAGGTACTGGAACAGGCCGGAATCTGAAGGCGTCATAAATTCTTCGAGACCTCTGGAGCCACGCTCCAGCTAACAATCAGGGACGGTAATCCAGATGCCGACGAGCAAGGGCTGTGACGATGGAAACAACTCATAAGGCGATCAAGCTTTCATCTCCAGGAGTCCAACGCACCCTGATAGTGGTAGGATGCGGTCGAGGCGGTACAAGCCTTGTCGCGGGTGCCGCTAGTATTCTTGGCATCGCGATGGGGGTATCATCGGATTCCACCAATCATGAGGATGATGAGCTTGTTAACCTTGCTCAAGGTCGAGACCTCGACGGCAATGTGATTGAATCGCCCGCAGAAACCTATTTGGAAAAGCTCAGAAATCTAATTCAAACGCGAAACGAGGCCAATGACTTCTGGGGCTGGAAAGACCCCTCTGCCGATATGTATCTCGAAGCGATATCGGACGTTCTGAGAGACCCATTGGTGTTATTTGTCAATCGCGATATGGTCGCTATCGCGCAGTCCGAAGTCAAGCGTTTACAGTGCTCGATCGAGCAAGCATATGACAACGCGCTTGCCAGATATAGCAGGTATTGGGAATTGCTTCAGCGGTTGCAGTGGCCAACACTCCTTGTCAGCTATGAGCGCGCGGCGCTCGATCCTGCGGCTCTCCTTTCCGAAATAGCGGAATTTGTCGGGCTTGAGCCTCCCGTCGAAAGACAGAGCGATTTGGTCAAGAAGTTTGCCTCGAGTCGGGATTATCGAAAAATAGATTTGAGCGAACTTTAAGGCCGAACAAGATCCATCAGGCAAGGCTGTTTGATCACTCCGCGCATCTATCAACGACGCACGCACACGGCCGAAATTCGAGGCGGGACCAACATCATTATGTCGAGGTGCTGCTATTTGTCGCCGGTCGCACGTGATGGGGCCGTTTGTTCGTCGGAACAGAATTTGCCCCGTGTCGATTGATGCAATTGGCGTGTCACCAATGGTGATCCTTTGGTTGACTAGGACTCTTTGATGCAAACCGTTTCGGCGCCGCCACATCGATTTCCAGAACTCGAGGCGGTGCGCGGCATTGCGGCAGTAATTGTCCTTGTGCATCACACACTTCTAGCGTTTGCACCAACCATTCACGGCTTGGTCGACCAGAGCCCTAGCAGCATGCTTGGTACCCCAGCCTTCGCGGCTGTTAACGGGAGCGCTGCTGTCGTCGTTTTCTTCGTCCTTTCGGGATTCGTTCTCACCTATAAGGCGATCCAGAGCCGGTCGGTTCGGATGCTCTTCGTTCAGGGCCTAAAGCGATGGCCCAGGCTGGCCGCGCCCATTCTAATAGCTAACTTGATCGCAGCAATTTTGGTAATGGGCGGCCTGATATCATACCATTCGGCTGCGCGCCTGACCGGGTCTCACTGGTTGCTTGGATCCTACACCTGGAAACCTTCAGGCCTTATCGAAATACCCAATGCTGCCACGGAAGCGCTTTTCGGCACGTTTATTTTTGGTGAAAAGGCATACAATTCAGTTTTATGGACAATGTATTTTGAGTTTTTCGGCAGCTTTTTCGCTTTGGCGCTGGCGTTATTCGCAATAGTCATTCCAAATAGATCAATTATATACTCTCTATTTGCGGTATCATGGGTAGGCGGTACCTTGGTTAGCCCCTATTTCGGCTGTTTTGTGCTAGGTGTTGCCATCGCATTCCTTCACGCATGTCGTTTCAATCTGTGGATCGGGGGGTGCGCAACTGCCCTGCTATTTGGTTTGGTTGTTGTATTGGCTGGTTACCATGAAGCGCTTAGTGGCGAAAGTCTACCAGTAAGATTCTATTCTGTTCTGGCGCCGGTCGCGAAAGAGAATGCTCTAGCGCTACGCGTTTTCATTCACTCGATATCTGCAACTTTAATAATTGTTATGGCTCTTTGGTCTGGGTCAGCACGAAATGTGTTGGGTAGGTCAGGTTTTGTATTCTTAGGGAAAATATCATTCTCAATGTACCTCATTCACACGCTAGTTATTGCCTCCGCAGGGGCATTTGTGATTGAGTTGTTGTATTATATCGGTCCGTTATTTGCGTCATTTTGCGCTATATTGTGTTCTATTTTTATGTCATTTATTTTGTCTTATCCGTTGGCCTTGGTCGACGCATGGTGGGTTAGGTTGGTTTCGCGACGGGTAACGAGTATTGTTTCCCCGCACGTTGCCAATGGCCAACGAGCGATCCACTAGGTAGAGAAGCGCCGTCATATGATATAATAGTTCTCCGAGCAAAAAAAGCGTTTGGGAGCCGCCAATGAATAGATTCGATCAGCTCAGGAGTAATCTTGATAAAGGGTCAATGGTAGGCATCGAGATCGGCCCGTTTTACAGTCCCGTTGCGCCGAAGCGGCATGGATGGAAAACAACAGTTATCGATTTTCAGGACGGTGCTGCCCTGCGCGCGTCTGCGGGCGGTCACCCAGTCGATGCTATTCGAAAGAGGGTGGGGCAGATAGAGGATGTCGATATAGTCTGGCGAGGGGAGCCGCTGGATAACCTCGCTTTGGCGAGAAACCCGGAAGGCTATGATTATTTCATCGCAAGCCATGTCATTGAGCATACGCCAGACATTCTCAGTTTCTTGCAGCAAGTTTCGCGCCTCCTTCGTAAGGGCGGCATCGTCTCGCTGGCTGTGCCCGACATGCGAAAGTGCTTCGATCTTTTCAAACCGCCAAGCAGCCTTCGAGAGGTGCTTGTGGCCTATCGAGAGAAGCGCATTCGGCACACGCCGGAAACATTGCTGGAGGCTCGCGCTATGTCTGTCAGCCGAGATGGCTCAGGTTCGTGGCTGGCCGGCTCAAAAACGCCACTCAAGTTCACCGGCAATTTCGACCATGCGTGGTTGTCCTATCAAAACGATGTCGTCAATACGGCCGGCGACTATATTGATGCTCACGCATGGTTTTTCACGCCGTCTTCCTTCGAATTGCTCATACACGAGCTTAACTATATGGGGATGCTTGATCTGGTGATCAGGAGCCTGGAGGAAAACCCCGGATCGGAATTCATCGTCCAGTTGCAAGCGAGATCTAGAGCCTCAAAAATGACCCTTGCCGAGTTTGACCTCATCAGAATTGACCTCTCAACAAGGCAGGCTGCGGAATTCGCCGCTGAAGTGGTGGGCGGGCCTGCGAAAGCACCAGCAAGGACGGTGTATGTCGAGATTCCCGTAGAGCCTCCGGTTCAATCGACCGCCGCCCTGGCGCGTCTTTTGTTCACCCGTATCTGGCGTAAGGCTATTTCCATGGTGGGCATGGCAAATTGATCAGGGGACGCGTTCCCGGCAGAAGGTGGCAACGCTATACGAGATATATGAACGGATTTGCGAAGGCCCGGCAGGCGAGCTCGCGTCCGCCGACGAGCGTGATGCCGCCCGATATGACAATCTTAGACAAGGTGTTCGACATTCGTGGATAGGGCAGATCTGCGCATAGCGGTGCTGATGGGCACGAAAGACGGCGCCGCGTTCATTGATGAGCAGTTGCAATCCCTGCTCGCACAGTCGCATCCGCTCATCGACCTCTGGATCTCCGACGATGGCTCCGTCGACGGCACGGTTCCCATCATCGAAGCCTGGAAGTCCCGCTGGACAAAGGGTCGAGTGACGTTGGTAGAGGGGCCGCACCGAGGGTTCGCGGCCAATTTCCGTTCGATGATACTCGACCGGCGTATCGATGCCGACTTCTATGCCTTCAGCGATCAGGACGATGTCTGGGAGCCGGACAGGCTGGAAAGTGCCATCCAATGGATGCAGGCGTTCGGCGCGGAAACGCCGTTGATGTTCTGCTCGCGAACCGCGACCATGACCGAAACGGGAAGCCTTGTCGGCCAGTCGCCATTGTTTCGGCGGCCGCCGTCCTTCCGCAACGCGCTCGTGCAAAGCATCGCCGGCGGCAACACCATCCTGCTCAACCGCGCGGCACGCGACCTGTTGGCAAGGGCTTCGGCACGCACGGGCTTCGTCAGCCACGACTGGTGGGCCTATCTGATTGTCACCGGCGCCGGCGGCGTTGTCCACTACGACCCGCGGCCCCTGGTGCACTACCGGCAGCACGCGGCGAACCTTGTCGGCGCCAACGTGTCGTGGCGGGCAAGAGTCTCGCGGCTTGGGCGCTTGTTCAAGGGCGAGTTTGCCGACTGGACCGATGTCAACCTTGCCGGTCTGGCGGTCAATCGCGACCTCCTTACGCCGGATGCCGCGGCGTGCCTCGACCTGTTCGCAAGCGGTCGGCAGGGCAGTCTTTTCCAGCGTTTGCGCACTCTGCCCGCAAGCGGCGTCTATCGGCAGACCCTTGCCGGAACCTTGGGGCTCTATCTCGCATTCATCCTGGGTCGCATCTGAAATCGAATTGCTTCAAGGCGCGTGGTCGAGCGGTGCCTCCGTGCTCTATCGGCTGAGCGCTTCTTCGCCGGCACAATTTGACGGCGATACGTCGGGGAGTTCCCGCATGAGGCCAGCGAACGCAGTGACCCGTCGGAAGGGGGCTTGCGCCAGTGCGATAACCATCTTCATGAGACGGCCGCTTTTCAATCCGCGGACGTGATCGCCCGCGCCCTTTCAAGCGTCAATGCCACGATCGCGGCCGCTCTGTCCGCGTTTGCAGCCTCCGAATAGCAGCGAAGTTCAGGTGCGTTGCCGGAGGGCCGCAAATGGATGATCTCACCAGTTTGCATTCGCATCCTGAAGCCGTCGGTCTCGTCGACTTCGGCAACGGTCCCGAAAGGCGCCAGGAATTGCTGCAACGCATCCCGATCCGCGAGGCGGTGCATCAGGCTGTGCGAGCTTTCCATCGGGAAGTTTTCAAGTCGCTCGCTTGCGCAAACCGGAAGTTTCCAAACCGCGCGCAGCTGCGACAGCGTTTTTCCTGTCGATGCAACCAGACCCAGGACGGCGAGGATCGGGAGTAGGGAATCCCGTGTCGGCAATGCCGCCAGTGTCTTTCCGCGCAGGGAACAATCCGATCCCAGGAGAACGCCGCCATTGGCCTCGAAGCCGACGACGATGCGGCCGGCATGGTATGATGCTTCCATCCCTTCGATGACAAAGGGAGATCCGACTTTCGTTCTCACGACCTCGAAACCGAAAGCTTTCGAAATGCCCGAATTGGAAGTCACCGGCGTCACGACGACGTCTGCCCGCAAGAACAAGGCGGTGGCGAGGCCGATCAGGTCGCCGCGAAAAAGATCGCCATTCTCGTCGGCGATAAGCGGACGATCGGCATCGGCATCTGTCGACACGATGGCATCGAGGTTGAATTCCCCAGCCCAACGTTTGAATTTGGCAAGTGTGGTCGGGCTGACGGCTTCGGTGTCAACGGGCACAAAGGTACCGGATTTCCCGACAGGCGTCACATGAGCGCCAAGGGATTGGAGAATCTCGACCAACAGATCCGCCGCCACCGAGCTGTGCTGATAAACGCCGACCCTCATGCCGGAAAGGGAATTGGGCTGCAATATGATCTCGGCGCGCGCGCGATAGGCGGCGATCGCCTGATCATGGCGTGTTGGCAAGGCCGTTCCTGGCGGAGGCGGAGGGCGATAGGCTCCCGATCTTCCGGCGGCGTATTGTGCCATGGCGGCTTCATCCGCCTTGCTGATCTCGCCGTGCGGGCCGTAAAATTTGATACCGTTGCGGTCAGCGGGAATATGCGAACCCGTCACCATAAGTGCCGCTGCGCCATGCTGCTGGCCGTACAGCGCCAAAGCCGGTGTTGGAATGGCGCCGCAATCGACCGGTTGAAGCCCACTTGCCGCCAGGGCTGCCATGCAGTTGGCCGCAATGGTGGGGCTGCTGTCGCGTAAGTCACGACCCACCAGCACCATGGCATTCGGCTGAATCCCGCCGGCAGCCAGGCGCCAGGCGAAAGCCTCAGTATAAAGCCCACTCGGGTTCCCGACCAATTCCGAAGCCAGGCCTCTGAGGCCACTCGATCCAAATTTCATCACTTCGCTTTGGCTGATGAGAGGGAAGGCTGTCATATCGAGGTAGGTTCCCCTGTTAACCGAAAAGCGCTTCGCCGCCCACCCGAGGTTTTCCCCGAGAGCTTGAAAAATAGTGCGTCGCGATGAACGAACGGGTAACGGCAGCGCTGTGGAAAGTGCGTCAGACGCCAGCCAATCGCACCGCCTGACCTGCTCCTGGCAACAGCGTGAACCTTAAACCTCTCCGCCGGTTGCGCGATATCTGGTCGGCACTTGATCGCAATCGAACTGTCTGTGAAAAAATCTCTGGCGATGACCTCACGTCCACGCTATGCGGTAGCGATGGCGGGGGCCGAGGATTTGACGCTGAGAACAGGTGGCCGGTGACGGATGGTATTCGATCTGACGCCGCATTAGTGTTGAAGTTCTCACGCCTGGAGTTCAATACTCGCCAATGACTTCCTTTGCAGAAGCCGTGTTCGGATTTCGACCGAAGATACGGCGCGTCATCATCATGGTCCAGGACCTGCTCATGGTCCTGGTTGCGGTGGCGCTTAGTCTCGTCCTCTCCCGGTCAGACCTTTCGTTCGATGCATTCTCCTACCAAGGCCTGGTCGCCTGGGCCGGGATCGTTCTCATCAGCCACCTGCTGTTCAGATATTGTGGTCTCTACACCACGATCTGGCGCTTTGCCTCGACCCCGGACTTTTTCAACATTCTGAAGAGCTGTGCGATTCTGACGGTCGTGCTTTATGCTGTTTCGCGGATGTTTCGTCTCATCCAGCCCGTGGCTGGCCTCAACGAACGCCAATTCATCGTCTTTTTCCTCGTTTCCTTCACCATCATATCGGCGCCGAGGCTGTTCTACCGATTTCTTCGCGACGGCGCGAGCTGGGGCATCCTCACCCTCAGGGTCGATAAGGTGCAGGCCAGGCGGGCGCTGTTCGTCGGTCGGCTTGGTGAGGCCGACCTGATCATTCGCTTCACGCGCACGGCAGAGCCGACCGACTATTCCATTGCCGGCATCATGGCGACCGAGCGCGGCGCACCGTTGGGCACACGGATTCAAGGTGTTCCCGTGGTGGCGTCCCGGCCACGCCTGATCGATGTCCTGGAGGACTACGCCGCTGGCACCAGGAGCATCGACCTGCTTATTTTCGGCAGCGGCGTCGAACATGAGATCGAGGAATATTCCGAGCTTGTGCGTGTCGCCCGTCATGGCGGCATAACCGTCTTGCAGTTCTCCAGCCTTTCGCAGCTTGGGCAGGAGGGAAAGATCGTTCTCGATGAAGTCGAGATGGAGACGATCCTGCGCCGCCCGACCGTGCCATCCGATATCGCGCGTATTGGCGCCTTCGTTGGCGGCAAGCGCGTCCTGGTGACGGGAGGCGCCGGATCTATCGGCCGCACGCTGGTCAAGCGGTCGCTGGAGCTGGGA
The DNA here is from genome assembly GCF_007003945.1 of Mesorhizobium sp. WSM4307. Lineage (NCBI taxonomy): Bacteria > Pseudomonadati > Pseudomonadota > Alphaproteobacteria > Hyphomicrobiales > Phyllobacteriaceae > Mesorhizobium > Mesorhizobium sp. WSM4307. Next base: position 733,192 of record NZ_VFTB01000001.1, read on the forward strand.
GCAGGAGCGGTGCTGGTCGCCGACAATTCCGAGTTCGGCATCTTCCAGTTGAGCCAGTATGTCGACGAAAAGCACCATGATCGCCTGAAGGTGCGCATTGTCGATGTCGCGGACCGGCGTCAGATGACTCGTGTCGTCACGGAATTCAAACCGGACATCATCTTTCATGCCGCGGCGCTGAAGCACGTTCCGCTGCTCGAGGAGAACTGGGAATCAGCTATCCAGACCAATGTTTTCGGTACGCTTGTCTGCGCTGAGGTTGCCGCCAAATGCGGTGTTCCGCAATTCCTGCTCATATCGAGCGACAAGGCCGTGGATCCGACCTCGGTGCTTGGCATCACAAAGAGAGCCGCCGAGCAACTCGTCAGTTCCTTGCACGAAAGCCACGCAATCGCGCCGGACGGGCGCCGTACGGGCACCAAATTCATAGCCGTGCGGTTCGGCAACGTGTTTGGCTCCAATGGTTCGGTGGCGACCATCTTCCAGGCACAGATCGAAGCCGGCGGCCCGGTCACGATTACCGATCGACGCATGACCCGCTATTTCATGACGGTGGCGGAAGCCGTCGATCTCGTCATCATGGCGGCCGCCGACGCCCAGTCGCGTAACGGCAAGGACGACTATGCCATCTATATGCTGGACATGGGCAAACCCGTGCCGATTCTCGAGGTCGCGGAGACCATGATCCGCATGGCCGGCAAGACGCCCTATGCGGATATCCCGATCCGCTTCACCGGCATCAGGCCCGGCGAGAAGCTGCATGAGACGCTACAGGGCGCCAACGAAGAGATCATCACGCTCGACATCGCCAAGATCTTCGGTCTCAGGACCGATGTGGTGGCGTGGCCTACGGTTCAGGCTGCGCTGGCCGCGTTGCAGGCGGCAATGAAGAGCCAGGACAAGGCTTCCGCCCTTGCCGTGTTGGCGCAACTCCATCTGCCGGAGACGCCGGCGCCCGACACGCAGCAGGAAACTGGCCCGAGAAGGGTCGGGCAAGCAGGTTAGATACGTTGCGGCTGACGGTTGAATGGCGGGATTTTGCCTGGATATCGATTCCGCGGCCGGCGGTGTCGGAGCAATTTCCGCCGGGAGAGCGCTCCTGGCCTTTGCCGGGAAAACCGTTTCACACTCTTCCTGGAATGGCGCTAGTGATGAGGGGATGGCCGTGAAGGGACTGAAGCGTGCCTTCGATCTCGTCGCGGCGGTGTTGCTGTTGTTGGTGACATCCCCTGTTCTATTGCTCTGCATGCTTGCGGTGCGGGCATCGTCGCCCGGTCCGGTGATTTTTTCCCAGACGCGGGTCGGCCGCGATGGTGTGTTGTTTCGCTGCCACAAATTGCGGACGATGTATCAGGGCACGCCGTCCTTGCCCTCGCACGAGGCGCCAGCAAATGCCGTGACCGCGGTCGGAAGGACCTTGCGGAAGTTCAAGCTCGATGAGCTGCCGCAATTCTGGAATGTTCTTCGGGGCGAGATGAGCCTGGTCGGGCCGCGCCCTTGCCTGCCGACACAGACGGAACTGATCGAGCGTCGCCGGCAGCTGGGGGTTTTGGCGGCACGTCCGGGCATTACCGGCATGGCCCAGATCAGGGGCATCGACATGTCCAACCCGCAGCTTCTGGCCGAAACGGATGCCGCCTATCTCAGGACGGCGTCGTTCTGGCTCGACCTTCGCATCCTGTTTGGAACGCTCTATCGCAACTGAGGCGATTGAGCGTCTCCGAGCCGCGCTATTTCGGCCAGCCGCTCCAGCGTCCCGGTCTCCGGCAGCCAGCCTTCGGATACGAGCAGGGAAGGGTCGCATATCTGTGTCGCGGTCAGACTGTCCCAGGACGCCCGCTTGCCCAACAGGATCGCGGCCGCCCGCAACGGCCTGGCCGGCACGTCCACAAGGCGCCTCGGCCGTCCGAAACCGTCGCGAAAGGCGCCGACAATGTCGGCGATCGAAACCGGCGGCACATCGCTGGCGACATAGATCGATCGCAGCCGCCCCGAAAGGCTGAGCAGATGCCATACCGCACCTGCCGTCGATTGCGATGACAGCAGCGAGCGGGTTCCCGTCAGGGCACCTGTCGGCAGCGGCAGGCCCGTATCGGCCAGGCGCATCAGCGCCGCCAGGTTTCCTTTCATGCCGGCTCCGTAGACTGGCGGCAGCCGCAGCACGGTGGCGTCGGAACGGCCATGCGACGCATAGGCATCCAGCACCCTGATCTCTGCTTCGCGCTTCGAGCGCCCATAGGCGCATTGCGGATCGGGAATCGTGTCCTCGTCGATCGTTGCACTGACGCGCGCGCCGATCACGGCCCGGATCGAGGAGAGCTGGATGAACCGTCCGCTTGCCTGTTCGGCCGCCGCCTGCGCCAGCCTTGCGCTCAATTCCGCATTGGCCGCCCGAAAATCGGCTTCGGCGGCGTTGCCTTCATCGTTGTTCAGACCCGCGCAATGAACGACATCGGTAACACCCCCGGCAAGCGCCAGGAAGGCAGCCGTCGGCGCATCGACATCGGGCATCTGCATGGCCTCATGCCCCCGACCAAGCCTCTCCGGGTAGCGGGACGCGAGGCGAAGCTCGGCGCCCGCCTCATGAAGCCGATGCACCACTTGACGGCCGATGAAGCCTGTCGCGCCTGTGACCAGGACTTTCATTGGTCTTGCCCTAAACCGCTATTGAGTGAATCGAAGCGCCCGATCTTCATCCCTGGACGAAGGGCGTCTTCCGTCACCGGCGGAAGCACTCGCTCTTGCGTCTTGGGCGGAAACGCCTGGTCTTGCGGCAACGGAGCCTGGCGGCCCGAGGCGAGATACGTTCCCGACACCAGGAAGACCATCAGCACCGAGTCCAGAATGTCGTGGCCAATCAGGATGCCTGTCATCCCGGACGTGAGATAGGTGATCACCACGATGACAATCATGGTAGCGCCAAAACGCTCGATCGGATCGGTGCTATTTCGCAAAACCACGGCTGCGTTCCTGGCGGCAACGACGAAGATCGCGGCCAGCGTCAAGGCGCCCAGGAGTCCTGCCTGCACCAGGGCGGTCAGGAAGCCGTTGTGGAAATGATTGAAGCCTGCATCCATCCCGAATTGATCGTGGAAGCCCTGTTTTATCAGGGCCTGGGTGGCACCCACTCCATGTCCGAACAGCGGCATCCCACGAAACGCCTTCAGGCCAATATCCCACACGGCCAATCGCAATCCTGTAGCCGTCGTGTGGTCACCGTTGAGGGCGAGCGCGTCCAAGTCGGAACGCAGAAAGTCGACACGCCCGGATATTGTCTGGAAGCCGACAGCCGCGATGACGGCGCCGGCCGCCAGCAACAGCACCAGCAGGCGAATGGCGTTCCTTCCCTTGAGCCTGTGCTGGTTGATCAGCAGAACGGCGATACCGGCAATCAGCAGTGCCAGCCAGACAATGCGGGTGCCGGAGTAGATGATGGCGATCGTCCCGCCAAGTGCCGCGCAAATGAGGGCGATCCTGTGTCTCTCTATATCCGACAGGGCGCCGGCCACGCAGACCGCCACGGCAAGGCAGAGGACCTCCGCGAACACAATTGCATTCCCGGCCCCACCCTCGGCGCGGATACCAAGCCAATGTTGTTGGAAGACCGCCAGAAGCAGCGCGACAAAACAGGTCGCCATGCTGCTCAGCACGATGATACGGACAAGCGTCGTCTTCCGCGTAATGCTCCAGGTCGAATAGGAGATGGGGAAAAACAGGAAGGTGACTAGCGGGATCAGGTGCAATGCGTCCCTGGCGATCGCATGGTTGACGATGGACGCCACCAGATTGGCCGCGCAATAGGCATAGATCGCGATCGTCATCGCCATCATCGCCGGGTCGGTATTGAAGCGCCTTTTCTTGAGGGCGATCAACAGGACGGACGACAGAGCGCCGCCGTTGAATACGAAGCTGACCACCGATCCCAAAACCGGCGGAAAAAAGAAGCAAAGAATGGAGAAGTAGATATTGATCCGCGACGGCGTGAGTTGCTGACTTGCAGACGAAAGCCGGGTCAAGTTTCGGGCTCGCTATTCTCGAGTAGCTCTATGCGGCACATCCTGTTCGGCCGACCGAGTGTGCTCGCGTTGAAATTTGCCCGTGCCTGATGACGCATCTTGCCCGCTTCCGGGGGTTGTATAGCGGCTGGGCTGTCTTTTCGATAGTGCGGTGGAGCTTGTCGTCACCTAAAATCGGCGGCCGGTGCCCGACGATTGGGAATGGGCTCAAGGGGCGTCCGTCGACATGGTCTGCCGAGTAATTTTTTCCTGGCCTTTTCCCGGTTGCAAGCCTTGCGAACAGAAATTTCCGGGTTTTGGCGAAAGCATGGAAAAATCATTCCCGAACTGACTGCTGCCGGGCTCGTCTTGCATTGTTTTGCCGTGCGCCGATCTGCTAGAACGCCCGCACGAAACACTTTGTCCAGAAGCGACGCTTGAACCGGGCACAAAAGCTCGATGATTTGACGCAAGGTCTTCTGTCGCAAGGCACGAGAGAACGCTCACAGTCTATGACAATCGCGCTTACGCATCTGCAGCGGCTTGAAGCCGAGTCCATCCACATTTTCCGCGAGGTTGCGGCCGCCTTTGCCAAGCCGGTCATGCTCTATTCGGTCGGCAAGGATTCATCCGTGCTGATGCATCTGGCGATGAAGGCGTTTTATCCCGCCAAGCCGCCTTTCCCGTTCCTGCATGTCGACACGACCTGGAAGTTCCGCGAGATGATCGCTTTCCGCGACCAGATGGCGCAGAAACTGGGCTTCGACCTTTTGGTTCATGTCAATGAAGACGGCGTGCGCGACAACATCAATCCGTTCGACCACGGCTCGAACACCCACACCCATGTCATGAAGACCGTGGCGCTGCGCCAGGCGCTCGACAAGTACGGTTTCGATGCCGCCTTTGGCGGCGCCCGCCGCGACGAGGAAAAGTCGCGCGCCAAGGAGCGCATATTCTCGTTCCGCAATGCCCAACATGTCTGGGATCCGAAGAACCAGCGCCCCGAAATGTGGAAGATCTTCAACACCCGCATCGCATCGGGTGAATCGATCCGCGTCTTCCCGCTGTCGAACTGGACCGAGCTCGATATCTGGCAGTACATCCTGCAGGAGAACATCCCGATCGTGCCGCTCTATTTCGCCAAGGAACGGCCGGTGGTGGAGCGTGACGGGATGCTGATCCTCAAGGACGACGACCGCATGAAACTGCGCCCCGGCGAGACGGTGGAGAACCGCGTGGTGCGGTTCCGCACTTTGGGCTGCTATCCGCTCACCGGCGCCATCGAATCCGATGCCGACACGCTCGAAGCCATCGTCGGCGAGATGCTGACTGCGCGTACATCCGAGCGGCAGGGCCGCCTGATCGACCGTGACGAAGCCGGCTCGATGGAAAAGAAGAAGCGCGAGGGATATTTCTGACCATGCGTCACATCATGGCAAAAAGCCTCGCCCCCACCGACAGCATCCGCGACTACCTGGCAGCGCAGGAGAAGAAGTCGCTGCTGCGCTTCCTGACCTGCGGTTCGGTCGACGACGGCAAGTCGACGCTGATCGGCCGCCTCCTGTCCGACACCAAGCAGATTTTCGAGGATCAGCTTGCGGCGCTCGAACGCGACTCGCGCAAGCATGGCACCACGGGCGATGACATCGATTTCGCGCTGCTGGTCGACGGTCTCGAGGCAGAGCGCGAGCAAGGCATCACCATCGACGTCGCCTACCGCTTCTTCGCCACGCCGAAGCGCAAATTCATCGTCGCCGACACGCCCGGCCACGAGCAATACACCCGCAACATGGCGACAGGCGCCTCGACCGCCGATCTGGCGATCGTGCTGATCGACGCAAGGCAAGGGGTGCTGCGCCAGACAAGGCGCCATTCGATCATCGCCTCGCTGCTCGGCATCCGTCACATCGTGCTGGCCGTCAACAAGATCGATCTCGTCGATTTCGACCAGGCGGTCTTCGACCGGATCGTCCAAGACTATGCACAATTCTCGCGCGATCTCGGCTTCCAGACCATCGTGCCGATCCCGATGTCGGCCCGCTACGGCGACAATGTCAGCGGCCGCTCCGACAACATGCTATGGTATTCCGGTCCGACGCTGATCGAGCACCTTGAGACCGTGTCGGTGGAAGAAGCCGCCGTCGAGCAGCCGTTCCGTTTTCCGGTGCAGTACGTCAACCGCCCCAATCTCGATTTCCGCGGCTTTGCCGGCACGATCGCTTCCGGCGCCATCGCGCAGGGCGACGAACTCGTCGTCGCCAAATCCGGCAAGTCCTCGCATGTCAAACGCATTGTCGCTCATGGCGGCGATCTCAAACAGGCGGTGGCCGGCCAGGCCATCACGCTTGTTCTCGACGACGAGGTCGAAGTCTCCAGGGGCAATATGCTGGTTTCGCCGGCCGCCAGGCCGCAGGTCGCCGATCAATTCGCCGCCAACATCGTCTGGTTTGACGAGCATGCGCTGCTGCCGGGCCGCTCCTACATCCTGCGCACCGAAACCGACCAGACCAGCGCCACCGTCACCGACCTGAAATACCGCATCAACGTCAACGACTTCGCCCATGAGGCGGCCAAGTCGCTTGAAATGAATGAAGTCGGCATCTGCAACATCTCGACACGGGCGCCGATCGCCTTCGATCCCTTCGCCGAAAACCGGACCACCGGCGCCTTCATCCTGATCGACCGCATATCGAACGCCACCGTCGGCGCGGGCATGATCGTGCACTCGCTGCGTCGTGCCGAGAACATCCATTGGCAATCGCTCGATGTCGGCAAGCGCGTGCGCGCCGACATGAAGAACCAGCGCCCTGCTGTGTTCTGGTTCACCGGGCTTTCCGGCTCCGGCAAGTCGACCATCGCCAACCTGTTCGAGAAGAAGCTGTTCGCCACCGGCCGTCACACCTATATTCTGGACGGCGACAATGTCCGTCACGGTCTCAACCGCGATCTCGGCTTCACCGATGCCGACCGCGTCGAGAACATCCGCCGGGTCGCCGAAGTCGCCAAGCTGATGGCCGATGCCGGGTTGATCGTCATTGTCTCGTTCATTTCGCCGTTCAGCGCCGAACGGCGCGTGGCGCGCGAGTTGATGGCTGATGGCGAGTTCATCGAGGTGTTTGTCGACACGCCTTTCGAGGAGTGCGCCAGGCGCGATCCGAAGGGCCTTTATGCCCGCGCGCTGAATGGCGAGATCAAGAATTTCACCGGCGTGGATTCACCTTACGAAGCGCCGGAAAACCCGGAGATCCATCTGAAGACGCTCGGCAAATCGGCGGAAGAGATGGTAGATGCCCTGGAACATTGGCTGAATGAGCGCGACATTGCTGAAGACCAATATGAAAGTGGCGGCGGTATCTGACGACAGATCGATGCTCGACATCTTCGAGCGGCTGGCCCTGGCGGCTGGACGCGAGGTGATGCGCGTCTTCCACGCCGGCTGCGCCGTCGACCGGAAATCAGACGCCTCGCCGGTGACCGAGGCGGACCGCGAGAGCGAGAAGATCATTCTCTCCGGCCTGCGCGCCGCATTTCCCGAGATTCCCTGCGTGGCCGAAGAGGAAGCGGCGTCTGGAATCATGCCGACCGATCTTGGTGAGGCCTTTTTCCTTGTCGATCCGCTCGACGGCACCAAGGAATTCGTCAATCGCCGCACCGACTTCACCGTCAACATCGCGCTTGTCCGCCATGGTGTGCCGGAAGTCGGCGTCGTTTTCGCGCCTTGCACCGGCCGCTTCTTTTCGGGACGGCCGGGCCGCGCGGAAGCCCTGGAAATCAATGACGACTATCAGATCGTCGGCCGCCGGCCGATTTCGGTGAGAGCGGCGACATCACCACTTGCCGTGGTTGCCAGCCGCTCCCACAACACGCCTGAAACCGAAGCCTATATTCGCGACCTCGGCGCAGCCGAGATCGTTTCCGTTGGCTCTTCCTTGAAATTCTGTCTTCTCGCCAGCGCCGAGGCGGATGTCTATCCTCGCTTTGGACGAACCATGGAATGGGACACCGCCGCGGGGGACGCGGTGCTGCGCGCGGCGGGCGGTACGACACGAACGCTCGATGGCAAGCCCTTGGCTTACGGCAAACGCGATCAGGCCGATGACGAGGATTTCGCCAACCCGCATTTCATTGCCAGCGGCAGGGCAGGGGCGAGCCCCGCCTGAGAGCTGCTGCCGATTACTCGGCAGCGGCCTGCGCCGAGTTCGAGCCGATATAGTTGCGGATCGTCTCGATGATCCGGTCCTGGTCAGCTTCGCTGAGATAGGGGTGCATCGGCAGGCACAGGATGCGCTTCGGCAGTTCCTCCGAGACGGCAAGACCGGTCGGCGTGCGCGGGTAGTCGCTATAGGCGACCTGCGCATGTAGCGGCTTGACGTAGTAGATGACGGACGGAATGCCCTTTTCGCTCAGATGAACCTTCAGGCCGTCGCGCTTGGTCGTCTCGATGGCGTACTGCGCCCAGGCCGAACGGCTGCTGTCGAGGTTGCGGGCTGCGGTGACGATGTCGCCCAGCCCTTCGGCATAGCGGTTTGCCACCAACTGGCGCGCCACCATCTCGTCTTCGAGAATGGCGAGCTTTTCAATGAGGATCGCCGCCTGCAGCGTGTCGAGCCGCGAATTGATGCCGACGCGGATGTTGTCGTACTGCGTCTCGCCCTTGCCGTGGAAGGCAAAGGAACGCAGCTTGTCGGCCATCTCGTCGTCGTTGGTGAACATCGCGCCGCCGTCGCCATAGCAGCCAAGCGGCTTGGCGGGATAGAAGCTGGTCGAGCCGACATGGCCGAACGCACCGCACATCTTGCCATCGAGCGACCCGCCCATCGACTGGGCGGCGTCCTCGATCACCAACAGCCCTTCGCGGTTGGCGATCGCCATGATCGCATCGTAGTCGGCGGCGAGGCCGAACAGGTCGACCGGGATGATCGCCTTCGGCTGCAGCCGGCCTTCTTTCTTGATCATGGCGATGGCCGCCTCGAGGCTGGCGATGTCGATGTTGTAGGTCACCGGATCGACATCGACGAACACAGGTTCCGCCTTGGCCAGCGCCACCACTTCGGCGGTGGCGGCAAAGGTGAAGCTCGGCACGAACACCGCGTCGCCCGGGCCGATCCCGGCGGCGAACAGCGGCAGCAGCAGCGCATCGGTGCCGTTGGCGCAGGCCACGACATGTTTGGTGCCGATATAGGCCGCAAGCTTCTTCTCGAACTCCGCGACCTGCGGGCCAAGGATATAACGGCCGTCCTCGACGACATGGTCGATCGCGGCCTTCAGCCGGTCGCGGATGCGTTCGCGCTGTGCGCCAAGATCGATGAACTGCATGTCAGCCTCAAAAACGATTTTTAACCAGGCGGTTTAGCCAAAGAACGGCCCGCTGGTACCAGAGTTGTGCTTGCCGAGAAAGCCGGACAGCCAGAGCCGCCAATTGCCTGGATGTCGCAGTCTGTTACCTCCGATTTCCGGCGTATCTTCACAAGATGCCGGAAATCCGGGCTTCGTCAGGCGCGCTTGCGTCTTTATAGTCCCGCTGGGCGGCCCCGCGAAACATAAAGTGATCGGCTGGCTCAACTTAAATTGAGCGTTACTCAGGCGATTTCATGCCGCCATGGCGGATTGGCGCCCGCGCGCGACACGGTCACTGCCGCTGCCTTGGCACCAAGCGCCAATGCCTTGCGAATGGCGTCTTGCGGAAGGCCGCCGATGGCCGCCTTCGTCAGCAGGCCCTGTTCATGCAGCGAGGCGAGAATGCCGGCGTTGAACGTATCGCCCGCGCCGACCGTATCGACCACCTCGACCTTTTCCGGCATCACGGTGACGGTGTGGTCCTTGGTGTAACCGACGGCACCTTCGCTGCCATGGGTCACGACGATCAGCTTGGGTCCTCGATCGAGCCAGTTGCGGATGACATCCTCATGCGAGCCGGCTTCGCCGAACCAATGGAGGTCTTCGTCCGACAGTTTCACGATGTCGGCCATCGCCATCATCTCGCGGATGCGCTTGAGGTGCTTGGCCTTGTCCGGGATGAAGTTCGGCCTGATGTTGGGGTCGAGCATCATGACGCGGCTTGCATGCTCGCGCCGCATGAACTCTTCATAGGCGCCGCCGGCTGGCTCCGAGATCAGGCTGATGGCGCCGAACAGCATGGCCTCGATCTCGTTGCCGAGCGACGGCAGGTCGTCGATCGTCAGCATGCGCCCCGCGGTGTTCTCGTCGTAGAACGTGTAGGTCGCCTGGCCATTGGTGAGCCGCACGAAGGCGAGCGTGGTCGGCCTGGGCGAGGTGTGGGCATAGGTGGAACTGACCTTGCTCGCGCCCAGCGCATCCCTGAACTGGCCGCCGAAAAGATCCGACGACAGGCCCGAAAAGAAGCCGGCCGGCGCACCCAATCGGCCAAGCGCGATCGCCGTGTTGAACACCGCGCCGCCGACATAAGGGGCAAAGGCCGGCTCGCCCTGCGTCGTGATGCGCGGCAGCATGTCGATCAGGGCTTCGCCGCAGCAGAGGATCATGGCGTCTTGGTCTCCGGCGGATAGATCACGCCCTTGCGGATGATGATGTTGGCGTAAAGCCTGGGCTCGCTTGTCGCGACAATGGCATGCGCCGACTTGACCCGTGCATAGAAGTCGGCGCCTGCCAGTGCAACCACCTTGCGGCCCGGCGCGTGCTTGGCGCAGATCGCCTCGATCTCGTGATGGACTGGATCGGCAATCGAGGGATTGCCTTTGACGGAGGCGCGAAACAGGGCTTCCGGAACGGCGTCGTCGACCGGCAGCACGCTCAAGATCGCATCAAGCACCGGAATGAGGTGATGACCATCGGCCCGGATCAGGCGCTTTGCCTGCTCCTCGGCCGGATAGTTTCCGTCGACCAGGGCGATCTCATCGCCATGGCCCATGGCGCGCAGTGTCGCCAGAAGGTCCGGACCGAGCAGCGCCGGGATTCCGATAAGCATTCAGGCGCTCCTGGAAATCGTCGTCGAGCCGATCAGGAAGCGCTCGGAAAGCGGCAGGCTGGCCCCGCCGAGCGCCCGGGCATGAATGCCGACGGTGCCCTCGCGAACGGCGGGAAGTTTCAGACCTTCGCCGTCGATTGTCGCAATGGCCGCGATGATGGCATCGACCAGCCTGCGGCGCACCGCCCGCGGCATCCAGCCGTCGACCACCGCCGCCTCGAAATCGATGACCGAGGACGCCGCGACGATGGCATAGGCGAGCGCCTGTGAAGCGCTGGCGATCCAGTCGTCGAGTTCGGAACCGATCTCGCCCCAATCCTCTGGCGACGTCCATAGGTGCGAGGCCTCGACGCCGCGGGCATTGAGCGCTTTTTCCAGCATGGCGATCGACGCCACGTCGATCAGCTGAGTCGGCTTGCCGTCCGGCCCGGGCACCGGCATGGAGCCGAGCGCGCCGGCATTGCCGGTTGGGCCTCCGAACAGCCGGCCGTTGAGCACGATGCCGCCGCCGGCGAAGGCACCGATATAGAAATAGACGAAGTCACGTGCGCCGCCCGCCTGGCCGAAGACGAGCTCGGCGCCGCAGGCCGAGGTGGCGTCGTTCTGCAGATAGACCGGAAAATCGCATTGCGACTGGATATCGGCCCTAATGTCGCGGTGGCGCCATTCGTCCATGACGTCGCGCGGCGCACCGGCGGTGTCGGCCCAGTTCCACAGTTCGAACGGCATGGCGATGCCGAGCCCGGCGATGCGCTTGTCCTGCGCCGGTGTCAGTTCGCCGCGCATCTTCTTCATCCCTGAAGTGACGAATTCAACCGTCTCGCGCGGTGCCGGATAGCGATAGGAGTGCTGCAGCATCGAGCGCACGTGCCCAAGAAAATCGATCAGCACCAGTTCCGCGCTGCGGCGGCCGATCTTGAGGCCGATGAAGAAGGCGCCCTCCGGATTGAGCGCCATGGGTATGGAAGGCTGGCCGATCTTGCCGCGCAGCGGCGCCTGGCGCACGAGCAGGCCTTCTTCCTCGAGTTCGCGCATGATGACCGAAACCGTCTGCGCCGAAAGTCCGGTCATGCGGGCGATGTCGGATTTCGCCAGGCTGCCTTGCTGGCGCACCAGCGAGAGCACCAGCCGCTCGTTGTGATCGCGCATGCCGCTCTGGTTGGTGCCGCGGTGAATCAGGCTGTCATTCGCTTCGGGCGAACCGTGCCTCGCAGTGGCGGTCTCCACCCTGTTCCTCCCGTCGTTTCCCCTCAACGCTTTTGGGCCAGAATGAGTGAACGACGCAAGGCTGTCAATAATAAATAAGAGTGATTTAATTATTGACAGCGGCCGCGGTCTGGTGTCTGTTGAGGCGGCGTCCACGCTGGGAGAATTCGTAGGATGCGCCGTAGATGCCGGTGGCCGGCATCCGGAATGGTTCCACTGGGAGGAAGATCGTGACCAATACAAAATTGTTGAAATCGACCGTGTTTGCCGCGGCTGCCCTGGGTCTGATGGCGTTTGCGTCGTCCGCCTCCGCAGCCGGCGTCGGCGCTTGCCTGATCACCAAGACCGACACCAATCCCTTCTTCGTCAAGATGAAGGAAGGCGCGACCGCAAAGGCCAAGGAACTCGGCGTCGACCTCAAGACCTATGCCGGCAAGATCGACGGCGACAGCGAAAGCCAGGTGGCGGCGATCGAAAGCTGCATTGCCGACGGCGCCAAGGGCATCCTGATCACCGCATCCGACACCAAGGGCATCGTGCCGACCGTGAAGAAGGCGCGTGACGCCGGCCTGCTGGTGATCGCGCTCGACACGCCGCTCGACCCGATCGACGCGGCCGATGCGACCTTCGCCACCGACAATCTCGAGGCCGGCAAGCTGATCGGCGCCTGGGCTGCCGCGACGCTCGGCGACAAGGCCAAGGACGCCAAGATCGGCTTCCTCGACCTGACGCCGTCGCAGCCGACCGTGGACGTGCTGCGCGACCAGGGCTTCATGATGGGCTACGGCATCGACGTGAAGGATCCCAACAAGATCGGCGACGAAACCGATCCGCGCATCGTCGGCCACGACGTCACCAACGGCAATGAGGAGGGCGGCCGCAAGGCGATGGAGAACCTTCTGCAGAAGGACAACACCATCAACGTCATCCACACCATCAACGAGCCCGCAGCAGTCGGCGCCTACCAGGCGCTCAAGGCTGTCGGCCTTGAAAAGCAGGTGCTGATCGTCTCCGTCGACGGCGGCTGCCCCGGCGTAAAGTCGGTGACGGAAGGTGTCATCGGCGCGACGTCGCAGCAGTACCCGCTGCAGATGGCGGCGCTCGGCATCGAGGCGATCGCCGCCTTCGCCAAGGATGGAACCAAGCCGAAGCCGACCGAAGGCAAGAATTTCTTCGACACCGGCGTCAACCTGGTGACCGACAAGCCGGCCAACGGCGTGAAGTCCATCGACACCAAGGAAGGCCTCGCCAAGTGCTGGGGCTGATGCCGACCTGACCGGCAATTACCGAACTCGAGCGGTCGGGGCTTGATCCCCGGCCGCTTCGGGTGGACGATGGGTCGCGTGACCGCGAGCAATCCCGGCGACAGACCGGAAAGACGTGGATGGGCGTCGGCGCTAGGCTGACCCCTCACGGGGAGGAAACATGGCTCAAACTCAGGAATTCGAGAAGGTTCTCTCGGGCAGCGACACCAGCGTTGCCGCGTTCGACGAACACAAATCCGCAGTCAGGCGCGTCCAGCATTTCCTGCATTCGACGCCGGCGGCGGTGCCGCTGATCGTGCTGGTCCTGTCGATCATCATCTTCGGCATCACCATTGGCGGGCGCTTCTTCTCGTCCTATACGCTGACGCTGATCCTGCAGCAGATCGCCATCGTCGGCATTCTGGGCGCTGCGCAGACACTGGTCATCCTGACCGCCGGCATCGACCTGTCGATTGGCGTCATCATGGTGATTTCAGCCGTGATCATGGGCAATTGCGCCGTCAGTTACGGCTTGCCGAGCGTAGTGGCCGTGGCGCTCGGACTTGCCGCCGGTGCTGCCTGCGGGCTGCTCAACGGGTTGCTGGTCGCTTACATGAAGCTGCCGCCTTTCATCGTGACCCTTGGCACGTGGAACATCGTCATGGCCACGAACTTCATCTATTCGGCCAATGAAACGATCCGCGACACCGACGTCGACACCCAGGCGCCGCTGCTGCATCTGTTCGCCCTGAGCTTCAAGGTCGGTACCGCGGTGCTGACGCTCGGCGTCATCGCCATGGTCGCGCTGGTGATGCTGCTCTGGTACGTCCTCAACCACACCGCCTGGGGCCGCCATGTCTACGCTGTCGGCGACGATCAGGAGGCGGCCAAGCTGTCGGGCATCCAGACCAAGAAGGTGCTGGTGACGGTCTACACCCTTGCCGGGCTGATCGCCGCTTTCGCCGCCTGGGTCTCGATCGGCCGCAACGGTTCGATTTCGCCGTCGGCGGCCGTCACCGACTACAATCTGCAGGCGATCACCGCGACGGTGATCGGCGGTATTTCCCTTTTCGGCGGGCGCGGCTCGATCCTGGGCACGCTGTTCGGCGCGATGATCGTCGGCGTCGTCTCCATGGGCCTCAACATGCTTGGCGCCGACCCGCAGTGGAAAGTGCTGCTCACCGGTGTGTTGATCATCGGCGCCGTGGCGGTCGACCAATGGATCAGAAAGGTTTCGGCATGACCCAGGACCCCATTCTCACCGCGCGCGGCCTGGTCAAGCGCTATGGCCGCGTCACCGCCCTCGACAATGCCGACTTCGACCTCTATCCCGGCGAAATCCTCGCCGTCATCGGCGACAACGGCGCCGGCAAGTCGTCGCTCATCAAGGCGATTTCAGGCGCTGTCGTGCCCGACGAAGGCGAAATCCGGCTTGAAGGCAAAACCGTTGCCTTCAAGTCGCCGATGGAAGCCCGCGAGGCCGGTATCGAGACCGTCTACCAGAACCTCGCGCTGTCGCCGGCACTGTCGATCGCCGACAACATGTTCCTCGGCCGCGAGATCCGCAAACCCGGCTTCCTCGGGCAATGGCTGCGCATGCTCGACCGTCCGGCGATGGAAAAGCGCGCCCGCGACAAACTCACCGAACTCGGCCTGATGACCATCCAGAACATCGGCCAGGCGGTGGAAACGCTCTCGGGCGGCCAGCGCCAGGGTGTCGCGGTGGCGCGCGCCGCTGCCTTCGGCAGCCGCGTGGTGATCATGGACGAGCCGACGGCGGCCCTTGGTGTCAAGGAGAGCCGCCGTGTGCTCGAACTGATCCTGGACGTCAAGAAGCGCGGCCTGCCGATCGTGCTGATCTCGCACAACATGCCGCATGTCTTCGAGGTGGCCGACCGCGTCCACATTCATCGCCTCGGCCGTCGCCTCGCCGTCATCGATCCCAAGCAATATACGATGTCCGACGCCGTTGCCTTCATGACCGGTGCCAAGGCGCCTCCGGAGGCTGCGCTGGCCGCCTGATTGTCAAATTGCCGCAGGGTAAGCTGGCGGGCGTTCATCTAAATCGATTGAATATATGTTGCAATGCGGTAACATGGGCTGGGATGAATGGTGAAAGCCGGTATGATCGTTGCAACCGCACGAGAGGCAGCATGACGCGCGCAATGACATCCGAAACCCTTCCGCCCCTGCTCGAAAATCCTGATCCGAAGACGCTCGCAAGGGAAGTCTTGGTGGCCCTCAAATACCGGGTCGGCAAGGACACCACCGTCGCGACCCAGTACGACTGGCTGACGGCCTCGATCAAGGTCGTGCGCGACCGCATCGTCGATCGCTGGATGCAGGCAACCAAAGAGGCCTATGACCAGCAGGAAAAGCGCGTCTACTATTTGTCGCTGGAGTTCCTCATCGGCCGCCTGATGCGCGACTCCTTCTCCAATCTTGGCCTGATGGCCAATATGCGCGAGGCGCTGTCGTCGCTCGGCGTCGACCTCGATCTCATCGCGGCGCTGGAACCCGACGCGGCGCTCGGCAATGGCGGCCTTGGCCGGCTTGCCGCCTGCTTCATGGAAAGCATGGCGACCGTCGACATTCCCGCGCATGGCTACGGCATCCGCTACGCCAACGGCATGTTCCGTCAGGAGATCCACGACGGCTGGCAGGTGGAACTGCCCGAGACATGGCTCGATCACGGCAACCCCTGGGAGTTCGAACGGCGCGAACGCTCCTTCGAAGTCGGCTTCGGCGGTTCGGTGGAGTCCATCACGTCGAAGGACGGCCGGCTCGAGCGCCACGTCTGGAAGCCGACCGAACATGTCCTGGCTGTCGCCTACGACACGCCTGTCGTCGGCTGGCGGGGCAACCGCGTCAATACGCTGCGGCTGTGGTCGGGCATGCCGGTCGATCCGATCCTGCTCGACAAGTTCAATGCCGGCGACCACATCGGCGCGCTCGCCGAAAGCAACAAGGCGGACGCGCTGTCGCGCGTGCTTTACCCCGCCGATTCCCACATGGCCGGGCAGGAGCTCAGGCTGCGGCAAGAGTATTTCTTCTCGACCGCCTCGCTGCAGGACATCGTGCAGCGCCATCTCAGCCAGTATGGCGACCTGAAGTCGCTGCCCGACAAGGCGGCGATCCACTTGAACGACACCCACCCGGCGATCGCCGTGCCGGAGCTGATGCGGCTCTTGATGGATGTCCACGGCATGGACTTCGACCTCGCCTGGGACATCACCAAACGCACCTTCGGCTACACAAACCACACGCTTCTTCCCGAAGCCCTGGAAAGCTGGCCGGTGCCGCTGTTCGAGCGGCTTCTGCCGCGCCATATGCAGATCGTCTACGCCATCAACGCGCAGGTGCTTCTGGAGGCACGCGCCACCGACCAGTTCTCGGGCGAGCAGATCAGCCGCATTTCGCTGATCCAGGAAAATGGCGACCGCCGCGTGCGCATGGGCAATCTGGCCTTTGTCGGCTCGCATTCGATCAACGGTGTGTCGGCGCTGCATACCGAGCTGATGAAGGAAACGGTGTTTGCCGACCTGCACAAGCTCTATCCCGATCGCATCAACAACAAGACCAACGGCATCACGCCGCGGCGCTGGCTGATCCAGTGCAACCCCGGCCTGACCTCGCTCGCCCGCGAGGCGATTGGTGACCGTTTTCTCGACGATATCGACGCCATCAAAGGGCTCGACAGCTTTGCCGATGACAGCGCGTTCCGGGAGAAATTCGCGGGCGTCAAGCGCCAGAACAAGGCGCGGCTGGCCAATCTCGTCGCCGACCGGCTCGGCATCAAGGTCGACCCGTCGGCGCTGTTCGACATCCAGGTCAAGCGCATCCACGAATACAAGCGCCAACTCCTCAACATCCTCGAGGCGATCGCGCTCTACGACCAGATCCGCTCGCATCCCGAGCGCGACTGGATGCCGCGCGTAAAATTCTTCGGCGGCAAGGCGGCGCCCAGCTACCACAACGCCAAGCTGATCATCAAACTCGCCAATGACGTCGCCAGGGTCATCAACCGCGATCCGGCGGTGCGCGGCTTGCTGAAGGTGGTGTTCGTGCCGAACTACAATGTCAGCCTGGCCGAAGTCTTGATGCCGGCCGCCGACCTGTCCGAGCAGATTTCGACCGCCGGCATGGAGGCGTCGGGAACCGGCAACATGAAGTTCGCGCTCAACGGCGCCCTGACCATCGGCACGCTCGACGGCGCCAATGTCGAGATCAAGGAATGCGTCGGCGACGACAACATCTTCATCTTCGGCCTGACCACGGCCGAGGTCGCTGAACGGCGCAGCAATGGCTACAACCCGCGTGCCGTGATCGAGGGCTCGCCCGAACTGTCGCAGGCGGTCGCGGCCGTTTCCTCGGGCGTCTTTTCGCCGGACGATCCGGACCGTTACCGCGACCTCATCAACGGCCTCTACACCGGCGACTGGTTCATGGTCGCCGCCGATTTCGACGCCTACGCCGCCGCCCAGCGTGATGTCGACGCTGTCTGGCGCAACAGCCCGGACTGGTATGCCAGAGCAATCCGCAACGTCGCGCGCGTCGGCTGGTTCTCGTCCGATCGCACCATCCGCCAATACGCGAAAGAAATCTGGAACGTGCCTGCCTGATGTGATTGCATGAGGCCACGAACAATGTGGTCCCGGTGATTTGGGTTGAATGCGAACTCACATCACCAAAAATAGACACCTGGTGCCCTGGGAGGGACACTGCCTGATGAGGAAGCCGCGCGTGACCGCTGCGACAAGCGGGCCGGACGGACTGGCGCCAGCCAGCGATGTTGCGGCGATTGTCGCCGGCACGCACGGAGATCCGTTCGCGGTCCTCGGTGTCCATGAGGTCGGCAAAAGCCTGTTTGCCCGTTGCTTCGTTCCACATGCCGAGGCCGTCACTGCCTATACGCTGACGGGCATCGAGACCGGTGCGTTGTCCAGGCGAGACGATGCCGGCTTCTTTGAAGGCAGGCTGTCGATCAAGAAGCGGCAGCCGCTACGCTATCACGCGCGCAATGCCGGCGGTGACTGGTGGCTGACCGATCCTTATTCGTTCGGCCCGGTGCTCGGGCCGATGGACGATTACTATATCGCCGAAGGGTCGCATCTCAGGCTGTTCGACAAGCTTGGCGCGCACGTCATCGAGCACGAAGGCGCCACCGGCGTGCATTTCGCCGTCTGGGCTCCCAACGCAAGACGCGTCTCGGTGGTTGGCGATTTCAACGACTGGGATGGCCGCCGCCACACGATGCGCGATCGCCGCGACACCGGCATATGGGAGGTGTTCATCCCGGACATCGGTGCCGGGCGACCCTACAAATACGAGATCATTGGACCCGATGGCGTCAGGCTGCCGCTGAAGGCCGATCCGTTTGCGTTCAAATCCGAACTGCGTCCCGCCACCGCTTCGGTTGTTGCCGTGCCGCCGGCGCATGAGTGGGGCGACGAGGCGCATCGCAACTACTGGCGCAATGCCGATCCCCGGCGCGAAGCCGTCTCGATTTACGAAGTCCACGCCGGATCCTGGCAGCTTCACGACGACGGCACGTTCCTGTCATGGGACGAACTGGCCGAACGGCTGATCCCCTATGTGGTCGAGACCGGCTTCACCCACGTCGAGTTCATGCCGATTTCCGAGCATCCCTATGACCCGTCCTGGGGCTATCAGACGACCGGCCTCTACGCGCCGTCGGCCCGCTTCGGCGATCCGGACGGCTTTGCCCGTTTCGTCGATGGCGCGCATCGCGCCGGCGTCGGCGTCATCCTCGACTGGGTGCCGGCGCATTTCCCGGTCGACGCGCATGGCCTGGCCCATTTCGACGGCACCGCGCTCTACGAACATGCCGATCCGCGCAAGGGTTTTCATCCCGACTGGAACACAGCGATCTACAATTTCGGCCGCCGCGAGGTGGTGTCGTTTCTGGTCAACAATGCGCTGTTCTGGGCCGAGAAATATCATGTCGACGGTTTGCGCGTCGATGCGGTCGCCTCGATGCTCTACCTCGACTATTCGCGCAAGGCCGGCGAGTGGATCCCCAACGAGAAGGGCGGCCGCGAGAACCTCGAGGCGGTCTCTTTCCTGCAGAAGATGAACAAGGAGGTCTACGGCCACCATCCCGGCGTCATGACCATCGCCGAGGAATCGACCTCATGGCCGAAGGTTTCGGCGCCGGTGCATGAAGGCGGGCTGGGCTTCGGCTTCAAGTGGAACATGGGCTTCATGCATGACACGTTGGAGTATTTCTCCAAGGAGCCGATTTTCCGCAAGCACCACCACAACGACCTGACCTTCGGCCTGACCTACGCCTTCTCGGAGAATTTCGTGCTGCCGCTCTCGCATGATGAGGTCGTGCACGGCAAAGGCACGCTGCTGGGCAAGATGGCCGGTGACGACTGGCAGAAATTCGCGACCTTGCGCGCCTATTACGGTTTCATGTGGGGCTACCCCGGCAAGAAGCTCTTGTTCATGGGACAGGAATTCGCGCAGCGCCGCGAATGGAGCGAGGCGCGCGCTCTTGACTGGAATCTGCTCGATTTCCGCCCGCATCGCGGCGTCTGGCAGACCGTGCGCGATCTCAACTATCTCTATCGGTCGCGCCCGGCGCTGCACGGCCGCGACTGCGAACCGGAAGGGTTTTCCTGGCTAATCGTCGACGACAGCCAGAATTCGGTTTTCGCCTGGGTGCGCAACGCGCCGGGCGGCAGCCCGGTGGCCGTCATCTCCAACTTCACGCCGGTGCCGCGCGACAATTATCGCGTGCCGCTGCCGAAGGCCGGCAAGTGGCGCGAGATCATCAACACCGACGGATCCGAATATGGCGGGTCCGGCATGGGCAATGGGGGCATGGTCGAGGCAAGGGCGGAAGGCAAGAGCATCTCGGCGACGATGCTTCTGCCGCCGCTGTCGACAATCATGCTCGAACTCGTGGCCGAGGCCGACGAACAGGGCGAGACTTGAGTAAATTGGGAGGGTAGAAATGGCAGACTTGAAACGGACCCAGCCGCTGGCGCGCGATGCCATGGCCTATGTACTGGCCGGCGGCCGTGGCAGCCGCCTCAAGGAACTGACCGACCGTCGCGCCAAGCCGGCGGTCTATTTCGGCGGCAAGACGCGCATCATCGACTTCGCGCTCTCCAATGCGCTCAACTCCGGCATTCGCCGCCTCGGCGTCGCCACCCAGTACAAGGCGCATTCGCTGATCCGCCACCTGCAGCGCGGCTGGAACTTCCTGCGGCCGGAACGAAACGAAAGCTTCGACATCCTGCCGGCCAGCCAGCGCGTCTCGGAAACGCAGTGGTATGAGGGTACGGCTGACGCCGTCTACCAGAACATCGACATCATCGAGGCCTACGGCCCCGAATACATGGTCATCCTGGCTGGCGACCACATCTACAAGATGGACTACGAGATGATGCTGCGTCAGCATGTCGACGCCAATGCCGACGTCACCGTTGGCTGTCTCGAAGTGCCGCGCATGGAGGCGACGGGCTTTGGCGTCATGCATGTCGATGCCAAGGACAACATCATCGCCTTCGTCGAAAAGCCGGCCGATCCGCCCGGCATTCCGGGCAATCCGGACTTCGCCCTGGCCTCGATGGGCATCTACGTCTTCAGGACCAAGTTCCTGATGGAGCAGTTGCGCCGCGACGCCGCCGAGCCGGGCTCAAGCCGCGATTTCGGCAAGGACATCATCCCCTATATCGTCGAGCACGGTAAGGCGATCGCGCACCGTTTCACCAAATCTTGCGTGCGCTCGACCGCCGAGAACGAAGCCTATTGGCGCGATGTCGGAACGGTCGACGCCTATTGGGAAGCCAATATCGACCTGACCGACGTGACGCCGGAGCTCGACCTTTACGACCGTGACTGGCCGATCTGGACCTACGCCGAGTTGAAGCCACCGGCAAAATTCGTCCATGACGAGGATGGCCGGCGCGGCTCGGCCGTTTCCTCGCTGGTCTCGGGCGATTGCATCGTCTCCGGCGCGACGCTGAAGAAGAGCCTGATCTTCACCGGCGCGCGCATCAATTCCTATTCGACGCTGGAAGAGGTGGTCATGCTGCCCGACGTTCATGTCGGCCGGAACGCAAAGTTGAAGCGCGTCGTCATTGACCATGGTGTTAGGATACCGGAGGGGTTGGTCGTCGGCGAGGATCCCGTGCTCGACGCCAAGCGCTTCCGCGTTTCGGAGAAGGGCATCTGCCTAGTCACGCAGGACATGATCAACAAACTCGGGCTCTAGAGCAATTCCGCGAAAAGTGCGAAACGGGTTTCCGTGCGGGAATTGCCTGGAAACAAAGAATTGGACAGGATCGGGATAGACGCATGCAGGTTCTGTCGGTCACGCCCGAGATCTTCCCGCTGATCAAGACCGGCGGGCTTGCCGACGTGACCGGTGCGCTGCCCGTCGCGCTGGCGGCCAAGGGTGTGACCATGCGCACGCTCATTCCAGGCTTTCCCGCGGTGATGGAGGGCTTCAAGAAACGCAAGGCCGTCTACCAATATCCGCTGTTGCAAGGCGGCAAGGCCTCTATCCATGCCGTCGAGCTTGCCGGGCTCGACCTTTTCGTGCTCGACGCGCCGCATCTGTTCGACCGTCCCGGCGGTCCCTACGGCAATGCTTCGGGCGCCGACTGGCCGGACAATTGGCGGCGTTTCGCGGCCCTGAGCCAGGCCGGCGCCGATATCGCCGGCGGCGCCATCTCGGGCTACCTGCCCGACATCGTCCATGCCCATGACTGGCAGTCGGCGATGACGCTGGCCTATATGCGCTACGGCAAGGCGGTCGGCACGCCGTCGATGATGACCGTCCACAATCTCGCCTTCCAGGGACAGTTCGGCGCCGGCATCTTCGGCGAACTCGGCCTGCCGGCAGTGGCGATGGCGCTTGACGGCGTCGAATATTATGGTGGCGTCGGCTTCCTCAAGGCTGGCCTGCAGGCGGCCTGGGCGATCACCACGGTGAGCCCGACCTATGCGCAGGAGATCCGTTCGCCGGAATTCGGCATGGGACTCGACGGCCTGATCAACATGCGCTCCAGCGATCTCTATGGCATCGTCAATGGCATCGACACCGCCATCTGGGATCCGGAGACGGACAAGCATCTGGTGTCGAACTATACGGCCGCAACGCTCAAGGCACGGGCGCCGAACAGGGCGGCCGTGGAGGAGCGTTTCGGCCTCGACCGCGACGACAGCCCGATCGTCTGCGTCATCAGCCGGCTGACCTGGCAGAAGGGCATGGACATATTGGCGACGGTGATCGATGGCATCGTCGCGACTGGGGCGCGGCTGGCCATACTGGGCTCCGGTGACGCGGGCCTCGAAGGCGCGCTGCTTGCCGCCGCCGCACGCCACCGTGGCCGCATTGGCGTGGTCATCGGCTATGACGAAGGGCTGTCACACACCATGCAGGGCGGCTGCGACGCCATCATCATCCCGTCCCGCTTCGAACCCTGTGGACTGACGCAGCTCTACGGCCTGCGCTACGGCTGCGTGCCGGTGGTCGCCCGCACCGGCGGCCTTGCCGACACCATCATCGACGCCAACGAAGCGGCTATGGCGGCCAGCGTGGCGACAGGGTTCCAATTCGCTCCCAACAATGGCGGCGCGATGCTGCACGCCATACGCCGCCTGGTCGATGCCTACGCCGATCCCGCGGCCTTCGAGACCATCCAGCGCCAAGGCATGAAGGGCGATGTGTCATGGGACAAGAGCGCGGAAAAATATCTTGAACTCTATCGCCTGCTGCTTTCGAAAAGGGTTGCCTGAAGCATGATACGGACCGTCCCCACCAAGCCCTATTCAGACCAGAAGCCCGGCACGTCGGGCCTGCGCAAGAAGGTGCCCGTGTTCCAGCAGGAGCACTATGCCGAGAACTTCATCCAGTCGATCTTCGACGCGCTTGACGGCTTCAAGGGCAAGACGCTGGTGATCGGCGGCGACGGCCGCTTCTACAACCGCGAGGTCATCCAGAAGGCAATCGCCATGGCGGCCGCCAACGGCTTCGGCAAGGTGATGGTCGGGCAGGGCGGCATATTGTCGACACCGGCCGCCTCGCATGTCATCCGCAAATACAAGACCTTCGGCGGCATCATCCTGTCGGCCAGCCACAATCCCGGCGGCCCGCATGAGGATTTCGGCATCAAGTACAATGCCGGCAATGGCGGCCCGGCGCCGGAAAAGCTGACCGATGCGATCTTTGCCAAGACCAAGGCGATTGCGAGCTTCAAGATATCGGACATCGATCCGATCGACATCGATACGATCGGCACCGTCACGGCCGCCGGCATGACGGTCGAGATCATCGATCCGGTCGCCGATTATGCCGAGCTGATGGAAAGCCTGTTCGATTTCGACGCGCTGCGCAGACTGTTCAAATCGGGCTTCCGCATGCGCTTCGACGCCATGCATGCGGTGACAGGTCCCTATGGCAAGGAAATCCTCGAGAACCGGCTTGGCGCGCCCAGCGGCACCTGCCGCAACTTCAAGCCGCTGCCGGATTTCGGCGGCCATCATCCGGATCCGAACCTGGTGCACGCCAAGCATCTCTATGACGAGATGATGGGGCCGGACGCGCCGGATTTTGGTGCCGCTTCCGACGGTGACGGCGACCGCAATCTGATCATCGGCAAGGGCATTTTCGTCACCCCGTCGGATTCGGTGGCGATGCTTGCCGCCAATGCCCGTCTGGCGCCCGGCTACAAGGACGGGCTGAAGGGCATCGCCCGCTCGATGCCGACCAGTGGCGCCGCCGACCGTGTCGCCGAAAAACTCGGCATCGCTATCTACGAGACGCCGACCGGCTGGAAGTTCTTCGGCAATCTGCTCGATGCCGGCATGGCGACGATCTGCGGCGAGGAGAGCGCCGGCACCGGCTCCAACCATGTGCGCGAAAAAGACGGCCTGTGGGCGGTGCTGCTCTGGCTCAATATCCTCGCCGCGCGGGGCGAAAGCTGCAAGCAGGTCGTCACCGAGCACTGGGCGGCCTATGGGCGCAACTACTATTCCCGCCACGACTATGAGGAGGTCGAGAGCGACCGCGCCAACGCTCTGGTCGATGAACTGCGTGGCAAGCTCGGCTCGCTGCCCGGCACCAGCGTGCGCGGCCTGAAGATCGCCAAGGCCGACGATTTCGCCTATCACGACCCGGTCGACGGTTCGACCAGCGAGCATCAGGGTATCAGAATCCTGTTCGAAGGTGGCTCGCGCGTCGTCTTCCGGCTTTCCGGCACTGGCACGTCCGGCGCGACTTTGCGCGTCTACATCGAGCGCTACGAGCCGGACAAGGCCAGGCACGATCTCGACACGCAGGCAGCCCTTGCCGACCTCATCGCGGCCGCCAACGACATTGCCGGGATCAAGAGCCACACCGGCCGCAACAAGCCGAGCGTGATTACTTGAGGGTGGAGGCGGAGGCTCCCCCTTCTCCCCTTGTGGGAGAAGGTGGCCGAGCGAAGCTCGGACGGATGAGGGGTGCTCCAGCTTGGCGCAAACCGACGCCCAGAACACCGGCGCCTTATTCCTTCCAACACCCCTCATCCGTCTCGGCGCTGCGTGCCGATCCACCTTCTCCCACAAGGGGAGAAGGTGAGGCGCTCCCATGACCCAACTCGGCGCCACCGTCACCCGCGAGGGCATCCGCTTCGCAGCCTGGTCCTCGTCGGCGCGCCGCCTCTGGGTGTCGATCTTCGACGGGCAGGGAAACCGCGAACTCGACCGGTTGGAGTTGCAGCCGGAAGGCGAGGGGGTGCATGCGCTCTTCGTTCCCGGCCTTGCCTCGGGGACGCGGTATGGCTTCCGCGCCGACGGTGACTATGCGCCCGAGCGCGGGTTGTGGTTCGACCCCGACAAGCTGCTTACCGATCCCTATGCCGTCGAAATCGACCGGCCATACGCCTATCACTGGCGGCTCGCCGCGCGGCGCAATGAGGGCGCAGACACCGCGCCGCTGATGCCCAAGACCCTGGCGAAAGCCGTGCCCGAAGCGGTGCCTGTGTTGCCGCCGCTGTTTCGACCGGGCGGCCTGATCTACGAGGTGCCTGTGCGCGCCTTCACCAAGCTGCATCCCGACATTCCGCCAGCGCGGCGCGGTACGATCGCGGCAATTGCTCATCCTGTCGTCATCGAGCATCTGCAAAGGCTCGGCGTGTCGGCCGTCGAACTGATGCCGGTGACGGCGTCGATCGACGAGCGGCACCTGCCGCCGCTGGGCCTGAGCAATGCCTGGGGCTACAATCCTGTCACCTTCATGGCGCTCGACCCGCGTCTTGCGCCCGGCGGCCTCGGGGAATTGCGCGACACCGTGGCGGCGCTGCGCAAGGCCGGCATCGGCACCATCCTCGACCTCGTCTTCAACCACACAGGCGAAAGCGACCGGCTGGGGCCGACGCTGTCGCTGCGCGGCCTCGACAACCAGGGCTACTATCGGCACCGGCCGGATGGCAGGCTGGTCAATGACACCGGCACCGGCAACACCGTCGCCTGCGATCATCCCGCAGTGCGGGACATGGTGCTCGACACGCTCCGGCATTTTGTCTGCAACGCCGGCGTCGACGGCTTCCGCTTCGATCTGGCGCCGGTGCTGGGCCGCGTCGACGGCGTGTTCGATCCCGCGGCGCCCTTGCTCGCGGCGATCGCCGGCGATCCCGTCCTTGCCGATCGCGTGTTGGTCGCCGAACCCTGGGATATCGGCCCTGACGGCTACCAGCTCGGCAACTTCCCGCCGCGCTTCCTCGAATGGAACGACCGCTATCGCGACGACGCCAGGCGCTTCTGGCGAGGCGATGCCGGCGCGGTAGGAGCGCTTGCGACGCGGCTTGCCGGTTCGTCCGATGTTTTTGGCAAGGCCGGCCAGCCGGCCAGCCGCACGCTCAATTTCATCGCCGCCCATGACGGCATGACGCTGGCCGACATCGTCGCCTATGAGCGCAAGCACAACGCGGCCAATGGCGAGCAGAACCGCGACGGCCACAACGACAATTTGTCCTGGAACAACGGCGCCGAGGGCGAGACGGACAGTGCGGCGATCACCAAAGCGCGCTTCGACGACCAGTGCGCGCTGCTCGCCACGCTGTTTGCCTCGCGCGGCACCATCATGCTGACAGCGGGCGACGAGTTCGGCCGCTCCCAGAAGGGCAACAACAATGCCTATGCGCAGGACAATGCCATCACCTGGCTCGACTGGGCCGGCCGCGACCAGGCGCTGGAGCGCTACGCATCGGCGCTCGGCATGCTTCGCCGTACCGTCCCCGCTTTGTCGGATACCGATTTCCTGACAGGACAACCGGCCGATGCGACAGGCATCCCCGACGTCGCCTGGTTGACCGAGACCGGTATGCCGCTTGCCGAGACGGACTGGAACGACCCCGCGCGACACCGCCTCGTCATGCTATTGGGTGATGCGGGCGGCGACCGCCTTGCCGTCATGATCAATGGCGATCGTCGCCAATGCGTCTTCACCTTGCCCGCGCGGGAAGGCTTCCGATGGCAGCCGGCGATCGAGACGCAGGCGATCGACCTTGCGCGGCCGCTGCCGGGCCGCAGCGTCCATTTCATGGCAGAGCATCGGACCGAAAAGTGGCAGCCGGGCTTCGGGCAATCCGATGCGAAAAAAACCAGTTCGCGCTGGACCGCCAAGGGTCGCGCCAGGAAGGGTTCGTGATGGCCGACAACAATGCCGACCCTTGGGCGGGGCAGGGGGCCGAATGGTGGCGCGGCTGCGTCATCTACCAGGTCTATCCGCGCTCCTTCCAGGACACGACCGGCGACGGCAGCGGCGATCTCAGGGGTATCACCGCGCGACTTGCCCACATCGCCTCGCTCGGCGTCGATGCCGTCTGGCTATCGCCCTTCTTCAAGTCGCCGATGGCCGACATGGGCTATGACGTGTCGGACTATCGCGACGTCGATCCGATGTTCGGTTCGCTGGAGGATTTCGACGCTCTGGTCGCCGAAGCGCACCGGCTGAGCCTGAAAATCGTCATCGACCAGGTCTTGTCGCACTCATCCGACAAACACGAATGGTTCATCGAGAGCCGCGCCAGCCGCGACAATCCCAAGGCCGACTGGTACGTGTGGGCCGATACGAAACCCGACGGCAATGCGCCCAACAACTGGCTGTCCGTCTTCGGCGGCCCGGCCTGGGAGTGGGATTCAACCCGCCGGCAATATTACATGCACAATTTCCTCGCCTCGCAGCCCGATCTGAATTTCCACAATCCGGAGGTCCAGGACGCGCTGCTGGACACGGTGCGGTTCTGGCTGGAGCGCGGCGTCGACGGTTTCCGCCTCGACACCGTCAACTATTATGTCCACGACCGCTGGCTGCGCAGCAATCCACCCCTGGCGTCGAGCGTCGCCGGCACCAATGGCGAGACCAACACCTACCTTTACCAGGAGCATTTGTTCGACAAGACGCAGCCGGAGAACCTGGCTTTCCTCAGGCGTTTCCGGGCGCTGCTCGACGAATATCCAGAGCGCGCCGCCGTCGGCGAAATCGGCGATGAGAGCCGCTCGCTGCAGACGCTGGCCGCCTACACCTCGGGCGGCGACAAGCTGCAGATGTGCTACACCTTCGACCTGCTCGGTCCGCAATTCTCGGCGGCGCATGTGCGCGGCTGCGTCGAGGCCTTCGAACATGCGGTTGCCGACGGCTGGGTCTGCTGGGCGTTTTCCAACCATGACGTGGTGCGCCATGTCAGCCGCTGGACAGCGCCGGATGGCGATGCCGAGGCGGTAGCCAGATTCTCGATCATGCTGCTCGCCTGCCTGCGCGGTTCGATCTGCCTCTATCAGGGTGAGGAACTCGGCCTGGAGGAGGCGGAGCTTGCCTATGAGGATCTGCGCGATCCCGTCGGCATCCGTTTCTGGCCCGGTGTGAAGGGCAGGGATGGCTGCCGCACGCCGATGGTTTGGGAAGCCGGCGCCGACAATGCGGGCTTCTCGACGGGCAAACCCTGGCTGCCGGTCCCCGCCAGCCATCGCGCCTGCGCCGCCGATGTGCAGAACGGCAGCGACCAATCGGTGTTGTCCGCCTACCGTTCGACGCTCGCCTTGCGCAGGCGCCATCCGGCGCTGGTCAGCGGTTCGATCCGCTTTCTCGACGCCGAAAGCGACGTGCTGGCCTTCATCCGCGAAGGCGGCGGGCAGAAACTGCTCTGCGTCTTCAATTTCGCTGGAGAGCCGGCGAATTGGCCCTTGCCGCCGGATATTCGCGCTGTCGCTGCTGTCCTGGCTGGCACCGCTGCCGGCGAGGGGGGAGCGCTTTCGCTGCCGGCTCTCGGTTGCTTCCTTGGCCGGCTCGACTGACCGGCCGTTCGACCGCGCCTTGGCCAGGCGACCCGCTTGGCCATGAAAACCTTACTGAACGAGCACCGCCCGACCGCAGGTCGCTCCGGTGACACGTATGTCGGCCTGGCCGACGCCGACACCCAGCGCGGACAGTACATTGTAGAGCAAGTCGTCGACGGGCGCCGTTACGGTGTTGAGCAGGGTCACCACTGCCGGTTTGACCGTTCCGAGCAGCGCGGTGAGATCGATGCCGAGACCAAGCACATTGGCCGAAAGCGACAGGTTGTTGACCAGCGACGTGGTGAGCGACTGCGAGATGTTGCGCGTCGAAACGGTTTTGACGGTCTTGTTGGCGATGTCGGTCGCATTGAACGTCAAGGTCTGCGGATTGTTGTTGGTGATGGCGGTCGCGGCCGAACCCATCACCTGGATCAGCGGTATCAACAGCAGCTTCACATCGGCGATGTCCGCATCGGTGAAGGTCTGTGGCTGGCTGAAATCGGCGAAGCCGGAGGGATTGTTGCTGTTGGCCAGGTTAAGCTGGGCAACGCCCGGGTGCGCGGCGATCGAAACGCTGATGCTGGAAGGCCCTGTCGGACAGCTGATGTCGGTCAGCTTGGCTTCGGCATAGGCGACTTCGACATTGAGCGGCAGGTTGACGGCGAGCAGGCTGATGCCGCCGCCGAGGCCGGGCGTGCCGACACCGACGGAGGCCGTCAGTTTGATGCGCGTCTGGGCGGTGCGCACGACAGTGCCGATGCCGTCGACCGCGAGCCAGGGCGAGGATTGCGGCGGCTGCCCGATGGCGATGTTGAGCTTGGTCGAGAGCAGTCCCGGAATGGTGGCGCCGAGATCGACCGCGGCCTGGTTGGTGCCGTTGGCCAGCACGGCGGCGGCGGTCAGCATTCCCATGGCGCTTGCATCGACGCCGAAGCCGGACGGCTGTTGCCCGAGGCCCAGGCTGCCGACGGACCCGAGATCGACAAGGCTGCTGAGCGGGATCTTGACCGTGCTGGTCGACTTGGAGGCGATGGTCTGCAGGGCGACCTTGGCCGTGTTGCCGAGGCCGGGGACGTTGGCGATGGCGGTGGCGATCTGGCCGACAGTCGCTTTCGAGGCCAGTACGTCCGAATAGGTGCCGGCCGTGATGTTCAATTGTATGGCGAGCGCACTGATGAAGGACAAGACGCTGACATCGGCCGAGATCAGCCCGTTATAGTCCATGACACTGAGCGAAATGTTGCCGCCGAGGAGCCCGCTCAGCAAAGCATTGAGGACGCCGCCATTGACGCCGAGCAGTCTCGACCCCACCGAGAATGCCGCCTGCGGCGTCATGCTGGCCGTGGCTTGGGTGCCGATGACCGGAGTGGGGATGAGCGAACTTGCAAAATAGCGGGTGGGGACTTTCGCCAGCGTGACACGTACCGCATTGTAGGGTGTCACGCCCGCCTGGAAGCGTTGGGTGACGTTGGTGGTCGTCGAGGCATATCGGCCCTGCGTGACCGTCACCACGGTCTTGCCGAGGGCCGGGGCAATGGTCTGGCCCGAGGCTTGAACGACGACACCCGGCATGCCGTTGTCGGTGAGCGTGGTGACGACCGCCATGTTGACATTGTTGATGTTCGAGGCTGCGGTGATCGCCGCCAGATCGACCATCGCCTGGGCCTGCCGGCGCTCCGAGTAGATGGAGGCTTCATCGATGGCCACCGCGGCCAGCGCCAGGGCGACCGGCACGCTCAGCGCGGTCATGACGGCGAAATTCGCCTTCCTGTCCTCCATCATAGACCGTGCAAGCCGGCCGATGCCCTTGCCCGCACGCTGCAGCATTCAGATACCCCCAACCCTGATCGTTGACTGACGCTTGATGGTGGTCCCTGGCATGGCTATGCCCGGGAAGAGATTCCAGATCGGCAGGTTGTGTGCATCGTACGAGACCGACACCACGAACTGGCTGCCGTCGGCCACGCTGTCATTGGCCTGGTAGGTCAGTTTGCTGGCGTCCACGAAGGGGTAACCACCGGCATTGTTGGCGAGGAAGGCGGCAACGAGCGTCTGCCGCTCGGTCTGATTCAACCCGGCTATAGCCGTCCGGGCGGCATCCGCCGCGATCTGCTGGATCGAGTTGGCAGCACCAAAATAGATACCGTACGCAACCATTCCGAGCAGAAGAAGGATAAAAATCGGCGACAGCAGGGCGAACTCGACCGCCGACGTTCCCGAATTGTCTGTTCGGAACGCACGTCTTCGGAGCCTGGAAATGAGGTTCTGTACCATGATACGAGCATGCCAAAGTTCGCATGCAGAAAGCGAAAACTCTGGGTGCAACCTGGGGATGCGCGCGATTGAAAATGCCGTTCTAATTTAGCTGTTGCTTCTTCGTTTTTGAGGATTGACTTAGGGTCAATCAGTACTCGGTTGAAAAGAGCTTACCTCCTGTCTAGTCTCCTGCCACCAGCTGCCGGGGGGAACCGGCGGCACGCTCAAAGGAACCAGGCATCGGTTCCGGGGCGTCAACACTCAAAGGCGCGCCGCGGGCAGCGCCGACAGGGAGAACTTCATGCTGAAAAACATGCTGAAGGCGACGGTATTCGCCACCACCATGGCGGTAGCCGCCGGCGCATTCTACTCGCCGGCGTTCGCCGAGAGCGTCTATAACAGGGGCACCGCCGCCGAATCGGAGTCGGTCGACCCGCACAAGACCTCGACGGTGTATGAAGCCAACGTGCTGCGCGACCTGTTCCAGGGACTGGTCATGCAGGACGAGAAGGCAAATCTCATTCCGGGCGCCGCCGAAAGCTGGACGGTGTCGGATGACGGCACCGTCTACACCTTCAAGCTGCGCAAGGACGGCATGTGGTCGGACGGCAGCCCGGTGACGGCGGACGACTTTGTCTACGCCTTCCACCGGCTGGAAGATCCGGCGACCGGGGCCGAATACGCCTCGATGCTGTATCCGGTGAAGGGCGCCGAGGACGTCAACACCAAGAAAGGCAAGCCCGAGGACATGGGCGTCAAGGCCATCGACGCCAACACCCTGGAAGTGACCCTGAAGGCGCCGACGCCCTACTTCCTGGAGATGCTGACCCACCAGGCGACCTATCCGGTCAGCAAGGCTTCGATTGAGAAACTCGGCGCCGACTGGATCAAGCCCGGCAAGCTCGTCTCGAACGGCGCCTACACGCTGGCCGAATGGGTTCCCAACGACCACATGAAGCTGGTCAAGAATCCGAAATTCTGGGACGCCGCGACCGTCAAGTTCGACGTGGTCAACTATATCCCGACCGAAGACCGCTCATCGGCGATGAAGCGCTTCGAGGCAGGCGAACTCGACAGCTATGACGATCTGCCGACCGAACAGCTTGCCGACCTCAAGACCAAGTTCGGCGACCAGATCCATGTCGGCCCCTATCTCGGCACCTATTATTACGCCATCAAGACCGACAAGGCGCCGTGGAACAACCCTGAACTGCGCAACGCCATCTCGATGGCGATCGACCGCGACTTCATCGCCGAAAAGGTCTGGCAGAACTCGATGCTGCCCGGCTATTCGATGGTGCCTCCCGGCATCGAGGGCTACACGCCCGCAATGGCCAAATATGCCGAGATGCCGCAGATAGACCGCGAGGACGCGGCCAAGAAAATCCTCGAGAAACTCGGCTACACGCCCGAACATCCGCTGAAGATGGAAATCCGCTACAACACCTCGGAAAACCACAAGAACACCGCGGTCGCCATCCAGGAGCAGCTGAAGCCGCTTGGCGTCGACGTCACGCTGCTCAACACCGACACCAAGACGCACTACTCCTTCCTCGAGCAGAAGGGCGACTATGACGTGGCGCGTGCCGCCTGGATCGCCGACTACAAGGATCCGGAAACCTTCCTTGGGATCTCGCGCAAGGCGAGCGGCAACAACTACTCGAACTACAACAGCCCGGCCTATGAAGCAGCGATGGACAAGGCAGCCGCCGCCGGAGGCAAGCCCGAGGAGCGCATGAAGGAACTCTCCGAGGCCGAACGCATTCTCGTCGACGATGTTGGCCAGATCCCGCTGCTCTACTACAGCTACCACGACATCGTGTCCTCGAAGCTGCATGGCTTCGTCGACAATGTGATGGATGTCCATCCGTCGCGTTTCGTCAGCAAGGACTGATCCCTGGCCAAGCCGCGCGGGGGGGGGCCGGGGGCGGGGGGGGGGGGGGGGGGGG